>CAZDZV010000001.1:0-277358 GCA_964510025.1 uncultured Methanosarcinales archaeon
GTAAACTCCCTATTAAGCTCTTCAAATCTCTCAGCCAAAGCTTCCAGACTTCGTATTTTCGGCCAGTGCAGCAATTCTTCTATCAAACATATCACCACTATCCTCTTTTAGAACTACAACAGATAGTTGGCTTGCTGTTTTTAAAGATTTCCAATAATTTAATAAATTCGTTTGTAATCCTTCTGGCAATGAAATGCACAATCTGCGGAAAGAAGATAGAGGAGACGTTCATGAAGAAGATCATAGGAACATATGTGAAGAAAAAAGGTTCGAGCAAGAAGCATCCGGTATGCTTTGAGTGCCAGAAGAAGTTCAAGGATGAATTATCAAAAAATATTAAATAGGGATGGTCTTTCTTTTTTATTGTGCCTCTGTAGCATAGCAGCTATTGCATCGCTCTCGTAAAGCGAAGGTCGGGAGTGCAACTCTCCCCAGAGGCTTTCATGAAAACCTATTTTGAAAGAGCGATATTTTTGTCATGGTACTGCAGCAAGAGAGACTGCGCTTTCTGCTACCTGTCGTCTCGCGAGCATGCTGCACAAGATCCTGTCAAGGACAGAAGAAGCCTAGCTTCTATTTTCGCGGAAGCAATCATATGCAAAGCCTGCGGCTGGAAGATCGAGTTCCTTTCCGGAGGATGCGACAGCTATACCGATGAAGAACTATTGTCTATCATAAAAAAGGTATACAAGATAACCGGACAGAAACAATGGCTGAATGTCGGAACACTCAGTAAAAAGCAGATGAAGCTTTTCAGGCCCTACATTCAAGGAGTCTGCGGCACAGTGGAATGCATTACACCCAGACTAAGGGATAAGCTATGCCCCAGCAAACCCTTGTCAGAGATCGAAAAGATGCTTGAGATAGCTGATAATCTTAAGCTAAGAAAGACAATTACATTAATAATCGGGCTTGGAGAGGCTGTCGAAGATTTTGGCTATCTCAGGGATTTCATAAGAAAACATATGCTGGACAAGATAACATTTTACAGGCTGAAGCCGCAAAAAAATACAGCATTCGAGAATTCGGAAGGGCCAAAAACTGAGCATTATGCTGAATGGATAAGGAGGACAAGAAAGGAATTTCCGAAAATCAAGATCGTTGCCGGCTCATGGTTGTCCCATCTAGATGAGATACACGTCCTGCTGGAGGCTGGTGCTGATTCCATAACCAAATTCCCTGCGATCAGAATGTTCAATACAGCCTATTCCAGAAGAATAGAAGAGGAGTGCCGGCTGGCCAATGCCCCGCTATCTGGAACTCTCAGCCAGATGCCGAAGATAAACGTGGAAAGGGAGGTAGATAGACTAGACCTAAGCAGGGAGCTCAGCAATAAGGTGAGGAAAAGGCTAGGCAAATACATCAGCCGGATGAAGTCTAATTGCTGATTGGTACATATTCTGGTTTACCTTTTTTCCAGGACCCTGACTTAAACCAAAAAACAGAAAGAAGGCATACAGCTACTAAAGAGATTATAATAGACCACCAAATGCCTACTGGTCCCAAGCCTAAGACTATCGCAAAAAGGTAAGCTAAAGGCACCTCGAATACAAAAAGCCTTGCTAAGGTTATGACAAGAGAGGGCCTTCCTTTGCCTGCGCCCTGGAAGGCGGATGACAGGACAGTAATTATACCGGCCAGCCCAAAAAACAAGGGCACGATCTTCAGATAGCTTGTACCAACACTGATTATTTCTGGATTGCTGTTAAAGATCTCTATCCAGAAACCTGAGGTAGAAAAGAAAATGATGCCGATTGTCTCCATAAAAATAAAAGCAAGCAAAGCTCCGATCCATGCTGTTTTGCCTGCTCTCCTGTACTTACCCGCCCCTACATTGAAGCCAACAATAGTTATCACCGCTGAAGCTATCCCCATTGAGGGAAGTAGAGCCACTGTATAAAGCCGGCCCGCTATACCGTATGCTGCGATCACCATCGGCCCAAAAAAAGCTGCTATCTTTGTAACAAAAAACATCCCCAGCGATATTATCGACTGAGATAATGAAGCAGGTATGCCCACATGAAGGATGTCGGATATAATCTTCCATTTGAACTTGAAATACCTGAGATTCAGGTTGAGAACGGACCTGCCGTTCAATAAGTGTGAGACTATTATTATGGATCCAACTCCTCTCGAGATTATTGTCGCCAAAGCTGAACCGCCAATGCCCATTCTTGGAAATATCCAGATGCCGAAGATAAACAAAGGATCCAGGACAATATTCAAAACAGTAGCCAGGATCATCACTTTCATGGGTGTCTTCATATCTCCTGTCCCCCTCAAAATAGAGTTAGCGATAAATCCCATGAACATGAAGAAAGAGCCCCCGAAGATGATCCTTACATATTCCATTACCAGCGGCATCATCTCATCTGTTGCCCCTATAAGCTGGAAAAGTGGTCTTGATAATGTGAGACCTGCCACCGTGAATATTGCTGTCATAACCAGGCCAAGAATCAGGGCGTGTTCGGCAGCGTTTTCCGCTTCCTTCTTCTTTTTTGCTCCAAGAAGCCTTGCGACAAGAGAGGTAATCCCGATACCTACTCCTGCTGCCAGTGCAATTATCAGAAAAACCACCGGAAATGTGATTGAAATGGAGGCTAATGCCAAAGAGCTTATTTTACCGACAAAGATTGTATCTACAACATTGAAGCCTGTATGCAGTGCCATGGCCAGCATCACAGGCCAGGAAAGATGCAGAATGTTTTTTACTATGCTCCCTCTTGTCAGACAGTCGGCCATGAAAAGGAGAATTTACATTTCATTTATAATGATTACTCATAGCGAAGAGCTTCAACGGGCTTTTTTCTAGATGCGTTTATTGCAGGAGCTACGCCTGAAACAGCACCGACAATTGTGGCAAACAATATCCCCCCTGCAAATATTATCCAAGAGTTATGGGGGCTTAAAAATCCCCAGCCAGATGCATCCAAAATTGCGCCTGTTGCCGTGGTAAAAAGCCAGCCCAGGATTACGCCTATTATGCCTGAGATGAGGCCCAGAAAGCTTGATTCAAAAAAGAATATATTAAAAACCTCTGAATTGGTGGCCCCAATGGACTTAATCACTCCAATCTCCCTCACCCTTTCCAGCACAGATGTCACCATTGTGTTTGCGGTATTGACTGCAGAAACAAATACAGATATCAAGGCTATAAACACGATGAAGCCAATGACAATGTTCAATGCTGTTCCAAACGCCTCTATCTGGTCTGCAAATGATGAGACATAGAATTCTTCTTTTCCCTCTTCCTCATGCCTGGACTTCCTCAAAGCTTTTTCGACTCTTTCAACAGTTGCATCCAGATCGTCAATGTCTGCCCTTCCAACAAGGACAGCGTAGTCTTCTTCTTCAGGAAACAGTTTCTTATATCCTTCTTCAGTCATGTAGATGTTGGAATCGTCCTGAGGGTTGCCTATCTCCCCGTAAAAACCAACTACCTTGAACTTCTCACCATTTATGGTTATCTTATCGTTTATGTCCAGCGGCCTTGAAAATATCTTATCAGGCAGCTGGTAGCTATAGCCAAGAGCTACTTTGGTGGCATCTCCTGCAGTTACCTGCCTGCCCTTCTCTATGGATATGTCAAAGGATTCCATCAACAGGTCCATGTCATCTGGATCAGCGCCAGCAACAAATGCGTATCTTGTCTGTGAATCATGCTCAATCTCCACAACATCCATATTATAGCCGATTATCTCAATCACTCCCCTTGTTTTTTGCGCTGCTTCCAGATCAGATTCAGTTAACCTCACATCACCCATGCCCGGAGCCCCAGCCCCTTTGCCGTATACAAGGAACTTATCTGCAGAACCACCTGATGCAAGCTCACCTACGTAATCATAAAGCCCCCAGCCAAAGCTGACAAAGATAAAGATAGTCGCAACCCCTATAAAAATAGAGAGTATTGTAAGAAAGCTTCTTGATTTTCTCATCCTCAGGTTCCTTAGTGAATATAGTATGTTTTCTTTGGATATCATCTTAGTCTCTTAAGGCATCCACCGGATTGAGCCTGGCTGCCCTTATCGCAGGAACAATGCCTGCAACAGAACCTATTATGAAAGTACCCGCAAGAGTCAGCATTATTAACCAGAAATTTATCTGCGGAGTTGTTTCTGCCCCTACAAATGCATTTATTCCCAACGTTCCTGTATAGGCGATTAGCTGACCGAAGATAGCGCCTATGATACCGCCCATCAGGCCCATCATCCCTGACTCGACAAAAAACTGCATGAATATATCTCTGTTCCTGGCTCCTATTGACTTCATGATGCCTATCTGGCCCTTTCTTTCCATAACTGTGGTGGTCATAGTGTTTACTATGCCCACTGAGCCGATAAATATTGAGATCCCTGCTATCAATGAGATAAATATCTGAACACCTGTAAGCACGCTGTTAACCTGCTCAAGAGCTGCCTCTGGTGTCTGGACTGTGAAGTCCTCCTGTCCTTTTTCTACATCTCTCCTATCCCTTAAAAGCTTCTCGATATCTGCTTTTGCCTCATCCATCAGTTCCTTGGACTTGACCTGCACAGCGATTATGTCAACCTGGTCTGGATCATCCATGAGCTCTTTCAACGGCTCTTCGTTCACAAGCACAATATTGTCGAAGATAAAGCTGCCTTTTTTTTCCATTATGCCTACCACTTCAAACTTGACATCATCCAGGAGGATCGTATCTCCTGGCTTGATCGGCCTATCAAAACCTACGTTGTCTGCGCCAAAATTATACCCAAGAAATGCCTTTTTGTTATCGCCGTCTTTCAGGAGCCTGCCCTGCAGGGCTTCGGCCTCCATAGTGTCGTAAGTGAATTTCCTGTCATCTCCATCCGGCACGTTCATGGCGTAGCCAAATCCTGCCCTGTCATTGAATTCGAGCTTGCCCTCTTCCAGAATCCTTGGAATAGCCCGTTCGACAGTGGATAGCTTCCCTATCTCATCCACATCTTCCTGGGTGAGAGGGTTTACAACGCCGGTGCCGGGGGGCCCAAAAGTAATACCGCCTGCCTGCACTGAAATAACCTCTGTTGAGCTTATCCCAAACTGAGAAGTAATGGCCAGCTTCAATCCGTCCCCCAACCCTATCAGCGCCACGACCGCTGTGACCCCTATCAGTATACCTATCAAGGTGAGCCAGCTCCTAAGCTTCTTATGGGTCAGGTTAACCCAGGCAAAAACAAAATAGTCCTTTAGCATAGTCTATTTTTTCTTCTTCTTTTTCCAGCGCCAGTACACGAACAGTCCAGCAGCAACTATCAAGACTATTATAAAGAAGCCGAGGCCGCTGTTGCCCTGCACCAACCCATATCGTTTTGCTTCGGCTGCATTGTAAAGGACAATCGGCACCTGTATATTGGTGCTATAATCCTGATTGTTGGCATCCTTATATTCTACGGACAGGTGCAAAGCTACATCTGAGTCTGTTTTCGGAACGTACAGCTCAAAATCAACAGTCTCGTAGTCATCTGAGTCAATCTGCCCTATGTATACATTCTTAGCTCCGATTATCTCATAGTCGTCCTTTTCTTCGAGGCCTATGTAAGCAAATTTTATGTTGTTTGTTCCCTTGTTAACGAAGCGGAGCGTAACAGTCCCCCGCTGGCCTGATGTTCTGATAGTGGAAGAATCCAGGTTGACCACCAAATCCGGCTCATCGCCGATTATCATACCCACTATCAAAGATTTTGAATAGTTCGCTCCGAGCTCATCTGAGTATTCAAGAAGCAACGGCACCCTATAGATTTTTGATTCTGCATCCGGATCAGCGATAAGCCTAAACTGGATGTCTTCTGTAGCTCCTGGCTTCAGCATGGCAAGTGTCTTCTCATTAGACGAACCTATTGGCGTAAAGGGGTATTCTGTTGTAGTGACGGATGTTGAGGTTGCCTGTATTTCCCGCACGTTAAGGGTTGCCTTCACCTCCTTGAGCAGTGAATCTGCCATATTCTTTATCTCGATGGTAAGTAGGCCCTCCTGCCCGGGCGCTATCTTATTTGGCGATGATTCAACCGACTCGACAGCTATTATGGCGTCATGGGTCTGGACATTAACAATAAAAGGCTCCAGCAGCACAGAACCAGGGAATTCACCCGTTGTGTACTTCAGCTCTATCTCGTTTTCTCCCTCTACTGCTTCCTCATCCACCTTTAGCCGGAATTTGACGATCACTCCTTTTTTTCCTGTCTGCCTTCCCTGCAAAGAGCCTATGCTCTGGAAAGAGCTTTCCCCTGGCTCCAGGCTGAAAGGAAATTTAGCCAGCAGCTCAAGTTCAATATCTTCGACTGTCTCAGATCCCCAATTTTCCACCTTGAAGCGAAGGTCGACATATTGTCCTGGCTCTACCGGGTCTGGTGTCTGGCTGATCAAAGTGATATTCACATAGGTATCTGCATTGGCTGCATTCATATAAGTCAATGAACAAGCCATGCTGGCCCACAAAATCATACTTATTACATACAGTATCTTTTTCATTTTTTCATCACCTTTGTTTTTACAATTTGTCCGTCCTTAAGATGCTCTATTCTTTGAGCATGACCTGCCACAAACTTGTCATGTGTGACCATAATAATCGTCTTGCCTTCCTGCTTATTGAGGTCCTGCAGAAAATCCATAAGGTTGTGGCCTGTCTTGGAGTCCAGATTGCCTGTTGGCTCATCTGCCAGGATCACATCAGGATCATTTGACAAGGACCTTGCTATTGCAACCCGCTGCTGCTGGCCCCCTGAGAGCTCGTTAGGCCTGTGGTTCAGCCTCTCCTTGAGGTTAACAAGTTCGAGCAATTTTGTAGCCCTCTTAAGACGCTCCTCTTTTGGAGTAGCCTGGAATGACATGGGCAGCATCACGTTCTCAAGGGCAGACAAAGTAGGTATCAGGTTGAACTTCTGGAAGATAAAACCAATCTTTTTTCCTCTAACCTGCGCCAGCTCGGACTCAGACATATGGGCTATATCTTTGCCGCTTAAATATATAGACCCCTTCGTAGGAATGTCCAGGCAGCCGATAGAGTTCATCATCGTCGATTTTCCTGACCCGGAGGGACCCATGATGGCAAGAAACTCACCTTTGTGTATAGTAAGGTTAACTCCCTTCAAAGCAGGCACTTCTACCTTGCCCATCTTATATATCTTCCAGACATCCTTCAGCTTTATGATTTCTTCTTTAGCCATGCTGCAAACCTTTGAGAAGCTTTTTGATGATATGCTCAAACTTGAGTATCTGACTATAGTATTTTTCAACTATCCTGAGCTTTTTCTTATCCCTATCTGTGCTGGCTTTTTTCCTGTATTCCTTTATGATGGCCGGGAGGGTATCCTTAGCCTTAGATATAACATATTCCTCTTTTCTGACCAGGGCTTCCCCCCATATCTTCACGATATCCTTCTCCATATAAAGGTAGATTCGTTTGGAACCTGGCTTGCGTATCTTTCTGATGTTAAGGGCTGATCCGAGCATCCTGATCTTGTTGCTGATGGATGCGAGGCTATAACCGGTGTCTTTGGCAAGCCTATCCATAGCTATAGGCTCTGGCTCTAAGTACAGCCGGGCAAAGAGCTCTGTAAGCAGTGAATCATTTATACCCTGGCCTCTTGCCATCTCTCGGTACATTTCCATCAATCTGTTGTCAAGTTCTTTCATTATTTTTAATAATTATTAAAAATATTATATAAATGTTTTGTTTAAGCCTTCCGGATTAGGATATCACCCTTATTATCTATGATGAACTCTAAAGCATCCCCCTGCTTCCATCCCTTTGCCATGACCAAACCTTTGGGGATGGTAATGATATACTGCCTGTTGTTTGGAAACTGGAGCTTTGATTTATTAGACATTTATATATAATTTTATATATTCTTATATTTAAATTTTTCTATTTAATTAATTATATTTTAATATATAAAAATAAATATCTACTATTTCTTCGGGTCCTGTTGAACCCAAGAAAAAATTTAAAAACTAGACTATACAACTCAGTATTATGGGGAAGAAAAAGATAAAATTAGAGAAATTCATGGTTTATTTTATTGCATTCATAATGGTCAGCTCTATCTTCGGAATAATCTTCTCGGGCTACAGGCAGGATTCCTATTCAGTTAAATACAATGGAATAGCATTTGAAAGAAGAGGCAACATGTGGTTTGCTGCAATCAACGGCGGAATCGGTTTTGACTATCATCCAGAAGAAGTGGAAAATATAAACCTAAGCGGCGAGGTTGAGGCTCTCCTGCAGGATAAGATCGAGATAGATGTGACTTCAGATATTGAGAGCCCTTTCAAGGACGACATTGCTGTGGCCGTCTACAACATGGAAAATACGCTGAGTGCCACAGGTGTATATGTAAGAAGCGGATTTACAGAAGAAAATGATTTCAATATCCCTGTAATAAGCTGTTCAGACTCCTCTCAATTTGTCCCTGTAGTGTATTTTCAGGAAATGAACAAGACAGAAGTAATTGTGAACAACAGCTGCATAATCGCAGGAGCAGCCAGCGAGGCTGACATTCTTAGAATCAAGGACAGACTGCTCTATTCTATATTGGGAATAATAAGGTGAATGTTTTGGACAAGGAAAAATCAGAGCAAGATAAGTCAGATAAAGGCATGCTGATAGCAGTTCTTGTAATCATAGCTGTTATAACCGGCATAGTGAGCCTCAAATTTTTCACAAAAAATGAGCCGCAGACAATAGAAGAGCTGCATGAGCTGAACCTGCAGGGAAAGCTAGCCCCGAGCCAGGGATATATCTATAATGGATACAGTTTTGTAAATGTCTCAAACTTCTGGTATACCCAGATACAGTCACCAAACGACAGGATACTATATTCCCTTAATTTCCGATTCGGCCCTAGACAGTTAGAGGACATACCTATTGAGGGCAGACTAAACGCAACATTATTTGACGATAGTGAAGAGTATTTTGTAACATTCGATCCACTGGGCTTCATGGGTGATTTTACCTATGTAACTCTAGCTGTAAATGATTTCAATCAGAACATGGTAAAGGCTTTTGACAAAAGACCAATAGCTGCATGCGACAAAAATGTCACAGCTGAATGCAGGGCACGACCTGTCATAAACTGCAGCAATACTGAGCAACTGGTCTTCTATATACAAGAGGCTGAGATACCGAGGATCCTGCTTGATGATAACTGCATCATCATCGAAGGGAAGGACTTTGGGCTGGTAAGAGCTGTTGATAAACTGGTCTTGAAATTTTATGGAATTATGTAATCATGCCATATTATTATTCAAAAAAACAGGAAAGCCCCCTGAACCTGAAAAAGATAAAATGCATACTTAGGGGAAAAGATCTTGAGTTTTACACTGGTTCTGGCGTCTTTTCAAAGAACAAAGTTGATAGCGGAACCAAATTGCTAGCTGAAAATGCTTATGTTGAGGATGTATGGAGGGTCCTAGATATGGGATGCGGATACGGAGCTGTAGGAATCACAATAAACAAGGTGTTTCCAGATACAGAAGTGCTCATGGTGGATATCAACAAGAGAGCTGTCAAGCTAGCGAAGATGAACGTCAAACTGAATGATGCAAAGGCTGAAGCAATGCAGTCGGACCTTTATGAAAACATCAAGGAGAAATTCAACAGCATAATAGCCAATCCACCACAAAGAGCTGGAAAAGAGGTCTGCTTCAAAATAATAGAAGACAGCAAAAAATACCTGGTGAAAGATGGTTTGCTGCAGCTTGTTGCTCGCCATCAGAAAGGAGGGAAAGAGCTGGGAAAAAGGATGGAGCTGGTTTTTGGCAATATAAGGGAGACTGCCAAGAAATCAGGATACAGGGTCTATGTTTCTAGATTGTCTTAACACCATCTGGAGTCAAAGCAACCAGCCTTACGCCAAATCCCATCTTAAGGATGGCAGAAATAAGCGCAGTGTGCTCCTTGCCGGAGCCAGCAACAATATTGACGGCAACTTCTAGGTCATGAAGCTTTCCGTCCAGCCTTTTTCCTATAAATTCAGATAGTTCACTTATGGTGCTATTCAGGTCAAGCTTTATGATCTCTGCGCTTTTATTGAATCTAAATGAAGAAATATCCTTTTCTGAGGTGAATATGTAAACGTTGGCCCATTCAATCTCCTCTATGACCCTTTTTACATGCTCAAATGCCCCTTTTTGCTTTGACAAGCAGGCTATTAGATCTGTCATAGTAAGATGGATTTAGATAAAGTTTATATAGTTTTTTGTAGAAATCAGTCTAGAGGTGGTAACCATGAGATTTAATATGTTAGTAGTGCTAGTTGCAATGATTCTGATAGCAGGATGCGGTACAAAACAGGAGATGCCTGAATATACAGAGCCTGAGCCAATAGCTGAGACAACCACTACCACAGTCCAGCAAATGGAAGAGCCCAAACAAGAACCTGCTATGGCTGATGATATCAGGGAGCTGCTTGATAAGGGCAAGGCTAAACTAAAAAGCTACAGCTACAGCTACAAGGGGCCTGAGCATAATTTTGACTATGTCATGGATGTAAAGGGCGATAAGATAAGGATACAACTGCCTAATCTTGTGTATCTATCTGATAATAGTGCGTATAACACCATCTATCTGGATACGAAAGAAAAAACAGCCAAAGGCTATTGTCTGGACTGCAAAAGCTATCAATTGGAAGAAGGCATGATAGCGGACCTGGACTACGATGATGCATATATTGAGACCCCTCTGGAATGGCTTGAAAAGGTCAACGAGGCCGAGAAATTGGACAGTGTCACAGTAGAAGGAAGGGAATGCGAAAGGCTTCAGACAAATATCGGCAGGATAACTGTTGAAAATTACTACGGATTCCTTTATGAGATAAGAGATGGCGAAGACAGATGGGAGTTTACACAAGCTTCCTTCAACTCAGTTGGGGACGCTGATGTGAACCCGGCATAAGCTTTATATACCTTTTTGCATTAGCTTTTCATATGCTGAACATATTGGTCTTTCCATTGTTGTTCCTGGTATTCCTAGGTGTAGGTATCGCAGGCTTAATCTTCTGGATATGGGCAATCGTGGACTGCTTAAAGTCGGACTTAAATGAGCTTGATAAGATAGTATGGACCTTAGTCATAGTAACGTTCAATATCCTGGGCGTGATAATATATCTAATCTTTGTGAAAACTAATAAAGAATACAGGGGAATAAGAATGAAAAAAGGCAAAAGGCTATACAGGAGCAATAGGAACAGGATGATCGCTGGTGTGTGCGGAGGGATTGGGGAGTATTTCGGAACAGATCCCACCTTGATACGTCTTGGATGGATCATACTTACCCTTATGGGGGGTTCTGGACTGATTGCCTACATAATAGCGTGGATAGTCATACCTGAAAAAAAGTAAGATGTTCATAACTATAGCAGAGGTAATAGACATTTTAGTAATGACATTCGCTATCGGCTTTATCTTCTCTGACGTCTTCAGAAGGCAGCCTTTGGAAGGATATGATCCCTTAAAATACTTTCAAAAAAGCTCCAATTGGGAGAATATCAAGTTCGCTGCCATGATAGCTGCCCCTGCAGTTGTCCTGCATGAGCTTGCCCATAAGTTTGTCGCGATGGGCTTCGGAGCAAATGCGACCCTGCACGCACCCTACAGCCTTTATCTTATAGTGATATTGATGAAGCTTTTAAGATTCCCGCTCATATTCTTTGTAGGGGGATATGTCAGCCACAGCGCACTTCCTGCCCTACAGTCATCTTTGGTGGCTGTGTCTGGGCCGCTCATGAACCTCATAATATGGCTTGCAATATTCTTAATAATAAAATTTGCCTTGGTTGATAAGAAATACTACAGGGTACTGGAACCAATGGCAAAGATCAACCTTTTCTTATTTGTTTTTAATATGCTGCCAATACCTGGATTTGACGGTTTTCATTTCTTCAGGTCGCTGATCAGTTCTCTAGGAATATAGGCTAGGATTAGCTGAATCAGCCGGAATAGCCGGCGGCGGCGGAAGGGTCGCTTCAGCAGATATATCTGATTCGGCAGCAAGCATCTCATCAGATATCTTATAGGTTTTGGGATTTGGCAAAGCCCTGTCAATCAGTGCGAAGAAACCGTAGAACAAAGGATAGAACAGAATGGATACGCCGATGTAATTCCAGGAAAGGTCTGCCACACCGTATACTATAGGGGAGAGCACGAGCATGATATAGGACGTCTGCCTAACTCTACCGATACGGCTTATCACCTTTCTTCCCCTTATCCCCTGGACTATTATAACCAGCCCAAGCATGATCACCAGCGAACATAAGCTAAACTTAAAGAACAGGGGCCATGTCAAAACCCAT
This sequence comes from uncultured Methanosarcinales archaeon, assembly GCA_964510025.1. Taxonomy (GTDB): domain Archaea; phylum Nanobdellota; class Nanobdellia; order Woesearchaeales; family DATDXC01; genus CAZDZV01. The sequence goes on from CAZDZV010000001.1 coordinate 12,291, forward strand.
TCATCGAGATTCCTCATGATGAACCTTATCCAGTCGATACCTACCCACAGCATTATGGCGCCATTTGTAACTGCATTGCCGAGCGATGTCCCTCTTTTTTCCTGATAGAAGTCTGTGAATATCAGGTTTACCCAGATAGGCACTAGGATCCAGAATATCTCAATGTCTTTAAGAGGTATTACGAAGAAGATGGAAAGCCAAGACTTAAACAGGCCAAATACAAACAGTATGGCTGTTAAGCTGATTGACAAGATATCCATATATACAAAAGCACTCAATTAATATTTAATTCTTTCCATAACCTTTAAAAATAGACTTTTATTTCTCTGGATAAAAATGCGGCAAGTTGTCAGTAAGCTGAAGGATGCCTATGATAGGCACTACAAAAAGTTACTGTTATTGCCTATTTTCCTTCTGGTAATGTCGATCTCACTTATCTCGCTTAAGGTAGCCAGAACAGGAGATTTCATAAACAAGGATGTGTCCCTTAAGGGCGGCGTTACAGTTACCATAACAGAGCGCGCCATCGATGTGCAGAATTTGGAACAGGGGCTGCTGGATGACTTTCCCGGCAAGGATATAGATGTCAGGACAATAAAACAAGCGGCAGTCCAGACAGGTGTAGTAGTCACATCTGATATAGACGGAACAGATAATGAAGAGCTTGAGGCATTCTTGGCCTCTATTGAAAAACAAACAGGCTTAACACTTGAGGGAGACAATTACAGCGTTGAAGTGATAGGCTCCTCTTTGGGTGAAAGCTTCTTCAGAGAGGTTTTCAGGGCTCTTGTTATAGCTTTTATCTTTATGGGGATAGTTGTCTTAATCTACTTCCGCGTGCTTGTCCCTGCGCTTGCGGTCATAATGGCTGCATTATCAGACATATTGGTTACTCTGTCCATAGTCAACCTGCTTGGGATAAGGCTGAATACAGCCGGAATAGCGGCATTTCTTATGCTTATCGGCTATTCAGTAGATACCAACATACTGCTGTCAACTAAGGTGCTTAAAAGAAGGGAAGGGAGAACAGTTGCCAAGACAATAACCGACACTATGAAAACAGGACTGATGATGACATTTACAACGATGGCAGCCATAATCATCGCACTGCTATTTACCCAGTCGGATGTTATCGGACAGATCATGACAATCCTTCTTGTCGGACTGATAGTTGATATCATCAATACATGGATAGGAAACAGCGGCCTGCTTAGGATATATCTTAAGAAAAAATGAACAAGAAAATAAAGAAAATACTCACAAATACAAGAACAGTAATACTTATTATTTTTCTAGTGCTGGCAATATGGTCTATCATGCCAATGCCCTGGAACAGCGGGGTCACCATTAGGAATGTGATCTCAAATTCCACTGCAAACATAGCGGGCATAGAGAGACCTAAACCCACTGCCCAACCTACAGCCAGGGAAAGGATAATATCAATAAACAACAAGCCTGTTAATGATCTTTCTGATTATTATGAGTACATATCCCAGCTGGAAGCAAACCGGACTGTCCAGATAACAACTAGCAAAGGCAATTATATGCTCAGAACCCGGGAAAGGGTCGAAGTTGAGGAACTGAACGAGACAGTCACCAAAACTGTGACAGAGCCTGTATTTGATGAAGAGCTCAATAGGACAGTAAACCAAACAAGGACCATAGAGGTGCCAAAGGTACAGATAAACAATACAGGTGAGCTTGAGGATATCGGTTTAAGAGTGTATGCTGCTCCGAAGACAAACATCAGGAAAGGACTGGACCTACAGGGAGGCACCAGAATACTTCTGCAGCCTAGCGAAACACTCTCCAAGCAGGATATGGAATCTTTGCTGGACAACATGAAAGAGAGGCTGAACGTGTATGGCCTGTCAGACCTTATAATCAGGCAGGCTGGCGACCTTTCGGGGAACCAATATATCCTGGTGGAGATAGCTGGAGCGACTGAGGATGAAGTAAGAGAATTATTGGCAAAACAGGGCAAGTTTGAGGCTAAGGTTGGCAACAGAACTGTATTTGTAGGTGGAACAGACATAACATATGTATGCAGGTCTGCTGACTGTGCAGGCATAGACCCTATGCAGGGCTGCGGCAAATCAGGTGAGCAATGGGTTTGCAGATTCAGATTTTCGATATCGTTGAGCCAGAATGCAGCCCAAAAGGTAGCAGATGCAACGAAAGATCTTGAGATTGTAAGTGAAGAAGGGCAACAGTATCTGAGCGAAAAGCTAAAGCTTTACCTGGATGACAACCTAGTTGATGAACTGAACATACATGCTGACCTAAAGGGAAAAGCTTCTACCGATATACAAATATCAGGCGCCGGCCTCGGGCAAAGTGAACAGGAAGCAGCTTTGAACTCGCTTAACAACATGAAGCGGCTTCAGACAATCCTTCAAACAGGCTCATTGCCTGTTAAGCTAGATATTGTCAAGATCGACAGCATATCCCCTGTTCTTGGAGAAGAATTTGTCAGAAATGCCGTTATGATGGGGCTTATAGCGATGCTGGTTGTTACCGGCGTTATATTCCTAAGATACAGGAAGATACAAATAGTCCTGCCCATATTGCTGACTCTCTCCTCTGAGGTTATAATACTGCTGGGTTTTGCCTCTTTGGTCAGGTGGAACCTGGATCTTGCCGCTATTGCAGGCATAATAATCGCAGTGGGTACAGGCGTAGATCATCTAATCGTGATATCTGACGAGACATTAAGCAAGGAATCCAGGGAGATATATAACTGGAAAAGAAGGATTAAGAATGCATTTTCGATCATTATGGCCGCTTTTTTGACAACTGCAGCTGCCATGGTGCCGTTACTTTTTGCAGGGGCAGGGCTAATAAAAGGATTTGCACTTGTGACATTGACAGGAATGCTTATAGGGGTATTCATAGCCAGGCCAGCTTATGCTTCTATGATTGAGATCTTCTTAAATGACTAAATGAAAAAGATAATAATTTCGCTTGGCGGCTCTTTGATACATCCCAAGAACCTAGACATACCTTTTCTTAAGGGCTTCAGAGATGTCTTATCCGGGCATAGCTGCAAATTTGTAATCTATTGCGGCGGCGGCGCCTTAGCAAGAAGAAGGCAAAGATGGGGCAGCAGATTTCTTCTGAACCATCACATACTAGACTGGCTGGGGATAATGGCCACTAGGAAGAATGCCAAGACGGTACAGGAAATTTTGGGCCCAAAGGCACAGAAGAGCATAGTCACAAATCCTACAAAAAAAGTACAGTTCAAAAAAAAGTACCTGGTAGCTGCTGGATGGAAGCCTGGATGGAGCACGGATTTTGGGGCTGTCCTAATGGCTGAAAACCTTGGCATCAAATCCCTTATCAATATGTCAAACATCAAATATGTCTATGACAAAGATCCCAAGCAGCATGGAAGCGCCAAAAAACTTACTAAACTCAGGTGGAAAAGGTTCAGGGAGATTGTCGGCCATAAATGGAGACCGGGACTAAATATGCCCTTTGACCCCATCGCTTCAAGGAAAGCTCAAGAGATTGGACTGAAGGTAATCATAATTGGCAGGAGCCTGGATAACCTGGATAATGTGATAAAAGGAAAAAGGTTTGAAGGTACGGTAATATCCTAGCTGTCTTCTATCCTAGATATTTTCTCTAATTATAGATATCAGAAGCACAAATCCCAGCACTACAGCTGTTAAGAACGCAAGAAAAGATATCCATGACATATTGAGGATTTTGGGTTCTATGCTCACGGTCAGAGCACCTCCAATAATCAGCGCCGCTATTACAACGCTGTATGCTATCCTGTTGCTGGACCTGTCTATCTCAACTGACAGCTTCTTTATGTCGCTATCATGCATGTCTATGCTAAACTTGCCTTCCTGTATCTTCTTCAGTGCCTTTTTGGTCTCTCCTGGAATTTCCTGAAAAAAACCCACTAAATTCAGCAGGGTTCTTTTAATTTCTTTCCGCATGCCTGAGATATTGGTTCTGTTTTTTATTAATTTTTCTATAAAGGGCTCGGCTTTTTCGATAAATTTCAAATCTGGTGCATACTCAATAGCTATGCCTTCCAGCTCCACTATGGTCTTGCCGAAAAGGACAAAATTACGAGGTATCCTGACATGATGCTTCAAAGCGATGCTCAATACCTTCTCCAGAACAAGACTGATCCGGGCATCCTTTATCGAACCCCTTTTCATAGGCTCTATAGCCTGCTTTATGTCCTCCCTCAGGCTTTGCTGATCCAGCTGCTTGTCAAACATCCCCATTTCCAAGAATGTTTCAATGATAGAATCAACATCCTGCTCGACTATGCCATAAAATAGCCTGATTGACTTCTCCCTTAAAGAATCATCAAAATAACCCACAATTCCAAAATCAACCAAAGCCAGTACATTGTTCTTCATCACCAAGATGTTGCTGGGATGAGGATCTGCATGAAAAAAGCCGTGAATAAAAACTTGGGTCAGAATCATATCAAATCCATTCTTCATAATCTCATCCATATCATACCCCTTTTTCCCTTTGATCAGATCCAGCCTGTGAAGCTCTACACCATCTATGTACTCAAAGACAACCATGCGTTTGCCTGAATAATCACCATACACCTTCGGAACCTTCACAGTCCGGGCGCCTTTAAAGTTACTATAAAATCTTCTGGCGTTATTTGCTTCATTTAAGAAATCAAGCTCCTTGGCAGTCCATTGCCTGAATTCCTCAATCAATCCGGTCGGCTTATATTTCCTTATCCTCTCTGAATGCTTTTCAAGCTTCTTCGCCAGGAATCCCATTATCTCGATATCCTGCTGCATCAGGTCCTTGACTCCGGGCCTTTGCACCTTAACTGCTACCAGTGTCCCGTCTTTTAGTCTTGCCTTATGGACCTGAGAGATAGAGGCAGATGCTATCGGCTTACGGCTGAAAGAAGAAAACACCTTGTCAAGCGGCCTTGAGAGCTCCTCTTCAACTGTCCTTCTGGCTTCTTCAAAGGGAAATGGCTTGACAGAATCCTGAAGCTTCCCCAGCTCTTTTGCATATGCCTTTGGTATAAGGTCTGGCCTGAGACTTAATATCTGGCCCAGCTTGACAAAGGTAGGACCAAGCTTCTCAAGCGTTTTCCTAAGCCTTACTTCAGGAGGCAAAGTGGTCTTTCTTGGATGCTTCAGGGTAAGAAAATGCATGACGCTGACTTTTTCAACAAAAAAACCAAAACCCTGTTCAATGAAGACATCCAAGATATGCCTAATCCGGGATAGGTCTCGCATATTTTTCCTCAGACTGTCAAACATTTGAACATGGCTTAAACTGCTAGTTTATATATATTTTCATTAAGCAAAATCTTTTTATATTAGCGGTAGTTTGCTTGAGCTATGAAGGAAGTATTTGAGATAAGGATTCATGGCAGAGGGGGGCAGGGTGCGAAAACAGCCTCACAATTTATAGCTGAAGCTGGCCTGGGTGAAGGGAAAAAGATCCAGGCATTTCCTGAGTATGGCCCGGAAAGAGCAGGCGCTCCAGTTAAGGCATATACGCGGATATCAGACAAGCCGATAACTACCTACGCCCCAATAACCTGTCCGGATCTTGTCATGGTCATCGATCCTACCCTGATGCAGACAATCAATGTCACTGAGGGTCTAACCGAAGAAGGGATATTGCTTGTGAATACGCCTAAAAATCCTGAGGAGATCCGAAACGAAACAGGCTTCAAGGGCAAGATATATACTGTTGATGCAACAAAGATAAGCATAGATACTGTAGGAAAGAACCTTCCTAACACCCCAATGCTTGGGGCATTTGTCAAGGTCAGTGGAAAAATACCGTTATCTGCTGTAGAAGAGAGTATCAACAAAAAATTTCTTAAGAAATTAGGTAAGGAAAAAACAAAAGCCACAATAGAGGGCGTCAAGATTGCATATGATGATATAAAATGAAGAGCAACAAGGAGATCCCAATAGGCGGCCTCATAGATGAAGCAGGAAGCAGCCGCAAATTCAAAACAGGTGACTGGCGCAGTTTCAGGCCTATCATCGATGACAAAAAGTGCATAAACTGCCTCATGTGCGTCAGTTTCTGCCCAGAAGACTGCATTGATTCTGATAAGGAAGCCAGGGGCAAGATAAATCTAGACTATTGCAAGGGATGCGGCATTTGTGCGAATATATGCCCTGTTAAATGTATCAAGATGGAACCAGAATCAAAATTCACAAAATGAAAGAAACCAAAGCTATTACAGGAACATCGGCTGCTGCGGAAGCGATGAAGCAGATAAATCCGGATGTTGTACCTGCTTATCCTATCACTCCTCAGACCGCAATAATGCAGACTTTTGCGACTTTTGTCGCAAACGGCCAGGTAGGAACTGAACTGGTCAGGGTCGAATCTGAGCATTCTGCCATGTCATGCTCAGTTGGAGCATCAGCTGCAGGAGCCAGGGTTATGACAGCAACTGCCTCTGCCGGGCTAGCATTAATGTGGGAAATTGTAGGTGTAGCCTCGGGCCTGAGGCTTCCTATTGTCATGGAAGTTGTGAACAGGGCGTTATCTGCTCCGATTAATATTCATTGTGACCATAGTGATGCCATGGGCGCCAGAGATCTGGGATGGATCCAGATTTATTCAGAAAATGCACAGGAAGTATATGAAAATACGCTGCTTGCTATGAGGCTTGCTGAAAAAGTAATGCTTCCTGCCATGGTATGCCAGGATGGATTCATCACATCGCACGGCGTGGAAAATGTTGAGATACAGGACCAGGAGGAAGTGAGCAAGTTCATAGGGGAACATGACTATCCTTATTCACTGCTTAATGTTAATAAGCCTGTCACCCATGGTCCGCTACAGCTTCAGGATTATTATTTCGAGACCAGGAGCCAGCAGATACCGGCTATGGAAGAAGCAAAGAAAGAATACTTAAGGATCGGAGAAGAGCTATCCAAAATAACAGGAAGAAAATATGCTTATTTTGATGAGTATGAGATGAAGGATGCAGAAGCAGCTGTCATAACAATGAGCTCTACTGCCGGGACCACAAAAACCGCCATTGATGAGATGAGAAAGGAAGGTAAAAAGGTCGGACTTCTGAAACTAAGGATGTTCAGACCTTTTCCCTATAAAGAGGTCGCTGATGCGCTCAAAAATGTCAAAAGAGTAGCTGTGCTTGACAGGTCAGTCTCGTTCGGCGCCAATCCGCCCCTGTACAGTGAGGTAAAAAACGCACTGTATGATCTAAGATATGATGGAAAACTGCACAGCTGCGTCTTTGGTCTAGGGGGGAGAAATATCTTTGCGGATGACGTAAAAAACACATTCAATAAACTTCTGGAGGGAACATTGCCAGAACATTCAACTATAGGTCTTAGAGAATGAACTACAAACAATTAGCTCAAAAGTTAAAAACCAGAAAGCTTGAATCAGGCCACAGGAGCTGTTCTGGATGCGGCTTCCCCTCAATAGTCAGGGCTATCCTGGCTTCTACTGACAAACCTGTTGTAGCATCATGCGCAACAGGGTGCCTGGAAGTAACTAGCACCATATATCCATTCAGCTCCTGGAATATCCCATTTATCCATTCTGCTTTTGAAAATTCGGCTGCCACCATAACCGGCGCTGAAGCAGCATACAAAGCCTTGAAAAGAAAAGGTAAAATAAAGGAAGACATCCAGTTTGTAGCTTTTGGCGGGGACGGAGGGACATACGATATAGGCTTTCAAAGCCTTTCCGGAGCTCTTGAAAGGGGCCATGACTTTCTTTATGTATGCTATGACAACAATGCCTATATGAATACAGGCATCCAGAGAAGCAGCGCCACACCATATGGGGCATCAACAACAACAGCGCCTGCGGGCAAGGTGCTTCAAGGAAAAGAAGAGTTTAGAAAAGACCTGGCTAAGGTTTGTGCAGCCCATAACATACCTTATGTTGCCCAGGCTTCTGTATCTAATCTTATTGACCTTACAAACAAAGCAGAAAAAGCTTTCAGCATTAAGGGCCCGAAGGTGATGATAGTCCTGCAGCCATGCACCCTTGGGTGGAGATATCCTTCTGACAAGACCATAGAGGTGGCTAAGCTTGCGGTAGAAACAAAGTTCTGGCCACTATATGAAGTAGAAAACGGGAAGTATAAACTGACCTATCGGCCGAGCAAGGATGTTCCTGTTACCGAATACCTTAAACTCCAGGGAAGGTTTAAACACCTCTTTAAGCCTGAAAATAAGGAGATCCTAGATAAGATACAGAATCATGTTAATTCTGAATGGGAAAAGTTGCTGAAGCTTTGCGAAAATTAATATTATGAAAAGAACACCTGAAAGTAAACTGATGACAGGTAGTTCAGTATCATGTTACACCAGGGAGGGTGAAAAATACCTATCTGCTGTCTACCTCAGGCAGATACAGATATTATCTGCTTATATCGGCAGAGGAAAGTTTGAGATTCTCGATGTAGGATGCGGCAACGGTATAATCGACCGCCAGCTAGTCAGGATATTTCCAAATATCAGTATCACTGCCATAGATCTTTCAAAAGACATGATAATCAGGGCCAGGCTTGAGTCGCTTGATCATGCAGATTACAAAAGAATACAATATCTGCATAGAGACATATCTAAAATCAGGAAAAAATATGATATGGTCATCTCCTCGTTTGTGCTTCACCATACGCAGGATGAGGAGGATGCTGTCTTTTTAGCAAAAAGCATGAAATCTAAGCTCAAGAAAGAAGGCTGCTTATACCTATTTGATTTCTACCGGCCAACTAAAAGGATAGGAATGAAAATTTTTCTGGCTGTATTCTCCAGGATAAACAAGACACTTCTAGCAGATGGGACCAGATCACTAGCAGCTGCTTACAATCTAGAGGAGCTGTCTGAAATCCTGATGAAAAGCCGATTAGAAGCTGACAGCTTCATGTACTGGCCATTTGCCTATTGCCAGATGATAATAAAAGGAAGCTGCCGAGCCAAGCCTATAAGGCTTAGCGAGATACCATTGTACAAGAAAACCAGAAAAAAGGACAGGCTGCTGGCCAGATGCTCAGCTCTGATGAACATGCATTATATACCACATAAAACTATTTAAATGGCAGCATTTCCCTTAGGACAACAAGTTGATGGGATAAATAAAAGTGGAATACGCTGTGGTGGGCCATCCTTCAAGCATCGAACATCTTGAGAGGATAATGCTGACTAAGAATCTAGGTAGTATTACGGCTGACAAGAAGTTTCTTTTGAATCTATACAGAAGCCTGCCAAAGTTTCTTAACAAGCAGAAGAGGAAGCTTCTGCTGAAATTCTTTGAGCTATCCAATGCAATCAAGACATGCGACATAAGCAACCTGCTCTCCAAAACAGGGCAGAAGATAGATGGCTTTTTTATCACCTATCCGGTCATCCCCGGACTTACCAACCTGACAAGCGAGCAGAAGCTGGAGAAATTAAAGTCTGTATGCCATGTTGCGAAAAAATATGGCGCCAAGATTGTAGGACTGGGCGCTTTTTCATCGATAGATGACGGCAACCAGGGAGCATTATTGGCCAAATATTCCGATGTTGCTGTAACGAACGGAAATACACTAACAGCTGCTGCTACGCTGCAAGGCATCTATAAATCTGCAGAGAGACTGGGCTTAACCCTGAAAGAGGCAACTGTAGCGATAATCGGCGCGTCCGGTGATGTGGGCAGCGGCTGCGCAAGAGTCCTATCAAACAAAGTAAATGAACTTATCCTGACAGCCAGGAATGTAGTAAGATTAGAGGAATTTAGCAGGACAATAGAAAAAAACAGGTCCAAAGTGAACTATACAAATGACAATCTTAAGGCAATTAGCCGGGCAGATATAGTGATAACCTGCGCAAGCGGCATAACCAGATTCATCAATGCAGATGCCTTTAAAAAAGACGCTATTGTCTGCGATGTGGGCTTCCCTAAAAATGTCTCTTATGAATACTCCAAAAGAAAGGACCTTTTCGTCTTTTCAGGGGGGCTTATGAAACTTCCTTCTGAAGTGGAATTTGGGGTAGACCTGGACCTTCCGAAAAATGTGGTCTATGGATGTTTTGCAGAAGCAATGGTACTGGCTTTTGAAAAAAGATTTGAAAATTTCTCTATCGGCAGAGGCAGCATAACCTCACAAAAAATTGACTATATATGGAATAAGGCAAAGATAAATGGATTTGAACTTGCTCCTTTCTCAAGAGGAAAACAGAAAATATCATGAAAGTAAGTGAGCTGATTGCCAGGTTTATAGAAAAAAATAAGATACGGTTTGTATTTGGCATTCCTGGAACGCATATTCTTCCTTTTGTTACAGCCTTTTATAACTCCAGAACCAAGCTGATTCTGACCAAACATGAAAGTGGGGCCTCTTTCATGGCTGACGGCTATTCAAAGGTCAGCGGCAGGATCGGGGTGTGCTTTGGCACGACAGGGCCCGGTGCAACCAACCTAATCACTGGCGTAGCCACATCGTACATGGATTCTATGCCTATTCTTGCTTTAACCGCTGCTGTCCCTACCAAGTTCTTTGGAAAGGGTGCTCTACAGGAAGGAACCGGCATAGGAAGGTCAGTAGGGCATCTGGATATATTCAAAAGCATAACAAAACATAATGAATGTGTCATGGATCCAAAAGACATCAAAAAGTCTCTGGAGAAATCCTATAATCTTATGCTAAGCAGAAGGCCAGGGCCGGTCCATCTTGACCTTCCTGTAGATGTCCAGAACAGCAGGGTTAGAAATTCAAGCTTCAGTCTTAAGAAAGACAAACAAGAAATATCCAGAAAAATCCTGCGCAGAACAGCTAGGATCCTGGCCAAGGCAAAAAATCCTGTAGTCCTAGCTGGTGGCGGGGTTGTATTTTCGGATGCGTCATATCTGCTCAGGGATTTGTCAGATACCCTTAGAATGCCTGTGGCCACAACTGTAAAGGGAAAGGGGGCTATCGATGAGGACTCTGAATTGGCCTTGGGTACAGTGGGGCTGTACGGATCAAGCGTTGCAAACTCTTTCATCAGGGATAAGATAGATGTTATGCTCGCTTTGGGATGTTCATTTCATGAATTTTCAACCCAGTGCTATGATGAGAGAATCAAGCCCAAGAAACTAATCCATGTGGATATAGACGAAGATGAGCTGAACAAAAACTATAAGGCACACATCAGCATAAGCGCTGATGCAAAGGAATTTTTGAAATCGCTTCTGACGGAAATTAAAGGTATCAAAGCAGACAGAAGCCCTATCATAAGCCGTATAAAACATCTAAAAAAGAAGTATAGGTATTTTAATGAAAAGATGATGCATTCAGATGCGGTTCCAATAAAGCCACAAAGAGCTATGAAGGAGCTTAGAGAGATATTGCCCAGAGATACAATAGTCTTCTCTGAAAGCATAATGTGGACTCAAAGATATTTCAAGGTTCATGAGCCTAAAACACACATCGTGGGCACCGGGCTTGCCTCCTTAGGGTACGGAACTGCAGCCTGTATAGGGGGAAAGTTGGCTGCACCAGACAAGCCGGTCATATGCATTTGCGGCGATGGGGGCTTCCAGTTTATGGCTATGGAGGTTAAAACAGCTGTAACCTACGAGGTGCCAGTAGTCTGGATAATACTGAATAACTCGAGATTTGGTGTGATATACAACGCTCAGAAAAAGCTTTATAACGGAAGATTCCTATGCTCTGAACTGGAGAATCCTGATTTTATGAAATTTGCTGAGTCTATGGGGGCTGTCGGCTCAAGGATCAGGAAGCCATGTGACATCAAGGCAGCTGTCAACAAAGCACTGAAGAAAAAAAAGCCAGCCGTAATAGAAATCATTATAGATCCAGATGAGGCTCCACCGAACAAGTTAAGAATTCTAGAGCAGGTTAGAGCATCGAAAGTTGATATCAACTATCTTAAGAACCTAAAGGGTTTTGGAAGCCTGTTAAGAGAAAAATGAAATATTATCTTGGAATCGATATAGGGTCGGTGAGTGTGAAATCCGCAGTCATTGATTGCAAAGGTAAACTGCTCAATAAACAGTATAGCCGGTCGGAAGGACAACCTTTGAAAAAACTTACAGAGCAGCTTTCTAAACTAGGCATCCAGAAGGCGGATAATATTGTTGCGACTGGAAGCGGTAAAAAATTATTAAAGGATATTCTTGGAATAAGGACAGAGAATGAAATCGTGACAAACATGGTAGCTGCGTACCATATTGACCCGGATGTCAGGACTGTTATCGAAATAGGGGGGCAGGATTCAAAGCTGATTTTTATTGAGGATGGCCCAACCCTGAAAGACCATTCAATGAACGAGGTTTGCGCAGCCGGCACAGGCAGCTTTCTGGACCAGCAAGCAGAAAGGCTAGGCATCTCTGTAAAAGATTTTGGAAAGCTTGCGCTTAGATCGAAAAATCCCGCGAATATTGCCGGCAGGTGCACTGTCTTTGCAAAAACTGATATGATACACCTGCAGCAGGAAGGCTATGCCAAGGAAGATATTGTGAATGGTCTTTGCTATTCTCTTGCAAGGAACTTCATAGCTGGGCTTGGAAAAAACAGGGAGATAAAGGACAAGGTTTTTTTTCAGGGAGCAGTAGCCGCTAACAGGGGGGTTGTGAGGTCCTTTGAATCCCTGTTGCAGAAGAAGCTGATAATACCTAAGCATTATAGGATTATGGGGGCTTTTGGAAGCGCTTTGATAGCGAAACAAAAATCCACGGGATACACGATAAAAGATGTTATACAGAAGATAAATGAATATATTAAAAAGGACAAAGGCTCTGGACACAGATTACCCAGGTTCAGAAAATATGTCGGAAACACGGCCATCAAGATAGCTGCAACCAAGGATAAGGGGTGCTACCTTGGTGTGGATGTTGGATCGATCAGTATTGACATTGTTGTGATCAATAGATCAAAGGAAATCCTATACCAGAAATACTATTACACAAAAGGAGAGCCGCTCAGGGTGATTAAGCAGGCTTTGTCTGAGCTTGGAAGGCGGGATTTTAAAATCAAAGCAGCTGGAATCACCGGTTCCGGCAGATATCTGTTTGGAGAGTATATTGGGGCCGACATAATTAAGAATGAGATAACATGCCAGGCAAGAGCTGCCTATGAAGTTGACAGTAAGATTGACACGGTCATAGAGATAGGGGGGCAGGATTCAAAGTTCATAAGGCTGAAGAAAGGGAAAGTCATCAATTTTGAGATGAACAAGGTTTGCGCAGCCGGCACGGGCAGCTTTCTGGAGGAACAGGCCAAAAGGCTGGATGTGGACATTAAAGACTTCGGCAGGCTAGCATTCAAATCTCAAAATCCCCTGGATTTAGGGACAAAATGCACTGTTTTCATGGAGTCAGATGTTATCCATTACCAGCAGCAGGGCCATAGAAAAGAAGACATTATTGCTGGACTTGCTTACGCAATAGCCAGGAATTATCTTGACAAAGTTGTCATCAACAGGAAAATTGGCAACCATATAATTTTTTTAGGTGGAGTTGCCTCTAATCGATCAGTTGTATCAGCCTTCAAAAAATTGCTAAAAAAGAGGATTACGGTGCCACCAATTAACAAGGTTTCTGGCGCTTATGGCGCTGCCCTGATTTCTTGTGAATCCAATGTAGCTAAAACCAGGTTCAATGGATTTGAGCTGGATAAGATTCCTTATTCAACTTCCCATTTCATCTGCGATCGTTGCATAAATCGCTGCAACATAGAAGAGATCAAAATAAAGGGCAATTCTTTCTATTTTGGCAGCCTTTGCGGCAGGTATGATAAGAAGAAAGATGAATCAAAGAAACTCCCAAATTATTTTGAACTACATAATAAGGCATTATTCGATTGTATAAATAACAGCAATAAAAATAAAAAAGAGATAGGTATCCCAAGAATTTTTCTTTTCTATGATTATTTTCCGCTATGGGCGGGATTTTTTAACAATCTAGGTTTCAACATAGTAGTATCTGATGAGACCAACCGTAAGATGTCAGATTTTGGATTAAGAAGGGCAGTAGTCGACACATGTTTCCCTGTAAAATCTGTGTATGGACATATAAAAAATCTAATAGATAAGGGAGTAAAAAAGATTTTCTATCCTTCTTTTGTTGAGCTGGAGCCTGATAAAGGTCTGAAACGAATAGTATGCCCCTATAAATCAACTGTGCCACAATTTGTTTATTCTGCTCTTGGAACTAAGATAATCAGTCCTGTAGTTTCTGATGAATCTGGATTGAATGATATACTAATCCAAACAGGCAAAGACCTGGGATTTAAGAGAAGCAAGGTCATAAAAGCTTATGAAGCTGCCCTTAATATTGTATCAGATTACAGAAAAAAAATCAAAAAGCTAAGAGAAGATATCGACATCGCTAAGTATGAAAAAATCGTCATAGTCATGGGTAAGAGATATAATCTTTATAATAGACTAAACAACCTAAATCTGGCCCACAAATTCATGATGAAAGGAATCCTCCCATTACCTATGGACATTCTTCCTTTAGAGAATCTCAGCCTATCACATAGGTGGAGGGATCTCGTATGGAAGGAAAGCCAGGACATTATCAAAGCTGCCAGTTTTATCAATAAAAAAGCTAACTTATTTCCTGTATTTGTCACGAATTTTGGCTGCGGCCAGGATTCTTTTCTTGAAAAACACCTGGAAAAGATATTCAAGGATAAACCATATGTCAGCCTTGAGATAGATGAGCATACAGCAGATGCCGGAATCTTAACAAGGATAGAGGCCTTTATAGACACACTTGAGAATAAGCATACTGAATCAAGGTATAATCCTTATGCCTATGACGCAAAAAAACTTTCCAGAGGGAAAACCTATTTTATCCCCAATAATGCTGATAATTTTGTAGCGATTAAAACTGCATTAGGGGCATTAGGCTACAAGGCAGAGATGCTGCCCAGGGGGGATATGCAATCTTTTTCTATGGGCAGCAAATTTTCTTCAGGAAAAGAGTGTTTAGCATACATATTTGTGCTTGGGGACCTTCTTAAGCTTACTAACAAAAAAGGTTTTGATCCCAAAAACGCTGCATTTTTTCTAGCTGCGCATGATCATTGCCTTGCCAACCAATATCCTGCTGCCTATAAAAATATTCTCGGGGAACTAGGTATAGACCTGGATATAGTAACTGCAAGGATATATCCTGAAAAGGATGAGGTAAGAGAGATACTTGGATTAAGATGCATGAGAATATTTTGGAATGCTTGGATCTCTATAGACTATATGCACCGGCTTTATCATGAACTAAAAAAGGGAAGTGATATGGAAAGGGAATACAAAGACTATCTTGAAAAGATGAAAAAAGCAAGGACTGTAAGTGACATCTTAAATCTAACAAGGTCAACCATAGATTCATTCAATAGACTTAAGAAAGACAAGAAGAAAAAGCCGATAATCGCCTTAGTAGGAGAGCCCTATGTACTATTCAATGAAAATGCAAACAGCAACTTAATCAAACAGCTTGAGGACTTGGATTGTGAGGTGTGGCTGCCCCCACATATGTCTGACTATCTGCGTTTTATAGAATTCAAAAGAGCGTGCTTATCTTCTAGGAAAAGACAGCTAAGGGCAGTATTGGATAACATTAGGTCTAAGGTAGCGGAGAAAGATGAAGAAAGGATAGCCGCCCTTTTCAAGACATCATTATGTAATTTTCCAGAACCGACCTTAGCGGAATTATTCAGATATGCTGAGAAGTACATATCTGACAAGCATGATCCTCTGACTGTTTTTACAGTTTCAAAGACTGTTGATTTTATTAATAAAGGAGTTGATGGAATAATCAATGTTATGTCCCACCATTGCCTGGTCAACTACTCGGCGACTGCAATATTAAAGAGCATAGTGGCAGAGCGCGGCACGCCGATAATAGATATGATATTTACTGGCCAGCAGGATACGCATGTGCAGAATAGGTTAGAGGCCTTTGTCTACCAGGTTAAGCAGAAATATTCTTAATTTTTTCCAGGCTATCAGATATTGCCATGATGGTGTTTTGCTGCCCATAAACCTTAACAAGGATTCTGCAATTGGGCGAAGTGTATTCTGAAGCAGGGTGAGCCTCGTTGTGCTTAAGGACAAGATATTTGAATTATATCTTATAAGCTCTGATATCCTCTTTTCTATGTAATGGGAACTAATTGATCCAGAATGGTAGAAGACAGGATGCAGAAGGTCAGTATCTCTGGACATCATTCCCTCTTTAACAGCTAAATCAGCGAGTTCAGTACCCTCATATATTCTGATACCTGCTACAGTCACAATCAACTGGTTCTTTGGAAGCTGATTGATAAAATCGATTGTTTCTTCAAACGTTTTTTTGGACTCATTCGGGCCGCCGAACATAAAAAACCACACTATATTTAGTGTGGAATTCTCGAGCAAATTCTTTGCATGTATGATGTCTGATTTCCTGAATCCTTTTCTTAAACCATCGATAACTGGCTGTGATGCAGATTCCGGCGTGATATAGATTTCATTGAATCCGGCCTTTTCTAATAAGAAAATAAGCTCTTTAGTAACATACTTTGGATTAATCCCCATTGTAGAGAAATTGGCCCTTATGCCCCTTTTAATTATCTGCCTGCATATTTTTATTGCGTGCTCTAATGGGAAATTAAACACACTATCAGTAAACTCAACATTCTTAATTCCAGTATATTCGATTAACCTAGATATATCATCAACTACTTGTTTCGCTGGCCTCAACCTGATTTCTTTACCCTCAATCTTGTTATAAGTACAGTATACGCAGTTAAAGCTGCAACCTCTTTTTGTCTGTATGCCAATTTTTCCAGATCGGGCATATTTTCTTACATTGATAAAACGATACACATCGGAAAAATTTATCTTAGTTAGGTCTTTGACTCTGGCAGTATCATTCAAGACAATTTTGCCATCTTGTTTATATACCGCCCCCTTTATTTTTGAAAGGTCCTTATTTCTTTGCAGGGTGTCTATAAGCTCATTCAGGGATTCCTCGCCTTCTCCACAGATAGCATAGTCCAGGTCAAGATATTCAAGAATCTTGACAGGACTAACGCCCACTGCTGAGCCACCGATTATCATGTCTGCTTCTGAGCATTTTTTGATTGTCTTGATTATTCTTTCCTTTATTTCGTTTAAATAAAAATATGGTCTAAGATAGTCTGCGCTATCTATGTTCCTTATGCCGATGCATATGTAATCAGGCTTGAAGGCAAGAATCCTTTTCTTGATTGCTTTTTCAGGATTATTTTCAAAAGTAAGATCCAAGAAGCTTACTGTATAGCCTTTAAGACTGGATGCTACAATACAAAGCCCAGTCGGCATTACAGGATATGGCTCTTTCTCTAGGTTAGAATTAATAAATAATACTTTCATTTTATTCAATCCTGGACGGTTTTACTTCTATTATTGGGAGACTAAGGATCAGCATACCTGTCTTCTTGTCGATAAATGCAATCTTTCCGCCTCGTGCAAAATATGTTCTTACAATCTTTTTCTTTATTCCGTTAACTACATCCTTATCATGAATGGTATATTGGCCTGTTCGGATTGGTCCTATGTAGCAGCCCAGAATAACTGCTCTTTTTGGAGTGATTAGTTCTGCTCTTTTGGGCTTCGGATCTATACCTGGCACCCATACGCAAGGAGGATCCAAAGGATAAATCCAGAATCTGGTAAATCCAGACCGTAGCGAACCTTCTGTCAGCTCAATACAGTACCTAAATTCCTTAGTTGAGGGGTAGAAGTATCTGACAGTCATTTAAGCTGGCCTTTCACCCACCTGGTGTAATCTTCATTGGCTTCTGCATCAATCTTGACTATTGCGGGACATTGGTAAGAGTGGATTTCTTCTACAAATCCCTTAATTTCCGAGTAAAGGCAGGATCTGGTCTTTGCCAGTATCACATACTCATTGTCTTGTTCTATGCCCCCTTTCCACCAGTACATGCTTTCTATAGGGAAGATATTTGAACAGGCGATAAGTCGCTTCTCTAGCAGTGCTTTGGAAATCTTTCTTGCTTCTTCCTTGTCTTTGCAGGTAATGTATATTAATGTCATTGGCATCGAAGAAAACACCTGGTCTTTTATAGTTTTCCTTTAATCAAGTATCTGGTCGACAAATATCCATTCATCAGGCCAGCCTTTTTTTATGATACCGTTCTCCATGTTTATGATAGGTATATAGTTGTGGTGCCTTCTGAGGGTGTTGCTTATCTTTGTTGTTATTATCTCCCTGATGCAGTCTTCGCCTAGCTTTGCCTTCATGCTTACAAGTATCTTACCGTTAAATTCATCCACCAGCAGAGATTCTGTCTCAGCATCCAGGATAAGAACTAAGGCTAATCTTCCATCTTTTTCACCCAGATAAGAGAGGCTTATGTAGCTGTTATTGAAAGCCTGGAAGTTCATATCTTTTTCAACCTTCTCTATATAGTCGTTTCTGGTCAAACCGGTCTTGAATTTGATTATGTAGAGCTGCTTTGCCTTGAATATGCCTGTGCCAAACTCACCGGTGTCGAGGCTTGTGTAGTACCTTAAGATCCCTTCTTTTTCCATATTCTTCCTTTTTCTGTTGACCGTCATCACTGGAACACCTGTATTTTTTGATATCTGGTTATCAGATATCCTTGGATTCTTTATTAGCTCCCTTATCACCTTTCTCTCATTCCCGTCTATATTTCTTGTATTGCCCATATTTATCACCATTTATATATTTTATAAATTATATATCATTTATCGTTATTTTCACGATTATGATATATTCATAACATGAATAAAGGATTAAATATATAAATATTTCTTCACATAGGGGCAGTATGATTATGCCAGATGAGGTCCTGGATTCCTTGTATACAGGACTAACCCTATACAACCGACCAGACTTTGAGATGCCAACCAGATTTGGCAGCTTGGCAGACCTAGCTTCCCAAGATTTTCTTGCAGCACAGAAGCAGCTTGACGCATTAGCACAAGAAAGACCGCATCCGCATGAGTCTTTTCGAACCTATGGCGCTGACATGGTTGTTTTTTACAGTGATGGTACTGTGGATAAATGTCTTAAGAATGAAAGGTTCAGGGACGGATTATCCTATCAGGAATTATACTTAAGAACCTACCTGCCAGCTGGACACAGACTTCATGTCGTTGCAGCAGAAAGGAAGAGGGAAAAAGAAAGGCTGAATGGGCAGCTGGATATTGGTATATATGTAACAAATGAACATGGCCAGCTGACTTTCCAAGATAGTTTCACGTACTCAACAAGCAGAAGGTCATCATACGTTGGGCTGTTATGCGCCCTTGTCAGCAGGACCATAATAAGGGTAAAATATAATCCTGCTGCAATGGCTGCTGCTGGATGCAGCATACTCGGAATAGGACTCAATGGGCGTGCAAGCAGAGCTATTAGCATGGCTTTAAAGGGTGATGCTATCAGAGACTTAGATGCCCATAAACCTACCAGAAGATTTCTGCAGAATGAGAGGCATCAAGTGTTAAGATAGTCAGCCAAGAAGTCTAATCTTCTTGCCTGCATGTATAGCATTCATCAGCTGCTTGCCTATGGGGTTCTTTTTCTTGATCCTTATGATCCCTGTGGACCCTGCCTTAGCAGTCACAAGAAAATCCTCATCGATCTTTATGTCGATATCCTTATTCTGATTTTTGATACCTAAATCAAAAAGCACAGAATTTTTCTTGTTTGTGATATCATAAGGAATTTCCGTCGCTTTATCAGCAGCCTTCTTACCGGCTGCCATTTCCTGCACATCAATGCTCATCCCCAGCCTTTTTTCCAGCTGGTCGATATTTTTGCCTTCTTTTCCGATAATCCGGGCAATATATTTCTCCGGAATCTTCACAATGCATTTATTGTCAGACACGCATTTAACGCTTACGTCATCGGTGTACTGCAGAAATTCGTTCCTTATGCTGTCTTCTGCCAGGCGGTGTATTCCGCTTTTTGTGACCTCTTCCTGCACCGGAACTACAACTGTCTGCTCACCGTAGCTGTAAATCTCGTACATCAACTTATCTGTTTCAAAATCGGTGATGATAACAACCGGCCTTGCCAAATCAGCTTCTGTCATTCCGGACGGTACCTTCACTGTCATCCTCAGGCTCAGGACATTATTGACTGTTCCGTTCTTTATGAACACAACTGTGTCAATTATCTGGGGAATCACCCCCATCTCCACTCTCCCAATAAATCTTTGTATAGCGTCAACGGGATTAGTGGCATGGACAACCCCGACCATACCTACGCCCGCCAGCCTCATATCTGCAAAAAGCTTGAAATCATCTGTATTTCTCATCTCATCAAATATAGTATAATCTGGCCTTGAAAGAAGAAGGATGTCATGGACCTCCTGTGCGTCTCCGTGAGATATTGCATATTGAGTAACCTCATCAGGCAATATCAGGTCGCGAGGGGCCTCGACTGTCTTAACAACCTTACTCTTAGAAGAATAATGCACAGAAAGCGCCTGAGCAAATGTGCTCTTCCCGTGGCCAGGAGAGCCCGCTATAAGAATGCCTTCAGCCTGCTCACTGATCCTGTTCTTGAGCTTTTCGCTTAGCTGATAGTCATCCAAATTTAGTATCTTAACGGGTCTGACTGCTGTAATCTCCCATCCATCCGCAAAAGGCGGCTTTGTGATGACAATCCTGTATCTGTCAAGCTGGACAATGGTGCTGCCCGGCCTTTCTATCTCGATAAAAGAATCGTCCCTGAGCTTAGCATTCTCTATTATCTCTCTTGAAATTTTCTGGATCTCTTCCTGCTTCAAGACCTTTTTCCTCAGCGGTGTAAATTTCCAGCTTCCAGGAACCCCTTTTTTTGCATACGGGATAACATTCTCCCTCAAATGCACAGACATTGTCTCATTATCAAAGAACTTCTCAAGCATGAGTGGCTTAATCTCCACCTTTGGCTCTATGTAGATAACATCCATGCCCTTGGCCTCAGCAACTTTACTCTGAACATGGTCTGATGTCAATAATGTTGCATCTTCCTCATAGGCAAGGTCGCGTATCATGGAATCTATCTCTCCTAATGATGCATACTTTATCTCAGACATTTTAGGACGCTGACCCATAAATTTTATCTCGAAATCCTTGGCCATCCCCTTGATCCTGTTCAGCTCGTCCAGCCCCAGGTAGCCGATAGCCTTGTCCTGGTTTGCCTGATGCTCAAGTTCAGCCAAGACTGCCTCATGTATTATTATGCTGGCCACTGAAATAGCCTTGTTTTTAAGTTTCTCAGAAAGCAGACCTTCAATCAAAACAGATGTATCCGGAACCAGCTTTTCTATTTTATCCACCATGGACATCGAATAATCGGCCTAGTTTAAAAAGTTTTTTAAAAATAACAAAGTTTTTAAATCTGTATCGGATTTAAGCAGTCATGCCTCCCAAACCGCCCCATAACCCGCCTCCGCCGCCCCATCGAAGGCATCCGAAATATGGAAGCCTGCTTACAGTAATTTTGGTAAGCTTTCTTGTTTCCAGTGTGATCACATTCATAATTGCCTCTATAATGCTGTACTTCAGGCTGAATGCAGACATTATGATTCCTTCATTGGCACCTGTCTGGATTGGCCTTATGACAATATCGTACATGGCCCAGACAGAGAAATAGCTAATCGAAAATCCTGCTTAGAAACTTTACAAAATCAGTGAAGAATATCTGAATCCTCTGCAGGGCATTGACCTTGTTAAGCGTAATGAAAAAACTCTTTTCTATAGAAGCCTGACGATTATTTCGGTCGTTGAACGTGAGTTGTATATCCAGCTTGTTCTGCCCAACGCTCAGGTCTTTCCCTTTCAATGTAACAGTAAATTTCTTATCATTGTCCACCTCATCCAACGTCCAAGTCTTTTTGAAACCATCCTCATTAAGGTTGATTATTACGTTCTCAGGGTTTGATACAGATCCTTTTGATAGGATAAAAGAGACGGTATATTCCTCGTCAAACGAGACATGTGTCGGGAAGGTTATGTTGTTTATCTCCAGCCTGGGTGGATCATGGATAGCCACTTCAATGAACTCATTGGCTATCATCTTTTGGCTCTTCGCTTCCACAATGATCTCATGTTCGCCAACCTTATCGGTGCTGAAGTCAAGATCCACTTTTTTCCTTTCTCCAATCCCAAGCACGATCCTATTACAGAAATCACCAATACAGATGTCAAGCTCTTCAAGAAGTATATTGCCGGTATTCCTGACTGAGCATGATATCGTCGGCGTCTCATATGTATAGAAACTTGCCCGGTCTATTGAGCAGTTCAGATCAACCTGTCTTGAATAGTCTTTATGGGAATCATCTTCCTTCATATGCCTTAATGACTCGATCTCTGAGGGGCTGTAGTAATAGCCCTGATCAGAAGCTGAAAATGTAGCAGAGGATGATATGTTTTCAAGAGAGCTTATTGTAATAGGGAAAGTATATATGAACCTATCCTCCAAATCAGACCGGACCCTTACTGTCCAGTATATTTTTTTCTTCTGTTGGGGGTAAAGCAATATCTGCTTTCTGGGCTCTTCTATGACCTCTATCTCTCTCGGCCTTGAAAGAGAAAGCTCATTGGCAAAATAATAGTCCTGGAGATTAGTAATTTCAGCTTCTACAAGATTATAAGAGCCGAACGTCACTGAATGCTTTATTGCATGAGTTTCAATCTGAATCTTATCCGTTGTGGCATCAAGAGATTGCTGCGGCTTTACGTCAAACATAAGGCTTTTTGTCTCTGTATCAATATCTCTTCCAACCCATTGATATTTTGTCGAAGCATCATCGGCATCTACCGCATCTTTAAGCTTGATATGCGTTGTATCTATATATCCCAGCTGGCCATAAGTTATGTCAAATGGGACCCAGCCATGGCCGGGAAAATACACTTCTGCCCATCCGTGGGGCCCCCATTCTTCCTCAAACTGCTCTGAATTCGTATAAGATATCCCTGAAACAAATCTTGCCGGGATCCCCAATGCCCTGTTTAAGGCTATAAAAAGATTTGTCAGCTCATCGCAAACACCCTGCCTTTCTTCTAAAACCCAAGATGCTTTTTGTGTTGCCTCTGCAGTTACAGTACTCAGGTCATATTCAATGTTGCCCTTTACCCATGATGCCAGATTAAACACAACCTGGTATAGGTCATCTTCCCCTTTTGCCAGATGATTTGCCAATGCAAATATAGAAGGATTATCTGAATCAATCGTGGAAGAGGGTTCCTGGTAAATCCCCAAATCTATATCAACAGGAAAACCTATCTTGTTCTTAACCTCTATCTGCCGAGCATATGTCCTGACATCTGCATCAACCATGAACTGCAGGTTTGTCTCAGACGGCTCTTCCCAGATAAATTGGACATATTTATCATCTAATTGAGATCCAGGTGAAGTTGAAAAAGAAATGACATCCTGCCGGTAGCTCTCCCTTGGGTAAAGGCTTAGATTTATCCGGACGAAACGCACAGCTGAATGTGAAGAGGTCCTGATTATGCCAATATCTGAGTAGATCTTAAGATTAATCAGCATCTCATCAGAATTAAGAAAACTGTCAGCTGCAGATAATGGAAGCATCACAATCAGGACAAACAAACATAGGTTTCTCATGCAGCAAAATTAGCTGGCCGCATATATAAGGTTTGTGATTAAACAGGGCAGGATTACCACCTAGCCCTTTTTTGGAAAAAAAGTGCTAGAATCCCAAAAAACGTATTTTCTCACTTGTTGGAATATGGGAAATTGGCAGATATTATACGCCGCGGGTGGGATTTGAACCCACATATCCGTGAGGAAACAGGATTAGCAATCCTGCGCAGTTGGCTGACTCGGGGTCAGTGCCTCCGTCATGTACCAGGTTGTGCCACCGCGGCATAAGGTCTAGGTATTATGATTTATTTTTAAAGTTTTTTAATATTTCGCCAGTTTCGGGACACAATTCAATAGGGAATCCAAGGATGCTATAGATGCCCAAACAGCAGCCCCTTCCTCTTATGCTCTCAGGTATCAAGCTCAGGCGTTACTTTTATAAAGAGAATAGATTTCCTTTTAGACAATGCAGCGGGGTAGGGCAGTCTGGAGTGCCCGGAGGGCTCATAACGCTCATTGTCGCTTTCAAGGCGGCTGAGCTGTCTGAAACCCTCAGGTCGGTGGTTCAAATCCACTCCCCGCTATTCTCCGATAACTATTTAAACGAATTAAGGCTGCTTTTTCGCATGACATTGGTGTGCGGGATCGATGAAGCAGGAAGAGGGCCTGTGGTAGGCCCGATGGTAATGGCCGGTGTCGTCATAAACAAGAAAGATCTTTCTAAACTAAAAAGAATGGGTGTAAGGGATTCCAAGCTGCTAACAAGAAAGAAAAGAGATGAGCTGTTCGACAAAATCAAGGAGAAAGTAGAGGCTTTTGAGATTATAATAATAGAGCCTAGTGAGATCGATGATGCTTTAAAATCCGACAACCTGAACCTAAACTGGCTTGAAGCCCAGAAATCTGCTGAGATAATCAAAAAACTTAAGCCTGACGAGATCATCGTAGACAGCCCTTCGAACAACTGCGGAGCATATTCCAGTTATCTAGAAAAACTTCTAGAACCTGGATCATGGGATATTGCCCACAATAAGGACAGAAGAGGCTCACATTTGATATGCACACATAAAGCAGACCTTAAATATGTACAGGTAGCGGCAGCTTCTATACTTGCCAAGGTAGTCAGAGACAGAGAGATAGACAAGATCAAGAAGAGATACGGTGATTGCGGTCCAGGGTATATGTCAAATCCGATAACGCAGAAATTTTTAGAGGAAAACTGGGAAAAGCATCCTGAAATATTCAGGAAAAGCTGGGTATCCTACAAGAATCATGAAAAGATGAAATTCCAAAAAAAGATCGAGGATTTTGAGAAATTTCTGCAAGAGCATGACACCCTTGGAGAAAAATTTGAGAAAGAAGAGCTGTCTTTTCTCAAGGAGTTTGGATACAGGTTCATAAAACCAAAAAGCAAATATGAGATAGCCAGGATGACCGGGGCCGCCGGAGCTGTAGTATTGTACAATACCGGCAAGGTGCTGGTGCAGGGCAAGAATACAGACCAGATAAAGAAAATTCTAATCAGTAAAGGGTTCAAAGCCAACTAACCATAAAATTAATAAACAAAACTAGATGGTTAAGAATTAATGACAAAAATAAACAGACTTGTCATGCACGGGTTCAAAAGCTTTGCAAAGCATACAGAGCTAGTTTTTGGACCAAAATTCAACGTGATTCTTGGTCCCAATGGTAGCGGCAAAAGCAATGTACTTGACTCCTTGTGTTTCGTTCTTGGAAAGACGAGCGCCAAGTCGATGCGAGCGGAAAAGTCATCCAACTTGATCTATAACGGCGGAAAATCCAAAAAGCCTGCTAAACAAGGAGAGGTAAGCATATATTTTGACAATGTAAACAAAACGTTCCCCACCGAGGAAAAGGAAGTAAAGATCACCAGGATCGTAAGGCAGACCGGCCAGAGCGTGTATAAGATTAACGATAATATCAGAACAAGAGAACAGATACTAGATCTCCTAAATATAGCCAAAATCAATCCGGACGCCTACAATATAATACTCCAGGGAGATATAGTAAAATTTGTGGAAATGTCCCCTAATGACAGAAGAGTTCTAATAGAGGACATTTCGGGCATATCTGTCTATGAGGAAAAGAAGCACAAAGCGCTTCTAGAACTGGAAAAAGTTGAAAAAAAGCTAAATGATGCAGACATAGTGCTAAAGGAAAGAAACGCCTATCTGAAAGAGCTCAAAAAGGACAGGGACCAGGCTTTGAAATTTAAAGAGATGAACGAAAAAATAACAAAATACAGAGCTTCCCTCCTAAAGCTTCAGATCGATAGCAAGGAAAAACAACGGCAGGAGATACAAGCCAGACTGGAAGCCGCCAATAAAGAAATCGAAAAGATAAACGGCAAGATAAAGCAGCTTAAGGATGAAAATGCATCAAAAAGCCAGGAACTGGACCGAATAAGCAAGGAAATCGAAGAAAAGGGCGAGGTTGAACAGGTTAACCTTAATAAGGAAATCGAAGCAAAAAAAATAGAACTCACGAAAAAAGAGTATCGGCAGAATACGGTTAAAGCAGAGCTCTCCAAGATAGATACAAGAAAGCAGGAATTAACAAACACGATAAAAGAAACCGAGAATAATATATCGTCTTTAGAGGAACAGAAAAAGTCACTAGGGAATAAGCTTCTGGAAAATGAAAAAGAAAAACAGGAAGTCAACCAGAAAATAGTGCATTTTAGAAAGAAGAACAATATGGATGATATTTCTAACCTGGATAAGACAATAGAGGAGATCGACGGTAAATCGGAGAACCTGCAAAAACAGATCCATAAGCTGAGGGAAGATCAGCATAACCTGATAAGAGAAAAGGATTCTATACAACACGATATCAACAGCATTGACAACCAGATTAAGAAAGTGACCGAAATTGAAAAGGAGCACCACAATGAGATAGAAGATCTACGAAGGAAGAGAAAGCAATTCAAAGAGATGACTCTTGAGCTAAATAAGCGGCTGAATGAGGACTCCTCCATGGCGGTTGAGTCAAATACCTATGAGGAAAAGCTTAGAAAACTTAAGGAAGAGCTGGCCGCGCTTCAGGCCAGAAAGGTAAGCATCAGGGAGGCCTCCTTAGGGGATATGGCTATAAAAAAAATATTGGCCTTAAAAAAGCCGGGCATTTACGGGACTGTAGCTGAGCTGGGAAATGTCAAGTCTAAGTATTCCTTGGCTTTAGAGATAGCTGCAGGACCACGGCTAAAAAGCATAGTTGTTGAGGATGATAAGGTTGCATCTGAATGCATCAAGTACCTCAAGTCAAATAAGCTTGGGATTGCCACTTTTCTGCCGCTATCCAAACTGAAGCCCAAAAGCACTGAAGAAGATACAAAAAAAATATCTGAAGCAAGAGGCAGCCATGGTCTGGCTTACGAACTGGTGGAATTTGAACCGAGATTCCAGAAAGTATTCCAATATATATTTGCAAATACCGTCGTAGTAGAGGATATAGACGTTGCAAGAAGACTTGGTGTAGGAAAGGCCAAGATGGTAACCCTGGATGGAGATGTTGCTGAATTAAGCGGTGTCATGACAGGAGGATTCAGGGACAAGAAAAGGAAAGGCCTTGGCTTCCGGGAAAAAGAGGTCAGCAAAGGGATCGATGATTTCGGAGGCCAGATAGAAGAAACAGAAAGGAGCATCAGCAATCTTGACAAAAAAAGGAAAGAAAACCAGGCCAGGATCGATGAATTGAGGAAAACAAAGGCTGAAATAGAGGGCGAAATCATCAAGAGGGAAAAAAGCCTGCACCTGGAGCCAACTGAGCTGGATATTTCCAAGAACAAGAAACAGGAACTTGAACTAAAGCTAAAGGAAGTAGACAAAAGCATTGAAAAAGTAATAGGAGAAATATCCGAACTTAACAAGGAACTTGCGCAGTATAAGATTAAAAAACAGGAGATAAGGTCTAAAATTTCCAGCCTCAGAGACCCTGCGCTTCTGGCTGAGATCAGCACCTTTGAAGAGAAGCTAGGGCAGATAAATTCAACTTCAGTTGAACTGAATTCTGAGATAAAGAATATCGGCAGCCAGATCTCCAATATACACCGACCTGAGATCGAAAAAATCATGAGCATATTAAGGCAGCTTGATGCTGAGCATGCGAAATTCGGAGATGAACTAAAGGCACTGAAGCTGGAGATTAAGGCCATGAAGGATGATCTGGAAAAAAAGGAAAAACAAGCAAAGATATTCTATGCCCAGTTTAAGGAGCTATTCAGCCGCCAGACCCAACTAAACGAAAAAATGAAAGATAACGAGATAGAGATAAACTCTGAAAGAGAAAAAAGCGTCCAGACCGAAATAAAGAGCAATACCCACTCCCTTAAGCTATCGGAAGCATCAGCTCATCTCAGCGCCCTGAAACAAGAGTTCCAAAAATATGAAGGGATCAAGCTTTCAACTGAAAAAAACATTGACCAGCTTAAGCATGAGATAGGCAAATACGAAAAAATGAAGGATGATGTGGGGTTTGTAAACATGAGGGCACTAGAGATATACTCTGATGTGGAAAAAGAGTATAACACTCTTCTGGAGAAAAAGGAAAGGCTTACTGAAGAAAGAAAAGATGTTGTAAAGATGATGGATGAGATAGAGGCCAAGAAAAAAGACCTTTTTATGAAACATTTCAATATAATCACCGAGCATTTTAAAAGGGCCTTTTCCGCCCTATCGTCAAAAGGAGATGCTTTTTTGGAACTGGAAAATCCTGACAACCCTTTTGAGGGCGGCCTAAGGATAAAGGTCAAGATTAGCGGGATGAAATTTATGGACATCAGAAGCCTGTCGGGTGGGGAGAAGACAATGACCGCCTTAGCATTTATTTTTGCCATTCAGGAGCATGAACCTGCTTCATTCTATATACTTGATGAAGTTGATGCGGCCCTTGATAAGCATAATTCGGAAAAGCTCGCTAAACTGGTTGCACAATACTCTGACAGGGCGCAGTATATAATGATATCACACAATGATTCTGTCATATCGTCTGCTGACAACCTCTATGGGGTATCTATGAACGAGCATGGAATCAGCAAGGTTGTGAGCCTTAAGATATAAGATGAAATTTCTAAGCAAGCATAAGAAAATAAAAAGTTTCGACGGTACTAGTATAAGCTATAACATCTGCAGGATATCGGGGCATTTTTTGGTCTTTATCCATGGTGCAGGAGGCGATCTGAATGCCTGGAAAAAGGAAAGAAGATATTTTCACAAAAAAGGCATATCCACGATAGCAATCGATCTTAGGGGGCACGGCATGTCACAGCGACCAAGACTGGCCAAAGACTACAAGCTCGATAATTTTGCCACGGACATCTACCAGGTGATAAGAAAAGAGAAGATCAGAAATTTTGTCCTAATAGGACACTGCTTCGGTGGGGTTGTCATTACCTCATTTCATAGACTATTCTCCAGGAAAGCCAGGGCATACATCCTCATCGACATTACCTATAAGGCGCCGAAGCAGCTGAGGATTCTGTTTAAAAACAAGTTTATCAAAAAAATGGTCATAAAGAAACTAGAAAAGAACCATATCGAAAAGAAGAACTCTCGCAGAGATTTCAGGAAATTTTTCGGGACGGGTGACTGGAACATGAGGAGAATTTTTTCTGATATCAGGAGCACCTCACTTAAATCCTGGCTTTTTACCTACAAAAATTTCTCAGGCTTTGATGGAATAAGTGTCTTGAAAAGAATGAAGAAGCCTGTCCTGATAATCGAGGGTGAGAAAGATACCATATTCAGCCTGGATACAGCTGTAAAGGTAAACAAGCTAATCCCAAAATCACGATTGGCAGTCATACCAGAAGCAAACCATATACTGGTTGTCAACAATCCTGAAGCGCTGGGGCAAGAGATAGAGGTATTCTTAAGATCGCTCAAAAACTTCCTTTGACAGTAAAGTATTTATAGGCCTGCCTTTTTATCACCAATTATGAAAATCGCAGTATTTACGGACACGTTCTATCCAAAAGTGGATGGTATAGTAACATCTATACTAAATTCTTCCAGCCAACTGCTGAAAAGAGACACCCGGGTGGTTGTATTCTGCCCCAAGTATGAATCCTCGAAGGAAGTAAAAATCAAGGGCATGAGCGTATATAGGTTTTTTTCAGTTTCACTTGCATCCTATAAGGAGGTCAAGATTGTCCTACCTAACATAGCAAGGATTATCAGCCTACTCAAAAAAGAAGAGCCCGACATAATCCACATACACACCCCTGGTTTTCTGGGGTATATGGGAGTGCTATGCTCCAAAATATTCAAGATACCCTCAGTTGGCACCTACCACACACTGGTGTCTGAGCAACTAATGTACATATCATTCAAGAAGCTGCTGAAGATTGAGAGAGTGGTGAACAAGATACTAGAATCCAAGTTTAACAAACTGATAGACAGGAATAGAAGGAAGTTTACCCTATTTAAAAGAACAAAAAAGGAAAAATTAGGCAAAAGAATCATCTGGAAACTGTCATGCAAGATATACAATAGCTGTGGCCGGGTTATTGTCCCTTCAAAATCCATTAAGAAGCTGCTCAGGCATAAAGGAATAAAGAGAAAGATAGATATTGTGTCTAATGGGATAAATACTCGCCTATTTGGGAGCAAAAAAAGATATAATAAAAAAGTGAAAAGGATCATCCATGTTGGCAGAATCTCTTTCGAAAAGAATGTCGATGTCACAATCAAGGCCTTTGCTCGAATTGCTGAAAAACATAAGGACATCAAATATGAGATAATCGGGGATGGACCTGCCCTAGACTCCCTGAGAAAATTAAGCCAAAGATTAGGATTGCAGGACAGAATAGTCTTTACGGGCTATATAAACTATAAGAAACTTCCCGTACTTTACAGAAGGTCTGATTTGTTCATCACTGCATCGACGATGGAAACTCAGGGATTGGTAATACTCGAGGCTATGTCCTGCGGATTGCCAGTTATAGGGGTTGATGCGTACGCAATCCCCAATCTGGTTAAAAACGGGTATAATGGCTTCATTGCAAAACCCGGCAGTGCTGTTTCTATGTCAAATTATATGCAGGTTGTTGTTAAAAACCCTAGGCTATGTGAAGTTCTGGGCAAAAATGCCGCTCTAACGGCGAAGGAGCATGACCTGGAAATTACCTCAAGATCACTGGAAGATATCTATAAAAAAATGGTCAGCTTGTATAACTTTTAATAAGCTTCTCCAGCTTAGCTAATATTCGCGCATTTCCACTGAATCTTGCCTTGCTGAGATTCCTGCGATAGCTAGGTATGCGTGAGATAAAATTATCGATCTTTTCTTTTGTCAGTTCCATATGATATTGCCCGAAGCCAAGCTTTTCGAGATAGACAGCGTTCAATATCTGCTCGAACTGCCCCTTTACAGGAACAGATAGAACCGGCTTTTTCAGCGACAGCGCTTCACCGATAAGGCCAAACCCGCCATTGGTCAGCACAGCCTTACAGGTTGACAGATCCTCAACGAAGGCTTTTTCTGAGAATTGTCTAAAGACAATATTCCCTTTTTTTCCTTTGGTAGGGCCGTAGTAGACAAAATTCTCGTCTATTTCAGCCAAAAGCGGCACAAGCGACTTGTTTGTGCTGGTAGTCTGGTAAACCAGGATATGGTCTTTGTTCTTGGGCTGCTTTTTGAACAGTTCCTTCCTCAGTATAGGCGGAAAAAGATGTACATTTTCGAATTTTTTCTTTGGAAAAAAGTAGGTCGTTATAAGAAAATGATCTGCCCTGAGTATCATCAAGGACACAATAAAACAGCAAATCGAGTATTCCCTGATAAACCTAGCGGGCACATCTATAGCGCATTTGGTGCATACGTGCTGATTGTCTATGGATATCAACGGTTTCTTGAGCAGCAATGAAAGATACCCTGCCAGAGATTCAAAATCAGAGATTACAATATCCGGCTGAAATTTTTGAGCTTTTTTCAGTATTCTGGAAAAATAATACAGGATTCTGGGAAACTTTATTAAGTTTCTAAAGAAGGTCCTTATGAAACTTATACTGTTATTTCTGTAGACCAAGTCAAAGTCATCTATTTTCTTCACATTCTTAAAATATTTAGATAGGTAATCAAAAGGTTTTCCGCCTGCTATAATCAGGAGCTCATGCCTTTTTGAGAGCTCACCCAATATGATCCTGCTCCGTATGGCATGACCCATCCCCTCTTTAGCTACACCGTATAATATCCTCGCCATTTTAAGATAATTTCCTTATTTCACTAAATACCTTTTTACTGGATTTTGAAGCGAAAATTGCCTTCCCTATCTTAAGGTACGCTTTTCTCAGACAGCCAACACTTACATATCTTATGCCCACTGGATATATGGGTATTTTCTTGTGATATTCCCGCTCGTATAGCAAGGCTAGCCTCACTACACCATCTTTAAACCTGCCGAATTTCATATTTTTTCTTTCTGAACGCAAGTAAGCCTCTGGAAAAAAAACTATTGCTTCTCCTTTTTTCAATAAAAAGAGCAGATATCTAAAAAGGTTTTCATTTCTTGCACTATTTTTCTTATCAATAGGGATAGCGCCTATCCTAAGCATCAACCAACTCATAAATTTGTTATCGGCCAGACTTTTGCCAAAGGGAGTGGTATCAGCTAGCCAAAAAAGCCTTCGTCTAATCTGGGCGGCTATAATATATTGGTCAGCTAGTTCCTCATGATGAGCTGCAATAAGCAGAGGTCCTTTCTCAGGAACGAATCCTTCGACATATGCTATCCTGGTCCTTAAAAACAGGAGTATAATGGGAGAGACCAACCTAAGAACAGCCACAAAAAGAGGATTGAGATAAACAGCAGACCTGTATTTTATACTATTCATGTTTTTTAAGGGAATTTATGATCCTATAGATATTTCTCAGTACAAAGAGGGTAAATGGTTTTGCCCTGTTATGGTGCTTACCATAACCAAAATGCTTTATCGGACGGAATAATGGAGACGCTCCTGCATTATGGACAATGGCAATCTTCTTATTGTCAAGATAGAAGCACCCGTCCTTAATATGAAACCTGTTCTGAGCTGTAGTTATGACATAGTTATATTTCTTATCTAGCAGACAGAATCCTTTTTTATACAATACATAATTGACTGCCACCTGGTCAGGGCCAAACTTTGTCTTGTTTATGATCAGCCTGTTGCATTCCCTGCAGAGATAAAGAAATTTTTCATAGGATGCGCAGATTACGCCTGCATTTATCATCCTCTTATCCTGGAGCAGCTTTTTGATTTTTCGCGCCTCTTCTGGAGCAAAAAAATCCTTAAGAAAAAAATCCTGAAAAGGCACATTGCAGTCCTCGCAGACTGCCCTGTATTCGCCCTTGTTTTTCTCAAAAAGCTCGTTGATATCGGTCTGGAAGATTATATCTCCACCATCAGTCGAGAGAACCTGATCGTACTTATGCTTCTTCAAGAACCTGTAAAAATCCCTAAACCTAATGGAAGTTACATGGCCGTCCCGCTTCCCCTTTATTATCTTTGCGCCTTTAAGCCGGGATATCTGGTCTCTTGTCAATCCGTAGTCAATTATTACAACGTCAATATTCTTCAGATTGACATTTTTCTTTAGCGACACAAACCACTGGTCTGCCAAGAAATCCCCGTATTTGGAATCAGATATTGTAAATATTACATTTTTCATTAGGAAGAAAATATAGTCTGAACTTTATAAAGATTTTGAATGCGCTAGCCGGGACTTCCGAAGCAAAGCACCAGCTTAGCTTTTCGAACCCGGATAAACGGCTTTCTTCAATGAGATGGAAGGCCGTTGTCATAGCCATTAGACCACCAGCGCACTAATCACGAGAATTGGATTTTCATTTATAAATCTGTCGAAAACTTCTTTAGGGCAGTTCTTATATTACCAATAAAGATTTTTAGGTCGGATTTGCTGATATTCGCGCCGCAAGCATATTCGTGGCCGCCCCCATACCCTTTGATACCGGTCAGCGCCTTCCTAAGGATCGGCAACAGCGGCTTATGGTATCTCAAGCTCATCTTAATTTCATCATTTTTTTCCCTCCCTACGATGATAAGCTTTGAAGTATACCTATGAAGGAGCTCATTTGCCAAGTCACCGCTAAAGCTCATCTTGTTCTGGCTATAGATATAAACAAGAAGCTCATCTTTCTTGACCTGTTTTTTGGCGTCCTCCAAAACCCCCAAATAATCCTTGTAGATCCTTGCATACTTCCTATAGATGAATTTTCCCTTGGGGGTCTTCTGTTCCAGGATCTCGTAAGGATCCTTAATCCGGGTCATTATTTTATAGCATTTCTTTACGTTATTTGTCTTCCCTTTCAGGATAAATGCCATAATCCTAGAGACTTTTCCAAGCTTAGTATTGAACAGTATATATCCTGGGTCCTTAGAATCTGACCTAAGAAGGTCAGGGTACTTCACCTTAAAATCGTTAATAAAGTCAGGAATAAACCAATCCCCTATACAGCCGGCAGCAGCTATCCATGTATCCTGGCCCACAACCTGGTAACATAGATAAGTGACGGGCGCTGCATCGGGCACCTTATTAAGCCTAGGGTTGAATATCTGCACATTATGAAGCTTTATAGGCTTATGATGGTCAATCCAGATTACTGGCACCTTCGCGGCATCCACAAAATCCTGATCTACTTTTGCCAAATCTAGAATAAATATCTTATCTGGATTGTATTCATGTACCTTAGGTATAAACTGTCCGTCAACTTGAGGTGTTGCTCTTTTGACTATGATCCCGTGCCCTTCTTTCTTGTAACGGTAAAGAAGAAGAAAAGAACAAAGCCCATCCGGATCATCATGAAAAAAGAATAACGGATTCTTGCAATTATCCAATTCTTGCCTTATCTTATTGGCCTGGATATCTGTAAGCGGCATAGACTATGGGGCAATATAAAGCTTTATAATTGTTTGTTTTTTAAACAAAAGATATATATGCTATGCATTATTAGTTTACGCCATGAATATTCCTTGCATCAAATGTAAAGGAGCTAGTCCTATGGAGAGCTGCGGCAGGACCTTCTGCCCGATACTGGCGAAATCAAGGGCGCTATCCCAGGTCAAGCCAAGAATCCTAAAGGAAGATTTTGCAGGAACCTCGCCTGCTCCTTTCGTCGGGCATAATTTTTATCCCAATGTGTACATGGGCATATTGAGTCCCCCTGAGCCAAAGCAGGATGCCTGGCTATACGATTCTCCCAAATACTGGGCTAAAAAGGATTTCGGCATCCCTACAATTGTGGAATATAGATCGGCTTTGATAAATTCAAGATTCCGGACTAATGTCAGGCAGATATCCAAACTTGCGGATATCGGACAGGAGATAGGCTTGTCCTCCAGACCAATTGATCTGGAAATCAGTCTTAAGGATAAGCCCCATTTTACACTCAAGACAGATGCATATCATGCTCCAATGGGCCCCAACGCTGTGTTAAGAAAAGCTAAGGTCACGGAGAACCCAAAAATCCATACAAAAGTCCAGAAGGTGGTAGATGACACTGATCTGAAGGCAAACCAAGCCTTAAACTATCTCTTTAGACATGGATTTTCTGAAAACTTTCTTACTAAAGCACTGAGTGTGGGTGCTTTCGGGGTGAGAAGCAAAAGAAAACTGGTACCTACAAGATGGAGCATAACAGCGACAGATGATGCTCTAGGGAAACAGCTTATAGAAAGCATCAAGAGATACAAGGAAAGCGATTATCTGGCGTATTTCGGCGGTTACCTCGGAAATTATTTTTTGGTGCTGCTGTTTCCAGAAATCTGGTCTTTTGAACTTTTTGAAACCTATGCACCCAAGGCTGAATGGAACATCTCAAACGAATACAGGTTTATGACAGACTATGAGCCTTATGAAGGCAGGAAAAGATATGCTGAAAATTGCGGCGGAGGATATTATGCTGCAAGATTGCCGGTGCTCGAAAAATTAAATTCTATGAAGAGGCAAGCTTGCGCCTTAGTGCTAAGGTTCATTACAGGGGAGTACGCTGTTCCGTTGGGAGTATGGGTCGTCAGAGAGGCGGTGAGAAGGACGTTGAACACGAGGCCCCTGAGCTTTGCATCTAAGGAGCTGATGATAAAGTATGTGAACATTGTTGTAAAAAAGAAATTCAGCTACAATGCAGAAAATTTATTAAAGGAAAGTGTTTTACTAAAGAAACTCAGATCCCAACAAAAATTGTTGAAGTTCATATGAAATTCAAGAAAAACCTGCATGACTTTAATAATGCTATTTCTCTTGCCATAAAAAACAAGATTGACTTAAAAAAACCGCTTGATAAGGAGAAAGCGGTGTACGACTATGATGAGAAACAAAGAATCTACTACTACAACAACCTACAGTCGAAGCTGAAGATACTGAAATCTGACTTTCTAGAACTTCCTAGCTTAATAAAATATGATATTAGGAACCAGGCCCCGGTAAATCAAATTCTGGAAATGGTTCCTGAGCTAGAGAGTGAAGACTTAAAAAATCTGCAAAATTCCGTTAAAAGAATCATAACCTTAGCAGAACATATAGACTTTCCAGAGAAGGAGATTGGAAAAAAGTTTTCTGTACCAGATGTACCAGATGAGATCAAGCCTGAGATCAAGGCTGATATCGATGAGATGAACAAGTGCTACAACAATAAGTGCTATAGGAGCACAATAATACTGTGCGGCAGAATATTGGAAACTGCCTTGCATCGGAAATATTATGAGGTTACAGGCAACGACCTCCTTGAAAAGAGCCCTGGAATCGGTCTGGGGAACATAATTGCTAAATTAAGAGATAAAAATGTCGCACTGGATCCTGCCGTAACAAACCAGATCCATCTAATAAATCAGGTAAGAATATTCTCAGTGCATAAGAAAAAACAGGCCTTCCACCCGTCTGAACAGCAAACCCAAGCAGCTGTGCTTTATACCTTAGACATAGTGGAAAAACTATTTTAGGATTTTTTCAGGAAAAGGGCAAGACAAATCGCCGCAGCATATAGGGGAAAGGTCCTGGTATAAGGCCTTAATCTGATCCACATTTTTTGCATCATTCAGCGCAGCCCGATATTTCGCGCCTTTTGGCAATCCTTTGGTGAACCATTGGGAATGCTTCTTAATATTGTCAAATTCCACCTTATATTTCTTGGAGTATCTAAGATATTTTTCAATAAGCTTCAGCGGATCCTTATCTGGAACCTTTTGGTTCTTCAGATAACATTTTATCTCCTGAAAAACTGCTGGATTGCCAATAGCTGCCCTAGCTACCATTATTGCATCGCAACCTGTTTTCTCAAACATCCTCTCCGCATCCTGGCCACCGAAGATATCCCCATTCCCAACAACCGGGATGTTTACAGATTCCTTGACACTTCTGATGATATCATAATCCACTGGTTTTTCATAGTTAACAGTCCTAGCCCTACCATGGACAGCAATAGCACTAGCTCCTGCTCTTTCTGAGACTTTTGCAATATCCACAGCATTGATGTGGTTTCTGTCGTAGCCGGCTCGCAGCTTGACAGTGACCGGCCTGCTGCACCTCTCCACTAAATTCCTTACTATCTTTTCAATAAGTTTGGGATATTTCATCAGATATGCGCCGCATTTTCTCTTGACAACATTGGAATGGGGGCAACCTAGGTTTAGGTCTATGCAGCGGGCCTTGCGCTCTATCTTAACAGAGCATGCAGCCAGAATCTCTGGATCATTGCCAAAAAACTGAGCTATCATGTTATCTTCATCATGAAAATCAGAAAGTTTTCTATTCCCCATCTTGAATGCCCTGCTGTCTATCATCTGAGAATAGACAATATCCGCCCCATAGTCTGTGCAGAGCTTCCTGAAGGCAATGTCATTTACCCCTGCCATTGGCGCCAAGATAACCTTATTCTGAAAGTGCATCCCTTCTGGAAATATGCATGCCTATAAAAATTTTTAGAGTAAACTTTAAAAATATAGCATAAATCTATCCATGTATGAAAGTCAATGAGCTCAAGAAAAAGTTCCTGGAGTTTTTTGAAGAGAAAGGACATGCCATAATCAGTTCTGCTTCACTTATACCTGAACACGATCCCACTGTATTATTCACAACAGCAGGCATGCATCCTTTGGTGCCTTACCTAATGGGCCAACCCCATCCACAGGGAAAAAGGCTGGTAAACTGCCAGAAATGCATAAGGACAGGCGATATTGATGATGTCGGTGACCCATCACACCTTACTTTCTTTGAAATGTTAGGGAACTGGTCATTGGGCGATTACTTCAAGGAGGATGCTATAAAATGGAGCTTTGAGTTTCTTACTGAACGGCTGGGCCTTGACAAGGACAGGCTAAGCGTGACGTGCTTTGCCGGGGATAAGGATGCCCCCAAGGACACAGAATCAGCAGAAATATGGGAGTCGGTTGGAATACCAAACGAAAGGATATATTTTATGCCTAAGAAAGATAATTGGTGGGGCCCTGCCGGAGAAACAGGGCCATGCGGTCCAGACACTGAGATGTTCTATGATACAGGCAGGAAGAAATGCGGAAAAGACTGCAAACCCGGGTGCGGATGCGGAAAATATTTCGAGATATGGAACGACGTATTCATGCAATACCATAAATCAACGACAGGAGAATTTGAGCTTCTGAGCCAGAAAAATGTTGACACTGGAATGGGCTTAGAGAGGACTGCTGCTGTGCTGCAGGGCAAGAATACGGTATATGATATCGAGACCTTTACCCCTATAGTAGATAAAATCAAAGAGTTGGCTAATGTTAAACTGACAGACAAGAGGGAACTTTCAGTTAGGATAATCGCCGACCATGTCAGGGCTGCTGTCTTCATATTAGGGGATGACCAGGGTATTGTGCCTTCTAATCTGGATCAGGGCTACATACTAAGGCGGTTTATCAGGAGAGCAATAAGGCATGGCAGGCTGTTAGAGATAAACGGAGAGTTTCTAACAGAGCTAGCCAAAATTGTAATAGGGCTGCATAAGGGCGATTACGATGAGTTTTCCAGAAATGAGAAATTTATCTTAAATGAACTGAAAAAAGAAGATACCAAATTCAGGGCAAGCCTTGAAAAGGGGCTTCACAAGTTTGAGACTGCCATAAAGGACAAAATTATATCAGGAAAGGATGCATTTCTCTTATTCCAGTCCTATGGTTTTCCGCTAGAGATAACAGAAGAGCTAGCCAAAGAAAGAGGATTGCATGTAGATAGGGAAGGTTTCAAGAGGGAATATAAAAGGCACCAGGAACTTAGCAGGACAGGAGCTGAGAAAAGATTTAAAGGGGGTCTTGGTGACCATTCAAAAGAGACCACAAAGCTCCATACAGCTACCCATCTGCTCAATCAGGCTCTAAGAGAGGTTCTTGGCAAAAAAGACATTTATCAGAGAGGCTCAAATATCACACCAGAGAGACTAAGGTTTGATTTTAATTTTGACAGAAAGCTTACCAAAGAAGAACTCCAGAAGGTGGAAGATTGGGTTAATAAGAGAATTGAAGAAGAACTGCCTGTCATCAGAAAAGAAATGAGCGTAGAAGAAGCCAAA
The DNA here is from genome assembly GCA_964510025.1 of uncultured Methanosarcinales archaeon. Taxonomy (GTDB): domain Archaea; phylum Nanobdellota; class Nanobdellia; order Woesearchaeales; family DATDXC01; genus CAZDZV01. The sequence goes on from CAZDZV010000001.1 coordinate 51,400, forward strand.
AAAGCAGGCGCGCAGGGAGTTTTTGAACAGAAATACGGAGATAGGGTATTTGTTTATTCTATAGGCCATAAGTCAAAGGAGATTTGCGGAGGGCCACATGTGGAAAATACAAAGGAATTAGGTATTTTCAGGATCAAGAAGGAGGAAAGCTCTGCTGCTGGGGTCAGAAGAATCAAAGCTGTTTTGGCATAGTTTTCTCTTTAATGTGACCTTAATATTTTTATCAAAACTATATTTGCACCTTTTTATAGCTAAAAAGGATACTAAACGTCCTTTTTTACCTTATAATGCTTTTTAGGTCTTTTTTCTACATTTTATCAAAAAGCAAAACTTTTATAAAAGCACTTCAGTTCCTAAATGATGCAAAAATGGCTGGAAAAGAAATGAAATTAAAGGTTGCTGAGGCAATCCAGGATGATGTAAATAAGGGCATAGTCCGAATAGATTCTAGTTTTATGCAGGAGCTAGGGGTAAGGGTTGGTGATATCATATCCCTGCAAGGTGAACGGGAAACGGTAGCTATTGTAGACAGGGCTTATCCGGGAGATATCGGCCTTAATATAATAAGGATGGACGGTATAATAAGGAAGAATGCCAAGACTGGCATTGGGGAACTAGTTACTGTAAAGAAGATAGCTGTTAAGGAGGCTAAAAAGGTCATAATAGCACCAACAAAAAAGGATATCATGATAAGGGCTTCTCCTCAACTCTTCAAGCAGGGGCTTCTTGGAAGAGCAATGACCAAGGGGGATATAGTGTCTTTGGGTGGACAGAAAAGAAGGAGGACTACCATGACCGACAGCCCATTTTTTGATGACGTGTTCAATATCCTTGATGAAAGCCTCATGGGCTTTGGCTTCGGTGATATGAAGTTCGTGGTTGCTGATACAAATCCAAAAGGGGCTGTCATAATATCGGAACATACAGAAGTCATATTCAACCCAGAAGCTGTAGAGGTCTCGGAAGAGGTGGCGCCGGAAGTAACATATGAGGACATAGGTGGCTTAGAGGATGAAATAAAAAAGATCAGAGAGATGGTTGAGCTTCCGCTTAAGCACCCTGAAATATTCGAAAGGCTGGGAATAGAGCCCCCGAAGGGTGTTCTTCTGCATGGGCCGCCCGGAACAGGAAAGACACTGCTGGCAAAGGCTGTAGCGAATGAGACAAATTCACATTTTATACTTATTAACGGGCCAGAGATTATGAGCAAATATTACGGACAGAGCGAGGAAAACCTGAGGAAGAAGTTCGAGGAAGCCCAGAAGAATTCACCTTCCATAATATTCATAGATGAGATAGACGCCATAGCTGCCAAACGGGAAGAGACAAAAGGTGAGGTTGAGAGAAGGGTTGTTGCCCAGCTTCTCGCGAACATGGACGGACTAAAAAGTAGGGGCAAAGTGGTTGTTATAGCTGCAACAAACGTTCCAAATATACTTGATCCTGCATTAAGAAGGCCTGGAAGGTTTGACAGGGAAATCGAGATAGGTGTGCCGGGCAAGAAGGGGAGGCTTAATATCCTCAAGATACATACAAGGAACATGCCCATGTATAGTAAAGACCAGGCAGTAAGCGAACTGGCAGGAATTGAAGACAACTACAGAACCGCCTTATACAGTATCAACAGGATCATGGACAATAAGAAAATCACCAGGAAATCGGTAGAAAAGGCTATCCAAGAATATCTAAAAGAAAATCCTGACAAAAATACACTATTTAGGGGCATTGATTCTGAAAAGCTAACAAAATACCTAACTAAGGCTATGCTCAACACAAATATCGTGAAGCTTAATGAGATAGCTGATGTAACCCATGGCTTTGTCGGAGCTGACCTGGCAAGCCTGGCTAAAGAATCAGCTATGATAGTCCTAAGGCGGGTGTTGCCTGATCTAAAGCTGGAGGAAGAGGAAAAAATACCTAAAGAGATATTAGACCAACTTAAGATCATGCAGAAGGACTTTTACGAAGCGTTGAAGATAGTAAGACCTTCTGCCTTAAGAGAGGTGCTAATCGAGAAGCCAAATATCAAGTGGACCGATATTGGTGGCTTAAGCTATGTAAAACAAGAGCTGGAAGAGGCTGTTGAATGGCCGCTTAAGCAACCCGAAGTATTCAGAAGGATGGGTATACGGCCGCCGAAAGGTATACTCCTGTTTGGCGCTCCTGGAACAGGAAAAACCTTATTAGCAAAGGCTGTTGCCCATGAGAGCCAGGCAAATTTCATCTCAGTGAAAGGGCCTGAACTTCTATCTAAATGGGTTGGAGAAAGCGAAAAGGCCGTCAGGGAAGTCTTCAAAAAAGCCAGACAGACAGCACCTACAATAATATTCTTCGATGAAATAGATTCGCTGACTCCGAGAAGAGGGACGCATGCTGGCGGAAGCCATGTAACGGAGAGCGTCGTCAACCAGATACTCACAGAGATGGACGGACTTGAAGAGATGCAGGACGTTGTAGTAATTGCTGCTTCCAACCGGCCGGATATAATCGACCCCTCCCTCCTTAGGCCTGGAAGATTTGACAGGATGATATTGGTACCTGTACCAGACGAAAAAGCAAGACTTGAAATATTCAAAGTGCACACAAAGAAGATGCCGCTTAAGGGTGTTGCCTTAGAAGATCTTGCAAAAAACACAGAGGGGTATGCTGGAGCTGATATTGAAGCTATATGCAGGGAGGCAGCAATGTTGGCGCTAAGGAAGAACATCAAGTCCAAGGAAGTATCGATGAAAGCCTTTGAAGAGGCACTGAACAAGGTCCATCCTTCTGCAACAAAGGATGTTGAAAAGGTCTACGAACAGATAGGGCAACAGTTTTCTGCTGCGAAAGCAAAGCAGATGAAAGAAGAGATGCCAAATTATTTTGGATAGAGTTCTTGGTGAAGATAATGGATGAAGTATTGACTGCTGTAAGAACGAAAGTTGAAAGGATCGAAGCAGAATTGCAGGGGCTAAGTAGAGACCATTGTATTTCTAAGGTGATAGCTGAGCTTGCTCAGAGGGAAGCAAGAACCCGTGCTCTTATTGGTTATGAAGGATCTGCGGAAAAATCTGCTGCGATTAGGACTGCTAGACATCAGTTTGCGGTATATTTACTGATGGTCTGGGGAGATGCTGGAAAACAATACTATGAGCCATGGGCGCATAGATTCATGACAGAGATGGCTGAAAATGCAATTCGGGCGGGTCACCACAATGAAAGTGCGTTTGATAGATTTGCTGTTTGGAATTTCAGCGGAATTGTCCTGGATAGGATTGCTCGGGCTGCTGACATAAAGATAGATGATGAACTTGAACAAAAGCTAAGGAGCGAGATTGGAAGCGCAAGACAGGATTATCTAAAGAGAGCTGTAGATAAGCTTAAGTATGTCCATTGGATCGGGCATCACCATCCTGACTGTGCAGAAGCTGAAGAGATGAGATGTGAAGGCTATCCTGTTGGTTATCGGAATGAAACAGATGTGGAGAAACATTTAGACGAAATGGCAGTATCTGCAATGGCGCCTTATGTAATCCAAAGAAATATTGCTCACCCACATGGCAACTTGGAAAATCCCTACGATCACGGTATTGTCTTAAGAGATATGGTCAGTATTCAAGAAAAAATGGGTAGAGGCAAATCAGAAGAGACGTGGAATGAAGCAGCGCTGCATCTAGCCAACCGAATAGACTCCCGATTTGGCAATAGTGAAAAAAGGGAATTAGAAGAGAGTATCAGGAGGGTATGGGTATCATTGTCCCAGATATATGCCGGAAGAGCCTGTACACCAAAAAATTTATAATAAGGCCCACTATATTTCTATGGAAGCCAGACAAATGGGATGTTGCGGAGGAAAGAAGAAAAAACCATTCTTCTGAATTAGGATGCCGAAACCAGGAGACAAGGTAAAAGTAGTAACAGACGATGAGAAATTAGAAGGAATTCTCATGCCTAATGAGGAGACTGATTCTATCATTATCAAGTTGCACAGCGGCTATAATATAGGTATTGATAAGAGTAAGGTTAAAAGGGTTGAACTAGTGAAGAAATACAAGGAAAAAAAAGAGAAAAAAGAGAAGGTCTTTATGGAAGGAAAGAAGCTGCCAATGATATCTATACTCCACACAGGAGGCACGATTGCTTCAAAGGTTAATTACAAAACAGGAGGGGTTATAGCCAAGTTCGAGCCTGAAGAGCTGCTTGAGATGTTTCCAGAGCTGAAGAAGATTGCCAATTTTGATTCAAGGCTTATAGATCAGATGTTTAGTGAGGATATGAGATTTGAGCACTATAGAAAGATAGCCCATGCGATAAAAAAAGAAGTGGATAAAAAGGTAGATGGCATAATCATTACACATGGAACTGACACTCTTGGGTATAGTGGGGCTGCTCTTTCTTTTATTCTGGAGGATATCAACATCCCTGTCCTGCTGGTAGGCGCTCAGCGCTCCTCTGATAGAGGCTCCAGCGATGCTGCAATGAATCTTATATGCGCAGCAGAGTTCATCGCTAAGACAGATTTTGCAGGCGTAGCCATATGTATGCATGAAAATACTGATGACAACAGTTCAGTTATACTGCCGGCCTGTAAGACAAGAAAGATGCATACTTCCAGAAGAGATGCTTTTAAGGCCATTAACGATGATCCTATCGCCAGGATAAACTACAATACAAGAAAAATTGAGTTTTTGAAAGACTACACAAAAAAATCAGACAGAAAAATGCTGCTAAAAGATAACTTTGAAGATAGGGTAGGGATGATAAAGTGCCACCCCAATATGTTTAAGGAGCAGTTTGATTTTTTCAAAGGATATAAAGGATTAGTTATAGAAGGCACTGGACTGGGCCATGCTCCTGTGGATCCGCCGCAGAAACTGAACATGCATATCCTAGATTCAATCGAAAATCTAGTGAGGAACGGCACCATTGTTGTAATGACCTCCCAATGTCTATTTGGCAGGGTCCACCCCCATGTTTATACAGCTGCAATCAACTTATCCAAAATTGGGGTGATATATGCTGAGGATATGCTGCCTGAGACAGCCTTCGTCAAGCTTGCATGGCTGCTGGGCAACCATAGCAAGGATGAAATAAAAAAACTGATTACTGCTAATCTCCGTGGAGAGATTAATCCCAGAATACAGCCATATGAGTATTTGGAGTGAAGAGTTCTAAGAAGGTTTTTGTGCCATGAAGGCTGCCATGGGCATACCAAAATATTCTCCCCTTGGTATTCTGGCTGTAATGTCGAATCCGGCTCTTTCGAGGATTGCCTTAACATATTGGGGAGTAAGATAGGCTTCCTGCACAACGAGCATGCCGCCTGGCCTGAGGACACGCGCAGATTCCTGTACAGCGGGTTGGGGCCACAAGGATGAACTGTATATCATATCTGCCATAATCACATCAAACTGTCCTGCAAAAGGCAATTTTGATATATCTGCGGCAATATGGTCTATCCCAGCGCCCCCTGCAACAACTTCTGCGCAGGCTGCTCTTGAATGCTCAAGATACGAATGATTGATGTCGAGTGCGGCAATCCTTGCTCCAGGAATCTCTTCAATTTGCAGATATTCTAGCAGCTCTCTCACTAGATTGCCATAACCAGAGCCTAATACCAGTATATTCGGTTCTTCAGGTATCCTTAGATCAATAGCATCATCATAAAAAATACCTTCAAAACCAGAATTTGACCTACCTGCTTCTTCTGTTCCACCTAGCTTATCCTTAACCCCTTTAGCCTGCAGCTTCTGCAAAACATCATCCACCGTAGTGCCGATCCTTACTATAGATGGCAGATTTGCGGGAACAGGGATTTCCAGGGGATATTCAGCAGCAGCTATAACCTCCTCCCTATAATGTAGGGTGCCTTCGAGGTCGTAGATTTCAACCCTTGTCAAATAAGGTGCTGCATATTCTGGCGGATTTCGGGCTCCAGCCTTATGTTTGTATATTCCTCCACTCCTAACCAGATTCAGTCTGAAAAAGCTGTCAACTATATTCATACGAAAAAATGAAAGGCGTATACTTTATAAAACTTTCTATTTTTTACTATTTAAAAGTAGTTAAATATTCGCTGAAGAATCAACACAAACCTTAATATATAATTAATAATTCTATAGGTTTATGGATTACGAAAAACTTGGGTTTAAATGCGGCATCGAGATCCACCAACAGCTTAAGGGGAAAAAGCTTTTTTGTGGCTGTCCAACGCTGAATTCTGACAAAAAGCCGGATATTGAGGTGAGAAGAAGGCTGCGTGCAGTAGCCGGAGAAACAGGCAAAGTTGATGTTGCCGCAGCCCATGAGATGAGGAAAGGCAAGGAGATGATATATATATCTAATTCTGAAGACAGCTGTCTGGTTGAATATGATGAAGAGCCGCCCCAGCCCATCAACCTAGATGCTTTGCATACAACTTTGAAAATAGCCTTGTTGCTAAACGCAAAAATTATTGATGAGATCCAGGTCATGAGAAAGACAGTTGTAGATGGCAGCAATACGTCTGGCTTCCAAAGAACTTGCTTGGTAGCCAAGAATGGTTTTATAGACACCTCAATGGGAAAAGTAGGGATCACAAATATTTGTTTAGAGGAAGAAGCGGCACAGAAAGTAAAAGAAGACAATGACAGCATAACCTACAAACTTGATCGTCTAGGCATTCCATTAATCGAGATAGGAACTGATGCGTCCATAAAGAGCCCCGAACATGCAAAAGAGGTAGCCGCTTACCTGGGTATGGTGTTGCGAAGCACAGGTGGCTGCAAGCGAGGTATAGGCACAATACGACAGGATGTCAATATATCAATCAGAGGCGGTGCAAGGACCGAGATAAAGGGGTTTCAAGACCTAAGAAGCATTGCCAGAGTTATTGAAAATGAAGTGAAGAGACAGAGCAAGCTGATCAAGGAAAAAAAGAAGATAAAGGAAGAAGTCAGAAAAGCAGAGCCCGACTTTGCAACTTCTTTCTTGCGGCCTATGCCTGGGGCAGCAAGGATGTATCCTGAGACAGACGTTGAACCTATCCGGATATCTATGGATATGACAAGAAATATAGAATTGCCGGAACTCATTTCAGAGAAGACAGAGAAAACAGCCAAGAAGTACAATATCAGCCATGACCTAGCAAAGGCGCTGGCAAAAAACAAACGTTTGGACACCTTCAAGAAATTTGCTGACAAGTTTCCAGATATCAAGCCAGCTTTTATAGCTACCACTTTATCTTCTACTTTGAAGGAAATAGAAAGAAAGTACGAAACAAATACAGATAACCTGACTGATAGGGAATTTGAGGAGATTTTTTCTTACCTAGACAAAGGAAAGATTAGCAAGGACGTTGTTCTTGATGTTATCATTGACTACGCAAAAGGAAAATTTAACCTAGACAGATACTCAGCTATTTCTGATGAGGAGCTCGAAAAGCAGATTAAACAGATAGTAGACAGCAACAAAGGCCAGAGTATTGGAGCCTACATGGGAATAGTAATGAAGAAATTCAAAGGAAAAGTAGACGGCAAAAAGGCCATGGAATTGCTGAAGAAAAACCTTTAAGCTATGCAACAGCTATCTCTTCTGTATCAACTTTTTTTTTAACTTTTTCTACAGTTCCAGCCCTTACGATGCCCTGATTTTCCCACCTTCTCATTCTCATGCATTCTATCCTGCCACAAGTTATCATCCTGTTAAATTGTGCTGGGAAATCCAAATCATTAAATTCCCTTCCACAATATTTACATTTCTTAGTTCTCATTTTTCTCTAAATTCCAGCATCTTATCATTTATATCAACAGCTACAAAGCATTGTCTGGACATATTGATGCGGTTCATTTTTATGCAATCTCCGGCAGGTCTAATCCATGCTGTACCCTCTTATCAACCATGTCCAAGTATTCGCCATATACTATCTCGTCTTCTTCTACAACCCATCTTCCGTTTGACTGGATCATGGTGCTCCCCTCCGAACACATCTTGAAGTATATGTAAATTCCATTTTATATATATTTTTTTCATATATTATATATATTTTAAAAAAAGTATATAATTATTAACTTTATAACTAAAGTATAAATAATACATAATGTATATAGCAAAATAAAAAAGTTTATATAGTTTCTCAAACATATGGCCAAAGGTATGAGGAGGAAGGTCTTTAAATTAGGGAAATCTACGCTGGTCGTCTCTTTGCCTGCCAAATGGGTAAAAAAATATGAAATTAAGCCAAATGATGAGCTTAATGTGGTTGAAAAGGAGAGAAGCATCACCTTGTCAACTGATAAGGAATATTCTGATAATGTTGTTGAGATAGACATCAAGGGGCTTAGCAAAAAACTGACTAGGCTATACATAATCGCTGCATATGTTAGGGGATATGACAGAATCAAGATAATTTTTGAAGAACAGGAAAACATGTTTTTCGCGCAACAGGTCATTGATTCTTTAATAGGCCTAGCGATCATTGAGCAGGGAAAAAAGTATTGTGTTGCAGGCGAAGTATCTGTAACAACAGACAAGCAGTTTGACAATATCTTCAGAAGAATATTTTTACTGATAATATCCATTGCAGAAGATACCTTAACTGCGCTGCAACAGGAAGACAAAGAATCCCTTTCATCAATAGAAAGACGCGATGTAGATGTCGACAAATTCACTAATTTCTGCCTAAGGATCCTGAATAAAAAGGGTTACAAAGAGTTTGAAAAAACCGCTATCATGTTTGATGTTATACAAGAGCTAGAGGAGCTAAGCGACAACTATGAAGGAATGGCCAATGACTTGCTCGCTTCTGAGTCTATAAAAATAAGAAATGAGCTTAAGGTTATATTTACAGATTCAAACAAGCTTCTTCGCCTTTTTTATGAGCTTCAATATAACTTCAAGAAAGAGAGCATAGTCGAATTTTACAGCAAGAGGACAAAGCTCATTGAAAAGATAAACAGTCTTAGGAACATTAAGTCATATGAAAGGACAATAGTCTATCATTTAAGGAAGATAAATGATGATCTTCTGGAGCTATTCAAGCTGAAGATTGCTTCTCATTTCTGACCTAAAGACAGGGCTGAGAATATACATAAAATTTATAAATAGCCTCAAAATCCAAAACAGTTAGGGGGAAATCATTCAAGGAGGTAGTTAATATGACAAAGAAATGGGTTTATAGTTTTGACGAAGGTAAGAAGGAACTAAAAAAGTTATTAGGTGGAAAAGGAGCAAACCTAGCTGAGATGACCAATCTGGGAATTCCTGTTCCGCCTGGATTCACTATTACAACTGAAGCTTGTGCTGAGTACTATAATGCGGGACAAAAATTTCCTGAAGGAATGTGGACTCAGGTTGAGCAGAAGCTTCAGGAACTGGAAAAAAAGATGGACATGAAGCTTGGCGATCCTGAAAATCCTCTTCTTGTATCTGTGAGGTCAGGTGCGGCTGTTTCTATGCCTGGTATGATGGATACTGTTCTCAATCTTGGCTTGAATGATACATCAGTAAAGGGGCTTGCTAAAAAGACAGGTGACGAGAAGTTTGCCTATGATGCATATAGGAGATTTATCAACATGTTTGGGGATGTTGTTATGGGCATAGAGCATAAACATTTTGAAGCGGTCTTGGACAAGGCCAAGGAGACCAAGGGTGTCGAGCAGGATATTGAACTGGATGCAGATGATTGGAAGAAAGTATGTGAGGGATACAAGAAAGTCATCAAGGAGCATGCTGGAGAGCTTTTTCCAGAGGAACCCAAGGAACAGCTTAAGAAGTCTATTGATGCGGTTTTTGGCAGCTGGAACAACAAAAGAGCTATAGCCTACAGAAGGATCAACAATATCACTGGTCTGCTGGGTACAGCAGTGAATATACAGACAATGGCCTTCGGAAACATGGGTAAAGACTCTGGAACAGGAGTATGCTTCACCAGGAACCCATCAACCGGTGAGAATAAATTTTATGGGGAATATCTAATGAATGCCCAAGGTGAAGATGTTGTTGCAGGAATAAGGACTCCAAAACACATAGGAGAGCTGCAAAAACAAATGCCAAAGAACTACGAACAGCTCGTAAAGATCTATAAAAAGCTTGAAAAGCATTATAAGGATATGCAGGATATGGAATTTACAATACAAGAGGGTAAGCTATTTATCCTTCAAACCAGGACAGGCAAGCGGACAGCAGTAGCTGCACTGAGAATTGCAGTAGATATGGTGGGAGAGGGACTGATAGACGAAAAGACCGCTGTATTAAGGATAGATCCTAACCAGCTTGACCAGCTGCTTCATAAAAGGCTTGATCCCGTAGCAAAGGACAAGGCAACTGTCCTGGCTAAGGGTCTTCCGGCTTCCCCCGGGGCATCTGTTGGCAAGATCGTCTTTACTGCGGAAAAAGCCCATGAAGTTGCTCAGCAGGGAGAAAAGGTAATACTTGTAAGAACAGAGACATCTCCAGAAGATATTGAGGGCATGCATGCTGCTCAAGGCATACTGACGTCCAGAGGAGGGATGACAAGCCATGCTGCAGTTGTCGCAAGAGGCATGGGAAAGCCTTGTGTGGCCGGATGTTCAGATGCGATTATTAATGAGAATGAAAAAAAGCTGAAGATAGGAGATGAAGAGCTCGGGGATATGGATTACATAACCCTAGATGGCTCAACGGGAGAGGTAATCAGGGGAGAGGTCCCTGTCGTTGACCCTGAATTAAGCGGTGATTTTGCAAAGCTTATGAAATGGGCAGACAAATTCCGGAAACTAAAGGTTAAGACCAATGCGGACACACCACATGATGCAAAGGTTGCGAAGGATTTTGGTGCAGAGGGCATCGGTCTCTGCAGGACAGAGCATATGTTCTTTGAAGGCGACAGAATAAAGGCAGTCAGAGAGATGATACTTTCTGATGATCTAGAAGGGAGGAAAAATGCCCTGGCAAAACTTAAGCCAATGCAGAAAGATGATTTCAAGGGGCTTTTCAAGGTAATGGACGGTATGCCCGTCATAATCAGGCTTTTGGATCCGCCCTTGCACGAATTTTTACCAAAAGAAGAAGAAGACATAAAAGAGATGGCAAAAAATTTGAAAGTAGATGAGCAAAAAATCAGGGATACAATCTCAAACCTAAGCGAGTTTAATCCTATGCTTGGATTCAGGGGATGCAGACTCGGAGTCAAATATCCTGAGATAAGCAGGATGCAGGTCGAAGCAATATTAGAAGCTGCTGTCGAATCCAAAAAGGGCGGAGTAAAAGCAATGCCATGGATAGAGGTACCGCTAGTGGGCAATATCAAGGAGTTTTCAATCATAAAAGGCATTGTTGAGGGCGCAGCTCAATCACTTAATATCAAGAGAGGCAAAGATTACTGGGTCGGAACAATGATAGAAGTGCCCAGGGCTGCACTTACGGCTGATGAGATCGCACCTGAATGCGACTTTATGAGCTTTGGAACAAATGATCTAACGCAGATGACTTGCGGCTTTTCAAGGGATGATGCTGGGAAATTTCTGAAGATATATGTTGAAGAAGGAATTTATGAAAGAGATCCTTTCCAGAGCATAGACCAAAATGGAGTTGGCAAGCTTATGAAGCTGTGCATCGACAAAGCAAGAAAGACCAATCCTAAGATCGAGATAGGAATATGCGGCGAACACGGCGGTGAACCTGAATCGGTAAAATTCTGCCACAAGATAGGCCTTAATGATGTAAGCTGCAGCCCATTTAGGGTGCCCATTGCTAGACTAGCTGCTGCACAAGCTGCTTTAGACAGTGATTAAGCAGCTATATCAACTAGTTTGATCCTGAAATTCAGGTCTTTCCCAGCTAGTGGGTGATTCAGGTCTATAGTGATGTCTTTATCACTAACTTCCTTTATTCTTGCCGGCATCCTCTTACCATCCGGTGTAGCTAAGGACAGCACCATTCCTTTTTTCGGTTCCTGGCCTGCTGGCAGCTTTTCCTTCGGAATTTTCTGGACTAGCTGTGGATTTGGGGAGCCATATGCATCTGCAGAGCTTATCTTAATGTCTTTTTCCTGGCCTTTTTCCATTCCAATTAGTGCGTCATCAAAACCTTTTATAATCCTACCTGAACCTACTTCGAATTCCAGAGGCGCCTTGCCTTCTGATGTATCAAAAACAGTACCGTCTTCTAGTTTACCTGTATAATCAACTTTAACTTTATCTCCTTTTTTAACTGGCATTTTATCATCTCCCATGTATCGAAAAAATAAGCAGAAAAAAGCTCATTTAACCGATTATAGACATGTGAAAGATTGATGATTTTTAAGTTTTTTGCTTCAGGAAAGCTTTTTATACTAGATTATTTCGCGATAGGTAATGTTGAAAGCAAAACTCATAAGCATATGCATGCTAGTATTCTTTATTGGCTGTTGCTCGGACTGTAAAGAAACAGTAAACGGAGTAAGCCTCACCACAGATAGAGACCTGTATCATTCTGGAGAAAACATGCATATATCTGCATCTATAGATGCCAATACGGCCATAGATAATGTAAGCTTAAGATTCTATGGCATTTTTTCGAAAATATACAGACTAGAACGTTCAGAAATTGCAGACCTAAGCAAGGGGAGCAATGAAATCCGTATTCAGTACGAAGCACCTAGCTGCTATGGTTGCGCTGGTATTCGGCCCGGTACGTATAATATTAATTTGGACATAGCATACATGGGAAAGAGTATAGGGAATGCCACTAGGTCAATAGAGATCAGACAATGAACTATTTTTTTCTTAGCCTGATATAGTTGGTTTTGCCGGGCTGAATAAATAATTGCAGCAAATTCTTCAGATCTGTATGCAGCTCATCGTTGTTTATCATCTTTGCTAACTCATATACATCTACAGTTGCAAGCTTATCCCATAGTCCTATCTTCTTTATCGTTTCTTCAAAGGACTTTCGCTGGGGATCATTCTTTTTCGGAAATGTAAGTCTTGGGTATTGCTTCACAAATGCAACATAATCTGAGCCGTAAACATTATTTATGCCCTCTTTCTGGGCAAATGCGACCAGGGCTTCCTTAATCTTTTCAAGCTTCACTGAGATAGCATCAGACTCTGCCTTTAGCTTTGAATATTCATTAACAAGATTAAGACCTGGCTCTTTCTTATACTCGTTCTCGCTGATCTCATTCAGCCTATAGAGGTGCTTGAAATTCGGGCATATCATCTGAAATTCGCACCAGCCGCACAGAGCACTCTGCTTTGCCGGAAACTCCCGGGTATTTTCAATTCTCTCTATCAGCTCCAAGACCTCTGCTTTCAGCTGCTCCAGATCCTGGTCTGACCTTTCGCTCCTTAGCTCCTTATCAAATGCGAGATAATGCCACACAAGAACGACTTTTCTACAATCCTTATAGTTCTGCCTTATGGCTATTGAGTACAGAGCAAGCTGCCTATCCTGGTCTATCTGGTCCTGAGTAGGCAATGAGTTGGATGTTTTATAATCATGAATCTCATACACGCCTCCTGGAAAGGCTGCTAATCTGTCGATAAAGCCCTGCAATGTATAGCCTTTAATCTTAAGCAAGATCCTATGCTCTAAGCCTATTGTCCTGCCTTGATTGAATGGAAAATACTTGCTATAGTAGTCTGTAATGAACTTTTCGCCCATCTTCTTGTAGTTGTCAGCTGTAAATTGCTTCCTGACTATCACTATCCCTTCTGTAAAATTCAAATCCCAGGATTTTCGGTAGAATTCCAAAAGCCCCTTCAGCTTATTCAGCTTGGAAAACCTTAGGTCATTGTACAGCTTTTCCAGGGCCTCATGCACTCTTGAGCCCATAAAAGCTTCAATGGAATTCTCTATCTCTGTCTCCAGTTTATCTATATATTGATACTTAAACTTAAGCGGACACTGCTCAAAACAGTTCAGTCTTGAATGTGAATAGACAGGCATTTTAACCGAAGCTTGCAAGGCTTGTTTGTTTGTGTTTTGCTATCAACTCGTCAAAGCTCTTGTTCTGAAAAGACAAAATGGAGTCAGCTATAGGCTTTAGCTGCTTTTCGATATAGTGCTCATAGTCGATTTTTGAGGTATTATCATCTATTGGCTCTGGGCCGGCTATAGTCATCACATAAGATATAATACCCGGAAGCTCTCTCCCAATCTTTCGTGCTGCCTTTATGTGTGGGGGCGTTGTTTTTATATATTTCGATACATTTTTCCGTATTGCCTTCTTATAGACCAATAAATCGTCCATCTTTCCTTTCCTTAAATCAGAAACAAATTCGGTAAGATAATTTTCAATAGGCTTGTTATGGAAAATATGATCAAGTAGCTCCATCTGAAATTTCTTAGAGAGATCTGTCCAGTCTCTTCTTACAAACTCTAAGCCGGTAAAGGTAATTCTCTCCTTGCCGTTTTCCATCAGCAATCCCGCGTACCTTTTCTTTGCCCCTTTTTCAGATCCTCTTACCCGAGGCATGAGAAATTTCAGAAATGCTTTTTCAAATTCAAGCTCGAGATAAGATTTTCTTCCATATTTTTCCATCACATAGCTCTTATAAAACCTGTTTATCTGTTCCTGTAACCCCCTACCAATATTTTCTGCATCTGAAACAATTTCTGTGTTCGTGTTTACAAAAATTGAGTCTGTGTCGCCATAAATTACCTCATAGCCTTTTTGCTCAATCTTTCTCGCTGTGAGTTTATTGAGAAACTGCCCAAAATGAGTTATGCCATTGGCCATCTCCAGTGAATAGAATCGGCAGGTAGGGTTTGCCAGCACTCCAAAGAAAGAATTCATAAGAATCTTTATTGCCTGGTTAGCTAATTTGTCTCCTTGTTTCTTTGCTGTATCCCTTTGTTCCCACAATCTCTGGATAAGTAAGGGAAGTATACCTTCCTCATTTCTGAAATGGGCCTTATTCGGCGCCTCTATCAGTTTTTTCTTTTCATTTTCCGATAGTCTGGAAAATTCTTCTTGTGGTATGAAACTGTATGGATCTATATTAAAGGTGCGGATTATGCTTGGGTACAGGCTCTTAAAATCAAGAACGATTATCCCTTTATATATGCCTGGCTTGGACTGCATCACAAATCCGCCCTTTATTCTTTCATCCCTTTCATTTACATAGGCTGTGGGAGCTACAATCTTCCTTTTCTTACATTCCCGTAGATATAAGGAATCCAGCGAAGCTATGCTTGCATTTACCCTGTCTATCTGCATTCCGGTTATAAGGCTCCTTTTTATAGAAAGGTCCAATGTACTAGATTTTTCGAGAATATCATAAACCAGTTCAGAATCCTTGAGATTGTAATCGACTAGCTTCTGTGGATTCCTCTTATAAAGCTGTTCTATCTCCTTGCCCCGGTCCTCTGATGTTATGAGCTTTTCTTGGCCGAGAACCTGCTTGGCAGCGGTATTCAGCTTATAATCATCAAGTCTAAGAAACGAGACCTTCATAAGGTGTATACCATCGATTACCGCCCTGCCCCTAAAGTTGGCTGATGAGTCTGAGAAAAAAGAGTCTGTAATCCTAAATGAACACTCGATATTCTGCCTACCCAGCACAAAAGGTATTTTATAGGCGCTGAACCTTTTCTTAAGTATCATCAAATCAAAATCAATCAGGTTCCAGCCTGTGATGATATCCGGATCCAGCTGAATAACAATCCTTTTAAACGCCTCCAACAGCTCTTTTTCTGTCTTGAATGTATCTGCATCCTTATAGTCACCATTTTTAAGCAGAAGGACTTTTCTGATATCAGCTGAGTAGAGGGAGACCGAAAAGACCTTGGATGCTTTCATGTCTGTCTCTATGTCTATCGATAGAATTTTCAGATCAGGCCAGTGTTCTGCTACTGAAATCTCTGGATTTTCATATATCCTATCTACAAAAAGACCTTCATCTGGTGCTGGCCTCCTGTGGCTGCCCTTGAGCTCCATGGACGCCCTTATTCCATTATCTATCATAAACCGATAGGAGAATCTGATGTCTGCCTCATAGCAGTTGATACCTTTGTCAAGAAATATTTTTCTCAGCTCGGGAACCTCTCTGGGCACGGAGAGTATCACCTTGATAACCTTGTTTGCTTTAAAATCTCTGAATTCTGAGTCTTTTATTGCAATGTTTTCAGCCCCTAAATCCTTAAGAATTTGGGCTGCTCTCTGCTTATCATTTTTCCTGATCCAAAAATAGGGTTGAAAGTCGCTGACTGTCACGAAACTCTCCCCATTTTCAAGTCTTCCAAAAAGCATAACCTGGGCCTTCTTGTTGTATATGCGATAGGTCGGGTAGATGACAAACGCTTTCATAGAAAAAAGTAGAATGCCCTAGCTTTTAATAGTTTTGCATAGCACTATCCAGAATCCAGGGTTATTGAGAGAGGGATATTAGCATAAAGCCAGTACCCCCTGCCAGAGCGGATGTTTTCATCATCTGCAGGTACAAACTTGTATCTCTGGGCTGCAGGGTCAAAGTAATATATTGTTGATTGCAGCCAGCCTGCTGCCTGTGCTTCAGCCAATGATTTGGTCTCTATTCCATTAGAGACTTGGGCATCTGACCATAAAAACGTATTTCCAGGAGCAGACCCCCCTGCCTGCCCAAGGGTTATGACAATATCATCCTCAAAAGCATACAGCCAATATCCTGTTTTGGGCATTAGGTAATCATCATCGCCAGGCACGAATTTGTATCTCTGGGCTGCAGGGTCAAAGTAATATATTGTTGATTGCAGCCAGCCTGCTGCCTGTGCTTCAGCCAATGATTTGGTCTCTATTCCATTAGATACAATTGCGTCTCCCCAATCAAAGGCATTCATCGATGAATGCCCAAATAGATTCCAACCATCTGCTAGCAATATCTCCCTGTCTATATTCGACTCAAATGGCTGAAGCGCCGGGGTGAAAAGGTTCCAGGCTGCGTCGATCTCAATATCATTTCCATCATGCTCACATATGCATGCGGAAGTGCATGTATCTACCGTATCTGGATTACTGTCATCGCAGTCTTCGTCTATTTCGCATGCTGCCCCGCATCTTGCCATATCACAGGCATGTGTAAATTGGTAATCATCAGGGGAAGGTAGGGTGCATGAATCTGCAGCTTCAAGGCATTCTGAGGCAATTCCTGCTGCATAATCCCATGTAAGCAGGTTATCATCCAGATTACAACCTTCTAGCTCCGGAAGGTCGTTTGATGAGCAGTCTACCGGTATACCTGGACCGCAGCCAAGATAGCTGCATTGCTCAGCGCCATTGCAATATTGACCATCATCGCAGACTGTGTGTTCTGGCGTGTTTACGCATTCACCTGAACTGCAGGAATCCAAGGTACAGGCTATATTATCATCACAATCAGGAATATTCACAGGCGCGCATTGCGAAATTTCCGAACAGATTTCCTGACCATTGCAGTCATTGGAGTCATCGCAGTCATCTGTTGATTCTGTAGAATCAAAATAAACCGCTCCGTTTAGGCAAGTTGCGCATGTCCCTGCGTCATCATAGTCAGTGCTGCAGTCTGACCAAACACCGTATTCACATATCCTGGTGCCTTGGCATACGCCTGTTCCGCAGTCTTCAGTGATATGATCCACATCCCAGTCATTATCATTATCGATACCATCGCATACTTCTTCACCTGAGAACTCAGCATATACAAATTCCGGCCCCCCTTCCAAGCCAAGTGCGCCAGTTATAGAGCCGTCATACCATGATAAGGTGTCAGATGGAAATGGCCTCGGTATTGTCTGAGAATAAAGCCAGATGTCACCTGAAAACTCATCTTCTCTCCAGAGTTCTGCGAAAAATACTCCATCATTATATGTAAATGTAAGCATCGGTTCATATCCTGGTGAGAATTGAGAGTACTCTTTTTTCCAGTCAATCTGGCAGGTATCTTCCTCTGCATTCTCCTGACATCCTTCAAAAACATAATATCCTTCAATCTCATAACTAAAATCCGGAAGCAGATAGACATCTACAGATGCCTGTTCTGGGTTGCAACAGTTGCTTACAAAAATCCCTGTTCCATCCCACCTATATAGAACATCTCTAGATTTATTATAGAATCCGTCTTTATCAACATCAACAACTATATCATAAGAACCAATTCTGGGATTTTCCCAGATCATAGATATGTTAATCTCACCATCTGCAGTTGTAGTCATATTATAAGGTCCATCATCGGTCCTATCTTCTAATTGGCTACCGTCTTCAATATCTGTTGATTCCCATTTCAGATATATATCGATTGACTTATTTACTTCAAATCCTGCCCCCTTCACGTAGACGGGCTCTACCTTGCTAAATTTTGTCTTAAAATTTCCTTTTGAGTCACATGGTACTATAGCTTGCACTCTGAATCCATAGTTATCATACTTATCAACTAAATCTGTATTGTAATCAAAGTTCCCATTATTATCGAAATCAAGAATTAGATTATATCTGCCACCCGTTTCAACAATATACTGCGCCGGTATTTCTCTGTTTAATATATGTTTATTTGATCCTGTATCGAGTATTTTTTTATTGGATATTGTTCCATCCGGCTGCGTATGTATTGTCTGCATCCCAACAAAGTCAAAATCCATATCTACCTCTGCGGACCAGTTTATACTTTTGTTGTAAACAATAACTGCGATTGTTACGTCCTTACTAGCAGGCAAACCTACCGCTTTAGCATATATTGTGTCACCATCTGTGAAATTGTAAGTATAATTTCCTGTCGCATTAGTTGCATCAATGCCCAGGGTATTTGAAAAAATTAAGCCAAAAGGCTGACCACCTTTACCGCTAACATCTAGCAAACGGGAAGCTATCACTGTTATATTGTAGAAGCCATCTTCTGGTTGTTTTAGGATTATCCTTTCTATAACATTGTTATTCAAATCTGAGTCTTTGGCAAAGGGATTTTCAGCTGAGTTTTTTCCATCAGAGGTAAAGGTATTTCCGAGATATCTAGATCCGGTGGGAGATATGGCTTCCAAATCAAGATCATTCCTTAGAGCCTCTAATGGTTTGTCATGCCATGCTAAGGTTATCTTCAAGGGTTTTGATTTTGAGAACCGTGCAAAAAAAGAGACTGCTGAGTCTGTTGAAGCTAAGACTGTTTCATTTGCATCCATATAACCAACTGTTGTGTGTCTGCCTAAAGGAAACAAAGATTCTGTTATATTGGCCCTGCCCCATCCTTCGCAAACATTGGGGTAGCCTGTACAATCCACTGGTTCTCTGATACTTGCACCTCGAAGCGTTGGCACGAACAGCTGGTCAGGCAGGTCTACTGCTCCATTTATTAAAAGGGCTTTTATTAATGGAGCGCTTGGCTTGTCATGCATTTTTACCTTTCTCAGATATTCCCTGGCTAATGCAGCTAATCCTGCCACGTGAGGAGTAGCCATGCTTGTCCCCCCTGCAACCATGTAATGATCGGTTGCCGTGTAACCGAATTCCGACGGAAGACCCCAACCTACACAGTTAGCATGATTGAAATTTATTCTAACTTCATCCATCTCATCTAGATTATTGCTATTTGGCAGATAGTGTCTTATGCCGTCAATACATATGGTTGATCTGCATGATACGATATCAAATCCAGGTGCAACAATATCCGGCTTAATTCTGCCCTGTATTTCTGTTCCTCTGCTGCTGAAAACCACAACCTCTTCAGGGGTATAGTGCGGGTCAGGTTGGCCTGCCCTAATTCTAGATGTTCCTGATGCTCCAACTGTAATAACATTCTTTGCTCTCCCTTGAGAAGTCACTGAATTGCCACCTTGTTCAAAAAGCTGGAAGCTTTCATTTCCGATTACACCATGCTTGAATGCAAAATTTGCCTCATTGCCAGCAGCAAATAAGACGGTAATATTGTCATTAATCCAGAGATAACTATCCATAAATGCATTTGTAGTAGGACTGTATCCTCCATCACTGCCCCAGCTGTTAGTTTGTATTGTTGCTCCAAAAAAAAGTCTGACAATCCCTATAGGTATGCCCCCAAAGTTCATTGAGCCATATGATCTGTTGAGAGCTTTGTAAAGATTTGTAGAATTTGGATCGTTATGGTTTGTGTATATCTCATCTTCTCCGAACATTTGAAACCGATAAGGTCGGATTCGACCCATCAAAGTGGGTATTTGCTGTCCTATTGCTTGCATAACGAGATTTGATTTTGGTGCTGATCCCGGATTAATTGGGCCGCTTGATGCTGCTGAACCTGCAACATGGGTTCCATGGCCACCGAAATCCTTCACAGTTCCTGTCCCCCAATCTTCCATCTGTATAGACCTCCTATAGAAATCAAGAGTCTGAACTGGGCTATTTGTCCCATTGTCAAAACCCGTGTCTGCAATAGTTATTGTCTCATCCTGGCCCTGAATATGAAATCGCTGATTAGTTATTTTTGCTCCGGTAATTAAGAGAGCATGTTTATTTAAGGGCCGATATATTGGTGGCGTTGAAATGAATTCCACATCCGGCAGATAGATCAAATCAGTCAATGCATTCATCTTAACGGTAACATGCAATAATTTGTCATCTATTTGAGTGACATCTGCTCCAAGAGACACTATATCAGACTTAACGTGTGATATGTGGTCAAATACAGAGACAAGTATATTTATAGTCCCTTCATCATCTACCAAAGTGCCATCAGGATTAAACAAGGAAATGAGATTGTTGTCCTCTGCGATTTTGTTTACAGGATGATAAATTCCTGCTGCCCGGACATTTGAGTTCAGTATTATTTCAGCTAAGGTTAGATCAGATTTTACAATAAATACGTCTGTTTGGTACGATAGGAATTTCGTTGCATGTATGGAATCAAAGAATTGATCCTGCATATTGTAATCAAATCCGTCAACCAGCTGGACATAATAATATCCGGATTCCTGCTTAGCCAACAGATCTACTGGATAGTCTGCTGTTTCAGATAGCGGATCAAATATGGCTGCAGGCAAAAAAATATTTTTATCGCAGGCGTCTCCCTTGCCATCCAGATCATTGTCTGCCTGTCCCGCATTGGCATAATCTATACAGTTATCACAAGCATCTCCCACGCCATCAGCGTCTGTATCTTCCTGACTTGGGTTGAATATTTCGATGCAATTATCTTCACTGTCATTTACATTGTCAGAATCATCATCTTGGTCGCAAGCATTTCCAACACCGTCAGTATCGATATCAGTCTGATCAGGATTTATCCTATCAACACAGTTATCGCAGACATCACCTATACCATCACTGTCAAAATCTAATTGAGACGGATTATTATGCTCAGGACAATTATCGACAACAGAGTATACTAAGTCGCTATCAGGATCAGAAAAAGGATTGTAATCCAGCCAGCCATAGAAAGTAATATTACCATCTAACTTTGAACTGATTTGCTCTGAAAGATTTGAATCCCACCAATTTGATGGTAGATAAACATATGAGGATTTATATAGGCCAGCGTAGCTAGGCTGGAAACTAATCGATTCCTTGACCGTGCTTCGGACATTGATTAAATTATTGACAAATGCGTTATATAGGGTGTCAATAGAAGTAAATCCGCTTAATGTAAGACCTATTTCGTTGTGCTCAAGCAGACTATAATCTATGCTCGCCATTGTATTCTCCAAGTGGACGGCTTCTTGATACTTTCGTATCACGCAGTTCCTAATTATTATGTTCGATTGATTCTCAACCTTGATGGCTGTGCCGATTCCAGAACCGACAATTGAATGAAAATTACAATCAAGAGTAAGATCATTTGCCGAAATTTTAAGACAGTCTCCTTCTGATACCAGGTTTGTCTTCAGTATCCATATGCCAGATGCTGTTGGATTATCGTCGCAAGAATTTATATCATAAGCACTTACCTTATGTAGCAAGAAAAATATAAACAATATGTAAATAGCTTTTCTGATTTTCATCTTCCGACTTTATTCGGTAGCTTGTAGACCGTAAATTGTGGCGAATACACATCCTCAGCACCCAATCCAACTCTGGGTCCAAGACTGGTCATACCTCCTGCAAAAGACACATAAGCGACCTTTTCTTGAACTGCAAAGGCGGATGCTACACCCGTTACAGACGTTCTTGCCTGCTTTTGCTGCTGTAAAGCCTTTTCCAGCTGCTCTGTTGTGACTATAACATGACCTTGCTGGTCGGCCAGACCATATTGTACCACAACCGGTGAACTTCCTACGGCAGATCCCCTAGGATGTGAAGCTATGTATAAAGAACCATCAACATAGGCTAAGGCAGTTAGTCCTAGCTTTCCAGGTAACCGCTCAAGCTGATTTTGCACCCATTCCCTGGTTGATATAGCCACAATTTCATCCAATGGTTCATTCCTAATTCCTCCTGCCCCGTACAGTACACCACCAGCAAATGCTGTCCCTAAATGGGCGGCCGTGAAATATCCTTCTCTTTTTTGCAGTCGATTTAAGCGTGGTTTTGTTCCTGGTTCAAACTTCAATACCTCAAGGATATCGCTATAGGGTGTCTGCTTACTACCTGTTCTTCCACCTAAGATATATATTAAACCGTCATCCCCTATAGTTGCAGAATGTGCGTATCTTGTTATTAAATCGGCCCCAATTGGTAAAGACTCACCTGTCTTAAGGTTCATAAGTTCCGCACTTCCTAAAACCTGTAGTTCATCCTCTTTTAAGGTATAACCCCCCAATATCAATAAATATTCATTGCCAATAGGTACAATAGCAGGTGATACTCTAGCTGTAGTCATCTGTGAGAACTCAGTCATCCTGTTTCTGCTCAGATCATATTTTTCAACAGATTTCAGAGCAGCTCTGCGAAAAGTGCTAGATTGTCTTTTCTGTCCTAGAATTTCAATCTCGCGGGTTTCTGCAACCCTAGCTAGACCACCAACTATGTAGGCGTTCTCTCCATTATTATCCCACAAGACAGCTGAATAGGCTCTTGGAGTAAGCATGCTAGCTATGGTAACTTCCAATTCAGACTGTGCCACGGGGGCTGGTGGCTGGTTGCCTCTACCCAAATCGACTGGAAGAGCAGCAAGAACCAGCCCTAGTCCTGCTCCGCCGGCTCTTCGTAAGAATTGTCTCCTATCCATGTAACATCACCTTCAAGAACTTGTTTATCACAACTATCGTTTTTATCCCCGGGTTAAAAGGAATGTTTTAAAGTTTATAAACTTTTTCATTATTTACTACTTAATAATGTTAACTTCCTCTAATAGAAAACAAGTGCAACCGCCTAGATACCGTTATCCAATTTCTGAAAGTACCTGGACTCCAAGAATAACATTCTTCTGCTATGCCCAAGAATGAAAACTTTGTGGAAATAAAACGCGCCTGCGAAGATTCGAACTCCGGACCTAATGCTTACTTCTAAAGCGAAGCTTGCACGATTGCAAAGCTTTGCTCTGAAATAGGAGGCATTCGCTCTTTTTGTCCCTGCGGCAACAGCAGCAGGAAATCCAAGCTGAGCTACAGGCGCATATTCAGATGTGAGCAGTATTTTATTTAAAAAGTTTACCTAGAAGCCTTTCTTTTTCTGGGTTTTTTCTTGTAAACATAACCTCTCAAGAATTTTACCCCCAAATAAACAAATGGTGTATCCAGAAGGGCTACGCAAACTTTCAATGCCCAATAGGGTATAATCAGGACAAACAAATAGGCAACATTAAATTTTGGATTTGTATTCAATGCTGCTGGAACAAACGAAAAAGGAAGGTAATAAAGGGCTATAAACATAAATACTACTGTGTCGATAAACTGGGAGATCATAGTGGAAAGGTTATTCCTAAGCCAAAGAAACTTTCCCTTGGTCTTTTCCTTCCAGAAGTTAAATGACCAGATATCGTGCATCTGGCTTACCAAGAATGCTATGATGCTGGCAATGAAAAACCTGATGCTTATGCCGAAAACCTTAGTATATTCTTCTGCCTGCACATAACTCCTATCAGCGTACGGCAGCCAGACTGATAAGGCTGTCATAGACAAAATGAAAAACATAGACAAGAAGCCTACCCATACGAATTGCTTTGTTTTTTCTTTGCCGTGCACTTCTGCTATGACATCTGTAATAAGAAAGGTCAGGGGATAGGCGAAAATTCCGACTGAGAATTGGACAAAACCTAGCTGTGCAATCTTTGAACCGAGCAGACTAGCTGCAACCAAAGAAGATGCAAATAACCCCAAAAAAAGATTTGTCTTGGTTTCCAGGTTCCACCTCATAACAAAACCGAGTTTTATGGCTTATTTATAATCTTTTCTGTTAGATTTTATAAAGAAGATAAGGGCGCTGACAAATATAAGCAGATAGACTATCTGCTCTATAGTAAGCCCAAGGATAAAGCCATATTGGTCTGCAATCTTAAAGAAACCTAGCAAAAACCTTGACAGTGAATACAGAAGCAGAAAGACCAGCAACATGGTTCCAGTCTTGCTCTTTCTTTTAGTAAGACTTAAGAGAAATAAGAAAATCATAAACAAAGCTATACTATTATAAAGCTGGACCGGATGCCGAAATCCTGCGTGAGACGGGAATTTGACAGCCCATGGCACTGATGCTAATCTTCCTACAAATTCACTGTTGATGAAATTAGCTATCCTGCCCAAAGCTAATGCCAGAGGAAGAGGGACCACACATATGTCCATCATCCTAAAAAAGTCCATCTTTTTTTTCTTGCAGTAAATATACAGAGCTACGATAGCGCCCAGAAAGCCGCCCAGAAATATTAGTCCGCCTTCCCAGACAGCCAATATCTTAAGAGGATTTCTGATAAAGTAAGGAATATTGTAGAAAACGAAAAAAAGCCTCGCACCTGATACTGTGCCAACTATCAAATAGAATATAAGGTCCATAATCTCATCCTTATCCAGATCTATCTTTTTCCGGCTGACTAAGTTCCTGATCATGAAATACGCGATTATGAAACCCAAAGCATAGATTACGCCATAATACCTAATCTCCAGAAATCCAATTTTCAAAAGAGTTGGATTAATGCTATGGATGAACACCTTCAAATCCTCTTGATTATTAGATATGCATATAGCCTATTTATGAAGTGCATGGCATATAAAAAAAACACGCTGATAGCTGCAAATAAATATTTCAACAAACCGGCTGCCTTCAGAGAGCCGAAAGAGAATAGCAGGCTGAATACTACAGCTGCACACGAAAATACCAGCACCCCATAGTACCTGTCTACTCTCTTGACTGCTGAAATCGTCTTGCTCAGTATTTTGATAAGGCTGTCCTCTTTTATAGACAGCGAGTGTGCAAAATTTATGAATAAATAAAGAGCCACTCCATACAGGATAAGGAAAAAAGTAGCAAGAGCCTGAAAAAAAGAGTTTTTGAACAAAAAAAATACCAAAATATTTACAAAGAAGAAAACAGCTAATGCGCATACGATGATTATCAGGTTTAGAAGAAATAATTTCTTGAGATTCAGCCTCGGTTTCTTCTTGTCATAAAGACCGATTCTCTGCAGTATGAGAGCCTTGAATAGACTATATATAAAAACAAGGAATAGATTGTAGCATAGAAAAAACAGCAAAAAGAAGTATATGCCTGAGGTCCTCACATAATTCTGAATTTGATCAGGGTTACCTGGGAGGTATTGTCGAATCAACCATCCGATGGATGCCAATATTCCCAAAAAAAGCGCATCAAATAAGAAAATAACAAAGAAATTATTTGGCTTGTGC
This sequence comes from uncultured Methanosarcinales archaeon, assembly GCA_964510025.1. Classification (GTDB taxonomy): domain Archaea; phylum Nanobdellota; class Nanobdellia; order Woesearchaeales; family DATDXC01; genus CAZDZV01. Next base: position 77,005 of record CAZDZV010000001.1, read on the forward strand.
TTTATAAGTTCCAGGCTCTTGTAAAAAACAGATTCTTTTATTGCCCAGACCATATTAGCATTGTCCTGTAGCAGGCGAGTCGGTTACCTCATAGCCAAAACCAGGGCTTGGTGTTTCTGCAGCTAGTTCCTGGCTGCATTCTTCTGGAGGCTCTATGAAGCTATTGCAGATTGTGGCTAAATAAGCTGCTGGAGACCTGCCGCTGCTAGCCATCTTCCCGTTTATAACAAGCGATGGTGAACCACGAATCCCATACTCATCGTTCTCTTCATCATGTATTGAGAAAGGCGGAAACCTTGTTTCCCATGATGCCTGATCGTTCAGGGTCTCTGTAATCTTATATTCTTCATCAGTAGCTTCTGTGCAGCCCTCTAACTTAGCTGTATCGATGGATGCTTCTTCTATGCATTCTTCTGAATTGCCTTCTTTTAAGAAACATTTCAGGTAATCCAGAAATTTATCTGGCTCTTCCTTATCTATGCAATATTGCTGCAGCTGTTCATTCACTTCCACTTCTCCGTGCATTGCATAATTAACAAACTTAAGTTCAAAATCGATCTTATCGCCCAAAAGCTCTACAACAGGAATGATACCTTTCTCTGACTGTGTCCCATAAGGACAGTGCGACATTACAAATAATTCCACAGTCGGCTTTTCTGATTTGACAGCGGCCGGCTCTTGAGTAGCTGAAGTAGGATCCTGAGTTGGTTGTTCTGCCTGTTCTGTCATATCTATAACAGTTGGAAAAAGAAGTTTGCCGTCTTTTGTAACATATGAATCATACTCATTTCCGGCTATATCCAGCTTCACGTTGTAAAGGTCAGAGTTTTCCTCAACACCTAGCTGCTTCGCGCTTACACCTGGCTGCATGAGATTAGTATTTATGTAGCTTATTGCCTTATCGGCAGCCTCTTCCGGAGAAAGAACCTGCCCGGCTGATGCAGGTGAATTGAAATTGAAATATAAAGAAACAATTAACAGTATTGCCAAGATAGTGGTGGTAGACTTCCATATTTCGCTCTTTTTAATCCTGACATTCTTGTGATGATGTTCATGTTTTTTAGATTCCATAAAAATACCCCCCTATTTTTATTTCTGGTGAATTGCGATAGTATTTAAATGTTACCTTTATATTGTTTTGTTTTTAGACGAATATTTAGTCACTTTTCTGGCTGTTAGGTCTTTAATTCCGCTTTCCAGCAACCCAAGATCATAAGCTGAACCACATTCGGGGCATATGAAGATCACAAGAAATTTACTACCTTTTTTTGTGAATGATGTATGAAATCCCCTTTCGTATCCGCAATTAGAACATACTCTAAACTCGTTCAAATGTGTCACCTGCCGTATTCAACGCATTCTGCATATGTGTCTGCTAGCACAATCCGCACCATTGTCATAGCCTTCAAATGTGGACCATACATCCTATCCCACTTTTATCTCTTTTGAATATTCCCATAATCCATGGAGATTGCACCTTATCTTTGCTTTCAGGACATGACTTTCATTCAGGCTTATATTAAGCGTCACCTTGGGTGAACCTACAACCGGAATAAGATCTGCCCTGCTTATGAACAGGTCGTCTGCTGACAGTTCAATCCATTCTATATAGTGGGTATTCAGATTTGGATGCTGCAGTAGTTTGCCTACTTCTATTGTAACCGCAAATTGCTCCCCTTGATTCACCTTGTCCGGGCATTCTATTATTGGAATGTGCTTTTTTTCTAGGTCTTCAAGATTATCCATATCTTTCGGCCTATTTATCTTCAAAAAAAGATTTTCTTCTGCCATGGTATCATCCTCCGTCTGCGATCCATTTTTCTTCTTTGCTGTAGAAACCCTCGGGATCCTTGATAAATTGGTAAGCCTTATCAATGAGCTCATAATGCGCATTTTCCTGAGCCATAATCCATTTAAAGAACTCCTTAAGCTTTTGGTCATCTGCTGCTTCATACTGTTGCTTATAGAAGTCATAGGACTTTTTCTCCAATTCAAGCCCGGTTTCATGTGCCTTTAGGTCATCTTCACTCAGCTCTGTTTTTTCCTTGAACTCCCTGATAGTCATGGAAAAAAACTGCTTGGTCTGCTCAAGCTTGTCTCCTTTCAACTCAATCTGCTTTGTTTTCATATAGCCTTTAAGTTCATCTATATGATTTAGCTCTTCGTCAGCAAGATAGCTGAATGTTTTTTCCACAATTGGATTATCGGTAGTCTCTGCTGCTTTTGTATATATGCTATGCCCTTTTTCCTCAAAATCAATAGCTGTCTTCAGTGCTGTTTTCAAGTCCATTTTATTCACCTCATTCGGCTGTAGGTAGATATGATTTAATAAGCTTTTGTTCTATTTTCTCTCCCCCAGAGCTCGGTCCAGCATAAGCAGGCCCTGAGGTGAGTCTTTTATCATCTTAAGCTTCTGGACTATCGCATCGGTCTGCTCTTCTTCTTCAACCTGCTCGTCCACAAACCACTGCAGCATGGAAAAGGCAGGCTTGTCGTCTTCTTCTTGTGCGAGGTCAACTAAGCTGCTAATCATTCCAGTTACCTTTACCTCATGGTCGTATACTGCCTGAAAGGCTTCAAGGGGAGATTTCCAGCTTTTAGGGGGCGCATCTATCTTATCTAGAACAACTGCCCCACCCCTTTCTACAATATGCTTATAGAATCTCATAGCATGCTCCTGCTCCTCCTTCGCCTGCTGCCTCATCCAGCCTGCAAATCCACCCAGGTTAAGGGATTCGAAGTATGCAGACATAGACAGGTACATATATCCTGAATATAGCTCTGCATTTATCTGCTTGTTAAGTTCTTGTTCTATTTTTTTGCCTATCATTTTTTTTTACCTCCTCAAATATGCCTTCAAAGACTATATCTTTAAGGCCTTTCCTATCAGATGGGAATTCCTCCTGCTGTAGCTGCTCTGGAAGATCTTCCTTTTTACCTGGTTTTCCAATAGCAATCATAGCCTCTATTGCATAGGCCCCTGGCAGATTGATAACATCCCTTGCTTTCTCATAATCAAATCCTTGCATACCATGTGCGACAACCCCAATTTTTGAGGCTTGCAGAGCCAAATTTTCCCATGCGGCGCCGGTATCGAATGAATGAGTAATAGACGGCCGCCCATCATAATCAAAGGTTTTTTTTGACGCCACAACAGCCAGGACTGCTGCCTTCCTAGCCCAGATTTTGTTTCCCTCTGTCAGCAAACTGAAGAAATCATCCCAGTAGCCAGTCCCTTTTCTAGCATATATGAATCGCCAAGGTTGATTATTATAGGAAGAAGGAGCCCATTTTGCTGCTTCAAATAGACTCATCAGCTCTCTATCTTCCAATGGCTCTTCAGATAAAGCTCTAGGAGACCACCTATCAAGAAATATGTGTTCAATTTGGTATTCGGGTTTTCTCATCCTCAATAGTTCCTCTTGTGCAACAATATCCTGTTTATATCATGAGTATCATCCGGCATCTCAGCTGGCTGGTTTGCCAACTCATCATAAGGATTGGATATAGGTGAATCGGCCTCTGGCTCTGGCTGGTACAGATTTACGGAACCAGTCATATAGGATCCTTCCAGGCTCCTTATCCCGTAGGAATTGGCCACATCAGACTGCGAAATCCTTGCTTTATAGAAATTAGCACCACCAAAGTCCGAGCCTGATAGGTTTGTACCTACAATCCTAGAATAGGAGAAATCCGAGCCGCCAATGTCTAATCCGCTAAAATCCGAACCCGAAATATCCATGCCTGTAAAATTTGTATCTCTAAGGCTATTTCCTGTGAGATTAACTTTCCGTATGTTACTGTCAATTTCTTCCGCATGTCCCAGATTCCTAATGATAATCTCGTTTAATCTTCCTTTGTTATCTATTGATATCTGAATTGTACCGGAGAGTCTGCCCTTCCGCAGTTTTTCTATCAGTTCATTGATTGTTTTTGTGTCCATATTAAATAGTAAGCTGCAACTGCTTATAATAGCTCCTGTCTTTGCGCCTGTTTTTCCTGACACTTCAGACAGTAGTATAATGCCGCTGCATCCTTTTCCCCTAGTTTTTTGTTACACAACCTACAGTGTTTATTCATCTTGACCTCCAAGAAAAAGAAAAAAAATATTTAAAGCTTTTAGCAACATCCGCCTCCTCCCATTTTCTACTCACCTCCGCAGATAATCAACTGCCTTTTCTTCAGTATAAAGTATCATAATGTTATATAAATTTAGTTACTATAATAAATAAACATATATTATAATTTTTTTATAATTTATAGTAAAATATATAAATATTCTTCTACTTCTCTATAATTTATAATGAAGAATGAAATGAACTTCCAAAAAATCGAGGATTTTAAGAAAAAGATACAAATAAATGAAAAACTAGGATTGGATAGGAAAGATAATATGATTTTATCCCTTATCCAAAATAAACCCAACATATCTCAGATAGAAATCGGGGAGAAGATAAAATTATCGCAGCCATCTGTCGGGGCAAGGTTAAGGAAGCTAAGGGATAGAGGCATATTATGCCTCAACAGCGGGATGAATTTCAAGACAGTTGACCTGAAATTAGCTAAGATAGACATAAACGCAAGCAATATCCAAGCGGTCTTGGGAGAATTTAAGGACTGCCCTTTCTTTATCAATGCGCTTATAACTTCCGGCAGATACAATCTGGTGCTGTTCTTTGCTGCGACAGACCTAAAAAGGCTTGAGGGCATAGTCAACTGTCACCTCAGGGACAACCCTAAAGTGAAAGATATTGAACTTAACGTAGTGATATCTGTAGATAGAGACCTTATCCTGCCACTGAACATAGATTATGAAAACAAAAACCAGATAAACTGCGAGCAGAAGTGCGCTGACCTTATCTAGCTGCAGATTTCACAGTCTTCCTTGAAGCACATGCATTCCGGCTCAAAATATTCTTTAGGGTGTTGACATGATGGGCACCTAGCTGGGGGTTCCTTCCCTGTATGGATATATCCGCATTTAGAGCATTTCCATCTTATCGGCTTATCCCTTTTATAGACAGTGTTATCCTCTAACATCGCTAGCAGCTTTTTATATCTGGCTTCATGCTCTGCCTCTACCTTTGCTATCATCCTGAACTTTTTTGCAGCTTCTGAATTCCCTTCTTCCTCTGCCTTTTCAGCAAATTGAGGATACATATCTACTGTCTCATGATGCTCTCCAGCAATAGCCTCTTGCAGATTTTTCCTTGTATCACCTATACCTTTAAGCAGCTTGAACTCGTCTTTTGCATGCTGTTTCTCATTCACCGCTGTCTCTTCAAAGATTTTCGCAATATAGTGATATCCTTCCTTTCTGGCCACCTTAGCGAAAAAGTCATACTTGTTTCTTGCCTGACTTTCACCAGCAAACGCTTCTTTCAGATTTCTTTCAGTTTTAGAGATTTTTATCATCCTCCAACATAAAAAAATGCTGTAGACTTTATAAAAGAAACGTTTAAATAATAACTGATATTCTGATAAGTTATGTTAGACAAAAAAAATTTTTCCAAGATAAGGGAAAATCTTGAAAGATATGACAAGCAAAGAGAAGAATTAATAAAAAAAGCAAGGGATGTTCTTAGACTATCGAAAAGACTGATATATTCTCTACACAGGCAGGATGAAGGGGAAACAGCAAAACTTCTCAAAGAGGTTAAAAGAGAAAAACAAAAATTAGACAGAATAGCCTATGGAGACAAGAAACTATTTTCAGAAGGCAGCTACAGCCATGCCATGCAAGAATATGCCGAAGCCTTATGCTACTATGGATTTAACAAAAAAAGGAAGATACCGAATGTAGCTGAACTTAAAATGAGCCAGGAAGATTATCTCATGGGGATCTGCGATCTTACGGGGGAGCTTGCAAGGAAGGCTGTCACTGTTGCACATAAAAATAAAAAAGAAGTAGAGGAGATCAAGAATTTCATTGAAAATGTATACGGTGAGTTTATCAAGTTTAATCTAAGGAACAGTGAGTTAAGAAAGAAGTCTGATTCTATAAAATGGAACCTAAAAAAGCTTGAAGAGCTTAGCTATGATATCAATAAGTAATCTTTAAATAAAGCTGTTGTTTCTAGAAAAAAGTATGTTTAGATTTAAAATAAAGGAAGAACATGGAAAGGCCCGTTTGGGAGCCATTATTACGAAGCATGGCAGCTTTAAAACCCCTGCCTTTATCCCGGTAGCTACTTCCGCTACTGTAAGGGGCCTTGACAACAGGGACATAAAGGAAATTACGGATGTGGTATTAGCTAATACTTATCATCTGCATCTAAGACCTGGAGACGATATTATCAAAAAGCAGGGAGGGTTACACAAGTTTATGGGCTGGGACAAGCCTATTGTCACAGACTCAGGTGGATTCCAGGCATTCAGCCTAGGTCTAGCTGTTGAACATAGGGTTGGCAAAATGGCTGATAATTATCTTGATTTTAGCAACAAAAAACACCAGATAAGATTGGAGCAAGAAAAGAAATTCGCAAAAGTTGACGATAATGGGGTGGTATTCAAGGATCCTATAGATGGAAGCAGACATAAGCTGACAGCTGAAAGCTCCATGAAGATTCAATCCAACCTGGGAGCAGATATTATCTTTGCTTTTGATGAGTGCACATCTCCATTATCCGATAAGGAGTATACGACCAAGGCCTTAAAAAGAACGCACAGGTGGGCGCTGAAATGCCTGGAATGCTATGATAAGAGGCAGGCCTTGTTCGGCATTGTGCAGGGAGGGATGTACAAGGACTTACGTGTCAAAGCCGCAGAATTTATAGGTAAGCTTGATTTTGATGGCTTTGGGATAGGTGGTTCTCTTGGTAAGTCTAAGACAGATATGCACCAAATACTTGAATGGTCGCTGCCCATTTTACCTGAGCAAAAACCCAGGCATCTTCTTGGCATAGGGGGTGTCGAAGACCTGTTTAATTCTGTAGAAAGAGGTATAGATATGTTTGACTGTGTGGCTCCAACAAGATGGGCAAGGCGCGGGCATGTCTATATCTCTCCTGAATCAGGGGGCAAGCCGAAAAACAAATTCAGGTTCAACATAGAAAATAAGAGGTATGAAAATGACAGCAGGCCAATAGACAAGAATTGCAGCTGCTATGCCTGCCAGAACCATTCAAGGGCGTATTTAAGGCACCTGTTCAAAGCAAGCGAGCTGACATATTTCAGGTTGGCTTCTGTGCATAACCTTAGCTTTATCCTAAATCTTATGAAAGATATCCGCCAGTCTATCGAAGAAAAAAGATTTCAAAAGCTAAAGAAAAAGTGGCTAATCTGTTAGGAAATACTCACATAGCGTCCTCAGGGGAAGATAATAAAGCATGCTGTGCCTTTGGTTTAATTTTGGAAATTCCGTGACAGGTATATCTTTGTCAAGGAAATTGCATAATTTTTTCCATCCTTCGCCCTGGCATATATTCAGCACCAGCAGGTCTTCTTTTCTATCCTTGAAATATGAACTAACATCCCTTATATGCGCCTCATAGGCTTTTCTGAATATCTTCCTATCAAACCCAGCTGATTTGTAAAGATCAAGATCTACCTTTCTCCCTTTCTTAAAGACTTTCATAAAAGCAGCCCACTTAAGAAGCTTAAGGTTTTCACACATTTTACCTATAGAACCTAACCAGCTGTCTATGTCCCGGACAGTCAGGATAAACTTTGAGTTAGGAAAACTCTTGTCCAGCTTCTTATAAAACCTTGTTATTGGTGTGTCGGTCAGTGCATCGAATTTTGCAACTCTTTTGAGGTCAATCCAGAGCTTGCCGTCTCTCATCCGAATCATGCGTATAGGATAATGGATAGACTTATAGCCGAGCACTTTCAGAGCTTCTGTCAGACTTACTGTAGCTGTCCTTGACAAACCAATGCCGAATACCTTGCTGGTAGCCATGGAATTCTCAAAAATGTATTTTGTATTAAAATCTTTCGTTTAGCTAAGTGGATTTTTTAAGGTGCTTTTTATATATGTGTCTGCTCCAATATACAAACGGAGTGTCAAAGAGGGCTACGAGTAATTTCATGACATAGGATACAAGAAAAATCTGCAAGACAATGTTCCATTCAAAGAGCTGATTCCATCCAAAAAGCCCAAAAAAGCCGATAAAAGCAATCCATGTGAAGATTATATTATCAAGCAACTGTGATGTCATTGTTGAAATGTTATTTCTGAGCCACAGGTATCTGCCTTTAAAGACCTTTTTCCAGAAATCAAATGCCCATATATCGTGATTCTGGGAGACCAGGTATGCAGCCAAACTTGCGAAAGCAATCCTAGGCAAAAAACCAAATATCCGTTCCAATGCGGGACTTAGCGTATCTGTTTCATGGGGTATGAAGCCAAGGCAGATCTGCATTACAATCGCTACTGTAATGAGGATAAAAAAACCTAGCCATACTGCCTTCTTAGCCTGCTTTTCCCCGTAATTCTCATTCAATATGTCAGTAACCAGAAAGGTGGTGCCATACACGATGTTTCCCAAAGCAGTAACCCAGAAAAAAATCTGTACAGTTTTCATAACCTGGATATTTGCGACGATTATTGCCATAGTCATCCAGCTGTATAATCCAAGCTTGCCAAAAAACCTATAAGCCAGAATTATACCTAAGAAACTGACCAGCATCAGCAGCATCCATAGCAGCTCATTCATCAGGTCATGTAAATCGAGCTGCTATTAAAGTTTATCGGAAAGCTTAACAATAAACTTTATAAATGCTTTTGCAAATCTCTTCATTAATGAAACGGACTCATAACTGCGGCCAGTTGTCTAGAAAAGATACTGGCAAACAGGTGGCCCTGAGCGGATGGATGCATTCAAGAAGGGATCATGGAGGAATTATCTTTGTGGACCTGAGAGACAGGTATGGGCTTACCCAGGTCGTCTTTGATCCCAAACACAATAAACAAGTGCATGCCGAAGCAGAGCATCTTAGGCGGGAAGATGTCATCATCGTAGAAGGAAAAGTCAGACCCAGAGGCAAAGGACTGGAGAATCCTAAGCTAAAAACAGGTGAGATTGAAGTCCTGGTGGATAAGTTAACTGTAGTAACGAGAGCTGAAACGCCGCCCATCGAGATAGATGATAAGAAGATTGCCAATGAAGACGTCAGGCTAAGATATAGGTATCTTGATCTAAGAAGACCTCAGATGCAGAAGCATTTGAGAATAAGGCATGAAGCTGCGCAGGCTGCCAGGGAATTCTTCAACAAAAATGGTTTTTTAGAGATAGAGACCCCTATTCTTGTGAGGGCAACCCCAGAAGGGGCCAGGGACTATGTGGTTCCATCAAGAGTTAGTCCTGGAAAATTTTATGCTCTTCCACAAAGCCCTCAGCTATACAAGCAGATATTGATGATTTCAGGTGTTGACAGGTATTATCAGATCGCAAGATGCCTAAGGGATGAAGATCTGAGAGCTGACAGACAGCCAGAGCATACCCAGATAGACCTAGAAATGAGCTTTGTTGATGAGAAGGATATAATGGAAACTGTTGAAAGTATGTACAAACATATCTTCAAAAAAGTATTGAAAATAGAACTAAGAGAAAAATTTCCGATTTTTAGCTATAAGGAAGTGATGGATCGTTACGGGACAGATAAACCTGATATAAGATTTGGGCTTGAGTTAAAGGATGTTAGCTCTGTTGTTGCCAGATCAGATTTCACTGTTTTTAAGGATGCAATAAAGAAAGGAGGGGTAGTCAAGTGCATAAATCCTGAAAAGGAAATCTCCCGAAAAGAGATAGACAGCCTTATTGAACTAGCGCAGCAGTGCGGAGCAAAAGGCATGGCATGGATGCGGGTTACAGAAAAAGGGCTAGAGAGCAATATTGCAAAATATTTCAATGAAGAAATACAGAAAGATCTGATTAAGCTAACAGAGGCTAAACCGGGCTCTGTCTTGATGTTTGTTGCAGATAAGGAGAAAACCTCTAATGAGGTCCTCTCTGCCTTAAGAAAAGAGCTTGGTAAAAGACTTGGTTTAATCGACGAAAAAGAGTTTCGGTTCTGCTGGATAGTAGATTATCCTTTGTTTGAGAGGGATGAGGATAGTTGGACACCTGCCCACCATATGTTTTCGATGCCCAAGGAAGAATGCTTAGGATACCTAGAGAAGGAGCCCGGCAAGGTGACAGCCAACCTATTCGATATTGTCCTGAACGGCAGTGAACTAGGCTCAGGCAGCATGAGAATTCATGACCCAGAGGTACAGGAGAAGGTTATGAAGGTCATTGGATTATCACATGAAGAAGCGCAGAAGAAATTTGGTTTTTTGCTGGAAGCATATAGATACGGAGCACCTATGCATGGTGGTATGGGGCTGGGATTCGATAGATTGGTAGCTATAATGCTTGGTTATGATGATATCAGAGAAGTAATTGCCTTTCCAAAAAACAAGAATGCTGAATGCCCTATGGATGGCTCGCCTTCTCAAATTGACCCAGAACAGCTCAAAGATCTGCATATAAAGACAACTAAGTAGTATATTGGGAAATCCTTTTATTCACGCTTTCAAGCCTATCATAGTTTTGCTGAAGCTTGCTAATCTGAATCTTAGCACCATCACTTCCATGGTGCCCAAGCCTTTCTATTTGCTTTGCTACCATGCCCAGCCTTGCTGTGATTTTGGCCTGCAAAGGACCAAGTGCAGATATGCAGCGCTCCTGAAGTGAAGGATCTTCTTCATAAGCATCCATCATCTTCTCCAGAGCTGCTGCAGCTGGCTCATCCTGTGAATGGCTCAGCCATGAATCTGCAGCTTTATAGTATGGTGCAAATTCATCACCGTACATATATCTAAACAGTAAAGGTAATTTTTCATGAGGAGTTTCGCCAGTAGCATCCAGAACCATGGTCTTGAGAACTCTCATATCAGAAGCATAAGTTGGCATCACTCGTTGTTCCAAAAAGGCTGTGGTTTTATCAAAAAGCCTCTGCAGCCTGTCATAAGTATCAGGAATTGAGGATTGTGCGTTCTCGCTGTAGGCCAGTAATTCAGTAAGCAATTCAGATCCAGATGTTTGCAGATGGTTTCTTCTTAGGTGCTCCTGTAACACAGGCTGGTGCTCTTTAACCTGATGGACCATCTCTCTGAGGTCTCGTGTTTCGTGCCTCAGAACAGCCACTGCCTGGTAAAATATATCCCTCTGGGCTTCTGGATATTGGTGTTCATCTGAATGCAAAGGTTCTGATGCTTTTTCAAGCTTTTTCAGGAGCGCTGTAAGCCCCCGAATCTCTGCAGCAGTTGCAGGTTGATCTGTCTGTCTTTTCCCATATAGTTGCTGAAAAGTATTGTTTGCACTATAGAAGGCTCGGGCAATCTCCCATATTGTTGAAGTATGCATATCTAAATTCATTTTGTTACATTAATCACTTATTTTCTTTATTCTATTATTTTTTATAACTTGATAGGTTGTTTTATTGCTGGAAATATATCAGAAAAATGTTATAAATATAACATTTATTATATTATTATATAAATTATAATGTTTATATAAATCTTTCGATTTGTTGGGAGAAATCAGTTCACTGGACAAGCCTGATTAGTTAAAATTATTGCTTATAACGCCCTAAAAACCATATATTGATATAGCACTAGCCACATGACATCTATGCGTAAGATATTTAAAAAGAGAGCTACTATAACTACTCCAGGTTGTTTTGAACAGCCTACCTCACTTCCTGGGGCTTTATTGCCCATAATATAAGGGAAGAATGAAATAAGACGCGAAAAGCAAGAGGTGGAATATATGAAAGAAGAAAATACTGGCAATAAGCCAGAAAAGAAATTCAGTACTGGAGCAATAACAGCTACAGTCTGGAAAAATTCCGGCACTAGCAAAAGAACCGGAGAACCTGTAGAGTTTCGAACAATAACTCTGCAGAGAAGGTATACAGACAAAGAGGGTAAGTGGCAGACATCTAATTCTATGAGAATTAATGACTTGCCAAAGGCTTCTTTGGTTCTGCAGAAAGCCTATGAATACCTTGTCCTAAAAGGACAAGGCTCAGATTCTTCAGATGTAGATGTTGAAGATATAATTATGTAGGGTGTTGAAACTGACAAAAAAGCAAAAAGGTGATGATAATATGAAACAAGAACTTGAGAAACCAATTGAGGTTGAGGAAACTAATGAAGAAAAGGGTGTTACAGACCTTCCGGGAGTTGGAGCTGCCACAGCAGAAAAGCTCAAGACATCAGGGTATGGCGATCTTATGGCAATAGCTGTTGCCACGCCTGGCGAGCTTATAGAAAGCTCAGGTGTCAGTGAATCAGCTGCAAAGAAGATTATCGCTGCCGCCAGAAGTTCATTGAACATGGGATTTGAGTCAGGAGAAGATTTTCTTAAGAGAAGACAAAAGATAAACAAGATTAGCACAGGTTCAAAGAACTTTGACAAGCTTCTTGGTGGAGGATTTGAGACCGGTGCAATCACAGAGATATACAGCGCATATGGAGGCGGAAAAACACAGATAGCACATATACTTGCTGTTAACGCGCAGAAGGACATGGATGACTCAGTGGTTGTCTTTATCGACACAGAATCAACATTCAGGCCTGAAAGGATAATGCAGATTGCGCAGGGAGCTGGACTGGATCCCAACAAGGTCCTAAGAAATATAAAAGTAGCAAGGGCATATAACTCTGACCACCAGATGCTATTGGCTGAAAAGGCAGAAGATCTCATAAAAAAACAGGGGTTAAAGGTCAAGCTGATAGTTGTAGACTCTTTAACAGCACACTTCAGAGCAGAATTTGTGGGCAGAGGAACATTGGCGGACAGGCAGCAGAAACTGAACAAGCATATGCATGTACTTGCAAAACTTGCAGATATGTTCAATTTGTGCGTATATGTAACAAACCAAGTCATGGCCAAGCCAGATATGTTCTTTGGTGATCCTACAGAAGCTATCGGCGGCCATATTGTAGCCCATAACTCACAAACAAGGATATACATAAGAAAAGGCAAGAAAGGCAGCAGAGTTGCGAAGCTTGTTGACTCACCTTCGCTCCCAGATGGGGAAGTAAATTTCTACATGACTGAAAAGGGACTTAAGGACGTCTAATTCTTTTTTTATTTTTTTAAAATACAAATTATTTTATACATTACGGGGTATCCTCCTTGTAGGTGATATCATGTCTACGTATACAAAACATCTCTGGTTCAATACACAGGAAAGAATAGAATTCATAAATATCACAGACAGGGTGCAGGATGCGATTAATGAGTCCGGAATAAAGGAAGGCATAGTGCTGGTCAATGCGATGCATATTACGGCTTCAGTCTACATAAATGATGCTGAATCCGGCCTGATAAATGATTTCAAACGATGGCTCCAGAAGCTTGCTCCTACTGATGTTCACCTATACAGACACAATGAGACAGGAGAAGACAATGCCTATGCCCATCTTTGGAGAACCATAATGGGAAGAGAAGCTGTGTGCGCTATCACTGAAGGTAAACTTGATTTTGGCCCTTGGGAGCAGATATATTATGCTGAGTTTGATGGCAGAAGAAAAAAAAGATTAATGGTAAAAATCGTAGGAGAATAAAGAGATAGATTTATAAAATAAGGTCAATTTTTAATGCTTATTGCACGCAAGTGCAAGATCAAAAATATTAGATAAGGTGAAAAAAAATATGAGAAGAGAAGGTTTTAGAGAACCGCCAGTTCAAGTTGGCGAAGAGTTAGATGTGAAGATAGAGGCTGTCGGTGCAAAAGGAGATGGCATAGCAAAGAGGAACGGATTTGTCCTTTTTGTACCTGGAGTTAAGGAAGGAGACGAAGTAAGGATAAAAGTTACCAAGGTTCTGCGAAAGGCAGGATTCGCCGAGGTAGTAGGTTCAAGTGAAAAGCAGGAGGAAGAACCAGAACAGGAAGAACAATCTGAGGAGCCAGCTGAGGAAGAAGCCGAACCTGAAGAAAGCTCTGAGGATAATGAAGACTTTGGCAGTGAACTTGTAGACAAGGAAAAATAGATTTCTGATTTTTTGTTTTATTTTTTTGGTATATCTTTATATATAGATAATCTGTTCTTTTTTTATGAGACTTTTTATTGGGATTGACTTTCACAAGGAAGCCTATTATCTCAAAGGACTGCAGAATATAATAAACATGTGTTCGGCCACGCTAAAGCTTACAGGTTCGTTTCATCTTACCCTAAAGTTTTTAGGAGAGGTCCCTGAAAAAAGCATCCCCCTGATTAAGGAACAGCTTGAATCTGTCAATTTCAGCAGTTTTTACGTAAATTTGGATGGAATCGGGTTCTTTCCGAACCAAAACTGCGCCAGGGTTCTTTGGGTAGGGATCAAGCCACAAGAAAAGATTGTTGAGCTGCAACAGAAGATAGAAAGTTCTTTAGAAAAATTCAATTTTAAAAGAGATTACAAATTCCATCCACACATTACTATAGCTAGGATTAAGACTATAATCAACCAGGATAGATTGCTGGAAAGCATACAAAGGGCTGATATCAAGAAGGTCACGAAAAAAATCAGCTCTTTTCGGCTGGTACAAAGCGAATTAACCCAAAAAGGCCCTATTTATAAGGATCTGGCTGTCTTTGGTTCTAAAGAATAGTAATATTTTTAAACTGGAATGCAGTCCCATATTACACTACCGACGCTTTAACCTGGCTACAGGTTAATGAGATGGCTGCTTGAGGTTATAAAAAAAGCAGGAGAGTAAAATGAGCGAAGAGAATAAACTTTTGGTATCGCAGGACCTGTATCTGAAATCAGGCATACATATTGGAACAAAGTTCAGGACTAAATACATGGAGCAGTTCATATATAAGACCAGGCCTGATGGATTATCTGTCCTGAATCTCCAGAAGATAGATGAAAGAATAAGCATAGTTGCCAGTCTATTAGCACACTACAAGCCTGAGGAAATCCTGATAGTATCCAGAAGAGAAAACGGATGGAAAGCTGTTAAGGAATTTGGAAAGGTCACTGGCATAAAGGTTGTAGCCGGCAGATATCCTCCGGGAATGCTGACCAATCCTGCACTGGAGATTTATCATGAGGCAAAAATAATAATGGTTACAGACTCGTGGCCTGACAGAAATGCAATATTAGATGCAAATCAGATAGGCATCCCGGTAATTGCACTATGCGACACCAACAACCAAAGCAACAACATAGATCTTGTGCTGCCATGTAACAATAAGGGAAAGAAAAGCCTTGGCCTCCTATTCTGGATCCTCGCAAGAGAATATCTGAGAAAAAAAGGCATCATAGGTGAAAATGAAGACCTTAAGGAAAAGATTGAGGATTTCACAGAGGATTAAATAAGCTTTATCAGGTCTTTTATGGCTTTTTCTAAATCTTTTTTTTCAAAAAGTACCTTATACACCTGGGATGTAAGAAGCATCTCAATATCATTTTTTTTGCTGAATTCATAGACAGATTTGGCTGTTGTTATACCCTCTGCTATCATACCGTGCATATCTTCCTTGATTTCTTCAAATTTTTTTCCTTGGGCTATGCGGCGCCCGACAAATCGATTTCTGCTATGCTTGCTGGTGCATGTAGCAATTAGGTCCCCTACACCAGCTAATCCATAGATAGTCTTTCGTTTTGCCCCAAAAAATCTGCCGAACTTGTTCATCTCTGTCAAACCATAAGTTATTATGGCGCCTTTGGCATTATCTCCAAAACCAAGTCCGTCGACAACGCCGCTTGCTATCGCGGTGATGTTTTTTATGGCTCCGCATATCTCTACACCTATTATGTCATCATGCGGATAAACCTTGAAGTATGCGGTTTCCAGGCTTGGTTTGATCTTTTGCAGCATCTCCTGGTCTTCTGATGCTATTGTGGTTGCTGTTGGTATTTTGCGTGCTACTTCTTCACAGTGGTTTGGTCCGGAAAGCGCAACTATCTCAGCTTTTCCTAGCTCTTCACCCAAAACCTGGCTCATCCGCTTATATGTTGATTGCTCTATGCCTTTAGCTACACTTACTATTATCGAATTTTTGCCTATGTAAGGAGCAAAATCTCTTGCAGTATGCCTCATGAATTGAGATGGCACGGCAAAGATGATCATATCGGCTCCCTTAGCTAAACTGTAATCGTTAGCCAGAAGAAGCTTATCTGAAAGCTTGATGCTGGGCAGGAACCAAGTATTTACCCTGTCTTTTTTCATTATATCCAGCAGCTCTTTTTCCCTAATCCACAGGCTAACTTCATTCTTTTCTGACAGCATATTGGCTAATGTAGTGCCCCAGCCTCCTGCGCCAACCACTGTTATTCTCATTTGAAGTTATACTCCTGGTTTGTCAGCTTACCTATCTCCTTCATGACTTTTGTGGTTATTTTTCTTAGAGCGGCATAATCGTTCTCTTTTCCGTAATAATCCTGAAAATACATTAATCTACCTATATGCATGTCTGCCTTTTTAAACCTTGGTATAAGTTTTCCTTTTGGGAGTATGCTAAAGGTCCCCCTTAACCCTACTGGCAGAACAGGTACCCTTGCGTTCAAAGCAAGCCTTGCCACTCCTGTCTTCGCCCTTAGCAGCTTTCCTGTCATCGACCTAGTGCCTTCTGGATGCAAGGATATAATCTTCCCCTGCTTTAGGGCCTTGATGGCCCAGACAACTGCCTCTTTCCCCCCTTTTTCACGGTCTACGGGTATTGCGTCTGCCCACCTGTGGAATGCTTTTTTTAGCGGACTGTCAAAATGCTCTTTTTTGGCAAGAAAATGGATGCGCTTATTAAGATAGTTGATAAATACTGTAGAGATAATAAGATGGTCCATATATGATGCATGATTAGCAGCGATTATGAAACCCCTGTCTTTTGGAATATTTTCGAGCCCGGTAATCTTCCTAATATAAGGGGACATTAACACCTTAAAAACTCGTTTCCCTATTTCATGTACCATTCTAATACCTATATTCAAGGCCTGCCAGTCCTGCGATCCTCTCCATTATTACCCTAGTAACATGATTCAATACCCGCTGGCTCTTCTCTTTTCCAAAATATTTGTTAAGGTGCATAGGTCTTCCAATATTTATTTCACATCGCTTAAATCCAGGAACCTTCGCTCCCTTAGGCATTATCTCATGGGTGCCTACAGAGCCGATTGGAATTACAGGAACCTGGGCTGTCAGGGCAAGTTTTGCTACGCCTGTCTTTGCTTTCATCAGGCTACCATCAATCGACCTATGACCTTCTGGAAATATGCCCACTATCTCTTTTTTCTTCAAGCAATGCAAAGCGAGCTGAAATGCTTTTTCGTTTATTCTTTTTGCCTCTGCAGTTGATTCATCCACACGGACAGGGATGCATCTCCCCCATTCAAGAAATTTTCTTAAAAAAAAGTTTTTGTAGAAACGATCGTTGCAGTACATATGCACATATCTATTCAGATAATTCATCAACAAAGTAGGCAAAATCAGATCATCGGCAAAACTTCCATGGTTGGCAGCGAATATAAATACCGGCTCCTTGAGCTTTTCCAATCCATTAACCTTTCTTATCCAAAGCCTCACAGCTGGTACCAGACTAATTCTAGCAATAGGATAGACCATTATTCTTTAAGCTCTTTGATTAGCGCTTCCAAAAATTGCTTGGCATCTGCAACAATACCGTAATCCGCTATTGAAAAAATCATAGCATTAGGATCCTTATTTATAGCAACAATGATTTCTGAATTCTGCATGCCCGCCCTATGCTGTATTGCCCCTGAAATACCACAGGCAATATACATTCTTGGGCGGACGGTCTTTCCGGTCTGGCCTACTTGATGATCTTTGGAAATCCATCCTTCATCTACCACTGCCCTTGAAGCTCCTACTTCAGCACCCAGCAAAGAAGCCAGCTCTTCCAGTAATTTGAAATTTTCTTTCTTACACAGCCCCCTCCCACCTGAGACGATAATCTTGGCATCATCCAAATTTGCCTTTTTCTTCTGACCTTTGATAATATTGACAATCTTTGTCTTGCTGTCTTTATCTGTTATTTTGGCATCAACTTTGATAATCTTTCCTTCTCTTTTTTCATCCTTTGGACAAATCTCAAATATTCCCGGCCGCACTGTTGACATCTGGGGGCGGTGCTTAGGACATTTAATCTGTGCCATTATATTGCCGCCAAATGCAGGTCTTGTCTGTAAAAGCAGGCCGTCGTTGTCAATATCCAAACCTGTACAGTCTGCAGTCAATCCTGTATCGATACGCTGCGCAATCCGGGGGGCTAAGTCCCGCCCGATATTGGTGGCGCCATATATCACTATCTGGGGATTTTCTTTTTGTATTAGTTCAGATATGACCTTTGCATATGGATCCGTCCTGTAGTCTTTAAGCTGCTTGTTTTCAAACAGGTAGACTTTATCTGCGCCATGCTGGATCAGCTGCTCAGACAAAGAATCCTGCTTTTCACAGGCAAGCACAGCTCCTACCTGCACATTTAGTTTTTGTGCAAGCGCTCTTGCCTTACCCAGAATCTCAAATGATACTCTTGATATCCTATTATTTCTCTGCTCTGCAAATATCCAGACCTCATCTCCATCCTTTCTCTTCTGTTTTGCAGGCTTTACCGTGTAAACCTCGACGTATCTATTGTCTATTGCATTTTGCAGATCCAGCGAATCGCTTACGTCAGCATAATCGTCTCCCTTATTAAGGACTACCCCGTTTATAGTAAGCGAAAATCCCGGATAATCATCTTTTAGTCTAACTTTTACCATTTCAATCAAATTTCTGGATCATTTCTTTTTGCTTAAACTCATCAATAAGCTTTGTGGCCATCTCCTTAACATTTCCCTTGAGCATCTCGCCGGGTGATTTTGCACTGGGAGTGAATGTCTTCTTCACTTTGGTTGGGCTTGACTTAATTCCTACCTTGCTATCCTGTACATTAATGTCCTTGGCAGACCAAATGACCATCTCTTTTTCAAATGACTTATCTATCCCCTCTAGGGTAGGATATCCCGGATCATTCAGATTGGCTGTGCATGTCAGCAAAACCGGAAACTTTGACTCAATTATCTCATATCCATCTTCCAGTTCCCTTTCAGCAACCACCTTTTCCCTTTCAACACTTATTTTCTGCACGTAAGTTATCTGGGGTATATCCAAAGACTCCGCAAGCTGGGGCCCGACCTGGGCTGTATCGCCGTCAATCGCTTGCCTCCCACAAAGCACCATGTCATAGTCTTTTATCTTATTTATTGCTGCAGCCAGGGCGTTTGCCGTTGCCCAGGTATCTGAACCGGCAAACTTAATGTCTGAAAGGAGAATCGCCTGGTCAGCGCCCATAGCAAGCGCTTCCCTCAGGGCATCTTCTGCTTGCGGCGGGCCCATCGTGATTACTGTGACCTTAGATTTGTCCTTAATTCTAATTGCTTCTGCTATTGCATTTTTGTCCTCTGGGTTGATTATGGTGGGGACACCTTCCCTTATCAAACGGCCTGTTTTGGGATCTATCTTAACCTCTGTTGTATCGGGCACCTGTTTAATGCAGACAATAATGTGCATCTTAGAAACCCCTACCGAGCAGCTGTGCAGCTATAACCAGGCGCTGAATCTCGCTAGTGCCCTCATATATCTCCGTAATCTTGGCATCCCTGTAAAGACGCTCTAAAGGATAATCCTTCATATAACCGTAACCTCCATGAATCTGGATTGCTTTCCGGGTAACATCCATTGCTACCTCCGATGCGAACAGTTTAGCCATAGCTGCTTCTTTTATGTATTTCTTCTTCTGATCTTTGAGATATGCTGCCCTGAAACAAAGGAGCCTGGCTGCCTCTATCGATGTGGCCATGTCTGCAAGCATAAACTGAATCGATTGGAACTTGTGCAACTTCCTTTTAAACTGTTCCCTTTCATTCACATATTTCAGTGATTCCTCATATGCAGCCTGGGCTATGCCAACTCCTTGCGCGCCTATTCCGATTCTTCCTGAATCTAAGGTCCACATCGTCTGCATAAATCCCCTTCCTTCAATACCTCCAATAAGGTTGGCTTGGGGCACGCGCATATCCTGAAAGATTATCTCTGATGTATTGCTGCCTCTAAGGCCTAGCTTGTCTTCCTTTTTCCCTACACTGAAGCCTGGAGTCTTTTTTGGCTCGACTATAAAAAGTGAAATGCCCTTATAGCCCGCGCTTTTATCTGTCATAGCAACAATATTTATAAGATCGGCCACCCCGCCGTTGGTGATAAAAATCTTGCTCCCGTTTATTATAAATTCATCCTTGTCTTTCACTGCTGTCGTCTGAACATTTGATGCATCGCTTCCTGCATTCGGTTCAGTCAGGGCAAAAGCCCCAAGATATTTACCTGAAGCAAGCAAAGGCAGAAATTTCCTTTTCTGTTCTTCTGTACCGTAATTTACTATCGGGCCGCAGGCCAAGCTTGTATGGGCCCCCATCGTCACCGCGGTTGCGTTGCATGCTCGCGACATCTCCTCCATTATTATTGTCTGAGAAACAGCATCCAGCTCGGCCCCCTTATACTTCTTGGGTATCGACATGCCCATTATTCCTAGCTGTGAAAGCTTCTTGATCTGCTCTGAAGGAAAAATCTCTCTCTGATCAGCTTCAGCGGCAAAGGGCTTAACTTCCTTTTCCGCGAACGCATGGATCATGCTTTTTATCATCAACTGCTTTTTAGTAAAGCTAAAGTCCATTGTTTCCCCCCGATTAAATCATCATCGCACCATCTACACGAATTACCTGGCCCGAGATATATCTGGCGCTGTCTGATGCAAGAAATACCGCCAAGTCAGCAACATCCTTCGGCGTTCCCATCTCCCTAAAGGATATAATCTCAAGTATCTTATCTAACATGACAACAGGTATCTTTTCTGTCATCCTGCTTTTTATGAAACCAGGAGCGATGGCATTGACTGTTATTTTATGCTTTCCCACTTCCTTAGCCAATGATTTTGTAAATCCAATAATACCTGCTTTAGTTGCAGCATAATTACACTGCCCAAAATTTCCGCCAAGGCCCACGACAGAGGATATGTTAATAATCCTTCCTCCCTCAGGTATCAGGGGTAGCATGTTATGGGTAACATTATAGATTCCTGTTAAATTAACATTAATAACAGCGTTCCATTCCTCGGGCGTCATTTTTTTCAGTGTCCTGTCCTTTGTTATCCCTGCATTATTGATGAGAATATCAACTTTCTTATGCTTGTCCTTTATTTCTTCTGCCATAGATTTGCAGTCTTCAAAATTAGATACATCAGCCGTCACGACGTAGGCCTCTACACCGAGATCCTTAAGCTCTGCTGCGAATGAGTTCGCCTGATTTTCAGCTGATTTAATGTCATTTATAATGATATTTACCCCTTGTTTAGCTAGTTCTAGAGCAATGGCCTTTCCAATGCCCTGAGAAGCACCAGAAATCAAAGCAAATTTTCCTTTCATTAAATCACCCAAAAAAAAAGAAATTGTGAGCATATTTAAATTTTTCTAAACGTTAGATTTATAAATAAGTCTTGAATTCAATTCCCCATGAGCAATAGATACTACAGCAACAGATTGAGAAAAATAGAAAAGAAAAAGCTCAAGGTCAGAAGAAGAAAAAGCAGACCAAAATCTTTTAAGACAGAGGAAGCCGCCAGAAAATGGGCGGAATCTAACAAGATTAAAAAATATGTCCTGAAAGACCTGAAAACAGGGGATAAGAAGAAGATTATAGTGGTAGCTGATTAGACTTTCTTTAGTATATGGCATGTAGTTGTGCCGCCCGCTCCTCCGATGTTATGTGCCAGTGCAATTTTAGTCCGTGTGAGCTGACGATCTCCTGCCTTGTTTCTCATCTGCTCCACTATTTCATAGATCATCCCAAGCCCTGTAGCTGAGACAGGATGACCTTTTGCCTTCAATCCCCCAGAAGTGTTTATAGGCAGCCTGCCATCTATGTTAACATAACCATCCCTTATAAGCTTATACGCCTCTCCTTTTTTGCAGAAACCGATATCTTCATAAGCGATAAGCTCAACGCTGGTGAACGCGTCATGAACCTCCGCAAAATCAATATCTGATCTCTGCAAATTGGCCTGTTTAAAAGCCTCGTTGGCTGTAACGACAGAACCATCCCATGTTGTCATATCATCTCTTTCAAAAGGAAGAGGATCGGTGCACAAAGAAGACGCCAGAATCTTAACTTCTGTTTTGTCTTTTGTCAAAACTGCAGCAACAGAGCCATCTACGCTTATGCTGCAGTCAAAGAGCCTGAGAGGGGAAGTTACGATATGAGCATTCTTGATATCTTCAAAAGACACCTTTTTCTTGTAAAAATAGGCCTTTGGGTTCAGGAATGCGTTCTCATGGTTCTTAAAGGCCACTAATGCAAGGTCATCTGTAGTCGTATCTGGATAGTTATCAAGGTATTGCTGGGCAATCAATGCATTTTCTCCTGGAAAGTTCAATCCTTCCAATTGTTCCCATCTTGATTCAGCTGCCATACCGAACTCTTCAGTAATATGCTCGGTGTTCCTTGTATTACCATGCAGCTTTTCAACTCCCACGGCGAGTATATTGTCGTAGCCAATCCTATTTGCTGTCCATAAAGCGGCTCCTCCACCTGCACATGCTGCTGGCACCCTGATTATAGGGATATTTTTTTTTAGCATACCTGATAGCATTGAAGAAAAATGCCGTTGAAATTCTCCAGTATAAAACCATTCCAAGGTACTGCACACAACAGCATCGATCTTATTAAGGGAAATGTCTGCATCTTTCAGGGCCTCAGTTATGGCCTGGTAGGCCAAAAGATGGGAGGGTTTGTCGTGAATCCTGTATGGTGTTGAACCTACCCCCTTAATGTACATTTACTTCACCATACCCAATTTCCAGTGCCTTCCTGTTTAGACCTATCAGCTGTTCTTTCCCCTTAAGTACTATTGGGAGAGCCTGAAACGCAGATTTGATATTTAGAATGTTCCGGCTACCAATATATGCTCCGACAAGTATGAGATTGGCTACTTTCTTATTACCTAGCTGTTCTGCCAGCCTGGTGGCTTCAATTCCTATCTTATTGAGGTCTTTTCTTGCAGGACTTACCCTACACTCAGATGTGTTCAGTATGATGAGTCCTTTCTTCTGAATCAGGGGTTCAAACCTTTCGAGTGATGGCTGATTCATTATGATAGCAGTGCTAGGATTTACGACAACAGGAGAACCGATGGGTTTATCAGAGATGATTGCTGTTGAATTGGCAGTGCCTCCGCGCATCTCTACCCCATAGCTAACCATGCCGCATGTATGCAGGCCCTGTTCCATGGCGGCGTTAGCTATCAATGAGCCCGCCAACACAACACCCTGACCACCATATCCTGCACACGTAATTTTATCTATCATTGTCTCTAAAAACCCCCAAGGGAAAATACTCTTGCATCTGTTCCACGAACTTGATGCTATCTTTCATGTCTTTATGCCAGTTTGTAGGGCACATTGACAGAACTTCAACAAAACTATAGCCTTTGCCATCAAGCTGGTATTGGAAAGCTTTCTTTATCGCGTTTCTTGTCCTTTTTATATTTGCGGCGCTGTTGACTGCTACCCTTTCAATATAAGAGGGCGCTTCAAGTACCGATAGAAGCTCACACATCTTGATAGGAGGGCCTTCTTGATTTCTGCCCCTGCCTTCCGGAGTGGTCGTAGTCCTCTGCCCGGGGATTGTCGTTGGAGCCATCTGGCCACCTGTCATTCCGTATACTGCGTTGTTAATAAAAATCACAGTTATATTTTCGCCTCTGTTTGCCGTATGAATCGTCTCATTTGTTCCAATCGCCGCCAAATCACCGTCACCCTGGTAGGCGAAAACCAGTTTATCTGGCAGACATCGCTTTATTGCCGACATCACAGATGGGACCCTGCCGTGGGCGCACTCAATAACATCGATATTAAAGTAATTGTAAAAAAGAACCGCACAACCTACGGGGGCGCTAGCTATTGTCTTTTCTCGAAGATTCATCTCATCCAGAATTTCTCCAATCAGCCTGTGTACGATGATATGCCCGCAGCCCGGACAGTAGTGCATCCTTGCATCTTTTAGTGATTTGATCGACTTAGCATCCTGATTCTTTTTTGGAGCATAATCGTGCTCTTCTGTCAGCTCGTATCTTCTATATGGTTTCATATTATTTCCTGAATCTTTTTGAATATCTGTTCGGTATCCGGATACCAGCCACCGCCATGTCCAAGAAAATGATATTGCCCTTTGCATTCGGTGGACAGTCTCACGTCCTCTATAAACTGGCCCTCACTCATCTCTACTATGAGAAAAGTTTTTTCTGCATATTTCCTGAATATGGACTTAGGGAAGGGCCACAGGGCAATTGGTCTAATCATGCCCACCTTCAACCCGTTTTCCCTTGCTACATCCACTGCCTCCCTAGAAACTCGCGCCGAGATACCATATGAAGCTATCAGAATATCCGCATCCTTGGTCTCGTATTCCTCGCAGAGCTGCAAATCCTTCTCAATCTTTCTGTACTTCTTCTGCAGATGTATATTATGCTTTACAAGCAGATCAGGAGGTCTGAGCAAAAGCGTTTTTATGATGTGGGGTGATCTACCTTCACAACCTGTCAGAGTCCAGCTGTCTTTTCTTGGAAGCTTTAGGATCGGATTATAGGGCCTCATTTCAACAGGCTCTACCATCTGGCCCATTATCCCATCTGAAAGAACCATCACCGGATTTCTGTAATAATCTGCAAAATCAAATGCCTTCATCATCAGGCCATATAGTTCTTGCAGATTTGAGGGTGAAAGCACTATAAGACGATAATCTCCATGGCCACCGCCTTTTGTGGCTTGAAAATAATCTCCCTGAGAACCGCGGATATTGCCTAGGCCTGGCCCTCCCCTCTGCATGTTGACAATGACGCATGGAAGCTCTGCTGCTGCTATATAAGAAATACCTTCCTGCTTTAAGGCGATGCCCGGGCTGCTTGATGAAGTCATACATCTTGTCCCTGTTGAAGCCGCCCCGAACAGCATGTTAATTGCTGACAGCTCTGCCTCTGCCTGTATGAAGATGCCTCCTGCCTCAGGCATAAAAATTGACATATATTCCGGCACCTCGTTCTGGGGAGTTATAGGATAGCCGGCATAGAACCTGCATTTTGCTGCAATGGCTGCATGAACCAGGGCTTCATTTCCTTTCATAAGTCTTTTTTCATGCATTTTGCTTAATAAGTCTTGATCCGATCGCTGGCTTCAGCTCT
The DNA here is from genome assembly GCA_964510025.1 of uncultured Methanosarcinales archaeon. Taxonomy (GTDB): domain Archaea; phylum Nanobdellota; class Nanobdellia; order Woesearchaeales; family DATDXC01; genus CAZDZV01. The sequence continues at coordinate 102,212 of CAZDZV010000001.1, forward strand.
ATCCGGCAGGCATCTAGCTCATCTCCAACAGTGACAATCTCCCTGAGGTCTCCAGATCCTATGCCTAGCCTTTCTGCTGCATCAATTAAGGGTATTTTTCTCAGCATCCCTATTTCTTGGAAAACCTTATCCAACGCTACAGGATCCTTTGATGCGAGAAGCATATTCAGGAAAGCTGGTTCTCCGTATTTCAACGGGCCGTTGCCTTGCATCCCGATTGAGGCATCTCCCAGAGTAATGTACCTAGGCAGCACCTTATGCAGATGTGCAATTGCATCAAGGGCCTTCAACGGATCCCTTGCCATTTCTTTATAATTTTCTTTTGAGACCAGCCTGGTCATATTTTCAAGGGCGCCTGAAATTCCCAAAAGCAGATGGGTTTTCATCACTGGTACATTTATCACCAGATCTTTAGTTGCGATCTCCTTAGTCAGCTGAAACCTGAACCCCCCTGATTCTTTTTCAACATAATCTGTCTGGGACAAATCTACCAACCTTATGCCCCATTTCTTGCAGAGCTTGCCGAAGCCAGATTTCCTTGCAGCATTATCAAAGTCTCCATACTGGACCTGTTCGGCAACCACGATATTTTCAGCGCTGGCTCCTTTTTTTGTGAGATATTCTATCAAAGAATCAACAACCCTGGGATTTGTAGTAATAGCCATATATGGATAAGCTGCTGCCATAATATTCGGTTTTATCAGGATATTTGAATCCTTCTCAATATCGACATCCCCTATCAAAGAGAAAGCCTGTTTTGTTGCCTCAAAAAAATCATACTTGATTTTTATGATCGATACTGCACTCTCATCTTCACTCTTTTCCCACCGATATTCATCCCCAATCTTATATTCTCTCATCGTCTTCTTCGGCATCCGGTTTCCGTGCTCATCCTCTAGAATAAGAGTGTAGTAAGGGACTATAGGGTGCATGATAGAAGGAATGGTGACTTCTGTAAGTCCAATAACCTTTGTTTTATTTCCCACCTGTTTCGATATCTTTGCATTACAGTAGATACATTCTTCAATAGGATATATCCACTTTTTTTTGCATTTTTTACATATCCATCTTATTATCAACTCAACCACCCATTTTCCTAAAAATATGTACGCTTATGGTAGCTCCAACCCCACCAATATTTTGGGTCAGGCCATATCTGTGCCTTGAAACCTGTCTTTCTTTACATTCCCCTCTAAGCTGCTTAACAATTTCGTATATCTGCGCCATGCCTGTCGGGCTTATAGGGTGGCCTCTAGCTTTCAAACCCCCACTAACATTGACTGGAAGCTTTCCATCTAAATTTGTGATACCCTCCCTTATTAGCTCCGCACCTTTCCCTTTATTGCAGAAGCCAAGATCTTCGTAGCTCATTAGTTCAAGAATGGTAAATGCATCATGAAGTTCTGCAACGTCAATATCCTTAGCTGATATTCCTGAACTTTTATATGCCTGACCCGCCGCTTCTTTCGTGGCCTTCAGTTCTGTCAGGCTCTCTCTTTCGAAGGTCATAAGATAGTCTGTAGCTAATCCAGAGCCTGCTACCTCGATATCTGACTTATCCTTAGTCAAAACCGCTGCCGCTGCCCCATTCACGCTTATACTACAATCATACAGCCTGAAAGGCGAGGCAACTATTGGGGATCCCTTTATGGCTTCCAAGGTAACCTTTTTTTTATAGAAATGCGCTTTCGGGTTTAAATATGCATTCTCATGATTCTTGTGAGCAATCATTGCAAGGTCATCCGAAGTGGTGCCAAATTCCAGCATGTGCTGTTGTGCCAGGAGCGCATTTTCCGCGGGAAACACCAATCCTTCTGGCTGGCTCCATATCCTATCAGCAGCCGTAAGAATCTCATTTGTAACCACTTCTGTCTTATTGCAGGCTAATTTTTCAGTAGCCAGCACAAGCACATTATCATATTGCAGCCTAAGCGCTGTCCAGAATGCGGCCCCGCCCCCACCACAAACAGCGGGAACCCGTATTATAGGTATTTTTGTCTTGAAAAGAGAACTGACAATGGATGGATAGTGCCTCTGCCTTTCATCTGTGTGGATAGTGTCACTTGTAGAAATCACCATTGCATTTATGTCTTTAAGTGAAACGTCTGATTCATCCAAGGCCTCGTAGGCTGCTTCATAGGCCATACCTGCAGTTGTCCTATCGGCCAAAGAAAATTTAGTCATGCCAACGCCTTGAACATACATATGAGCACCTATTTAAAAGCTGGACTATGCTGGCTCCTGAACTCCTTCCTGTCAACAACAGCCAACATCAGGGTTGATTCTGCTATAATCTTGTTATCCTTAAGGACCTTACCCTGCAATAGGGCTCCCCTATCATCCTGCCCCATAAGGGCCACTTCGTAAGTCAATTGATCACCTGGAAAAGCCGGCGCAGAAAATTTGGCATCCTTAATCTTATAGGCCAGGACATCCTTGGAATGGTGATCTTCCAGATTGTATCTCACTAGGAGCGTAGCAGCTTGTCCCATCCCCTCTACTATGAGGGCACCGGGCATTATAGGAAAACCCGCAAAATGACCCTTTACATACCATTCGTTAGCTGTCACATTTTTCACAGCCACTATCTTATTTTTATCCAATCCCGCCACCTTATCTATCATCAAAAAGGGGTATTCGTATGGAATTATCTGCCTTATGGCATTCATATCCAGCTGGCCTTTTTGATCCTTTAAATCGTCTATCGATTTCATTTTTAACCCCCCGCAATTTGGCATTTTTAGCAAAGTGTAATTTATTTATATAATTTTCGTAAAATGACAAGCTATATGCATCACGAAAACGAATAGTTTAAATAACACTTTATAACCCTATGTAGTCATGAAAAAGAAAGGAAAAATAGAGAAATTGCTTAACAATTCACTGATGAAAATTGTGCAGGGCTACAGACTGTTTAGAAGAACACTTAAAAAAACAAAACAGGCTATGCCTGAGGTTTATGGCCAGATAGATAATGTTCTCAAGCAGAATCTCGTTACCTTTGAAAGAAACAACCAGAGCTTCTCTGATGCGATTGTTGACAGGCTTATCAGAAAGCTCCCAACTTTAGGTGAGGAGAAGCTGACCAAAATAATAAACGGCGGTTCTTCAAAGTCTTTTTTTGATATGCTAAATAAGAGCCTCGGAGCGACCCTGGAAGAGGAGAAAGACTATACAAAGCTGGAAAAAGAAAAGCTGTTTAACAGCATCCTTATAGCTAACAGGGGAGAGATCGCCCTTAGGATCATAAGAGCTTGTAAGGAACTAGGAATCAAAGTCTATGTGATTTACTCCAAACCTGAAAAAAATACACTTTTTGTCAAATTTGCAGATAAGGCTTATTGCATTGGAAACCCCAGAGACTATCTGAACATCAGGAAGATAATCAAAATAGCCAAAAAAGCAAAAGCAGATGCTATACATCCTGGATATGGATACTTATCTGAAAATTCCCAGTTTGCCAAGCTTTGCCTAAAAAACAAAATAAACTTTATAGGACCGAATATCAAGGCACTAGAGCTTATGGGCAACAAGGTTAAAGCCAGAAAGATAATAAGCAAAATGGGAATAAATGTTATAGCAGGAACAGTCACTCCCCTTAAAAATCTGGAAGACGCACAGTCAGCTGCCCAGGAAATCGGCTATCCTGTTATATTGAAGGCCGCTTTGGGCGGCGGCGGCAAGGGCATGCGAGTTGTCTATTCAGGGGATAAGCTTGAAACGGCATTCAAAAGCGCCTCAACTGAAGCGCAAGCTGCATTTGGTGATCATTCTTTATATATGGAAAAATACATAGAAAAACCAAAGCATATTGAGTTTCAGATTTTGGCAGATAAATTCAAGAATATTGTCCATTTGGGAGAAAGAGACTGCAGCATACAAAGAAGGCATCAGAAGCTTATTGAAGAGGCTCCGTCAACGGTATTGAATGGGAAATTAAGAGAAAAAATTGGAAAAGATGCCAGAAGAATAGCCTCCAAAATAGGGTATAAGGGTGCTGGAACAGTTGAGTTCCTGCTAGATAAGAGAAAAAATTATTATTTTATGGAAATGAACGCGCGTATACAGGTAGAACATGGAATAACTGAGATGATAAGCGGGGTAGATCTTGTTAAGGAGCAGATAAGAATCGCCGCCGGAGGCAAGCTTACCTATAAACAGGAAGATATCAAGCTCAACGGGTGGGCTATAGAGTGCAGGATAAATGCTGAGAACCCGTTTGATGATTTTAAACCTAGCACTGGCATTGTCACTAATTATTTACCTCCAGGTGGCCGTGATATACGTATATCAAGCCATTCGTACACAGGGCATGTCATATCTCACCATTATGATCCGCTCATCTCAAATCTTATATGCGGGGGTAAGAACAGAAATGAGGCAATCGCCAGAATGAAGAGGGCGCTTGAAGAATATATTATCGAGGGCGTACAAACCAATATCCCTTTTCATAAGCTAGTAATGCAAGATAAGGATTTTATCAAAGGCAATATAAGCACAGATTTTATAGAAAAAAATAAAATAATTGAAAAGCTGAGAAAGCACAAGATTAGGAAAAAAGAGCTTTCAAAAAAGGAAAAATTACTCATAATAACGACAGCTGTATCCAGATATATGGAGGGCAGAGAGAATGATGCTCCGGACAACTGGGTTATCGCAGGTAGGCAGGAACAGCTAAATCAAAATGTTTAGCATCTTCTTTTATAAGAAAATAGGTTCTACAAATTCCAAAGCTAAGACAATGCCCAAGCATGGCACTGTGATAGTGGCTCAGGAACAGACAGAAGGCAGGGGCAGATTTAAAAGAGAATGGTTTTCAGAAAAAGGGGGCCTATACTTCTCTGTGGTCTTAAGGAGTGACAAGGTTGCCAATTTAAGATTTCTTACCTTCATGGCAGCTATTGCCCTGCACAAAGCTGTCAAGGAGCACTATGGTTTAAAATGCACGATAAAATGGCCCAATGATTTGATGATTGGCAAAAAAAAGCTAGCCGGCATCTTAACTGAGAGTATTATTGGGAATAAGGTAGTTGCCATAATTGGCATCGGGATAAATACCAACAATGCGTTGCCTTCCGGTATCAGAGCTGAATCCTTATCAAGAATTCTAAAGAGGAAGATAAATAATAGAAAGCTACTGCAGATATTCTTACACAATCTAGAGGAATATCTTAAGCTAGTGGACAATGGGAAACATGGTAGAATAATATCTGACTGGAAAAGAAGATCCTTTCTTGGCAGCGAAGTCAGGGTTTGCAGTCTGAAAGGAGAATACACAGGAATAGCCTATAATGTCAACGATGATTGCTGCCTTGTTCTCAAGAAAAACAATAAATATACTGTTATTGAGGAAGGAGACGTATACATATGCTAGACATGTTCGATTTCTGTATGATTTGATATTTCCGAATTTGTAGTGCATAAATCAGCTACAGTCAAGCTATGGATATCTTCATTTCCGGTCATTCTTGCAAAAGTCTCTAGTTCCTGCCTAACAACGTTGAGAAAGTTCTCAAGCCTTTTCGCACTTTTATCTATGTCAAGTCTTTGCCTTAGCTTTTCATCATGGGTGGTAACGCCAACCGGACAGTTGTTTGTATTGCATACGTTATATTGCTGACATGCACACGCCATTAAGGCGGCAGTGCCAATAGCTATTGCATCTGCCCCTAATGCAAGAGCCTTAACAAAGTCAGAAGGAACTCTCAGTCCGCCGGTTATATGGAGGCTGATATCTTTTACATCATGCTCATCAAAATATTTTTTTGCCCTGTAGAGTGCATAGATTGTAGGCACAGATGAGGAGTCCTTAATCGATTTAGGAGATGCGCCAGTGCCGCCCGGCCTTCCATCAATGGTGATAAAGTCAGGCTCGGCGTAGACTGCTATTTGCAGATCATCCTCAATATGGCCTGCGGCGATCTTAATCCCAATCGGAGCACCTTCAGACTTGTCCCTCAACCACTTCACCTTTTTCTTGAGATCTTCCTTATTTTTTATATCATTGAAACTTGCTGGACTTTCTATATAGTGCCCTTTCTCAGATCCCCTAATCTGAGCTATCTCTTCTGTAACTTTATCCGCAGGCATTTCCCCGCCTAGTCCTGGTTTTGTGGATTGCCCAATTTTGATCTCAATTCCATCAACATTCTTCAGGTTTTCGTCTGTTACGCTGTAGGCGTTCGGAACATATTCAAAAATATATTTATAAGCGCTTTTTCTTGAATCCTCCAAGATGCCGCCCTCACCTGAACACATTGCTGTTTTGACTGCTGCCGAGCCTTTAGCCAGTGCTATCTTCACTTCCCTTGATAAGGCTCCGAAAGACATGTGCGTTATATAAACAGGAAAGGAAATTTGAATGGGCTTTTTTGCCTTCTTTCCGATTATCGTCGTCAAATTAACTTTTTTATCCTTATTGAGAGGGATCTTTGCCAGCTGTGCGCCCTTGATGAGGATATCATCCCAAGAAACAACATGTTTTTTGGTGCGCATAGGCTCTGTTACAGATTTTCCGGTCCTGGCCACCTCATGAATAAAATCCATCCATTTCTCTGTTTTATCATTTTGCCTCGTCCACTGAGAAAGATAATCATCCTGAGGCTCTTCCTTTTTCCCCTGCATATCATCATAATTCTTTTTCTTTTCCTGAAATTCCTTACCACTAATTTCTTTCAGATTCTCCCTGGATGCGCCGCAAACAGGACACCTCCAATCATCAGGAAGCTCCTCTTTAGTCACCCCCCTATCAATGCCTGCATTCTGATCCCCTATCTCAGAATCAAATACAAATACGTTGCATACTGTACAGATGTATTTGCTCATCTTATCTCCTTAAACTGGGATTTTTTCGCTCCGCAGATTGGGCAGGTATCTGGAGCATCAGCTTCAACAGTGTTTCCACAGACCTGGCATACAAATACCCTCTCTTGGTTCAGATCTCTCTCTGATTCCAGCGCTTCCAGTGCTTTCTTATACAGTCCTGCATGTATCTCTTCAACTTTATTTGCCCTAAAAAAAGATATATGGGCATCCTGGTGTTTATCGTCTTTAGCATCCTGAATCATCCCAGGGTACATGTTCTGGAACTCATGGGTTTCCCCCTCTATCGCTTCTTTTAGATTTTGCTTCGTAGATCTAATCCCGCCCATTGCTTTTAGGTGCTCGATTGCGTGGACAGTCTCGGCATCAGCTGCGGCCCTAAAAAGTTTTGCAATTTCCTTTAACCCCTCCTTCTCCGCCTGATCGGCAAAAGCAATATATTTTCTGTTTGCCTGACTCTCTCCGGCAAATGCTTTTTTTAGATTTCCTTCAGTTTTCATCCTTCGCCCCCGAATGCCACAAATAGCAAACATCCTAGTTAAGTGCGTGACTTATTTAAAGCTAGTGCTTTTGCATTAAAAATTTTTTTTACATCATCCGGAACCGGAACAGGCTCCATATCCTTATTGATGAAAACATTTACCGTGTATGCCTCTGCAATAATCTCCCTGCTTGACTTGTTGAAGACCTTATAGATAAATTTAATGCTGGAATTCCCGATTTTCGAGACCGCAGTCTCCAAGACTACGATATCGTCATATCCGACGGGCTTGCGGTAATTTACTTTAATTTCAACTACAGGAGCAAAAAAGCCTTTCTTCTCCAGCTCAGCGTATGATATGCCACGGTTACGCAATATCTCTGTCCTGCCCGCCTCAAACCAGTCCAGATAGCGAGCATAATAGACTACCCCGAAATGATCGGTATCAGAATACCTCACCCGATGCTCTGTAATATCTTTCATATACATATTAGCAAGATGCGCATGTTTATTACTCTTTGCTTTTTAATTAGTGTACTGCTGTATAATAATCTTTAAATATTGACATGTATTCTTAGCTTTAGAATGCCCTGGCTAAAAAAGGTCCCTTTGCTCAAAAAGATATTCGAGTTTGGATATACTATGCTTCTTATAATAATATTAAGCGCGATTTCTGGACTGATACTGGCTTTTCCTGTTATGTGGCTGTGGAACTTTGTATTTCAAAGAATGAATGAAGCTTTACATATCAATGTATTTCAAGCCTGGGCGCTCAATGTACTAACAGGCATACTATTTGGCTATAAGAATACCAGTTCGAAAAATGATAGATAAAGAATTGTCCGAACTTGCATCTTATTTTGAAGAGACCGCCCTAATCGAGGAAGGCAAGAAGATGTGCAGACTGCTAGCAAAAAAAGGGGTTAAGATAAGAGAGCACAAGTGGACAGAACTTGAAGCTTCTTAGTTGATTACCATAAGGACATCGTCCTTATCAACATTCTGATTCTTCTTGACACGTATCTCTTTGATGGTGCCTGACTTATCTGCAACCAAGTTGTTTTCCATCTTCATCGCCACTATGGTTGCCAGAGAGTCCCCTGCCTTGACCTTTTCTCCAACTTTTACGTTGATAGCCACAACCGTGCCTGGGAGGGGGGCCTTAATGATGTCTTTGGACCTATCGTCATGGTCGTCTGTGTCCTCAAGAAAAATCTGCTCTTGCTTTTGTTTGGTCTCTACCTGATAGAGGTTCCCTTCAAAACGGATAAGAATCTTTCCGTTTCCAACTTCTTCGATGTTTACAGCATATTCTTTTCCGTCTAAATTAACTATAATCTCTTGCATTTCTTAAAGAGGCATATTACCATGCTTCTTGGGCGGCCGCTTATCCCTTTTGTTAGCTATAATCTTGAGAATCCGAATGAGTGTCTTTCTTGTGTCTCTAGGCTCAATTATAGCATCCACCTTGTTCTGCGATGCTGCCAAATATGGATTCAGAAATTTTTCGGAGAATTCCCTTATCTTCTGGCTGCGCATTTTAGCAGGATTCTTAGACGAGCTGACCTCTTTTCTGTGAATAATCTTGACAGCCTGTTCTGCCCCCATAACAGCTATTTCCGCACTGGGCCAAGCAATAACCTTATCGTAACCCATCTCCTTTGATACCAGGGCGATATATGCGCCGCCGTATGCCTTTCTCATAACCAGACTTATCTTAGGCACTGTTGCTTCTGAATAAGCGTACAATATCTTTGCACCATGTCTAATTATGCCGTTATGCTCCTGGTCTGATCCAGGCAGATACCCTGTAACATCGACAAGGTTGATTAGCGGTATATTAAAGGCGTCACAGAACCTGACAAATCTGGATATCTTATCTGAACTGTCGATGTCAAGGCAGCCTGCGAGTACACAGGGCTGGTTTGCCACTATCCCGACAACATCATTATTAAGCCTGGCAAAACCTACAACGACGTTTTGGGCATAATCTTTCTGTACCTCAAAAAATGAATTCTTGTCAAAGATCTCATTTACAACTTTTTTAACGTCATAACTTTTTCTGGAATCAGAGGGCACAATCTTTTCAAGCATCTCGTTGGTCCTCTCTGGATTATCGTTCATATTAATCAATGGCGGATTTTCTAGATTATTGTTTGGTAGGTAGCTTAGCAATTTCTTGATTTTCAGTATACATGCCTTTTCGTCATCTGATATAAAATGTGCCACCCCACTCTTGGAGCTATGAATCTGCGCTCCTCCCAGCCCGTTAAGGTCTATATTTTCCTTTGTAACGCTCTTCACAACATCAGGACCAGTAATGAACATATAACTTGTTTTGTTTACCATAAATGTAAAATCAGTAAGGCTCGGGCTGTATACCGCTATACCGGCACACGGCCCCATAATAGCTGAAATCTGAGGAACCACCCCGGATGCCAGCATGTTCTTTAGAAATATGGATCCGCCTCCATCCAAGCTGTTTATCCCTTCCTGGATCCTTGCTCCTCCGGAATCAAGAAGACCGACCACAGGCGCTCCATTCTTAAGGGCCAGTTCAAATATCTCCACTATTTTCTTGTTGTGCATCTCGCCCATGGAACCGCCCACAAACGAGAAATCCTGCGAGTATACATAAACAGGCCTATGGTTGATCGTCCCGTATCCGGTTACTACACCATCCCCTAATTTTTTTTTCTGTTGAAGGCTAAAATTTTGACTTTGCAGCTCTGCAAAGGCACCAATCTCGACAAAAGAGCCAGGGTCAACAAGCAACCCAATCCGTTCACGTGCGGTCAACTTGCCTTTCTGATGCTGTATCTTGATGGCACCTTCATCCTCAAGCGCCTTCACCTTTTTAGCAAATATTTTTGTCTTATCCGGCATTTTTATACAGGCTTCACAAATGCAGCTGTTTTTAAAAATGTTTTGATTGGCAAAATTCCGTAAGCTTTATAAATTGGCTAACGTTTCTCTGTTAAGATAGCCCGAGTTCATGTGAGCGTTTTTAGGGTTCCTATATTCTCGGCTATTAGGTGTAAATAATGGAAGATACAAAAAAGGATTTCAAACATATTGTCAGGATCGCAAATACTGATTTAAAAGGAGAAAGGAATATTGAAATTGCCCTCAGGAGCATCAAAGGTGTTGATTTTATGTTCGCTAACATGGTCTGCGTGATGTCTGATATTGACCGAAACAAAAAGACAGGAGACCTAAACGCTGATGAGATTAAGAAATTAAATGAAATCATAAGCGATCCGTTGAAACATGGTGCTCCATTATGGATGCTTAATAGGAGAAAAGACTATCAAGACGGGAAGATGAAGCATATAACCTCTGCGGATTTAACATTCACACAAGATAATGATATAAAAAGGATGAAAAAAATCAGAAGCTATAGGGGTGTCCGGCATTCTGTCGGACTTCCTGTACGGGGCCAGAGAACAAAGGCCAACTTCAGGAAGAACAAAGGCAAGGTACATCTGGGCGTCAAGAAAAAAGCGGGCGCCAATTCTGGAAGGACATAAAAATGGGAGATCCTAGAAGAAGAAGAAAAAAGTATGCAAAACCTATGCATCCATGGCAGAAAGAAAGAATCGATGCAGAAAGGATTTTCCTGAAAGAATATGGACTTAAAAATAAGAAAGAAATTTGGAAGATGGATTCATTGCTGAGGAAATTCAAGAGACAGGCAAAAAGACTAATAAAGCTACCGAAGGAAAAGGCAAAATCTGAAATTGATGGGCTTCTGAAAAAATTAGCTACACTGGGTTTAGTTGGTAAGAATCCGGGAATTGAAGATGTCTTAAGCATTGAACTTAAAGATCTTCTGGAGCGCAGACTGCAGACCATATTGCACAGAAAAAAACTGGCAGCTAGTGCAATTCAAGCACGCCAATTCATAACTCACATGCATGTCAGCGTTGGAGAGAGGGTCGTGAGCTCCCCCTCATACCTGGTTTCAATTGATGAAGAAAGCAAGATATCTTTCAGATCAGGCTCAGCACTTTTCAGTGAGGATCATCCAGAAAGAAAAGCAACTAAAGAAGATGATAAAAAGCACAATAAAGAAAAGGAGACCGTAACAAATGGTAAGGGAGAAAACTAGATGGGGAATCGCACATATTTATGCTTCCTATAATAATACTATAATACATATAACAGATATGACAGGAACAGAAACAGTAGTGATCACCTCAGGTGGCCAGGTGGTAAAGTCAGACAGGATGGAAAGCTCGCCAACTGCAGCTATGATGGCTGCTAAGAAAGCTGCCGAAACTGCTAAAGAAAAAGGTATAAATGGAATACACGTAAAGATTAAGGCGCCTGGTGGGCATAATGGTCCCTCCAACCCTGGCCCGGGTGCACAAGCAGCAATTAGGGCATTATCAAGAATGGGACTGAGGATAGGTATTATTGAGGACGTCACCCCTGTACCACATGATGGCTGCAGGAAAAAAGGTGGCAGGAGAGGCAGAAGGGTATAAAGAGGGGATTATGGATGGAAATTAGGCTATTGGAAAAAAATGATAAGGAAAATAAACTTTCTTTTGTATTAAAGGACTCTAAACCAGCATATGCAAATACATTAAGGAGAATTATGACAGGGGAAGTGCCTGTAATGGCTATCGAAAATGTCGAGATAAGAAAAAACAGCTCGATCCTGTATGACGAAATGATTGCCCACAGGCTAGGCCTAATACCATTAACTACTGATCTGAAATCCTATAACTTACCATCTGAATGCAAATGTGAAGGCAAAGGATGCGCCAGATGCCAGTTGAAACTAAAGCTGAAGGCCAAAGAAGCCGGGATTGTCTATGCCTCTGAAATCAAAAGCAAGGATCCTGCTATCAAATCTGCGTATCCCAAGATCCCTGTAGTGAAGCTGTTGAAAGGCCAGAATCTGGAGCTTGAAGCTACTGCACAACTAGGAACAGGTGCTGTTCATGCAAAATGGAGTCCGGGACTGGTATATTACAACCAAAAACCAATAATTGAGATAGATAACAGTAAGATTGAGGATCCCCAAAAGTGTGCTGATATTTGCCCTATGGGCGTCTTTGAAGTTAAAGACAATAAGCTGGTTGTATCTAAAGATAAGATGATGGATTGCCACCTCTGCGAGGCCTGTTCAGACCTGTGCGGGAAGGATGCAATAAAGATTACTGCGTCCAATGATTTCATATTCCATATGGAATCCTGGGGCCAACTGGACTGTAAACAGATCTTTTTAGAATCCATCAACATATTTAACAAAAGCCTAGAAGAATTTATAGGTATATGTCAGGAACTCAAATAAGCATCCTTGTTAACGCGAGGGTGCCGGAGTGGTCAAACGGGCACGGTTGAGGGCCGTGTGGCTTAGTGCCTGCGCGAGTTCAAACCTCGTCCCTCGCATATAAAATGACAAAAAGAACAGGACCATCAAATCCAGTGCTGATCAGACTAGTTAATGATCTAAAAAAGGCCTCTATTGATCAGCAGGTCAACATATGGAAGAAGGTTGCATATAATTTAGAAAAGCCAACCCGTGGCAGGAGGATAGTAAATCTATCAAAAATCAATAGGTTTACTAAAGAGAACGATATAATCATCGTCCCGGGGAAAGTGCTTGGATCAGGGATGCTGGATCATAAGCTTACAATATCAGCTTACCAGTTTTCAACAAGCGCACTTGAAAAAATAAGCAAGATAGGCGGGAAGATAGTACCGTTAACTGATCTCCTAAAAGAGAGTCCAAAGGGCAAAAAGATAAAGATAATAGGTTAAGATGATCATTGACGCGACAAACTTAATATTGGGAAGATTGAGCAGCTATGCTGCTAAAAAAGCGATATTAGGTGAAAATGTCGATATAGTAAACTGTGAAAAGGCAATAGTGTCTGGAAGAAAGGATTTTTTAATAAAAAGATATGAAGATAGAAAAAACAGAGGAACCCATAAAGGACCGTTTATGCCGAAACAACCTAACCTATTTGTCAGAAGGGCGATAAGAGGCATGCTTCCCTATAAAAAAGAGAAAGGCAAGGCAGCTTTCAAGAGGATTAAATGCCATATGGGTATCCCCGCATCAATAAAGGACAAGAAATTTCATCAGCTTAAGAATGCAGAAATCTCCAGGTTACCGACATTAAATTTTATGCGCGTATCGGATATCTGTAGAAAAATGGGTGGAAAAATTGAGTAAGATAATAACTACATCCGGCAAGAGGAAGGGTGCTGTTGCTAGAGCTACACTTAAGAAGGGAAATGGCACAATAAAGATTAATAATGTATCTCTTGACTTGTATCAACCAAGAATTTATAGATTAAGGATAAGAGAACCCATCTTGCTTGCAGAGAAGTCAATCAATGATATTGATATATTTGTAAAAGTAATGGGAGGGGGCATCTCCAGCCAAGCTGATGCGGCAAGATTAGCGATAGCAAAAGCTATTGTTGATTACTCAAAGAGCAATAAACTGAGAGATAAGTTTTTAAAATATGACAGAACATTATTGGTTGGGGATGTCAGAAGAAAGGAGACGCATAAGCCTAACAGGCACGGTAAAGCAAGGGCAAAGGTTGCAAAAAGCTATAGGTGATTAATATGATTATACCAGTAAGGTGTTTCTCGTGTGGGAAACCAGTAGGCCATCTTTGGGAAAAGTTCAAGGAAAAGATAGATAAGGGAGAAGACAGAAAAAAGGCCCTAGATGATATCGGGTTAGAAAGATATTGCTGTAGGGCACTGTTCATGGGACATGTTGATCTGATAGATCAGGCAGCTGTTTTCAAGAAATTCTAAAATAAGCATTGTCCTTTGCGGATTATGTTAGTAGCAGCCTTATCCAGCACTGCAGGCTTTATGGATGATATGCTTGCACTAATATGGAACGGTTTTACGGCAGATATTAATTGTTAAGCATTCTTAGTCCGAATATTTATGGGAAATCAGCCTATTTAAAATGCAAAGCAGCTGTCTAGATGTTCTTGTCGAAACCATAAAAATTTTAAACGAATTCTGATTCCCAGATGGGTATGGTTAATTTTAACAAAATATCGAAGAAATGGCAGAAAAGGTGGGAAGATGCTGGTATATTCCATACCAAAGTCGATCCTAAGAAAAATAAGTTATATGTTCTTGAAATGTACCCATACCCCAGCGGGTCTGGTTTGCATATGGGGCATGCACGCAACTATTGCATAGGGGATGCCTTTGCCAGATTCAAGAGGATGCGGGGATTTAATGTTCTCTATCCAATGGGATATGACAGCTTTGGTTTGCCTGCTGAAAATGCTGCCATAAAAGCTAAATCTCATCCGAAGATATTCACTGAAAAAGCTATAAAGAATTTCCAGAAACAGCAAAAAGCACTGGGCTTAAGCTATGACTGGAACAGGATGATTATGTCCCATGATCCTGCATACTACAGATGGGACCAATGGATATTTCTCAAAATGTATGAAAAGGGTCTTGCCTACAAGAGGAAAGCTACGGTGAATTGGTGTCCAAAGTGCAATACGGTGCTGGCTAACGAGCAGGTACATAATGGAAAATGCTGGCGGCATACTGATACCCAAGTTGAGTTTAAAGAGCTAAACCAGTGGTTTTTAAAGATTACTGCCTACGCTGATGAGCTCCTGGACGATATACCTAACCTTAACTGGAATGAGGATGTAAAGACAATGCAGAAAAACTGGATAGGAAAGAGTAAAGGAACCCTTATCCATTTTCCTGTCGTAGATAAAGAAAAAACACTCACAGTTTTTACCACAAGACCGGACACATTTTTTGGAATCACCTTTTTGGTGTATGCGCCGGAGCATCCAGACGTGCTGCAGCTAGTGGAAGGCACAGAATATGAGCAGAAGGTCCGGGCATTCATCAGCAAAGTCATGGCGCAAGATAGATTTGATAGAACTGCGGAAGATAAAGAAAAAGAAGGTATGTTCATAGGACAGTATGCGATAAACCCCGTAACAAAGGAAAAAATCCCGATTTATATAGCAAATTTTGTCCTATACGAGTATGGGACCGGCGCTATTATAGCGGTTCCTGCCCATGACCAAAGGGATTTTGAATTTGCCAAGAAATACAATCTTCCAATAAAGGTAGTGATAAACCCTCCGGACTACGATCTTAATGCTGACAAAATGGCAAGGGCATATATTGGAAGCGGCAACATGGTTAATTCTGCCCAATTTGATGGAATGAACAATATAGACGCAATAAATGAAATAACAAAATTTCTGCAAGAGAAAGGCTACGGGAAATTTACCACACAATACAGACTCAGAGACTGGCTTATATCAAGGCAGAGATTCTGGGGCTGCCCTATTCCAATTGTCTATTGTGACAAATGCGGAACAGTTGCTGTAAATGAAAACGAGCTTCCAGTTAGGCTTCCGGATGACGTAAAATTCACCAGTGCCAAAAATCCCCTTATTGAGCACGAAAATTTTGTAAATACTGATTGCCCAAAATGCGGAGGAAATGCGAAGAGAGAAACAGATACAATGGACACATTTATTGACTCTTCCTGGTATTACCTAAGATACTGCGATCCTAATAACAACAGACAGGCTTTTAATCCTGAAAAGGCAGCCTACTGGATGCCAATAGACATGTACATAGGGGGAAAAGAGCATGCCACTATGCACCTCATATATTTCAGATTCTTCACCAAATTTCTGCGAGATATTGGAATGGTCAAAATTGATGAACCTGCTTTAAATCTGTTTAACCAGGGCATGCTCCATAAGAATGGGGTTGTTATGAGCAAAAGTAAGGGAAATGTCGTAACGCAGGAAGAGATCTCAGAGAAGTATGGTATAGATACTGCTCGTTTTTTCCTGCTTTTTGTCGCAGCACCGGATAAGGATATGGAATGGGATGACAAAGGAATCGAAGGCGCATATAGGTTCCTAAAAAAGCTCTATTATCTGGTTGACACAAAGGATAGAGTTAAGAAGGAAATAAAAATTCAGGAGACCAAGATTCACAAAACAGTGAAGGATGTGACTGAATATATAAATAATTTCAACTATAACAAAGCCCTGATTAGGATAATGGAGACCGTAAATTACATCCATAATGAGGAGAAAATAAGCCAGGATATAATTGAAAAACTAATCTTGATTTTAAGCCCCTTCACCCCCCATATTTGTGAGGAACTTTGGGAGAGGATTGGCAGGAACGGTTTTGTATCGAATCATGAGTGGCCCGAGTATGACGAAGAGAAAATCGACACTACACTAGAAGCACAGGAAGGTATCATTGATCAGACATTGGCGGATATAAGATCTGTAATAGAGCTGGCAGACATTGAGCCGAAGAATATCACTTTGATCATGGCTTCTGCCTGGAAATATGATGTCTTTAGGAAGATCAAGGATAAATTAGAGAAAACAAGAAATATAAGTGAGATAATAAAAGACGTAAAGGATGGAAAGCATGATAAGGAGATAGCACAATTCGTGCAGAAGGCTATTAAAAATCCAGCGAAATTGCCTGAATATATATTGTCCCCGGAAGAGGAGATTGATGCTTTAAGCAGAGCTAAGGATAAGATATCGAGCATATTTAAATGTGATGTTGAAGTTAAAGTTGCCGAAGAATCAGAAAGTCCAAAAGCAAAGAGTGCGGCTCCTTACAAGCCTGCGATTGTGGTATCCTAAAATTTCCAGAACAGCTTTTTTTTCGTACGATTAAGCAACTGCTTGAAACTGCCTTCTCTACCTGCGTAGAAGATAACGGACAAAATGATTACAAGCGGTATAGATATCCAGATAATCCGGCTCCACGGACTTTTATAACACCTATTGTTCCTGCATATGCTGTCCTGGCATTCATATCCATTAAAGCATTGTTTTCCTGCTTGTTTCCTATCGGTCCATCCCTGGTCTGAACAATACTCTGTTTCTGTGGTTGTTCCATATGATACACACTCATCGCCCTGCTGGCATCCCTGGATAGTCTCATATTTGCAGGAAGTTTCCTCGCATAAGTCGATTGTACATGGATTATCGTCCGCACATTCCTCATCGCTGATGCAGCCAGTGAGCTTCATGCATCGATTTCTTAGGCATCTATACCCACTGCTGCATCCGCAGTCGTAGCAACATAAATCTTTTGTCTCATTTTCCCCACAAATATCATCAAAATTACAGTCTTCGATAGTCCATGTCTGATCCAGGTCAACATCAAGAGGAGATTCCCCGGAACCGTAAAAATAATATTCTGCTTCATCATATTGATCATTTACAAGTATATTCTTAACCACCAGTTCAGATCTATCCGGTAGGGCATCTGCATCTTTCTCTTCCAATGTAGTCAAAAGCCTATTATTAATCCTAAATTTTGCAGACTGTCCAGAAACCACGACCAATTCCACAACATATATGCCATTGTCAGTCTGGTAGGCTTTTGCCTCGCCCTCCTGCAAAGAATCCTTTACAAAAATACTGTGGCCAGCATAAGCAGGTAAGCAAAAGATGCATATGACAAATAAGCAAATAACCAGTTTCATATTAATACCATATGTTTATTTTGATATTTAAAACTGTTGATTTTGTCATGCCGCCCCTCTGCTTTCTCCAAAATAAATCCCCTGTGCAATAATATGTGCAGAGCGGATCGGCTCAGGAATTAAGGAGCGGGTGCATGTGATTCTCAAAATCTCCTGCACATTGCCAATATCCGTTCCTTTAAACTGCACATATATCTTTCCGATCCTTACTGGGGGACCTGCATTCTTTATAAATTCCATTTTGTTTTTCTTACCCAGATTATAGAGAGTCTTTTCGATTCTACCGATATCTGGTCTCCTTCTAATGACCACCACAACAGGGATCCCTGTCTTTTCAAAGAGCTTTTTGATGTCTACTACATTGAATCCGCCTAAAGCAATCCCGTCCAGAAGTATGCATTGTAGCTGAGCCTTAAATTTGGTGGTGTTAATCATGGTAATCAGCCTTGAGGTCGCATCATCTCCGTCGACAGTTATTTTTGTAGAAATCACTCCATCCAGCCAGGAGCCGCCGCGAAATATGGTCCCAATTACAAATATCTCTTTATCCTTAGAAAATTTATCAAAAGGAGAATCATCTATGCCTACGACCCTTATTTCTTTCTTCATTGGATTATACTATTATAGCAATATTTAAATATTTACCTGAGTTATTAAGACAGATATGTGCGGCATAGTCGGCTATGTGGGAGAGAGAAAAGCTGCTCAGATACTGGTGGAAGGCCTGAAAAGGCTCGAATATAGGGGCTATGACTCTGCTGGTATAGCAACTATTAGCAGAGAGGGAATTTTGATAAAAAAGGATATTGGTAGAATAGAAGATATCAACAGCAGCGTGAAATTCTTTGAGATGGAAGGAACTTCTGGAATATCCCACTGCAGATGGGCCACACATGGAAAGGTAACAAAGGAAAATGCTCATCCGCACTGTAATTTTGAGAAAACAATCTCTCTCGTCCATAATGGAATAATAGAAAATTATAGCGAGCTTAAGAAAAAGCTGATAAAAAAGGGTTACAGGTTCAGCTCTGACACCGATACAGAGGTGATCGTGCACCTTATAGATAGTCTTTATAAGGGAGACCTGAAAGAAGCTGTAGCAAAGGCCTTGGAGAAAGTAGAAGGCAGCTACGCCTTAGGTGTGATAAGTTCAGAAGAGCCGGGCAGAATTATAGCTTCAAGAAAGGAAAGTCCTCTAGTAATAGGATTAGGCTCCAATGAAAATTATATAGCGTCAGATGTGCCGGCTATACTTAAGAATACAAATAAGATAATATATCTTGAAAATGAAGAGGTCGCAGATATCACCAAGGACAAAGTTGAGGTTTTTGATCTGAGCGGAAAAAGAAAACTGAAAAAAATTGAAACCATAGAATGGGATGCTGAAATGGCAGAAAAGACAGGTTATAAGCATTTTATGCTAAAGGAGATTCATGAGCAACCCCGAGCGATAGAGGAGACTGTAAAAGGAAGAATTTTAAACGGTGATCTTAATCTTGGCGAGGAACTGGGGCTTTCAGCTAAAGAAATAAAGGATATAAAAAGAATTATAATCGTAGCCTGCGGAACCAGCTGGCATGCCGGAATTGTCGGTGAGTTCATGATTGAAGAATTGACTAAAATTCCCGTTGAAGTAGAATATGCATCAGAATTCAGGTATCGGGACCCGATAATTGATAAAGGTACAATTGTTATAGCTATTTCACAGAGTGGGGAAACTGCTG
Source organism: uncultured Methanosarcinales archaeon (assembly GCA_964510025.1). Classification (GTDB taxonomy): domain Archaea; phylum Nanobdellota; class Nanobdellia; order Woesearchaeales; family DATDXC01; genus CAZDZV01. The sequence continues at coordinate 121,756 of CAZDZV010000001.1, forward strand.
ATACCCTGGCGGCACTAAGAGAGGCAAAAAAGAAGGGAGCGCAGATAATAGCGATCTGCAACGTTAAAGGAAGCTCAATCGCCAGAGAATCAGATTCAGTTCTATATACCCATGCTGGCCCGGAGGTAGGTGTAGCGTCCACAAAGGCCTTTACCTGTCAGCTGATCGTGCTTTATCTGCTTACTGTATATTTTGGGAAAACCAGAGAGATTATACCAAAGGATTATGTCAGGGACAGGATCAGGAACCTAAGAATGCTCCCTTTACAAATGCAGGCTGTATTAGAGGACAGAGATTATATCAAGTTACACGCTGAAAAGTTTTACAAGGGCAAGAATGCTCTATATCTGGGAAGAGGGATCAACTATCCAATAGCCCTAGAAGGAGCTTTGAAGCTGAAGGAGATATCTTACATCCATGCAGAGGGTTATCCTGCTGCTGAAATGAAGCATGGACCGATAGCGCTGATAGACAAGGATATGCCTACTGTCGTAATAGCGATGAGAGATAACAGGACATACAAGAAAGTATTGAGCAACATAGAGGAGATAAAATCCAGGGGAGGCATAGTTATAGCTGTAGCATCAAAAGGAGACAATGAGATACCAAAGAAGGTGGATCATACGCTATATGTTCCATATAACTCTTATATACTGAATCCTATTCTTGCGGTTATACCCCTGCAGTTATTGGCTTATTATATCGCTGTAAAAAGAGGGTGCAATGTTGATAAACCTAGAAATCTTGCAAAGAGCGTAACGGTCGAGTAACATGATAAAATACAGGAAAGCCAGAATGGGCGATGCAGAGAAGATAGGTTATGTGCTCAAAGAATGCTATAATATCAAGAGCAAAGAAGAAGGGATCCGTGCCTTTAAGGAAGAAACAGCTAAAGGCTACAACTATATTGTTGCTGTTAATAATGCAGATATAATCGGACTGACAAGCTGGCAGATGCATGGCCTCCCAAAGCATGGACTGTGTGAACTTGACAGGATTGCAGTTCTTGGTAAATTTCGCGGAAGGGGTGTGGCAAAAAAGTTGTTTGAAGCTCTGGTTAAGGCTGCTAAAAGTAGATATAATAAATTTGGGTATAGACTTCGAAAATTATATATCTTGACACATGCTGACAACAAAAGGGCGCAAGAATTTTATGAGAAGATGGCCTGCAAGCATGAAACCACATTAAGGCGGCATTATTATAAGGACGTAGATGAGTTTGTTTTCTCTAGATTCTTCTAGGATATCTTCCTAAAATAACTCAAAAAACCGGTGTGGACATTTTGTGTTGTGATTGGCCTAATTTTTCTGTCTTTCACTTCCCAGTCCCTCTTAATGATCTCTGTGGTATTCAGATGAACAAAATTATCCTTTTTCTGTAGACAATTTACCAAATCTACAGTTTGTGAAATTGAAGGTGAATAATTGACCAGATATCCCCCAACTTTGAGGGCCTTTTCAGCTACGTTAACAGCTTTCCAGGGTGCCGGAAGATCCAAGCTTATCATATCGACATTCTTTTCGTCTATGCCCTCCATTATATCCTTGTGCTTGACTACCAAGTTCTCCATTTTCAACTTTTCCTTGTTGGCTTTTGCAACCTTGTAGAAATCTTCTCTAATTTCATAGGTCGAAACCTTTTTGCATATGTGTGCAAGAAAAATTGCCAGCGCGCCAGAACCTGCCCCTGCATCCACCACATTACTGGTCTTGTTTATACCAGTATATGCGATTATCATACCAATATCCTTAAGAGAAATTATCTGGGCGGATCTCCTAATTTTCTTATAGATATCCATGAAATCAGCATCGAGTATATGGAATTCCTTATCCTGGTTTGTAGTAACTGTTGAGCCGTTTTTCTTACCAAAAGATATCTTGTCGATCACGCCTTCCTGGCAGTGAAAATCCTTGGACAAGTCTTCCACCAGATATTTTCTTGGTTTTGTAGCTGTTATAGTCTTTTTCAGTTCTTCAACAAATTCCTTCTTTTCTTTTCTTATGAGAGTCTTCATCTTAATGAACGGGCCGAAAGGATCGAGCTTAGCCTCCTTGCTTCTCCAATAAATGCCATCTTTGATGCCTTGAACCGCTCGATTCAGGAATAAAACGGGCCTGGGAAGATTCGAACTCCCGACCTTCAGCTTACTTCTTAGGATAGAAGGCTGCCGCTCTTTTTGTTCCTACAAGCTTCGCTCAATAGGATATCCAAACTGAGCTACAGGCCCATAGAGCTGAGAATAAGAGTTTCATATTTAAATCTTATTGTAAAGGCATTTGGGAAGCATCGGTCACTTTTTGGGTACATTTTTTCTTTCGTTCCCAATATACCCAGCAGTTCTTTCCAAATTTCTCCCAATTAATACAGCCTTCGCAGCATTTAGGTACTTCTTCTGCCATAGGTCATGGAAACAAAAATTTATTTAAAAAATTTATGGTAGGAATCTCTTGGGATTCTTAATCTTATCAGGAAGATATTTTTCTATAACGTAATTTAAGCCCCATTTTGCCAAAGCCTGCTGTTCGGCCCTGACTTTCATAGTCACTAATTTTTTTATTGCTTTTTGCCATTCCTTATGATGCTGCACAAACGGATCGTTCTTCACCGCATCCCTGGCACGCTTTATATCCACATCTTTCAATTGATGTGTTGGCAGCTTATAATCTTCGATATCATAGGGCGTAACCCCCAAAAAGCTTGCATTTGGAACGCAAAAATATTCATTGATGTGTGCTGCATTGCCGGACCCTACTTTCAGAGTCCTGTAGATGTTGAAATAACCGTATGGATCGCCGTCCGTAAAAACATATACAGGTATTTTCTTATCGTCACTGAGTTTCCGGATAAATCTTCGACAAGCCCTGGTCGGAACCCCGCCCATAGAAACCAGTATACAGCTGGCTTTTTTCCAATATTTGTGCTTCACTAGACGCTGGAACATGCCCGCTGTCTCTATAGCAAGAATAAATTTCGCGTCGGTCTGGAACCTAAGATGCTCGACTGAGATAGGTATGGAATAAGCACCTGATCCAAACTTTGTACAGTCTATCTTAAGCTGCTTTTTTGTATCCGGATCCTGGTCTATAACTGTTAATTTTCCGGCAACCTCCCCGCCTTTCTCCTCAGGAATAAATCCCATCTGCTCCCTGTTAACCATAAGCATAGCTTCTACGTCATCCATAACAGAATCTGACTCGGTCTGTTCATTGAATTTGGCTTCTTCCCAATTCTTTGAGATATAATAAGCCTCTCTCTTGGATGCGATATCATCTGTGTTGATTAACTGTTTTGAGAGCGCCATCATCCTTAGTGTCTGGGCAAATGTCTTCACTGTAGCTGCAGTAAGGGTTCTTTCTTTTTTCTTGCCTATCAACTCCAAGTAACCTTCTTTTGGATCGTATTTAACATTTGATAGTGACCTTAGAGGCATATCCAGCTGAGGCTGTTTTTTTTTCAAGATTTTCTTATAGACTCCCTCTGCAAGATCCTTAATCTCCTTTAAAATTGACGTTGCCATCTTATCCTTCTCCAAGTTTTGTCTGCTTTTCCTTGCCTATCTTAGCAAATTCTTCATCATACAAAGGATTATTGACAGATATCTTCTCAAGCTTGCCCCTTTTCTTCTCCAGAAGCTCCCTAAGCAATTTTTCCACCTTTTCTTCCTCTGTTTTGCTATAGCCTACAAGCTCCATGAGGGCATTGGCAACATGGGGTATATATGTCTCTATATAGCTTCGCTTAGCCCCCTCTATCTGTATCCTTCTTTTTTTGTGGATGAATTTTGACAGCTTTCTTCCGCAGTCCTGCAGAGCTAGTTTAATCTCCTTTATGATCTCGGGATAATGAGCTATAGCTTCTTTGCTTTCTGACGTAAAAGGAACCCAAACAGAGCCTATATGCACTGCTATTGCGGCTGGACCGGTAGGAAAAGAATTTTTGCTCTGATTAAGGCCGTAGTTCCTCCAGGTAGTCGCTGTAACTGATCTGGATATTGCACAAGCTCCTTGCTGATACAGCAGAGGAACCCTATTTGCGTAACGATATACCTTTACTGAATCTTCTGCGCTCAGCTCTCCTCCGTAAGCAATACCAACTTCAACTATGAATGGATTGCCCCTGTACACAGATGGTGGCCTTGTGGTTGCGCAGTAAAATTCTGCGTTTATCTCTTTCCTCAGGCCTTTTTCAAGAAGATCTTCCCCAATAGGGGAGATGCAGTCTGTCGGAGGGGCAATTATCTTTGTTTTTTGTATTCCTTTGTATAGGCTTTCTGCCATCTCCCTGTTAATCTCCGCTGGCTTTGTTGTGGGCAGAAGGGCTGAATTTTCACATATCTGTTTTGAGGTACCTGGCCCAACCCTTGAAAATTCCTGGGTCAGAAAAGCCTGCAATGTCCTTGCTTGGGTATTTTTAAGCATAGATATCAAGAAACCCAATTCCACCCCGTATGGATGGGGCTTAATTTCAACAGTCTGTTTTGGCAGCTGTTCGGTCGCTCTTGGGAATATTATCTGTTCTGCCCTAGGATTTGTGTATATAATGGTAACGTGCGGATTCACAATAGCTGTCTGCTTAAGATATTGATCTATCGATTGTGAGCCGCCTACATAAGAGCCTTCCAGATCAAGCTCTATTCTTGTACCGTGAGGTTTATTCCATTCAACAATCTCTTCCTTGACAATTTCCGGCTTATTCTTCTGAGTGTTGATCTTAAGCTCGTAATAATGGGCTTTGCTTTTGTCGCTTATCCTGGATGTTATTTTAGAAGGCTTTCCTGTAGTGAGCTGGGAATAAAGTACAGAAGCTGAGATGCCTATGCCCTGCTGTCCCCGGCTCTGACTAAGCTTGAAAAACTTAGATCCATAAAGAAGCCTTGCAAATATGTGCGGTATCTGCTTTTTAACGATGCCCGGGCCATTGTCTTCAACGATGACCCTGAACTTATCGTTGCCCAAATCAATAAGCTCCACAGATATCTCAGGCAGTACTCTTCCATCCTCACAGGCATCGAGGCTGTTGTCAACAGCTTCCTTGATAGTAGTCATCAGAGCCTTCCGCTTGTTGTCAAACCCGAGAAGATGCCGATTTCTGGCGAAGAATTCTGCTACACCTATCTCTCTCTGCTTTTTTGCCAGCTCCAAGGCTATTGGTGACTCATCTGCCATGCCTGTACCTCTTTTTTCTTCATCTCTCTTCGCTTTTTTTCCAAGAATTTATAAACATTTGCATGCATACTTCCCTGCAGAAGAAGCTCTACTGATTTTTTTGCGATAGGCGCGCATTCCGCAGTACCTATGATAGATATTGTCTTCCCATAAACAGAGATGTAGCACTCAGAAAGCTCTTCGATGAGCCTTCTTGACTTGCCTTCTTTTCCTATAACCCTGCCTTTAAGCCTGAGGGCAGAGTCTTTAGATTTTCCGCTATATTCCTTTATTTCAATTATCTCTAAGACATAGTCCGGCTTGAGGAGCAGCTGCGCGATTTCCGGATTGAAGCCCCTGCCAATGGCCTGTATTATCTCACGCGCGGAGAATAACCCGAGGGCCTCTTCGCCTGATACAAATATATCTCCCTCCTTTGAGTCAACCTCTATATTTGTCTTCGTATCCTTTTCAATCTCTTTTTTTATTGAGCCTGATTTGCCTATTAGGACAGCTACCCTCTCCTTAGGAATCTTCAGTTCATAGCGATATTCAGTCATGATGACAAATTGGAAAATGGCTGGATTTTTAAGTTTTGTTGTTAATCAATCTGATAATTCTTTCTTCGTCATCATATACTTTGATCTTTCGGAAGAAGGCCAGGACATTCCTAATGTCCCTCTGTAGAAATTCTTGCGCTCTGGGGCTGTTTATAGGCACGCATTGTGAGAAATCTATGAAAACGGGTTTTTCATCAAAATTTAGTATGTTGAATGAAGATAGGTCAGCGTGCACCAATCCTGCCCTGTACATCCTTACAATATTCTGGATGATGTCATCAAGAAATTTGAGCGGCTCCTCTGGAGGCTTATCCTTAAGCCGTGGTGCAATCTCGGCTTTTCGTCCTATAAATTCAAGAAGAAGAATATTGTTCTTGAACGTAATCGGCAAAGGCACGCTAACGTTTCCTGCCCTTGCCTTAAGCAGGTTTCGGTATTCACGCTGAACCCAGGCAAATATTATCTTCCTTTTTTTGCCCCTGAGCCCTGCATATCTTGGATCTTCTTTTATGTAGTCATACATCCTGTTGAAATCACATGTTTCTAACCGATATATCTTAACCATAATCCTATCCTGCCCTTTTTTTGCAGAGAAAATATTGGCTTCTTTTCCGATGCTTATTGGACTTTCAAGGCCGTCGAAATGCCCTTCAGAGATAAGCTTGAATATGGTCCTGTTTGAGAAATTGTCAAACACATTATGCATTGTCTTGAATTTCTCCTTTGTTGACATGCATCTGGATAAGCCAGATTAATTTATAAAGCTTGTTGATGTCTTTAGGACCACTTTAAAATGGTTACAAAATCGAAAGATTTAAATATTAGTTCTACTATACAATGGTAACATAATCAGCTAAACACCTCTTTCCCCTCTGAATGCTCATTGCGAGCATTCTCTGGGGTTTTAAGATCACCTCTTTTTCCTTGGCAAGGATTTCCTTCTGGAAATTCTTGCTAAGGTTTTATAATAAAAAATATTATATAGTAATAAAGCTAAAATTGCCTAAAAAGAGGGCAATATGGAAAAATTAGGTAAGCTGAGGGAGACATCCATATTAACGGTCAGCTATTTTATCGCTGCTTTAATCATCTACTCTATATTTTCGAGTTCTATTGCTTATTCTGCAACTGAACCTGAGTGCCCTTACCCCACTTACCCCACTTTCCCCCCAATAAGAGTAAACTGGTGGAGAGGCTTGCATATCTTCCCTTTATATTTCGACCTTTGGGCCAGCTCTGAGCTTCAAGATGTTGTAAGAGACCACATCCAAAGCAATTATGAGGGCGATCTTGTATCTCATTCAAGCGGACTATGGCTTATCGGCTGGGAAGATGCTACCAGAAACTATGTATACAAACATGATGTCGGACCGAACAACATCGATATAGTAGCTGGATGGAGTTATGGGGGCAGAGCTAAATATAATTACAAATCACTTCTGGAAATAAAGAGACAAGTAGACAATAGGATGCAGAATGAATGTAAAGGCTTTACCTACAATTTTGTGCAGGGAATATTTATTGTGGACGGCAATAGCGTGAAGCCTGGCTGGGCAAGCCAAGGCATTCCAAGTACTGTACCTTTCTGGGTTAACATTATAACATCTGGAAGGGGTGAATGGTGGTCTGACTTTGCAGGAGACAGCAAGGAGATACAGATAGACCTAAAGGCGCTTGGCATTAATGTTGATGCCGGACATTGGGGAGTCAGCGATGAGAGAATCCAAGAGATCTTCAAGATATATATAGATGCACTCTATGAATATTCAACAGAAGAACCTGGAAACAGGCCTACCAAGCAGTCTGTGGAAGCTGAAATATTGTCCTATCTCCAGGGAGCCGGAGCTACTGGTGATGATGACAGCGACGACGATGGCTGGCCTGATAAGGTAGATCCAAATGAGATAGACACATGGGATATCTGCAAAAACACCCCTAACACTGCTTTAAGGGCGCCTTGCGGCTATAGGATAGAGCTTATGAGGGATATCAAATATAAATCATATCCAGGCAATGAAGATGCCCTATATCGAGAAGGAGGCGCTATCAGATATTTTGATATGACAAAAGAGCAGGGGACTGAAAGATGCCCTTATAGCCATCCGTATTTTTTAGGCATATTTAATGAAAAAACCCAGAAACCACCAGACCATGATGGAGACAACATACCAGATGCGTGCGACAATTGCCTGTTCGTAGCAAATGAAGACCAGGAAGATGAAGATGATAATAAGATAGGCGATGCTTGTGAATGCAAACTCAACCAGCTTTGCGGAAAAAAAGAGGTTTTTGGGCTTATAACTGAAAAAATCGGAAGAGGAAAAGGAGTCTTTCATTATGATGCAGAGTTTGAAATATTTGATTCTGAAGGAGATAGAATCACCAAACTAAAGACCAAAGACCGAAAAATAGAAATTGACAACGACGGATGCAAGTATGTATGGTATGTAGGGGGGAACAAGGAAGCTACAGTCAGCCTTGGCTACAAGATAAAAACAGATGATTGTGAAAAAGACGAGACTACAATCCTCACTATAGTTGTGGATAGAGGTGCTACAAATGACTTATATGTGAAATCCTATCCTTGCCATCTGCATACTGAAACATGGGGCAGCAAGGAGGATACGCTCTACACTGATGAAGATCAGATAAGCTATAAGCTAAATTGGGCTTGTGAAGCATGAAGAAAAAAATTATACTTGGGATGATCGTAGCATTAGCGTGTGTTGTAAGTGGCTATAGTGAAGTAAGCAGGAGCATAGTTGATTTTCGCGATATGTGGCTAAACGTAAGCCTGGATATACAGTCAGATGTAAAAGAATTATACATAAAAGAAGCATTGCCTGAGGACCTATCTATAATTAATAGTGAAATTTCTGCGGAATATGACGTATTTTCTTTCAATGAAAATGAAAACAGATGGGTAATATCAGACAGTGTGGACAATATAAATGCAAAGATACATTATCAGGCTTATATAGAAAATTCAGGAGATGAGATTTACGGAACATTCAGTGAAGATGGTGTGATCGAGCAAGATATCATCGGAGATGCCAGGGCCTGTACTGACCTGATTTGTATGCAAAAACTTGTCTTGTCAAACTCTCCAATAAAGATCGTCTTCAATCCTGGCGGGCAAGGAATCCACAAATATGCATGGATTTTTAGAGAAAATTCTATATACAAATCCAGGATCAGACTCTGCGAAAGCACAAGATGCAATGCAAGAATTGAGACTGAGCTTTCTTTACCAGTTGAATGGGCCAGGGGAAATTACAGCCTAAGGTTTTACGATTATGACGAAAGCGAATGGAAGTCATTTGACTTTCTCTTCCTTGTGGGAGAAGAAGACTTAGGTTCATATATTTTGATAGATCCCTTCCCAAAGATCAATGGAGATAATCTCTTGTTTGACGTCTTTCCTGGAAAAGAAGGTATCAAAAATAAAATAGGCATATATGATGGGTCGGAAAATCTATTAGACCAGATCGAGATGAGCTGTCCCACTGGGAAATGCCTGGATCATGCAAGACTCAGCTACACCCCTGCTGTTATTACAGGCACAGGAACATATTATGTTGGGTACTATGATTACAGCGAGTCAGATATCAGCCAGAGAAATAAGAAAATGCCCTTCTATGTTGACTAATTTGGTGTTCTGTGCCATCCCAACCTAAAAGCCTGCCTATGTGGGTGAATTTTACTGACCCTGGCTTCTTTAGGACGTCTGGTGGTTGGAACAGATGCTTGAGGAGCTGCCAGGTAGTCTATGGCAGCTTTTAGTATGCTCCTTCTAATGCCACTTGCATTTCTAAGTTCGGTTTCAAGAATTCCTGCTGAGCGGAGTCTTCTGCCGCCATAATCTCTATCCATAAGATATTTCCTTACTCTTCCTGCGATCAGCTTAGGTTTTGGCTGAAGCAGATTCAGCAGATCAATATATATCTGGCCCCTGTTTATTTTAGGGGCTCCTGATGATTTGGTATCTGCCATACCTTGGTACAGACAAGATCCAAGATATTTTGAAATAAGCATATCAACTGCAGATGTTTCGAGCATGCTTCGATTTCCCTGATAACCTAAAATCACCTGACTTACGATTGGTTTTGGCAGCTGCAAAATCCTCATGACTGCTGCATCTGAACAGTCGCCATGGAACTCAACTGCCCCTAGATAATTAGCAACAGCTGTCTCCAGATCATTAGGTTCGGATGATTGGGCTAGTGCCAAAAATGCATCATCGATATGTATATATCTATTTCCCGGGGTTGGGCTACTTCTGGCTATATCAGCAATGGCCTGATAGTGCACCATGGCTTCAGATTCCCGGCCTGAGGCCTCTGCTTTTAAGGCAGAATAATAATGGCTTTTGATTTCTTGAACAACATTTCCCGTACCAAAGGCAATATGCCTTGCATACTCATCTGGATCAGGAGGATTTCCCCTTCTTATCGCCTTAGCTGTCATCTCATCAAGCTCATTAGGATCAGATGTACCAAACCTTGCCTCTAGATAATCCATCCTGACCCTTTGGGTCTCTCCTTGAGTATTTTGGAAATGAACATACCCCTTTTCTCTTCCTGTAAAAGTCCAACCATGGGTTATAACCGGCGTATTTGACACAGCAGCAATTGGCGCAGTAGTGTGTTTAGCACAAGAACTAGCTAAAACAGCTGCCACAGAAAGTGCCAAAATAGGTCTATATGCCATGGTCCTCCCTGTAGGATAGTGTTCACTATTTAGTATTTAAATCTTTTTATATTAACTACTTAAATATAGTAAAAAAAAATAAAATTAACACTGGTATTCCCACGAATCGAGGAGCTCTAGAATAAGCCAAAGATCTACAACATCATGGCCATTATATGGCTCTCCCCAGTGGTCTAAGAACTCTATTACATCCCACAGGTTTATTATATCATTACCATCAACATTAAAAGCTGCGCATGGATCCCAGGCCTGCCCGCCTCCGATTGATCCTTCTGCATCAGCTTCCTTTAAGCCCCATTTTCCCATAAACTGCGCTGGATCTGGTGTTGCGCTTACCTGGTAGGTTATTGTTGAAGGGATAGGCTGGCTAATCTCAAGCTGCCCAAGAGTCTGTGGGGGTGTTTTTGCAAAAAGCCATGCTATAAGCTTATCATCGCTGAAAGTCGGTTCAGGATTTGCAGTAGGGGTATATGAAACAGAATCCGGCACCTTTTCTGCGATGATGACAATCTCGTTTTCTGATATCGATGGGTCATATTGGACTGTCAACGTAACCTGAGTTCCATCAACTGCCCGTTCAATTGACATCAGCTGTCCCGGGGGCAAGTCCAAGGTTGCTGCTTTGCCTGTTGTTTTGCAGCCTGCAAAAACAAGCAAGATAAAAATAACTGAGAAATATATTCTTTTCATCCTTATCCGCCCCCTACAGATGTTACTACTATATCATCCAGGGCTGTCCCTGTGACCAAGGCTTCTCCCTGATCAAGCTCATCCTGGAATTCAAGATATCGTGAGATGGCTCTTGCAGCCTTTCTGGTGTCCAGTGCAGAAAAACCTGCAACCAGGATCTGCTTAGTGGTGCCGTTTTGATCAAAGATAATCCTGCCTTCTCCATCTGTAAATCCCTCTGTGCATTCTGCATGGGCTGATCCGCCGGACCATGGCTTCCCCATAAAGTCTCCTGCTCTTCTGTTAGCACAGGGGCCGCCTACAATTATAAGGTATTCATCTGCCCCTGCTTCTGTGTCTTTTATTGTATTGCGAATCCCTGTTATACCTGCAACCTCGATGGCACCGATATTGTCAGATGTATCGGCATCTGCACCTATAGCAATTTTCATGTCTTTGTTAGAAACTGAAAGCGATTTCTGCTCATCTATCACCTCCTTTAGGGAAGAGCATCCGTTATCATTATTTCCATCACAATCTTCATCAAAACCAGGACCAAGTCCGTTGAAGCATATCTCCTCCTGTTCTCCTGGCGAAACACCTAGATACTGACAGGTTCCATATGAACCAGGCTCCTCACAATACTGCAGGCCGTTGCATATACCTGCTCCGCATTCCTGCGGCTCGCTTACCCCTGGAACACATTCACAGCCCTCATCTATGTTGTCATCGCAGTCATTATCCAGCTCGTCACAGCTGGTTTCCTGTTCTTCATAATTTTCGCTGTTAGCTGCATAGTCACAAAGCCACCCTGATGCTCCCATACACGTTTCTGTTGTTCCGGAGCACACTCCAACCTGAGAACACTCACCTGGAGGAACTGCATCTATATCGACTATATCATCACAATTATCATCCTTCCCGTTACATATCTCTGTTTTCCCGGGAAATACTTCGATATCTGCATCATCGCAGTCGCAGGGATCATCGCATCCTGTCACAGGATTTCCTGCTGCATCACAAGCGTCTACGCCGTCACTATCTGAATCCTCGCATGTGAGACATGCAGGGTTTCCTTCACAGTCTGCATCATCGCAGTCTACAAGGCTATCACAGTCATCATCTACGCCATTATCGCAGATTTCGGCAGCACCTGGATTTGTGCTGGCATCATTATCATCACAGTCATCTCCTCCTAGACAGGCCTGACTGCCGCATATGCTGCCGCAGGAGGCTGGATCTGTTTCCAAAGAATAAAAATCTCCGTCATTATCTGTGCAGCCTGCTTCTTGCACATCAATCGACGTATCACCAAGAATTGGATCCTGATTTGGGGATTTCCCGTAAAGACCTGTAAATGTAGATATGCCTGATGTCATGGGTGTTATCTCGTATGTCAGGACTACATTTTCACGCGGACAGTAGGCAACATCACTAAAAGCCCAGTTTATCCTGGAATTGCCCTCCTCTATCATCAGCGGTTCGCATCCTGAAATTGTTTCTGTATTTAGTGTTCCAGCATAGTCCTCCTGTATACCGAAACTTGAAGGAGCCTGACTCGGATCCACAGCAACATCAAGAGTGACAGTAAATGGCTCACCAACTGTAGCTGTATCAGGAAGATCTCTTGTTACGACAAGTGCATCATCCGATACAATCACTCCATCTCTCACTAAAACATAGTCTGTAGAAAGCTCATCTGAATATGACCCATAATTCATTATTATATTGTCTATAATCATATCTGTCTGATCTGAATTGGATCCTGCTATAACAAGATTTACATACCCATCCTGGTCCACTACAAGCTGGATAATTCCTTCATTCGGCTCCCGAGTCCAAGTACCGATAAGCTCGAATGTCTTAGAATTGATGTTTGAATTACCTATTACAATAAGGCTATTATCATCTGGCGAGAGTTCTGAAGGATATTTCACCAGTGTTTCCTGCCCTGCTTCTCCTGCCAGAAATGCCGCAAGGTCAGATGCAGCTGCTACCTCTGCTGGATTGGCTGTTGATCCTGGGACTATCCTGTATCCCAGATAGCCAGAGTCTGAAGTTATGCCCTGGAGAGCGTTATAGATCGTAGGTTCCACCCCAGGCGGGAAACTGTAGGCCTTGCCTGTCGGTTTACAGGCAGCAAAAAGGACCAGCAGCAATACTGATATAATAGCAATGTATCTTTTCATGATCATCCCTCCGAAATTCATGTATACCTTCTTATTTTGGTCTTTTGTTTATTAATTTTTCTATAAAAAGCTCTGCTGTACTATAAGCCTATACAGATCAGAGTTTGTAAGCACCAAGGTCTCCACTATTGCGCCTATGACCAGCACAAGAAGAGAGAATATTATCAGCATCATGGTATTCACAAGAAGATACCTAAACCTGGTAGAAAAAAGCTGCTCCTTGACAAAAGCCCTTGAGATGGTGCCCCCTGCAGTTGCAGCACTCATATATGAAAATGCCTCTATTATCATATGAGCAAAAACTATGAGCATGATGAACATGAAACAGTTTAATGGGGTTCTACAGACAGACCAACCTACAGCAGCACCCTTTAGTGCTGCATTTTTAGCTATAGTGCCGAATATTGTCCCCCACACAGAAGCATTCCAGGCTAAGAGGAATATAGCACCGTCCCCAAGTAAGAAGGCTGTAAGGAAGCATAAGATAAGCACTGAAAGATTATTGGAAAATATTCCCTTAAGCAAGGGCAGATTAAATGCCGCTGCCCCTGACCTGCCAGTAAGATTGTAAAGGACATCCAGCTGATTTTGGAAGATGTGGTTAGATGCCAAGGAAGGCAGCATGATTGCAAATATTGAAAATGCCAGAAGAATGCCGAGGAAGGCAGCTACATAGACCTTGATTATATACTGGTGATCCCTAAAGAAGACCAACAGATTAAACTCTTCCTTTTCAGCCTCTATCTCCTCTTCCTGTTTCATCAAAGAATTTATAGTAGGATAGAACATTATTGAGATGAAAGCAACGCATACCAGCGCAGGATCCTCGGGGAAGAGTATAACAGAAGCGCCTATGGCGATTATAGCATAGCCTAATCCTAATAAGAAAGCGTACAATGGATTTCTTTCAATAAGCTTCAGCGGATACAGGTACTCCAAAACCATTATATGCACCATAGGGGCTTGAGTTTATATAATTTATTATTTTTAGACATATTTAAATATAAGCAATTTATAAACAATATCATGCAAAAACTGATACGGAGCAGAAAAGCCCAGGATGTGTCTTATGACCTAATCTCGAATATATGGTCTTTTCTTATGATATTAGTTGTAGCTGTTGGCCTGGCTGGATTTATCTCTTATTGGGGCTCCCAAAGCACCTACGAAAAAAAATATCTTGCAAGGGACATAGCTCTTCTAGCTGGGGCTGTTTATGCTTCGCCGCATGATGTTTTTACAGACTATTACTATGAGCAGTATGATTTTACTGCCTCATTCAAGGAAGTAACCAGCACCGGTGAGAAGCTCTATCATGTGGTATTATCAGATGAAGATGAAGAAAAAGAATGGTACCATTTTGCAAAAAACAACGGCCTGTTATCTGCTGCAGCGGTCGAACTAAATAAAGGTGTGTTCCTTTCCAAGAAGAAAAGAAATCTGCAGGTAAGTGAAAATAAGTGGCTAAATACTATGGCGCTTGATTGCCCTGATGCAATTGCAGCACAAGGCAGGGTAGTGATCGATCCAGGACACAGCAAAAATGAAGGATACCAAAAAGGCAAGGTCTCAGAAGGTGAGCTTGTAGGCCAGGTAGGCAGGAACCTCAAGGTTGCTTTTGGGGAAAAATCATTTTTAACCAGAAGTGAGGAAGGCGCCAGTCAAAGGATTTCAGAACCTGAACAAGTGCTGGAAGAGGGCGACATCATATTAGGCATACATTTAGGGCGCTATGATGAAGGCAACCATCTAAAAGCCTTCTATTCAGCCAACACAGATGAGAACACCAAGCTGAGAAGCAAGAGGCTGGGCTGCTTGATCCTAAATAATATCGCTGATCAAGATATGGATTCATATTTTTCTGGAATGTCTGTCATACCAATCTATCCTGAGGATTATGAAAATTCACTTCTGCCGGAAAATCATGCAGCTATCCTGCTAGAAATAGGAAACATCAATATATTAGCCAATTTGGAAGATGGAGAAATTGCAGACAGGATAAATCTGATTGTGGAAGCTGTCAAAAAGGGAGTTGATGATTTTGAGAAATAAAAAGGGATTGGCTTCCCTAGATGTGATGATGAGGGTCATCCATACAATACTTCTGGCCATTGTGCTTTCCTTTATTCCCATTGTTATATATATGCTGGTCAATGAGGACATCCCTCTGGAGAATTTAAGGTCCGAGATCTTTATTGAAAGAATCCTTTCGAGTCCGGATTGCCTTGCATATTTTGATGAGGACACTCAGAGGACATATCCCAATATTGTCAATTTATCTAGATTCAGCGCATCTGTGCTCGATGAATGCATAGATTATGGCCATAGGGATTTCATGACTGCGAGATTGAATCTGGTCAATCTGGAAAGCTTAGAGGAACAAGCGATATATTACAATGAAGATAAGTTCAAAGACTGGGATATCTATAGTTTTGACAGAAAATATTACTATAAGACAGAGAAGAATAGATACATCCTGGTAAGAGGCGAAGAGGATTTCAGAGCAAGATTGAATGTGGAGATAATAACTCAAACTGGTTAAGATGGACAAGAAAGCTGCATGGGGCAATGCTCCGGCGCTCATAGACTGGATTGCATTGGTAATAATTATACTAATCATCGTATTTGCCACTGTATTGTTCTCTGTACAAAGGGAAAAGATAGAGAACAGATATAGTGAAGTTTCTGCTACGCAGGACGCAAATTATCTGATAATAAACCTATTCAGGACCCGGGCAGGGAATATGAAGATTATAGACCTTGTATCCCTATGGTATCTGGATCCAGAATACAGCCATCAGCTAAAGGAAGAGATATCCAATGTGCTAAACAGTTTCTATGGGGGAGAGCTAAGCTGGGTTCTGGAGGCTGGAGATAAGAAGCTTGAGATGGGCAGATCCAGGACAACAATGATCGCTGATGTGAATATGATGGTAGCGCTGCGTGAAAATCCAGAGAAGTTGTTTATTCCTGTTACTATAAAGGTATACGTAAATAAAATAGAAGAAGGAAAATGGTGCTTTAATCCTGCAGCAGAAGCGTGCAGTATTGAGGATGAGCTATGCAAATGCGACAGAGTCAGCTATAAGCTGGTCTGGACAAATTGCATTCAGTGCACTGGAAAGTGTGATCCTGTAAAACAAAAATGCATATAAAAAGAAAGGCACAGTTTTTTAGTTTTTTACTAGTTTTTATAGTTGTAGGGGCCTTAGCGGTGTCTTACGTATATTTCGATAAGAAGAAGAATTCTTTCGATTATGACATAGGCGAAAGGCAGATAGGTCTGCTAAGGACCTATATGGAAACTGAGAAGTCCTTGCTATATGCAGACCATGCATTTGAAATCTTTAGCAGAAAAGCTTTGTACGACCTAGGCCAGGCTGGCGGGTATTACACAGAACCTGGCTGCGGCAGCGATGATGGAACCAATATATGGATCTACAAGGGCAGGATTTGCATACCTGACAAAAGTGTACTAAGGAGAAGCTATTATGCATATCTAAAAGAAAAAGCAAACCTATATTTTGGTGACCGGGAAAAGAAAGTCTATGTTAAAGTTGTCAGCAATCCGCTCTTCGGTTCTTCAGAAGTTGAATGGAGCCCGGTGGTATTTGAAGGTCTGGCTGATATTCTGCTGACGAAACTGCCTGAATACACAGCTGACAATTTTGCCGATAAGGGGCCCATAGATCTGACAGACGAAGAAAAACTGAATGTTATTAAAGTAACAGAACTTGAAAATGAAGATTTGCCCACTCTAAAAGATGGCACAGAAAGCAAAATCTCCTGGGAAGTTGAGACAGGGGGCAACAGAGCTGAATTCTCGATATTTGAAGAAAAGACACTTAATATTTTCAGAAGCGACAATTATGAATTCTTCTTAGACGACCTGAATGAGGTATATAGGTACACTATAGAGGATGAAAGGGCTAAATGGGAGCCCATACAAAATGAGGAACTAAGAAAAAAGCTGCTAGACCTTGCAGATTCGTACCAAGATTTGGCCGAGAAAGACTTAACCATAGGGTATAAGGACGGCGGTGTTGAAAAAGAAATAATCATCGAGGAAGTCACTGATGAGCTGTCTATTATCTTAGAGAAGGAGAAACCCGGCATAGTATTTTACGGCAAGAGTAACGATATGATAGTCATGTTTGCAGTAGTGGAAGGCCAAAAAATATATGGGATAGCCAGCTCACCTCTAGTAGTCAGCAACTACTGCAATGAGGAAACACGCGGATGCGGAGCTTACGCTCCCAGACCTAACCTTTTCTCAGCATCAGACACTTTTTCCATTTTTTATGGCACTCAGAAAAAATTTGCCAGCATTTGGGAAGAATGCAATGGGATGGCTAATTGCATACAAGAGAGAATAGATGATATGGAGAACTGGAATATAGTGAAAAAAGAAGAAGACAGCATCAAGATAAAGGTGATTGCACCTGAAGATGAGTATTTTATATATGGAAAAGAAGGGATAGAAAAGATGCCATTGGAAATACATTTTGCAATCGTATTTGCAGACAACCAAGCGCCGCCGCCAATAGAAAAACTGGAAGTGAGCGACTATTACTTCAATGAAAAGCATGTACTGCTGCAATGGTCTGCAAGCCCTGCTCCAGATGTTGAGAAATATTTGATATATCATGAAAAAGCCAACAACGAGATATCAGAAATATCCGGGGTTTTGGTAAACGAAGAAATGTACATAGGCAATACAAAAGAATTTAGTGATGTGCTTGCTGATATTGATATAGAAAATCCTTCTGAAGACCATGGTGTGCCATTGTTTCAGTTCAGTTTCCTGGATGATGCCGGCAATCTTGAATACAGGCATCTTCAGATAGAGCCTGAAACCCTATATTATATGGAAAAGGAAAAACAATATATCTATGCCTTGCGTCTGGATGAGGATGATCAGGATTATGCCTTTGCAGTGACTGCTGTAGATCATGACGGAAATGAGGACAGAAGAATCATCGAATCTGCAGTTGCCTGTTCTATAGATGATATGCCTCCTGCAACTGTATCAGGGATTGTAATTGACCAAACTAGCATGATCTTATCCTGGAAAAAGCCTATCCTGAACATGGACAATACAGAGATTACGGATCTAGCTGGCTATCATGTATATGCTAAGGACAGTTATTTTGAGGAAACTGCTCATGATGCGGCCCTGGTAGCAACTGTGAACAGTGAAGAACTTCAAATAGACTCAACAGTCCTTACGAAAGGCTCCGAGTATTATTTTATCGTCACTGCATTTGATGATCAGGGAAACCAGTATAAGAAAGGATTAAAACCACTTAAAATAAAAGTCAACTGAAATCTATTTTGAAAAACACAAATATATATAAATAATATGTATTAGCCAGTTCTAAGGTGGTTATATGTTCAAGATGCCTTTAACAGATATTATACAGAAGATACAGGAAAAATCCAGCCTATCAGAGGCTGAAATAAATTCTAAGATAGATGAGAAACTTGATTTGCTGTCGGGCTTGATATCAAAGGAAGGCGCTGCCCACATAGTGGCAAATGAGCTGGGGATAAAGCTTTTCGAGCAGACAGGTGGCAAACTGCAAATAAAAAATATCTTAGCAGGGATGAGAGATGTCGAGACAGTAGGCAAGATCCAAAGAAAGAACAATATCAGCGAGTTTCAAAGAAAGGATGGAAGCCTAGGAAAGGTTGGATCAATATTGATCGCTGATGAGACAGGCAGCATCCGAGTAGTGCTGTGGGGAGACCAGACAAATATTCTGGAAAAAGCCAAGGAAGGCGATATCGTTAAAGTAATCAGCGGCTATGTGCGGGAAAACAGGGGATTTAAAGAGATACATATGAACGACAGAAGCAAGCTGATGATCAATCCCGATGGTGAATCTGTAGGTGAAGTGAAAGCCTCTGCATCTTCTAGAAAGAACATAAAAGAGCTGACAGAGAACGATATCAATGTTGAGGTATTTGCCACCATTGTCCAAGTATTTGACCTAAGATTCTTTGAAGTATGTCCTAAGTGCGGCAAAAGGGCGAGGAAAAGAGAGGACAGCTTTGTTTGTGATACACATAACAAGGTCAATCCAAACTATTCCTATGTACTCAACCTAATACTTGACGATGGCACTGAAACCATAAGGACTGTTTTTTTCAGAAATAACGTCGACAGTCTTCTGAAGATGGGGCCCGATAATGTGCTGGCTATAAGGGAAAATTCTGAAGGGTTCGAAAAGATAAAGAATGATCTTCTTGGCGAACAAATCAAGGTCCAAGGGAGAGTCAACAAGAATGAGATGTTTGACAGGCTAGAATTGATGGCACGGCAGGTCAATCCAACTCCTGATCCCCAAAAAGAGATAGACAGGATGCAGTCTGCAAGTCAAGATGCTGTCTAGAACACATCTAGCCTTCAGCCTATTGATCATCACGATCCTCACGAAGTTTATGGAGCTGCCTTTCTGGTTTGTGGTCTTTTTCTTTTTGTCTTCATTGATACCTGATATAGACAGGGACAATTCAAAGACAGGCAGGAAAACATGGCCTGCATCGGTTATCATCAGCATCCTCTTTAAGCACAGGGGGTTTATTCACAGCGTCTTTATACCTGCGGGATTATATTTCTTATTTTTCCTTTTGGGTCTCAGTGAGATTGCGCTAGGCGTTTCTATGGGCTACTTGTCTCATCTTCTATTGGATGGACTGAGTGTAAAAGGGATAAGGCCCTTATATCCCCTCACAAACGCAAATTTACGGGGGCCTATCAGAGTAAATTCCTTATCCGAGCATATCCTCTTCCTCATGTCTATCGGTCTGGCAGTTTTTTTGCTTAAACAATAAAATATTTAAATAAATCATATTATATCATATATATGAAAAAAAAGTGGTGGTTATTGATGTTAGGGGCCCTGGCTGTAGCTTTTGTAATTTATCTGATAATAAACATACTCAGTTCGCCTTATCAAGATTATTCCGCTCAGGAATACAGCGAAGAACCAGCTGACTGGATTGAGATCAATCAGGATGTTGTGACAGTAAATGTCACAGAAGCTACTGAAGGAGCAAGCTACATAGATGAAGCAGGTGGGCAACAGTGGCATGATGGGTTTATCGATACTGTCTTTGGTTTTGATGCTCTCTATAGCGGGCACTATTTCAATGAATACTACATTGAAGGCAATCAGGTTCTCATGCGGATTGGTCCGAACTTAGAGCCTGGAAATGGTGTTGTGGAAGCCACTATGTTTGAAAAAATAGAAGACAACAAGGTGACAACTTATATATTCCTTGACCAGGACTGGAAGGACCTTGTAGGTCAGACCAACATCGTATGGGGACAGGACTATGAATATTTCAGGGAGTTCGTGTTCAGTGAGATGTCCAAAGGAATTTATATGGACAAGGTTGAGGATAGCAGGGCAAGATTTAGCGAAGATTTCTACAGGCATGAAGGCGGGGTTACAGTTGGCAATTTCACTAAAAAGCATATTGAAGACGCCATAACAGAAGGCTTGACTGTTGTGAGGATTGTCTAATTACTGCACAAAGAAGCCTGATGTTCCAGGATATAGGTCCATACTGCTATACTCCGAAGTTTCTTCCTCTTCTTCTTCCTTTATCCCTTGCAGATCATGGTTGGGCCAGCTTCTCTGGTCTTCTGCCCATTCAATAGCTGCTGCCTCCACCATTGCTTTTGCGGCGAGCGCAATCCTGGGTGCGATGATTGCATCACCAGTCATGAATCCTGCAATAGAAGCAACTACCGGGTCCAGAAAAACAGCGCTTGCCATTGCGCCCCAGTATGCTGCCTGAGATGCGGCTGATCTTGGACTTGAAAAGCAGTAGTTGAACTCCTCATCCTGATATGGAAACATGTCAGGTATTGCCCTTATAGACTGAGGGGTATACATAAGCGGCTTATCCCAAAACCTGTCCTTCATTGTAACATCCCAGAATTCTGATTCCGGTTTCTGGCATATTTTTGTAGAATCTGCAACATTAATTATGCCATCAAACTTTTTTTGCAGCAGATTAGATATTTTTTCATACTCCTTAAAATCCTCTTCTGTGGCCTGTTCATACTGGCCTTTTATCAAAGCGCTGATACCTGCAGCATTCCGTGATTTTGCCAGAGCATCTGCCCTTGCCTGATAGAATCTTTTTTTGGCAAAAAGCTCCAGGAAATCGTCATCCCCGAAGTTTTTGTCTGCTTCTATTCTTCTTAATTCTGGGATAACATAATTGTCGAAGGCCTCAGGAGATGTCCATCGCGGCCTAAAGCCTGAGTAGTGGGGCACCTTCTTCTGCTCCAGATAGATTGGGAATATGATGTTTGAGGATTTTGGGTCGATACAGCCTGAGACAAAAGATGACATCTCATCTGGATTGTCAAAGCCGTACCATTTGTAAAATAATGGAATTGTCTGCACGATGTAAGAGATTTCCTGGCAGTCCTTGACCCTGTACTGCAGATACATTGCAATGTCAGCTGATGTCCACTGGTACTGCCATTGATAATAATTGGGGTTTTTGTTCTTCTGGCCGGGTGTCCGGTCAAAAGGCACATAATCCATCAGAAACTCAAAAGAAGGGTTCCCCAATACGTTTGCATCCAAGAAGGCGTGAAAAGCATCAAGCATCGCCCCATTCTTGTGGGCTTTATTGGTTGTGCCAAATTTACCTGTGCGCCATAGCGCTTCCATCTTGCACTCCCACTCCTTCCCTTTGCAGTCTGGATGGCTATTTACACCTTCCCATGTGCTAATATCTGCATAGTGATGCTGACCGTATTTGAAAGCAAGGCTTTTATAATTTCCAGACTCATCCTTATAGCGATAGACCGCCTGGTCCTGTGTTGATTTACCAAGCATCCTGAAGAGCTCTTCTGATGACAGTGCGCTCCTATAAATATTCAACAATGACTCTTCTGCCTCCAACAGTGCGTTCTGGGTTTCTTCATCATAGCCGGAAAATATGTCTTCGTAGTATGCATCATAGTACTTGGAATTGTCATTGAGCCTTGCGTCTGCTGTTCTCCTTCTATCCCTGTATTCAGACTCAAGCCGGTCTTCGTATAGTATATCATTGTAGAGTTCTATTGCCTCTGTGCACGCCCCATAATCCTTGATCCTGGATTTAACTCCGCATTTTTGCAGCTCTACGAGTTCTGCACGTGCATCAGTAATATAGACTGGACCGGATTCTGCAATAAACACATCATCCTCGAAATGACCTATATCCTCGCATGCGCCCCCATCAGCAACCAGTTGATACTCTGTAGGATTTGAATTTGTATAGTCATATTCGCAACAGTACATAAAAAAAGATTCGTCATATCCTGGATTGCATTTTTCTGTCGCTTCTCTCGCTTTCTGTAATTTTTCCAGTATCCGGAATTCGGGATGATCTTCAGAACCTGAATTGTCTTTCATTGTTTCTGCATACCAAAAATAGCCCATATGTGGGATATTTCCATAACTGTCCAGTCCTGTCTTCCCTATAACCCAGCCCCTGCTATCTCTAGCTAGAAGTGTTGTACCTGTCCATAGGTAAGTATAGCCTGGCTTATTATATTTGCCGTTCTCATCTACATAATTCTCATATTTGGGCATTGGTGCCCATAGTCCCAGCGCTGAATTATATCTCCACATGTCCTTTTTTGCGTCTAAAGCAAGAATGTCTCCATTATCCAGCTTGTATTTCCAGCCAGGATAACCTTTAACGTCCTCTGCGTCTATCCATTGCCACTGAAATTTATCATAGAATTCCTCTTCCTCATAGGGGCTGCTGGCGTATCTTCCTAAATTACGGTCATAAAAATCAGCCTTATACCTTCTAATATTTTCCGTCAATATATCTATCTGCGCATTATGTATCTCCTGATCCACAGATGAAGTCTGGGTCTTTCTATTTAACTTTCCGAGGTACCAAGAATAAGGCATCCTGGCATCTTTATGGAAATCTGCGCTTGCTGGATTTTGCTCACGACCGATAAAATACCCTTCTGAATCCCTCTTAATCCAGTCTTTTCCCGTCCAATGATATCTGTATTGAGGTTCGTATCTGAAGGGAAACCTCTGCCAGACATTCAGAAATGAGTTGTGCATCCATAGCTCCTTATTTTCGTCTAATCCAATAAGTGCCCCACTATCAAGCTTGTATTGCCAGTCTGGATTCCCATTCACATCGCTACCATCAACCCAATCCCAGTTTTCCCTAAAATATATTCCTTCTTCCTCGTAGGGGCTAACATAGAAATCAGTAGGCATGCCTGAAGGGTCATTTCCAGACATTTCCTTTTTTTTCTTTTCAATATCTTGCTTCAAGGTCTGGATTTTCTTAACAGCAGCCAATTCATCGATTGTGTAGTCTACTGTGGAGGACTTTACAGGTACAGGCCCCTGCCCGAAGTCCCATATGTCATACTGGCTTACATCCTTAGCCAGCCTGCATTCGGAATTTTCCATCTTAAGATAGAGGTCTGTCTTGCATGGGCTTACGAGGTGAAACCTTTTTGGTGATTGGGAACCGTCCTTAACAAGTTCGATGTGGTAATTCTTCGCTTGTTCTGAGATAGGATAGTCAAAATCCTTTCCTTTGCTGGATTCAGAACCTGCTGCCAGCGACATGCTTAGCTTAAAGTTATGGTCTTCAACCGGCAACTCCCTTTCCAGTTTCTGATCAATAATCATTGTTGGTAGGCTGAGCATTAGCAATGCTGTAAGTTTATGGTTTCTTAGAAGGCTGACTGCACCTTTTGGATATTTTAATGCTGCTGCCCCAAAGCCAATCTGAGCAATGTCAGAACCTTCAAAGTCACCATCCAGAGCTGCATCACTGATAAAATACAATCCTGCTGCAGCTGGCAGGGCTCTTTCCATTATGCGATGATATCCTGATAGCTCACCGGCGCTAAGCTTGTCCATTGCATCCATCATCTGCCTCAATGTTTTTCTTGGGATTGAATCCAGGGTTTCTGCTGTTGCCTTGAGAAGATTTGACTGTGCGAGCTCCGGAAGCTCAGATAATGATTCCACCACTTTCAGGCTTTTTTTAGATAGCTGGTTCCTTAACTGCCTTGCAACAGCAGCATCTGATCCCCTAAAAGAAGCCATAAATGCTTCAACTGCTTCACGTCTTCTCAGAAGCTTCATCTGGGCCCTAGTCAGCTTTCCGGTTAATAACGCGACATCATCCACTTTGTCAATTATTTCCTTTCCTATCTGAGTGGTAACCTGCCCAGACAGATGCCGGGTGGATGCTTTGGCTGCCCTTCTTATCGAAGTTTCGCTCATAGAAGCTATAACCTTGTCAAGATTTTCTGAATTTCTAAGCGCTTGCCTGATCCTTTCCCTATTCATGGAACCGCCGATGATATTTCTGATTCTTTCATAGCCCACTGCTTCTATTATATCCTCTGGCTCTGCAAAATCCAAAAGTCTTCTAGCGAACACATCGCTTGAGTCTACCAGCTGCTCTCCGTGTTTTGCCAATGTTGCGCCTATCACCTGCTCCAAAGCTGTCCTTGAGACAGAACCATCCCTGGCAACCAATTTTCCTGCTTCTTCCACAAGCTCATCAATCTGGGATTTTGAAAGCTTAGCCAGGAAATCATCATCGATATTTGTCAAGACAGCCTCCAAAAGCTTTTTCTTCATTAGATTCTGGGCTGTATTTCCTCTTGCCCAACCGATAAAGCGCTTTATGGTACTCACCAAAAGCATCTGAGATGTACCGTGAGCCCAGGCTGCCTTCAAAGTCTCTTTTGACAGCCTTTTTGTACCCTCTTTCGCGAAATGCTCCTTAACAACATTCTTTAATCCTCCTCCCGGACCCATAGCAAAATTTATTGCTCCTGAAGCTAAGATGACGGGGATGTTCCAGCTAAAATAGTCGGACTGCCAGTATGCCTCTTCTCCTTCTGGAAATTTCTCAAAATAAGCTATATAGTATGGGTCCCCTATGCCCTGCACAAAATGCTCAATAAGATTTTCTTCAAGATCATATTGTGGAAGATGGAACTGGGTTATCTTGCAGGAAAATTTGGAAGATATGGATTTAATCTTGCAGTCCTTTTCCGGGTTTCCTGTAACGACAATGCTGTCTGGCGTATATGAATTTGACGCACAGAGATGAAATTGTGATTCCTTGGTTAGTTCTCCAACCTTCCATACAAAGTTTTCCGCATCCAGCCAACCGGCCCCAGCCAGGTCTTTGCCGAGATCTGAGGATCTTTCCAGCGCCCTCTTATAGCTGTCTTTGGTAATGGTCCCTTCAAAGTCAGCTGGCACCGAAAACTTGGAGCAAAGGACATTTTTCTTGTCATAAAGCTCGAACTTGTTCCAGCAGTCATTTGATTTTTTTGCAAGCAGAAACAGCGCCTTGTCTATTGTCAGGGTCTTATCGTCATCCCCCCTGAATGTTTCCAGCTTAGAATCCGACAGCCCCTCAGAGCATTCTACGCACGTATCCCCATACAGGACACCAGTACAGGCTGTAAAACCTAATGGACTTATTGAAGGCTCTAGTTTGCAGTCCACAATGCTGTCAGTCAGAAGTATGCTGTCTGGCGTCGTTTCTGCGGTAGCACATATATATATCTTAGAAAGCATTCCTTTCCGGATCTCCCCCAGCTTCCAGTTATAGTTATTAGCTGCAAATCCCCATGATACTGTTCCA
This sequence comes from uncultured Methanosarcinales archaeon, assembly GCA_964510025.1. Taxonomy (GTDB): domain Archaea; phylum Nanobdellota; class Nanobdellia; order Woesearchaeales; family DATDXC01; genus CAZDZV01. The sequence goes on from CAZDZV010000001.1 coordinate 147,704, forward strand.
GCAATATCTCCCCCGAGGTCTGAATATTCTGATAGCGCTTCCTGGAACTCTCCTTCAGTTAATGTGCCTTCGAACTCAGATGGAACGCTAAACTCCTCGCATAGGATATTTTCATCAAGGTTTCTTTTAAATTTCGTCCAGCAAGCCACAGTTGATTCTGCAAGCTGCCTGATCGTTTGTGATTTATCCTTATCAAGAGTTTTTTTCTTTACTTCTAGTTCATTTTCGTTCAACCTGACATTGCTGAATCTGGTGCCTTTATTATTTTCAAGAGGGCATTTTGAAGCTTTTTTTGTAAGAAATATCTCATCTCCTGCTGCGTTATCTGCGCAGATGTAGAAATCACCTGTAGATCGGGTCAATTTGCCCAACTGCCATTCAAATTGCTCACCTGCATAGCCAATCCATATATTTCTTCCGGCTAAATCATCTCCAAGCTTGCCGGAATTATCCAACTGAGTCCTGAATTCTCCTTGTTTTATGGTCCATGCTGCTCCTGATGGTATTGACACCCTACTGCACAAGACATTCTGCTTCCGGTTTGCTGTAAATTCTCTCCAGCAGGCTTTCGTGGCCTCCACCAGCTGGTCTATAGCCTTTTCTTTGCTGGTTGAGAGTGATATGGATGGAAGGTCATCTGGTATTTCTGCAGCAAGACCTGTGGAAATAAGGCTGAATGCTGCGCCCACAGAAGACTCTATCGGGGTTTTAGGCTTAGCCTTTTTGATATACCCTGGAGGGCACCACTCTTCTGGATTCTCCATATCCCATCCAGCCTTACCTAGCGCCATGCTGTTTACAGCGCACTGCAGGGCTGCCATGGAGCAGTCAGGCACATCCACACAGCCTGTGCCATAGACAAAATCCGATGTGTCCTCCGATACCGTTATGCCAAGAAAGGGCCTAGCGCCTTTCCAGATTGTCGAGCTGAAAATTCCTACCCCCACAAAGAGTATAGCCATCACTAGTATAACAGACACTATGAAATCCAATTTTGCATTTTTCAATTTCAGCTGGCCCGTATTTCTATCTTATTCTGAAGTTTATATACCCTTAGATTCATCACTTTTATATCTTCGTCGTATTCTATGTATTGGTTATCTGCAATCAACGATACGAGCTTGGAGTTCTTTATCGGTTCTCTTACCAGACGGTCTTCACAGTCTTCTTTCTGCCTGCAAATACAGATATCATTCTCCACCTTCCTTTCCAGTTTCTTATCACACATGACCTTAAGATACAGCTTTGGCTGGACGTAGAAAGGAACAGTCTTTTCTTCGCCATCCTCCAGGGTATTGAGCTCGTAAACAAGATTATCGAATGAGTTTGTTGTTGCTTGTGTTGGATTATTAAGGAATATGCCCCATAGCTTCACAAAAAATCCTATAAATGCAAAGAACAGAATGCCTACAAGAACAAAACCAATGATCGTCTTCAAGGATATCTCTATCTCTGCTTTATTATTCATTTTAAGGGCAGCAGCAGTATCTCTTTGCTTCTGAATTAGCCTTGATAACCTTATCCTTGACTCTTCCGGCTATCCTATGGTTCGGCATAGTATCGCTGCATTCCAGAACTCCATTGGCATCAGCTCTTGCAGGCTGGCAGCTGCCTGATTTATCAATGACGTTGCAGCTCTCAGCATCTTCTTCTATGCAGTCTTGCCCCCTGATATAGGCCTGCATACACCAAGCTGCATCATTTGCCTCCTTGCCAGCCTCATCAGCAGGCTTCTGCAGGTCTTTAGACGACCTTCCAATAAAACCTGTGTAAACAGCCAGCATAACTATAAGTATCACCAAAGCCAGAGCTGCTACAACAATATAGTTAAAAGTAAGGCTAATACCTCTTTTTTTCAAATAAAACACCTATGGTAAATTTTGGTGGAAGTAATATATAAAGGTTTTTATGAGAACGCAGCATATAAAGAACTGATGTCTATAACTTCCTTTAAAACAAAAAGCTTTATTATAAGAAAAATAAGAATAACTATTGAAATAATGGCTTCTGCAATCCTAGCCCAGGTTACATCAGAGATACATGGGTTCATGATAGCTTGCAATAAGCGCCGTACTTTCCCGTTTCACAAACTGATGTGCTGATTCCTGCGCAAGAAACAGTCCCTGAGCAAGTATTTGGATCAGAAGCTGAACCAGACCCCTGAACCGAGCAGCCTACATCCCTGCATACTTCCATATCATTTATGGAACTACAGGTCGCTCCATCTTCTGCAACACACACGCTTAAACCTTAATCCCTGAGCTTTTTTCATGGTCATTCCACACAACAGCAAGTGAGAGTCTGAACATCCCCATTTGCATCTCGATAGCTCACACTCCTGATTGGCTCATCTCCTGTACCACAGGCTTTTTTTGCTGAACCAATTGCCTTGCAGATATCATCACAGTTTTTTTCTGCTTCCTGCAGTCCCTGAGTAAAAACTCCCATCCTGCCTGTAAATATGGCCCATAGAACAATAAGCACTATCAGCGCAATAGCTGCAACTATAATAACATTAAGGCTTAATCCCTGAGCTTTTTTCATCAGCAACACCTCTTATTAATTATTATGCTATAATCTGCAGGAATTGGTATTTAAAGGTTTCGATATTTATTCAAGAACCACAAATATCCCAAATGAGCCATGGTAGCTGGAGCTTGCTGTATAGTACCGGTAACCAGCTTTCGTGTTCTTGAAATACGCTGTGTTATTTATCCAGGAATGACTTCTATCATGCCATACACCCAATAGAACATCATCCTTCTCTATCAGATTGTCGTTCAGCCACCATGCAGGCAGCTTAAAGGTAACAAGTATGTTGTCAATATAATCATCTGGTATAGCAGAAAACCCCCTCTCATCCTCATATTCAAATGTCATCCTAAAAAGCTTATAAGTTAGGATGCCCATAGGCTGCAGCCCAGGATCTTCAGCCTCTTTAGACATCCTGACATTGCTCAATTCTGTATTAAGCTCAAGCCTAACCTCTTCAATATAGCTAAGTTCCAAAGCATCGATAATGTCGCTCTTATCAAATGCTTTTATCCTGCCAGGCTGTGCTGTTTGCTTGCTTATCCCCGTAAAAGGGGCAATCGAGGCATATAGCTTCGGCGCAATTGTATATGCAAGTATAAATACCAAAACAAGCACAACCACTGCTGATGTAGTCTTGTCCATGCCTAACATTCTATCTTCCGAAGGTTACTATCTCCCTAAGCTTATCCCAAATCAGGTTTGTTTTGTTTCCCAAAAGACCCACAATAACAATCAAAACCAGAATTATAATAAGTATCAGGATTAGCTTACCAACAACTTCCCATCCCCAAGCTCCTCTTTTCATATTTCTTCCTCCCATGGATCCTTATCCGGATTTTTACCAAGATTCTTGCATACTTCCGTAAGGGAGTCTGACTCGGCGGGTATTAACATTATAGCAACAGAGTCCAAATAACCTATATTTTCATCCAGATAATCCCCTGCTGTAGCACCTGCAAGTATGCCAGTACCAATCAGAGCTATCTTCACTATCTTCATCTTGCCGCCAACAGCCAGCCTGCCAACCCACATTAAAGGTGCAAGAACAGTCTTTCCGGCAAGACCAGCTCCCAAAGCTCCTCCTCCTGCGCCCACCCACTTCCAGAACCCTATCTCGCTTCTCTCAAAAGTCGCTAAATATACTATATAATAATTCTCTTTAGTGTCTATGATGAATTCTTTTTCTGCAGCAAGCCTATCCTGAATCTCATCTGAAGGCTTAATTCCATTGAAAAATTCATAGTATGTCCTTTGTCCCTGAACAAAGGATTCTGTTGAGCGGGTAAACAGCCCTTCAAGTTGTTTCCCCCCAAACCCTGGATCAAAAGATATATTAGAACAGATTACACAAATGTTGTCAACTTTCCATTGGGTAAAGGGGTTCCAGTTAACCTCACCGTATGAGTAGCCATATTCTGAGCCACAGATATATTGATGGTAAAGTATCTCATCAAGAGCATTATTTCTTATCTCATCTTCTGTTTTACCCTTTGGCCTAACTACCACCTGTTCTGTAGGACATGCATTAGCCAACTCCATCCTAGATTCTCTGGTTATTGGATTTTTGGCTATTGAGGCAATCTTAACATGGGAAGAGCATCTTTCTGCTTTTGCAGTGGTGCCAGAAAGATTAGTTGCCTGAAAAAATATGGGCAGCACTATGAGAAGTACAATCAACGCCAGTATACCCTCCTTTATGTAGTCTTCTTGGGCGTGCTTGTTCATCCTTGCAACACATCACATCCCAGATCTGCAACCTCTGAATATTTTGCGATAAATACCCTTGCCGGAGGCACTGATTTTTCATATACTTTAAGCGCTTCTGCTCCTGCATCGATCAGTTTCTTAATCCAGTGCTGATTCCAGTAGTAATCACTAACCTGAAAGAAGACAATAGCATAGTCCTCGTTCTGGTATAATTTAGCAGGATCGGGCTGCTGAATCTCAAAGCTTTCCATAAAAATATCGTACAGGCCGTAAATGTCCAAGTCAGTCAGCTTGGCTGTCCCTCTAACCAAATAATATTCTGCCCAGTCAGCCCAGTCTTCTCCCACATACTTAAAATTCATATGCTTTACGATAATAACAGGCATGTCCCTTCTTGTTTTCTGCTCATCCAAATCCCAGATAAGCCCCCTGTCCAGAAAAGCGAAATATGTTGATTGCTTACTCTTAATATGATTCTCCTTTAGAAAATCCAAGAATTCGGTCTCGGTGACAGCTAAATCCGGTGCCATCTTGAATTTTGCAGAAATGAAGCAATGAGCTGGCTTTTCTGCCATGCTACCTGAAAACACGTCATAGTGGCCTTCACCGAACTGATACCATGCTTCATACATAAGATCCGCTATCCAGCGCATTATGTAATCCTTTTTCTCAGCCTTGGAGCTGCCCTTTGCCTTCAGCTTGCCAACAAAGTTGGTAAAACACTCAAGATCCAGCGCTTCTGTTGGTGTCCCCCTTGTGCTTGCTGTAGCCTTAACAGAAAGCAGACAGGCTGTGGCTCTGCCTGAATGTATAAACATCTCAGCGATAGAGTTGGTAAGCAAGAACAGTATGATAAAGACGACAAGCACTATTATTATTGTCTGCAGGTCCCAAAATCCCTTTCTTGATTTCATGTTATCCTAAGATGCTCCTGCATCTTGACTATTATCAGATAGAGGCAGAATCCAACTATAACGGCAATTATTATCATAAGCAAGGCTGTCCATTGTGTTTTTGCGGCTGAATTCATTTTCAACAGAACCTTTGTTTTTGTCCTTAAAAAAGGTTTCTATTATGTGCAGATATCTAAGGTGATGTAAAGAATAGTCTGACCGCTCGCATCAACCGGTATTGGGAACTGCTTTGATGTCCTTTGCCCGCTGCAGTTGCCCCTGCGATAGATGGGCACGGCGCCAACCTTGTTTGTTATTGCAGTGAATTCATAGCCGATGTTCCTTGAACCGAAAGTGTCGTCCAGCATCGCTGTAAGATATTTATGAAGGCTCTCGTTAGTATCGTCAAAAGCGTTGCACTGGAGGAAAGATGCTTTGCCTTCAGCTACATCCTGAAAAATTCTCGTGAAATCCAGATCCTTGCAGTAAGGATTTGTAGTCTTAAGCAGAGTACTCACAAAATTACTGGCGAGCTCTGTTTCAGCGTATTGCTTTTTATGCTCCTCTGGCTGCTCCATAATCACAAACCTTACCACAAAAAGCATGGCTATGGATATGAGTATGACTATTAGCGCCAATCCCAGCATCTCCATCTGTGACTTTCTGCTCATTGTTGGTATACATTTACCCCCATTAACCCGAAGTAGAAGCTCTTTTCTGTGGAATTCATCAAAGCTATGGGAATAAAGGTAGAGATCCTATTAAACCATATATCCGGTGTTCTATTGTATAAAACCCATTGCCTGTCTGCAGGGAATATCTCATAGATCATTATCTCACTGAAGCCAAAGGCATCATGATAGACAAAAGGATTGTCTTTTATGATCTGGCTTGCGGGACTCAATTTCAACAGGTCTATACAGTTGTCTTTCCTCACATTGTCAGCTGAGCACTGGAGTTCAGCCATAAATGATGTTCTCTGGGAAATCTGAATTGCTTCCAACTCGAGCCTCTCCATATTTTTCCGATCGATGCCCCCTTCCATTACCTTTGTATAGAAGATCAGACCAAATGAGACAAACAGGAAAAAAATAAGAAGAATAGCTATCGTCTCGCCCATTTGTAACTGTGCCTTCATTTTAATATATAAGTACGCATGAATACAGCTTGGCAATGCCATTATTGTGATTCAAGCCATCTGTCCAATAAATTGCATCATAGACCTGGTCGATATCATCTTTATTGAAGTCTGAAGAATCTGACATAACCTGCAAATCAGCTACTGCGCTTGTGTGCGGAACTGAGCACTGTGCTGCCCCATAAAATTCTACGAGCTCCTTTGACCTGTTAAGGTAAATGTCGGTAACAATAGCCAGCTTTTCAAATGCTTTCTTCATTGAACAGTTATACATTTCAATATCGTGCGAAAATATTGCTCCGATCAATGATTCTCTACCTAGGTAAGGGGTAGTGCCTTTCAGCTGCCATGTGCTTCCCGATTTTTCAAAGAAGGATATCATCCCTTTATTCCTTGTCGGATCGGGGCTTATATTGATGGCCGTAACATGCTCATTATCCATCCTTCTTATCCCATTTAGCATCGGGTCACCCAGGCTAGCTGGGTTTTGATTCACGAAAACGTATTTTACCCTGTAGTTGTTCTTGTCAGCGACATCTGCCCCGGCATTCACAAATTCCTTGCCTATCTCTTCTGGAAGCCAGCTGTCATAAATAGTCTCTGCAAAATCAGATCCTGTATCATTGACAATTATATATCTTACCTCAGGGCTGGTAACATAAAGAAAATTGGTGATCCAGTAAGGCATATTCCAATCCAGGGCCCATGTTATAAGATTTACCCCTTTCAGTATGTCGGGCGAAAAGATTATCTTGTCCCTAACAGGTATATTGACATCCTTTATACGATAATTATTGCATTCAAACCTTATTTCTGAGCTTGGTATCTTTATCAGATTGACTGTACCTGTACTTACCTTCGCACCGGTCAGTATTGTCTCAAGATCAACCAAGATTGTTGAGCTTATCCTGGTGTCTGATATCGCTTTCTGCTTGGTCACTATAGAAATAAAGAAAAGCAGGATAAGAGCTCCGGCTATTATGATAAATATCCAGTTGAACTGCACCTCGATTGCTGCTTTTTTTGACATCTTAGATAGTCATATTCCATGATTTTATCTCTGCCCTATCACCAAGACCTTTAAGCTCCAGCCTAAGTCTGCCCTGCAGTGCCTTTATGCAGATATAGTCATCCTCAACCTCGATGTTCCCCACATATACGGAATCCTCGATTTTGTCTGTCATAAAGAACGCATTTTCCTTTACGCCTGAATCCACCATATCCCTTACCATTATATGGGCTTCCGGAATCTCAGCGGAGCTGTCAACATCAGAATCGACAAAACAGATCTCAGAATATCTGTTTGGCAAGATGAATTCCATGCGCTTAACGCTGCCGTAGTCTGGGCTGATGATCCGGATTGCAGACTCTAGGTCAGTCCTAAACTTTACATCAGATACTTCATCCGCCCTATTTATGAAATAATCAATGGCTTTGTATCCGTAAAAAAAGATTATAGCAACGAGAATAATTGAAAGTATATAGATAAAAATTTGGCTGTGTATCTGTGATTTTCTAGAAACCAATTTACACTCCTTTGAGCTTTTCTTTTACAGTATCAATATCTTTTTTCTTTTTTGGGCTTATTTTTGAAAGTTTTTCAAATGCGCCTTTTTTAGCATTTTCTTCTGTTATTTTCTTCAGCTTGGAGAAAACTTCAGTTTTTTTCTTTTTTGCCTTCTTGGTTTTCTTTTTAGGCTCCTTTTTAGCAGTTTTTTCTTTTTCCTGGGGTTCTTTCTTCGCTTCTTTCGGTTCTGGAGCTTTTGATGTCGGTTTCTTCTCACTGAAGGCTCCGAATATATCTTTCCGCTCCTCTGTCTTCTTTTTTGGCCTTCGTTTCCTGGCTAAATAAGGCATCTTAGGTGATGGTTTTGCAGGATGCAATGGCTGTGATGGGCTGGTAGGAGGGGGCATTGGCTTCTCTTTCTTAAAAAGATCCCCCCCATACTTATAAATCAGGAAAGCAGCTCCTCCTGCCAGGGCCAAAACCAGCAAAATTATCATAATCATCCGGAAAGGTTTTGACTTTGAAGGCTTTGAAGCCGGATCTAAAGGATCGGTTCCCTCATACAGCTCTTCACTATCGCTAAATCCATCTGAATCTGTATCTGCTTTGGTTGGATTTGTACCGCTTTGATACTCTTCCTTGTTTGTCAGCCCGTCCTCATCAAAATCCTGGTTGGGGTCCGCACAAGTCTTACAGTCGAAATATTGCTGTTCGAAGCTATCTGGAAGCCCATCATTATCTGAATCAGAATCGCATGCGTCCCCGTGTCCGTCGCCATCTGAATCTGCCTGGTCTGGGTTTGCGTTATTTGGGCAGTTATCCTGCCCATCTATCACGCCGTCGCCGTCGCTGTCAACTGTCCGTAGCACGCATTTTTTGATCCCGCTTACTGCCTTGCATTCAGCAGACAGGACACAGTCATCATCTGTATCGCATTTCCTACCAACACTACATCTCTGGCAGTTGCCGCCGCAGTCTATATCTGTCTCATCGGGATCCAGCCTGCTGTTTGTACAGCTATCTCGCTGCTCCACACATTTCTTTGTAGATGAGTCACAGTTCCTAGAATCACAGTCTGAGTCATCGTCACAGTCGTCCCCTATGGAACAGTCTGGGCATGATCCTCCGCAGTCAATATCTGTCTCATCTCCGTTTTTCCTGCCATCGTTGCAGGATTCTGGCTGGCATTTATTAGAAGCATTGCAGAATTCGCTGAGACAGTCTGAATCTATCGAGCAGTTTCTGCCTTCTGAGCATGATTCACAGCTGCCGCCGCAGTCTATATCTGTCTCATCCCCATCCTTAAGGTCGTTCGAGCAGCTTACCGGGGTCTTGCTGATGTCAACCTTAATCAGGCTACTGCTCATGTTCTCGCTCCATAGACCAAGGCTATTCCTTGCCCGAACCGCAAAATAATATTCGTGGCTGTCATTAAGTGCCAAGCCCCCTTCGCAGCCATCAGTGCTTGATGTTATGTCCTGAGCGATTATCTCATCTGATTCCTCTTCAATTATATGGTATTCGTATAAATCAACACCAGATTCGTCATCGTAAGCTTCCCATTCTCCGCATAGCTGGTCTGTCCTGTATGTTACAGAAGAATCGTTTAGAGGACTAGTGGTGTTAACATACAGCATTTCAGGGGGCGTGGTATCCAGTGTGAAGGTAAAAGCCTGCTTTATCGTCCCCCCTATAGAAAACACACATTCTGCATGATAAGTATATGTTCCGTTTGTGAAGGTTCCTATGGCAGGATAAATATGCTCATAATAGTTGCCTATTCTTGTGGGAGGAGGAAGGTCCACGGAACTGCCCATATCTGAATTCTCTGAATATCTGCACAAGGAATTTCTGTTTGTGGTTATATTCAAAGAGGGGGTCTGATCCGCTACATATCTGGTGGGATAATTTATGGTAAGGGTTGAAGGTGCGTTAGTATTAACATTGAATGAAATTTGGGCTTCATCTGAAACAAGGCCTGCCTTATTCTTGCACCTGACATAATAGTTATTCACACGCCCATCCATAAGATCAGTAAGGTTCTTGGTGTGAATCAGCGAGTAAGCATCTTCCTGCAGCTCATTTTCATCGTCAAAATCGGACATATTCTCGTAGCCCTGATTAGCTAGCCTATGATAGCGGCATACACTGTCTTCATCTGTCTGCACAACCAGTACCGTCTTTAGTATTTTCTGTATAGGGTCCTCATATTCAAATACATCATCTGCATGATGATAAACTATATTGGGCTTTGAATTGTCAACAAGTATGATATATCTTTTGTAGTATATCTCATCGAAATCATCCTTGCAGCCAACATATAAGGCTCCTTCCTGGCTAAAACCAGGCTGGCTATGCAAGATCATCCCTGTTGTATTGAAGGCAAAAGGCAAAGAACTATATACGGGGTATAGATAGCCATACCGGCATTCAGCTGCTGCATCTGTCTCTATGGTAAGGTTAAACGGTGAATAGGAGGAAACACCGAATTCAGGAGAAATCAGGGTGATATTTATGTCCCTTCTTGCAACTGTGAAGCCTTCCTCTACTACCGGACCCCAAATATTATTTATGCCTTTTGCTGTAATTGAAAAGGTGTAAGCCCCTTCAGAAAGCACAGTTGCGGGCTCAAAGCTAAGAACCTTCTTATCAGCCGAGAGATGGGGATTTGCTAAGGGTATTTCATTTGTAGTATTGGTGATATTGGCTATATATACAGGAGAGCCCGCAGTAATGTTAATTGGGAAATCGAAGAAAACAGTTATGAAAGGATGGGGTCCAACTGCCAGAGCTGCTGCTGCTATTAATAACATTATTACTAGTGGAATAGTCTTTTTTGCTTTCATATTATAGTTATTTCAGTTGCGTTCGGTCCTTCGTACCAGCTTGTAAATACTAGATTAAATGAATTCGGCTCGACATCCGGCTGCAGAGGTTCACATTCGACAGTGATTGTGTAGGTAGTCTTATCTGGCAGTCCTTCAAGAGCTGTCTGTGATGCAGACAGCCTTGCTGTATGCCTGAAAAAGCTACCTTCATCTGTGGCTATAAAATTAGCAACAACAGAACTATTATCATACAGATAAATGTCCTGATCTGAGGATATTGAGCATCGGGACATTTTGTTGGTAAGGAATGACATAACAGGGTTCTCCTCAAATATATATTCAGATATAGTTGGACTCATGATGATAACAGATACAATAGGCATATAATGGAGGTTTACGGTCCAAGTAGCAGCAACATTAGCTGCCTTATCCGCACATGCTATATAATAGGTGTTCAGACCTTCCTCAAGTATTAAATCCTGCTGGTTCAGGTGTTCAGATACGTATTGATCCCCAAACCGGTTTTCCATGAGTGTGAAGTTAGTGTGTAAATCATCATATTTGCATATGGTGGATTCGTTTGTCAATATATTTAGTTTAGTCCTTGGGTCCTCATATAACATATATGTTCTCGAAGTGGCTGTCGATCCAGCCAGCTCATAGTTGCTTCTTGTCTGAGTTATGTCTATTATTGTAGGTGCGACAATATCAACATTTAGTATTATTGTATGGTTCATCATATTGCCGAAACTGTCCTGACAGGCTATAATAACGGCGGATTCTATACCTGCCTCAACATAAGCCGTTGGCAGTCCGAACCTTATGGTGGACGAATGAACAAGTCCATCTGAAGATGTAAACTCTACAGAGTCTGGCAGGCCAGAACTCGGTGTATAATCTAAAGTACAGGCAGCTGATTCGTCTGTCTGAATTTCTATGGTTGGTGTCCTATCAGAAGTCGCATATGTTTCCGGATGAAAGCCAACAATCTCCGGTCCTTTTAAGTCTGTCGATATTATTATGCTGCTGCTAGAAGTCTTCTGATTCCTTCCGGTTCCTGTTATGGTTATATTGTTTCTCACTTCTTGGCCGTGAAAGAGTGGGAGATCAACGGTTATATTAAAGTGTTCAGGACCCTTTTCAATAAATGCTGACTTGTCGATACCATTTATATCTACATTTATCCCTAGTTCAGCATAGCTGTGTGCCCCCACTATTGTGATAGTCTCGTCATTTGTTTTGTAATAGCTATCTGATGGGTTGTATTGTATATCATTATTTATTATGTCTAGGATGGAAATGCTGGGTATCCTCCTATCCAGTAATGTCATTTCTGTTGCACTGTTAACGTTACCTGCCAGGTCCTCTATAACTGCTATTATTGTCTTATTTCCATCGGGCTCGTTCAGCTGCACATTTGTGGAAAAGGATCCCCCTGAACAACTGGACCAGCCAAGCAGATTATCCAAATCATCTTCATAGATATAAACATCATTATCCCCCAATCCAGTGTTATCTGAACAGGAGCCACTTACAGCAATCGTCAACTCAGGAGATATCTGGGGCAATGCATCAAGTGTTATCTCTGGGGGGGTAGTATCTACTGTAAAGTATCCATGATAGGTACCTTCTGCACCCCATTCCATAGTCTCCAGCATCTTTCTGGCTTTCACCAGCACCTCATACAAGCCATCATCCAACGGTGCACTAATCGCAGCGTCAAATGCACTGCTTTCCATAGGGGGCCAGCTATATATCTCATCACCACCCTTATTTAAGGATATCTTAGTCATATTTATCTCGGGCTCACTGAACTGTATGGATATGGTTGGTGTGTTATTTACATATCCGTCTGGTTGTATAGATGGTGAAGAGGGCGCAGACTCATCTATAACAAAGCTCCATACTTCCGTTACAGTGTTTCCAGCATTGTCTGTTATGGTTAGCTGCAGCTCATGGTCAGATACTGTCAGGTTTGTAACTGGCATATATTCAATTTTATCTATATTTATTAGGTAGGAAGCCGGTTCGACCCCATCTAGTAGGAGCTGGACCTGCTGGATATCTACTCCCGACTGAAGGTCCATATATCTGGCCAAAACCAGAGGCTTTCTATCGCCGATTATTGAGTTTGGATTAGGAATAAGGCTATGTATCATGGGGGGCGAAATATCGATCATAAGACCATCTGTTGGATTTGTGTAGGTAGCTGCATTTCCTGCCCTATCAGTACATCTTACCCGAGCATAATATGTTACCCCATTATCCCCTGAAAATAGATGGGTGCCTGGCAATAGCTCTGCTGTTCTGGGACTGTGGAACTGCAGATTATCAGCTATCTGAATCTCGCATATATCGATTTCTGTCTCCATATCATAGGCTGAGAAAGTAAAGTTCAGCATTCCAGTTGAATATAGACCTGAATCCTGCAGAGATGTTACAACGGGAGCCTGTGTATCAACCTTTATTGGTGGTGTTGATTGGTATTCTCCAAAATTACCAGCTGCATCCACACACATGATGTGTGCATAATAGGTCTTGTTGTTCTGGGCCCCGAACCATGTATGTTCGAAAAGTGTGTTTGTAGCTGTAAACAGGACTTGGGAGCCTGTACTATCGTTTATCATTATATAACAGTCAACTACATCTGCTCCCCGGCTGTATTCTAAGCCAAACGAAAAGTTCAGTGATGCATCTGTTGAATAATCTTCGCTTTCTATGTAGGAGACTACTGGAGCTGAAGTGTCTATCATGTATTGGATGGAGTAGGTGGCAATCTTTCCTGCTGAATTTCTGGCTGTCACTGAAAGATCATAGGCTCTTCCCTCCTCTTTTTCGTCTGTAACCTCATATCTGAAAACTGACCCATCAATGTCTACAAAGTAATCAGGCTGGAGTATCTCTACATCCTCATTGAACTTGGCCAAGAAACAGGGTTTTGTATTATTTATGTAGCCTGGAACGGGGACATCATTGCATAGATAGAATCCATCAAAATCAGGGGCAGAAGTGTCTATTGCAAATTGCCAGTCATTAGTGTGCCTATTATTGCCAGCAATATCTGAAACATTCATCTCTACAACATGCTGGCCCTCTGTGATATCTGTTCCGGGAACGTAGCTTATGCGGGTCATCGTGACTGAATATTGGCCTGTGGCCATGCCAACTACAGAACCGTCAAGCATTAGCATGGCAGATGTTGAATTTATGCCGAAGTTATCGCTGAGGGTTGCTTTTATCTCTGGCTTTGTTGTTAAGACTGTCGTATCCCTGGGCCTTGGATTGACTATATCCGGTTTGATATTATCATAAATTATTGCCTTAGATATTGTATTCTTTATACCTAGTTGGTTTGTGGAGACTATATTCAGCTCATTTGGATTATGCGACATAAGTTGGACAGTAAAGTTAAATGTCCCATCGGATGCTATCGTGCTCTCCTTAATAACTCCATTAATGAAGACTTCAACCAGACTCGAGATATTTGTTATACCTGATATATGGAGAGGCTGGCTAGTTATCCCATCATAAAGATTGTATTGCTTGAGAGGAGATATCTGGGCAACAAGGTATGGCTGTCTACTGTCATAAATTATCCCTATGCTATCTTGGCTTGTCCTCCCAAGCTTATCTGTTATAAGTGCAGTAATATTTTTGGAAGCCACCTCATCAGTACCATTTATCAGCACTTCAGCTGCAAATGAGTTTGCCGGTTTGTTTATTTCGTCATCTAGGTAGAGCTGCCCCCCTATTATATCCCCTATTATCTTTATGCTCTCCAGATTTTCCTCCAAAAATTCTCCTTCTATTAAAACTGATACATCTCCAGATGCCGAATTGTGCTGGGGACTTGTTATTGTGATAGCGGGGGGGACTGTGTCTACTGTAAATAAGATATGGGCATGATTTTCGTTCATATCACTGTTGTGGCAATTGATTTCGAGTTTATGTGCCCCATCGTCTATCGGATCGAATCTTATTGAGTAGAATGAATCATTTATCTTCGCTAACCCAGACCTGGATATACTGTCCAGCTTAATGCTATCGACGGTAACCTCCTGGTTGTATAATATGGATATGTTTACGCCATCTTCGCCTATAAAGTTGGGATATCCTGCCTGAGCACCATTTAGGTAGAATATAGGATCGTACAAAGCAGAGGCCTGTATGTTAAACTGCCAGATAATCTCGTTATAATTCTGATAATTATCTTCAGCGCCCACCAGAACAGTGTAGATGCCATCGGGCATACTGGAATTATAATACTCAACTTTTCCTGTGATCGGATTATAATCGAATGCTACCTGCTCATTGTTTATCTTCATCCTTATGGATGAGGCGTTTATACCGGACCAGTCTCCCTCAATGTACACATGAACATACTGGTTTTGTCCGCCCTTTATGTGCCCTTCCGCGGGATAGCTATTGGCGAATTTGGGCGGTATAGTATCAATCCCGATCTGCTGCTGATAGCTGCCCCAATTTCCAGTGAGGTCTTCCCCTGAGATGTTCAGTTGGTAACTGCCTGACTGTTCGCCAGTGATAGACATCGTATATCTGTATTTGTTGTTATCTTTGATCGAAAGAAGTGCTGTCCCTAGTCCTTTGATTTTTACTGATGGTTCTGCTGCCAGAGCTTCACTAGCAGTGAAATTAATCTCCAGCATGCTGCCATCCATGACAGCAGCAAAATCACCGAATGTGGGAGGGTTCTGATCTGATTCTATCGCAAGAGCAACGGCGGCTTTTTGGCCTGCCTTGTCTGTCGCCTCTATAACAAATGAAGTGAGGCCATGCATAAGAGGATATTCCTCAGAATAGGAGTTATCAGGAAGATAGTTTATCTTTCGTCCGTTTATCTTCAGTGTATCAAGGTTTTCTTCCGTAACTTTGCCATTTATTCTGACTGACTTAGCGTTGGTGGCCGAGGTGGGAGTATTATCATTGATTATCGGAGCTGTCTTATCGATAACAAAATTTCTTATATATGTTCCAGAATTTCCGAACATATCCTCTACGTCAATAGAGATCTCCACACTTCCTTCAGGGAATCTTCCTGAATATCTATAGGTTTTGTTTCTTGTTTGATCGGTGGAAAGGAAGTCATGTGAAGCTGCAACAGGGTTCACTTCTTCGTTAAACCTTACTTCTATACATAATGAATCATTAAACAGGAAATCATGCTCATGTATCAGGATATCTTCGCATAGCCACCAAGATGGTGCGCTAGGGGCCCGGGTATCTATACGGAAACTCCAAGAGGTCACATTATAGTTGCCTGTGGCATCTGCAACACCAATTTGGACATTATTCAGCCCTTCCATTAGGTCGAAGTATGGAGTAAATGAGACAGTACCTCCATCTGGCGGCGGAAGCCCCAATGTGCCATTGTTTTCAGTCACTTCCTTTCCGTTGATTTTCATAATAATGGAACCGGTATCTATACTGTTGATATCAGCAATTTCAGCCCTTATAGTGGGCCGGATATCTGTAACTGTGGTCTGTGCGGCCGGCGCTAGAGGAACAACAGTCGGAGGCTTCACATCGTAGAAGACAAAGAAATCCTTATGCCTCACGTTTTGCTGGATATTTCTAGCCGTTACATTTATTCTATTAACCGTAAGGGGCAGTTCAAGGTCAAGCGAAAAATCATTGTCGACTTCCAATACATGAACATCAAGCTCAGAAGCCAGCCTATGGCCGCTAAACTCTAAGCCATAACTATAGGTGCCTATCGCGTCAAATTCAATCTCAAGTGATTCTCCAGATGGCAGTTCCTGCTTTGAGCTGTCCGGGAGCACTATCTTATAATTTGTTTCATCATTGTTGATTAACCTTAATTTGGATGTAAGGTTAATGGAAATTGTATCCTCTTGGAATGCTTGTGCGTTTATTGAGACTTCCTCATCTGCCGGAGTATTGAGTATATTTTGGGCATCATATGATTGTGAATTCATGACTCTTCCGGTTATTTCGACGCCTACATCAGACCTTCCTGTTACGGTAAGGTAGGTTGTGTTAACGACTTCTCCGTCATCGGGATAGGTAATCAGAAGAGGCGGCCTTGTATCATCATATGTTATCGTTACAATCTCTGGAGAGGACATTATATTATAAGCATAGTCTCTGCATTTGATGTAGTAATCATGGGTGCCGTTGATGGTCGCCATTATTGTTGCTTCGGAGGCAGATGGGAATTCATTTGCAGCAGGCATCTGATCATACCCTAGATTTTCCGAACTCCACCTGCATATAGCCTCCTCGTCCGTCTCTATGCTTATTGTTACACTGTTGTCCTGTGAGTTTACAAAATCCCTTTCCTGGTACAGATCTATGATTTGAGGAGGTACTGTGTCTATCGTAAGGTTGATGCTCCAGGTCTTTGGAGAGCCTAGAGTCCCTTGGTCATCTAGGGCGGCTGTTAGCCTGAATACATATGTCTGATCAGCCGTTAGGGATCCGGTATCATAGTTGAAGTCATAATATTCATGGACAGTACTTATGTCGCTGGTAACATCCACCCCATCGAAATTTGCAGACTGAATCACTATATGCTCATTAAGCGGGAACTTAACAGAGAATGAATTGTCCAAGGTATGCGAATACCAGTCGGTTATAGATGTGTTAAAGGCATTTATCACAGTGAAAAATGGTTCAGATGGAATTGTTGTGTCGATGGTAAAGCTCCATTCTAAGTGTGCCTTATTACCTAGATTGTCCCTTACACCTACTAAAGCAGAATAGGTACCTTCCCAATATTCTCCTCTGCAGAAGCTTGTATCGGCTATATCAAAAGATACAACATCATTTTCAAATACAAGGTGATCTTCAATCTTCAGGTTATTTATGCTGCAGGGTCCGCTAATGTTCATTGATATTGATGCCTGGTCTATACCTGTAACATTGTCAATCAGCTCTGCCTGAATAAGTGTCCTATTTTGATTTATCACCGACCCATGCTGGGGAAAAGCATTTCTTATAAGGGGTGCTCTAGAATCCATGTCTAAATTAACTATCTTGATGTCTTGCTGATAACGGGAATCATTTGCCTTCAACCAGACTAGATTACTGCCTTCAGCCACGCCTACTGTAATATTAAACCAACCTGACGGATATTCTGAAGTGTAGATATCTAAGGATTCAGAGCAAGCTACAAACTCCCTTAGCGCAGGAGTGAATGTTACTTTTGTGTTGAATGGGCCAAAGCCGCTGTGAATATCGGTAACTAGATACCTTTTCAGGAAATCCAGATTATGTCCGGAAAATTTTATGTAGTTTCCTACTTCGATCTTATCCTGGTCATTGTCAGATATATAGATATTATCGCTGCCTTTGGAGAATCCGGAACAGGGATTTATCAGGCTGCTCGATGCCAAGCCTATTGTATCTAGAAGCTTTGAAGGTGTGCCCAATATAGGAATAACGTCATGATAGACCGCCTGATCAGGCTGTTCTTCGCTCAGCACAACAACCTCTAATTCGCATCCGCTATTGCCGGTATAGCCGATTATCTGTGTTGGCGATATGGATGTTGGATTAAGATTTTCGCCCTCCAAGTCCCAGAGAACAATGCCAATGGCGCTGCTGTCAGAGACCTCGATAATTATGCTCCTGGTACCCTGATTTGAGACATTATCCTGGGCTGTTATCTGCAGTTCGTAAGCTCCTGCAGGGAGAATCGGTATGCTCGTATTGTAGCTATCGCCAGCAAGATTAGTCATCGTATAGCTATCATAGGGCGTATCCTGCCTAATCAAAGATGCGGAAGCTCCAGTCACTTTGGTTTCAGGGATGTTGTCAAGATCATCATTTATTATGGCTTCCAGCATAATCTTGTTGCCTACCTCTATATGAATAGGCTCACCTGCATAATCCGCATTGTTCAACTTTATATTGCTTATCAGGGGAGGATCTATATCTATGTAGAAATGATATGCCTTGTTGCCAGAATATATATTGGGATTGACATTTTCTGAGTCATCCATTGTGCTCATGAAGAGTTCATATAAACCAGAGTCCAACTCATCTCCTAGCAACTCAAATTTCCAGACATTTGCAAATATGCAGTTTGTGCATCCGTCCCCGATATTGTTCATATTAGGCACCACCTGCAAAGGTGAGCTGTCTGTGGCCTTGTACCTATAATAAGCAAAATCATTATCAGAAAGGCTCACTTCAGTACCACTTCCAATAATCTTGAATTCAAGTGGGACTCTCCTGTCGCTAGCTCTCTTGAAATTTACTGTCACGTTAGGTATATAATTTATAACATCCAGATTGCCAATGCAGAAATCCTTAGAGCATTGAGCATATGCGTATATTGGGATAATTAGCAGAAATAACAGTACAATCCCAATATTCCTGTTGGCTCTCATATTATTGTCTCAAAACCCTCGCAGTCCTGCTCTGTACAGTCCCCATAACCAAGACAGTTGCAGTCCTGTTCATTGTTGCATTCTCCATCTGAACAGTAATCCTCTACTATGCAATCCTGCTCACTGCAGTCCCCGTAGTAAAGGCAACCGCAGTCTATGGCTGGATTACATGCATTATCATCACATTGATCCTGACCGGTACATGGATCGGCATCAGGATTTCCTCTGCAATAGTCCTTGCTTTGCTCAGTACATAAGTTTCCTTCTGTCTGGTCATTCACGATATCCACCTTAAAGCACAAGGAAAGGGAGCTGTAAAGCTCCGGATAGTCTCTTGCTGTGCAGTTTATGTGGTAGTAATGGTAGACTGCATTCCCTCCTACAAGGCAGTAATTCCCGCTGTTTTCCTTGCAGTCGTCTGCATCAACCTCATATGTGTGTGTCCCGCCTGCGGAAGAAACCATATCATCTTTAAATCTTGGGGCGATATTGTCTTCATCTGAGTGTATTATTTCACAATCTGAAGCGAAATTCTCAGTCTCTACCTCGATTATTATCTTATTGCCATTGTCTTCGAAATCTTGTTTATTTACCAACCTTGTAGTACCGTCAATTGAACTTATATGGGATGGTTCGAGAATGTTTATACCAAGATCCACAGAGGAATCATAATAAACATACCTGTACGCCTGGCTTGTAAGGCCGTTTACATCTGTTGTTGCTACCTTTATCACATTTAATTGATCGCCAAGAGCAATGGTCTTCCTAAAATAGCCTGTTGGATAGGCAGTAGTGAATATATGAACCCTTACCAGAGAGCTAGCTTGTTGTGGAAACTCCTTATCAATCACAGTAATGGTGCAGTCATTACCAAAAGGGCAGCCCATATTAGCGTTTACTGCATCCAGAACTCTGAAGCGTGGATACTCCTGTTCTCTTACACCATCTATTGTAAGTTCCAGATATTTACCATAAATCTCTGATGCCAAGTGCCCCTGCACATATAGAACAGTGTCCCTTTTTTGAGGAAGGGCAGCCAAGATAAAGGTGTCAAGCTCTACAGACTCATCTGGAGATGACATTGTGGTCTGCAAGTCATGCTGCGTGAAGCCTGTCTCATCCCAGGACGATATCTCAAGATTTATGGCTGGGTCTGTCTCTCCGATTACTGAAATTTGGGATGAATATACTGTCTCCGGCGTATGCATAAAGCTGGCTGTTATGGGCGGATTCACGATATTTATCACCGGCCTTTGAGTGTCATTCATATTTATGGTGATGATATGCTGAACCTTATTGCTGTATTCATCTTCTGCGGTGAAGTTGACAACGTAAAGGCCCAGAGGTAGGGGGGCTTGAAGTATAAATTGATAGTTTTGCCTTGAGGTATTCGAAAGCTTGTATTTGTTGTAAAGGCTGCCATCCTTATGGTACAGGCTTACATGAACAGTCTCGTTATCCACACCTATCATGTCATCTGCAAGCTGGATCCTGAAAGTAAGATTCTTGTTGTATTCGAGGTGTTCTTCCTCATCCTGATCGATAATATTGCCATCTGAGTCCCTGTCGAAATTGTCAAATATCTGGGCAGATATTACTGTAGGAGGATTCCGGTCAAGATACACCGAAGCAACAGCCTGCCCAAGATTGCCTGCGGTATCGTTTGCGTCCGCCCTTATCACGTTTGTACCGTCATAAAGGGCTACATTTTCCAGCTTATAATACCTATCTTCAGAGCCATAGCGATCGGCGATTTCACTTATTGAGTAGCCTACATCAAGTCCATTAATTGTCACCTGGACCTTGTCTGTGTCTGCCGTGGCTTCCCCTTTTATTGTGTGGTATCTAATATTTGTGACCTGTACCATATAGCCCTCTGTAGGGTGCTTCCTGGTCTGTGAAGGAACCAGTGGCTCTATCGATACGGTTGGGGCTGTATTATCAATAATCACCCTTCCGGACCTGATTCTTTCTTTGTTGCCCTGTGGATCAACAGAATAATAATAGAGATAACCGCTTTGAGCGAAGACTATACTATCTGCGCTCTGGGATGTGGGCTGGAAATTGCATGAACCATAAGTCAAGCACTGGCCGGGCAAAGTTGATTTGAATATATATGTTTCAGCACATCCTCCCTGCCCAGATATGCCGGGAACTCCGGCAATGTGTTTATCATTGCATTCCAAAGGCACTGAAACATGGTCTAATCCTGAATCAAATTTATGCTTTACAGGACTTGATGGAGTCCAAAATTCAAAGTCCGTCGCAGTCTCTGGGGGTTCATCATCTAAGGTAAAATGATAAAATGCATAGTCATTGCCTCCGTTCAATCTCGTGCATATTGTCTTTACCAAGTATGAAACATTCCTTCTTTCAGCAGAAATGAATATCGGTCCAGCAGTATGATTATATGAGGCACCGGCTGGCGTAATCTTCTTCTTCTGGTTCATTTGGATGGAGCCTTCGAAGAGCTTGTAAGGCAGATCTTCTGTATCAGATACAGAGGTTAGCATACAGGACGAATTATCATACGTGGTAAGATAGAAAGATATATGGTCCTCATTCAGTATGTGCATATTAGGAAACTGCGCAACTGCATTATGATCTAGGTCAACCATAAGCTCCGCTGTTATGTTAACCTCATTGCCGACAACATCGCTGCAGTTTATTTTCATCACATAGTTTCCATCCTCAAGATTCCTGAACTTAACTGCAAATGATGTGTTGAAAGAGCTGCCAAAGTTATCCTTGACTATCCTAGCAGACTCAACCTCAGGAAACATATCATAGGAGCATTGTATAATCTCATTCATAGAAAAGAGTTCAAATGTGGTATAGTTATAGCGTCCTTCCGGCTGGGTATAATAGTTCAGGGTGATATTGGGCTTGATCCTATCAATATAAACAGCTATACTTTTTATCTGCTCGATATTATCATATTTATCTTCTGTGAAATACCTCAGGTAATATACAGATGCCTCATCAACACTATCTGCAGCAGCAGTATCCATTGGGTTAAAAGTGGTGCTCATACCGTCCAAAGATATCTCCATTTCTTGGTCAGGACAGCATAGATCTTCTTTGTCAAGACAAAACCTGAAGCTGCTCAGCTGGTCCCCGGTATACAAGGCTTCCCCATTATTTACCCTGAATGTGATTTCTCTGCCCTGCTTGTTAAGCATAGGGATCTCAGTTGTGGGCATGGTTTCAGCAGGCTTGAAATCAGCCTGGCATTCATGCCTGGCATCTGGATTGGATATATGGGAACAGTCAGCTATCCCATCCTGGTTGGCATCTTTGTTACATGTGGAACCATCCCATCTACAATATCCTAGATCGCATGCATCATTGCTGAAGTTGACAGATACAGGACAGGTACTGTCTATCTCAACAGGCTGCTTGTTGAAAGAATCTGATTTTATGCATGTGTTCTCAGTCAAAAAATCTTCACATCTGGTGCGCTGGGCTATCGGCTGCTCATCATATACACATGAAAAGCATGAATCGCCGTTCAGATAGCAGGCACCCAAAACATCACATATTTGCTGGGTGCATAGAGCATTCTGAAATATGTGAATATTTAGATTGGAGCACAAGCCGCAATAATCTCCCCCTCTGTTATCTGCATCATAGCAGATTCCCTTGCCTGTCTCTGAATAGGGTGTTGGCTTCCACTGGCACCCGTTGTTGGTCCCTGATGTTATTTTTCCGCCTGCTTTGCAGTTGTCTTTCAAGCATGCTTCCTCTGATCTATAGTCATAGCAGGAAGAGACAGCGTTGCAGTCATAACAAGTATCAACTGTAGTGTCAGAATAATCATAATAGCAGAAAAGATTTTGAGCTTCACAAGCTTCCCAGTTATCCTTTACAACGAAAGCTGTAAAGAACAAGCCAAATGGGTTTCTAAAGTCAGGGGTGCAATTCTTGGATAAGTCCATACGGGCGCAGTCTGTTCTTCCATCAGGATCAGGCCCTATGCACCTATTGGTAATTTGGTCTGTATCGTATGTTCTGCAGTCAGAGTTTACCCCCCCTGTTGATGCGGGTATGATCTCATTGTTGCCTGTGCACCTGTACCTAAGCACAGGAAGATCACTTTTTTCCAAATCTGAGTCCAGGCAAAATTCATGATCATTTGTTTGGGTTATATCCTCACAGTATGGGTGACCCAAAGCTATAGTTGCGCTTGTGTTTTCACTAATGTAGCCTGGCTTTCCTGGTTCCCCATAATGGACCCTGATTATATATTCATAAGAAGATTGCCAGCTGACATTATCGTCTATCAGCTCCAGGTTGAGAAGTGCGGGAGAGCTTTGTATCTGCTTTGGACCTGACGCAAATGCCGGAACCCTAAACAGCTCGTAATGGTCTACCTTTCCTGTATGATCAGCGCAAGGATTTGACCACCTCAGCCGTACTGCTTCAACACCTTTTATGTGCTCTGCTCGGAAGTCAGACGCTCCTGGAGGATGACTGCTGTCGCATTCGTCCTCAACCAACGGAGTCATGGGGTAGTTCTTCGTCAACGTCCCCTCACCTGGGGGTTTCTCGTTTATGGCTTCGAAATCAATTATGTTTGGATAATAGTTAGGATGGGTTATGGTAATCGTATAGCTAATATGCAGGGGGATGTAGTTAATACGGTACTCACCGGCACTATCTGTCATCGCCTTAAGATCGGGTGTTATCTTAACCTCTGCCCCAGGGACATGCGTGCTCGGGCTTCTGATATCATAGACATATCCTTCAAGGTTAAAATATTCGCCAGAACAAGGTGCATTCCTAGCTCCATCGGCACAGCACCATTTCTCTTTATCTATCGTATCTGCGGGATCATAAGGAATGCCGTTGCACCAGCATCTCTGCTCCGGATTGATGCCTATCTTCTCATTGGGCCTGCATTGGGGTCTTAGGCATTCCTCACCGCAAGGTACAGTCGGGCAGGTAGCATAAAGATCTGACAGGATATCTGGGCATTGCCAGCTCCACTCACAGCAATCTGTGTACATAGCGGCACATTCCCTGCAGCATTGGGGCTGGGCTGGATCAGAGGAGAAACAGGCGAAATCACCATCTGGGTAGGAAGGTTCATTACCTGCGCATGCATCGCAGCATTCAAAATAATCTCCTGCTTCCTGATGGACAATGCAGTCATTTTCTGGGGGACAAGGATCTTCATTCGGATTAAGACGCCACGTATTGTCCCAACAGCAGTAGCCGTTGTCATGAACTTCGCCTCCACAGTAACATCTTTCTCCTGCAGGGATCCATGCGCCTTCTGCGCAGTCAGGAATAAATTCTATTTCCTGGCATAGGGAGTTGCATGTTGCAAAATCATCATAGTATTGCTCGTTTATCCAGCAGTAATATTTATTGCCTGGAACTATCCCTGATTGACCAATACAGGTGGAAGGATTTAGGATGCAGTTATCATTGCATGATGCGATGGTGCCTCCGCAGCCTAGTGTTTCTGCGCACAGCGCCTCTTGCTTGTCAAAGGCTGTCCCCTGTTTGACATTTTCGCATATGCCACGTCTTATGTATTCATAATCATCACCGTAGCAGCAGCATACATAGTCGCATTCGCTTACTTCATTGCATGATTTGCTGAAATAGTTGCCTGTGTAGACATCGCAGTCCAAGGCATCATATTGCTCAGTACAAAGACCTATGGCTTCGATATAGCAACATTGGTCAGCGCTAACAGTGATGGCTAAAGCTGCCAAAATCAGGAACAAGGTTATAGTGGCCTTATTCATGCTCCTCCTCCATACGACGCTTAATCAAGAATTCAAGGCCATGTGATCTGTTGGCGAATACCTTTGCCTTGATTTTCTTGTCTAGCCAATCCAGAAGTTCCTGATCTATAGTTACTGTAATTCTTTCCTTCACTATCGAAGCCTCATACTATAGCATATTATTACATATCTTGAATTATTTTATATTATTTAGTATGTTATATTTAAATCTTTTTATATATCTTTCTGATGCATTTTATTACTTATTATTGCATATTTTTGATTATTATTGCTTTTTATTAATTATGAAATAAGTATTATTTAAACTTTATTATTTTCTTTAGTATGTTAAAAACTTATTATTTCTTATTATTACATATAATGTATGTATAATTTATCCTAACCATATCAATCTCGAGTATTAATAGTGTGGAGAACAGTGACCAAAGGTGCAAGGATAGCCTTCTGCTGGATCGCAGCATGCATTACAGGTTTTCCAATGATAGTCATTTCCAACCTCACAGCAATCATGCGATCCTGGACACCGCACCTGGAGTTTTATATCCTGGTAATCAGAAAGGCCCTCACTATCTGTGACAGTGATCCTGACCCAGTGATACCCAACATCTTCAGCAGTAGTCTGCAGGTTTGCATCTTTGAATAATTTTGAGCTCGTGTTAAAGCCATTTTTGTAGTAGTCTGAATTTTCCCAGTAGTTCATTGGAGTAGGCATACCCCCATAGACATGACTGCCGCGCCAGAAAGCTGGTGGGTGGTTGGTGTCTTGGTAGTATTCCCAGTGCTCATAGGAGAGGTTAAATATAGACATGTTGGTCTTCCAACCCGAATATTTGAAGCTTAGGTTTTCATCATCCGGATCTTGACCGAAAGGAAAAAACTCTATCTCCTGGCCTGCGTCCACAACAACATTATACCCCTTTGGATTTGGATGCATTGCCGTCTTGTTGTAAACCTGGGCGATTTTCTTCTGGTAGAAATGGTCAGTATAGTTGCTGTAGAAATAGCTGGCATTTACTGACTCATCAATATAATCAAGAGCAGGAATCCTGTTTTCCACTGCAAGAAGGAAGCTCAAGGGCCTTCCATCTATTATTGAGCTATTGTCGATTATTTTAAGTATATGGGAGTGCTGATAGTGAGCGTCCAGGTCTTGGCATTGAGGAACATAGAGATTATCCTTGCAGTAGCTGTTTTCAAGAGCTATGACAAAGGTGTTTCCTGGGTTACAGGGATAAGGAAAGATTGTCTTTGACTTGTTTACTACAAACTTACAGTCTGCAGGATCATCTGAAAAATTAAAGAATATATTGTTAGAGTCTGCAGTAGGAATATAGTTGCTTATCCAATCCTTATGGCCTATTATATGCTGTGCCAGTTCGTGTACTTTCTTGAATCTGACATCCAACGGAAAATTAAAACTGATCATTTTTGTAACTGGCGGCTTTCCGGCGATATTGACTGTTATTGGATAGTACAGAAGCACCAGCAGATCCTCTTCACCGAAAAGAACATCTGCTGTCATTTCGCCTTCTGTTACGTTATACCTGTATATCTGCCTGAAATAACTGAAATTGACACATTCTTTTGTCCTGTTGGCTATAAATTGGGCCAACATAGTCTGCACTGAATCGTTATGTATTGAATATGTCTCGCAGGTATATGTTGCCTTCGAATAGTTAAAATAGTTGGGGCCAACTACATTGCACAATTTCGGGAATACCTGGTAGTCCTGATTGTGGTAAGAAAACAGGCCGTAGTGGTCTATCGGCGGAAAAAAAAGCGAATCATTGTATTTCTCCACTGGGTCAATCACCAAAGAAGTGTTGTAGGGATATAGCGGAATATCTAGATTGAATATGTCAATTCTTGGCACAGGAGCCTTTATGCCGTAGCTTACATGGTGAATATTATTTTCCTGCCTGTATGGGACCATATCGTTGGATACAAGGGGATTTGTCATGGTAGGCTGAAAATATGACCTTGCTCTTATCTCTTTTAAATTAAGGGAGGTGTTGTAGATTGCTACTTCATCTATAGTTCCGTTAAAGTAATTTCCTTCGCTGTCTTTGCCTATCAACAGGCTAGCTGCATTATCTATTGGCGTTACTGTTATCGCATTTGAATAATCCATTGGATTTCCATCTATGAAGAGGGTCAGTTTTTGGTTTTTTGTCAACGTACAAGCAACATGATGCCACAACCCATCAGCAACTGTGGCTGATGCAACTGTCACTTTCCTGAGCCCATTACTAATTGAGCATTGTATCTGGTTGTTGTTCAGAGACAAAGAAAAATATCTGCCTGAACCATTCTTTTCCAAGATTGTCTGGTCTTCTTTGTAGTTAGTGTTGATCCATGCAGTGATAGTGAAATTCTCCAAAGCCAATGTTTCGTCATGACTTACTTCTATAAAGCTTCTATAACCATCAAATCTATAGGCAGCATCGAAGACACCCTGAATTGTCCACTGCATGTCATTAAGTATTCCATCATTTTGGAGTGCATGATCTTGTGTGATAAGCGAGGTATTCTGGTCAAAAGGAAGGTATACCACAAGATTCTCATGTTTGCTTGGTTTTCCTATCTGCTCATCGTAAATGCGGCCTCCCTGCAAAGCAGCAAGCCTTATGGCATTTTTTGCCTGTATCTCAAGGCAATTCTGCACATATTCTTTAATGAGCGTGGTCCTCAAGAAATCCTTGAATACCTTATCAGCCTGGTCTTCCTCCTGGGCCAGCTTATCAGATACATAGAGCAAAAAACCAAAAATTATCAGGATTACAATACCGAGTAGAAAGAAGATTGTTATTTGAGATTTTAAGGAAACCTTAATCGCCTCTTTTTTGCTAAACAGTGGACTAGAATAATTTAAATCTTACTCCAAACCATGCGTCCTGATCCTTGCAGTCAAATCCAACCAGGTTCTAAATCCAAGATAGTTATGCTGTACACCACTAATAGGGCTGGGAGGAGCAGGCATATATTGAACATAGTGGTTATTTGCCGATGCATAACAACTTATAGATTCCCTATCCCATCCGACACCCCACCTATCATTCATCAAATTAATATTGTAGGCCTCAACAGCTGAACAGATATCTGAATCGAAATGGGAATATTTGACCGAAAAAAATGTATTTTTGCCTTCATGCCTGCTGATATTAGTCTCCATTAATCCCTTTATTTCTTTATCCCCGTCCTTTAGTAAATATATTTTGTTAAAATCCTTTGTATATTTGATAAAATCCCAAGCATCTTCCTGGGGATCATAGTGTGGCTGTGGTGGCTTTAGGGTATTCCTTATGAAGTCTATTATGCCTTTGAAGGGGTTCCTAATCCATATCAAAAACTTCTGCCATAGGTTTGGTTCATCTAAGTCTATTTCTTGGTTGCTGTATATAACGCTTTGAGTTTTCCTATTGTACCATGCTTTTGCAGGGTTGCAGGCTGAATAGTTGCCATATATCCCTGTTTGTGGTTTGGATATTGCATTATCACAATCGTTGAGATTCATATCCGGAAACAGTAGGATGAAAGGAAAGTGCCGGTTATCATTTAGCAAATTTATGGGCTGGTTTAAGGAGGTTCCGAAAGCGACTTTCTTGTTAGTTCCTTGATGATAGACAAGGACACACATCTTATTTACGCATTTATCCTGATCAGCCGTATAAACAGAATTGTCATCACATTCAAAGATGTCCAGCTCATTATTATAGCCTTCTAAGAAGTTCCATGCCTTTGCCTCAATCGTAGTGTGCCTTTCATATTCAAAATAGTTCAGTGTATTTTGATAGCTGTCACAGAATAAGGTATAATTTTCCTCTGAGCCCTGTTTCTCCACCAGATCAAGGAGCTGGAGGGCTACTAATTTTGTCCTTGATGTCCAGGAGCCATTCTCACAAAAATGGTCTAAGGTCCAGTTCCCCGGATCTACACATCCTCCTAGCTCAGGAAGATAACACTGTTGGTTGGTATTATCACAGTAGCCACAGGTGTTTCTTTCTTTGCAGCCTGTATCAGGAATCTCGTACCATGCATATTTGAGCTCAAGCGGAATGCTCCATGATCCATCGCTGCATCTTCTCATCTCATCGCTGATATTATACGGCTCCTCTCTCGCAGGATAGCAGGTGCTGTTCCATACACAGTCCTCAGCAGCACTGCAGCACGCATCATCATCCTGGTCATCAAAATCAGGATTTTTATAGTAGTTATAGTGCTCTCCAGAGTCATCTCCGCAGCACTCCTGAATGCCAAAAGTCCGGTTGTATTCACCAAAGCCTGAATATTCTCCGCTCTTCGCCCAGAACCTTGTGTCGCTGTTATAATCTGCATTGAAGTGGCTTAGGTCATCGCCGAATAAAGCTTCGCAGTACAAGGGATCTTCATCTGGATCAGTCCATTGGCCGTTTAAGCATATATGTCTCTTGCCGTCGAACGAATAAGTGCTGTTGGTATAGGTCTCATGAGGGGGGACGGTCGGCGGTGGATTGTTTGGCCCTGGCGGCTCTGGACAAGATATATCATTACAGAACACATCGCGGTAACATACATCATCTGCAACACAGTCTAGCGGGTGGTTGCAGCATGCGTGATTAGATAGGGAAGAATCGGGAATGCAGCTGGCTGCACAGTCTGCGCCTGCAGATGCCTCGCACTGACTGCTGTTTGTCTGGCATACTACTGATTTATTATATTCATCCACATCATCTCCGCAGCATTCTGCAGAATCTGCCGCCTCCCCATCAATATTCCACCTATCTTGGCCCACCATACAATCGCAGACTATTTGTGAATAATCTGGCTCAATGAAGTATGAACCTTGGTCACAGGCGCCTATGCTTGAGCCTATCTCGCCATTACAGCTGTTGTCCAGCATATCATCACCGCAGCATGCGCCGGAAATGTTTAACCAACATCCGGTTTCGCCTTCTACATCACATACATCCTGGATACCAGGTTCACCACATTCACATACTGAGGAACCTATAATCTCGATAGAATCATAATAGATAGGGGAGTCCTCGCCTGAAGGAGAATTTCCGTGAAGCAAAAATCTCCATTCATGGCTAGCAGTTGGATCTCCGAATGCATCGACCAAAGGAACAGTCATCACCTTTGTCAAGGTTTGCCACTGATTTTTGCCGGGCTCCTGCCATGAGTAGGTCCTTCCTACAATATCCCCTGAAATATCCTTCCAGTCGAAGTCTTTTAAGGTAACCCAGACACTGTGTTCCAGGGTGGTATTATACCTAACCTTAATTGTATAGGTGCTCCCCGGATTTAGAAATATGGGGGCTGAGGTAACTTCCTGGCGACCCCTGTTCTCTGTTTCCATTTTAACGCATTTTTCGCTATAACAGCCGCTATTCACAATTGTCTCGTAGTTCTGTGATTCATCGGCGCCGGTATCATCATAACTCTTGTGTTCCCAGTGATCAAAATCATCTTCAAAACCAGGGTTCTTTATCAGGTTTCTTCCATCGCCATCCACAACTTCACCTGCTGAGCAGCCCGTATATCCCGGACCGCAATAATATTCGGCAAAATCATCGCCACAGCAGTTACCTGTATCAACGCCTGATTGGTATACAACCCAGTGATCAGGCCCCATGTAGCAGATACAGTCTGCTTCGTCTGCGTCCCAGTCTACAGTATATATCGGGTTGCCGGGGTAACTTTTTGTGGTTGTTCCTAGGATATCATCCCACGCTGCTGCTCTTATGGATACAGTGCCTTCTGCACTACAAAAAGGCATTTCCGGCTGATCCTCGCTTCCTACCAGATGGGAACAGGTATTTGCATCCTCACAGGTTGCTGCTGTATACCAGTTGCCATCGTAGTGGACTTCCACATAGGTATGTTCTGAAAAAGCCATAACTGAACATAGCACTCCCACCAAAATTAATGTACACAGCTTATTCATTTTTTCTTATCTTCCTGGATTTTTAAGGCTAAAGCTTCATGGATATATTCTATCAAGGTCTTATTCTGAAGAACAGCATTTAATTTCGCTTTCTTGTGCAATTCCTTATCTATATCAATGTTGATTCTGGTCATTATAAGTTAACTAAGTTAATTTGCTTTGTTTAATAAGCAAAATAACTTTACTTAGTTATATATATTTAAGTATATAACTTATTATTCATTATACTAGTATTTAAATATTCCGAATATTTAGCAGATAATCTGTGGAGGATTGAAAAATCATAGGGTATTTTTTGCCCGCCATCATCGGGCTTGGCGGGGCAACAAGCTACGAGGATCTGAGATATGGCAGAATAAGCAACAAATGGGTAGTATTAGGGCTGGCCTATTCTTTCTTTATGTACATTATATTAATTGCATATTACAGCATGAATAGCAGAATTTCCGGAACATACCTCATAGAGCTAGCTACTAATTTTATATTTGCTTTAGCAGTAGGCTTTGGATTATGGTATATTAGGGTATGGACTGCTGGAGACGGCAAGCTTTTTATTGCATATGCTGCCCTACTGCCCTTATCTGTCTATACCAAAGGCTATCAGAAATATATACCTTGTTTTGTCTTTCTAACCAACATTTTTATATCTGCAGCAGCAATAATGGTCTTCTATGTCTTATTCAAGGCAGGATTGAGAAAATGCGCCCAGGTAGCCTTGACTTTTATTAGAGAATTTTTTAAGCTGAAAAATCTCCTTGAATCTGCGATAAGCTTATTCGCTATCTATTGGATTATTGATATCCTTTTTCATTTTTTACAGCTGGGAAACAACCTTGTATTGAGAATATCATTTACTATATTCGCTTTTTCAGCGGTCAGGGCGAAATTTGGACCGAATACAGTATACGCTACTGCAGTTATCTCTGTGTTCAGATTATTTTTCGATGACTCTGTTTTCTCTGTCGGCTTCCTTACTAATTTTCTATTTCTGATATTTGTATGGAGATTATTCAGAAGCCTAGTCAGAGGAAGCCTCTCCAAATTGGCTGAAGATATTTTTTCAAAGGATGTTCCTGTGGATAAACTGGAGGAGGGCATGGTTTTAGGTGAAATACTGCGAGAAACCAGAGGGGGGTCGCAAACTATCAACTATGGGGGAAAAGCTTATGAAAAAACATCAAAAAATTTCCTTGACTTAGAAAATTTTCTGGATGAAGAACCTGAGGGCTTAACCAAGCGGCAGATAATGAAGCTTAAAAATATGGGGATCAAGGAGATAAAGGTGAGCCAGACGATCGCATTCGCCCCCTTTATCTTTCTTGGAGCTATCCTAACTTTAATTGCAAAAGGAAACATTTTAATATTTATCCGAAACCTCTTTCAGCTATGAAAGGTTTGAAGGTTAAGGGCAATTCTGCGGAAATTAGAGTGGATCCGAAGGTCTATCCGCTGGAGGCTGTTTATTCTGCAGCCTATGTTTTTTTGGATAAGGCGTATTTTATCCTTGATGGCGATCCTAAGAAGGAGATTATCGTCAATCTTGAAGCAAAAGAAAAAAGCATGGGTGAGAAAGTAGCAAAAGAATTTCTTAATGAACTTATCAATTACGCTGATTACATAACGAGAGCCAAGCAGACAAAAAAACTCAGGGAGACAATCCTTCAAAGGGCGCTAATAACGAATGATCCACTTATGCTGGAGGATGATGTATCTGATGATTTTATAGATGATCCTGAAGGTATTGCAATACCATGGGAGGAAAAGTATGGTAAGGATAAAGCTAAGCAATAAGTTATATAGGAAAAAAGCGGTTATTAAGGCACTAAATGATTTCAAAGAAATTATGGACGGAAGAATACTGAATGAGGATATGGATATTGAAGTTCTTCCTAAAGAGCAAATAGAGAATTTAGACAAGGAATTCTGTAATTACGTTCTGGGTCTGATGAAAGGATAAAATGGACTATGTGATGGCGAATTATCGGTCAAAAAGATTTGGCGATAAGTATTTCGTGACTACTGATCATGGAAGCCACTGCATACTAAATGCCAAGGAATTCTCTAAATTGAAGCATAACAAGATGGATAGAAAATTGCTGGATAAACTGGAAAATAGCGAGGTTATCCTAAATACACAGAATATGGAAGAAGCCAGGGGATTGATGAGAAAAAGGTATAATTTCCTGTTCTCAGGGGCATCTTTGCATATCATAGTTGTAACATTGAGATGCAATATGAACTGTATCTACTGCCATGCCAGTTCCAGAAATAAAAAGGAAGAAGGTTTTGATATGGATAAGGCGACAGCTGAAAAAACGGTAGATTTCATAATGCAGGTGCCGCAACAGGATATCACGATAGAATTCCAGGGCGGCGAGCCCCTATTGAACTGGGAGGTTGTCAAGCATATAATTGAATACAGCCAGGAAAAGGCCAAGGCATTTGATAAGAACCTTATGCTCACTCTTGTGACAAACATGTCCTATATGGACGAAAATAAGATGGATTACCTGATAGATAAGGGGGTAGCGATATGCACATCTCTAGATGGCCCCAAGAAGCTGCATGACCATAACCGAGCATCATCAGGCAGCAACTATGAACAGGTGGTAAAGTGGATAAAGAGATTCAATGAAGAATATAAAAAAAGAGCAATAGAGAACAGAAGGATAAATGCCCTAGTTACCTTGACCAAGGAAAGCCTGAAATACTGGAAGGAGATCATAGATGAGTACTATCATTTGGGGCTGAGGAGCATACATCTTAGATTCCTCAACAAGCTGGGTGTTGCCAAGAAGGCATGGTCTTCAATCAATTACAGTGTCGATGATTATCTTAGGTTCTGGAAAAAATCCGTTGATTATATAGATAAAATTGGAAACCAAGAATTTGAAGAAAGAATGGTAAAGATAATGGAAAACAAGATAGCCAAGCAGCATGACCCTAATTATCTAGATTTAAGAAGCCCCTGCGGTGCAGCTATTGGCCAGCTGGCATATCACCACAATGGCGACATATATACATGTGATGAAGCAAGGATGATTGGTGAAGACCTTTTTTTGCTAGGAAATGTGAAAAAGGACAAATATAAGGATATAGTAACAAGTGATAAGGCATGTGCAACTGTAGCTGCTTCCATAAACGACCAGTATGTCTGCAATGATTGTGTCTACAAGCCTTATTGCGGCATATGCCCCGTCTGTAATTACGCGGAAACAGGCAGCGTCATAGGAAGAATAAGCGAGTCAGCCAGATGTAAGATCTTTAAAGAACAGTTTGATTGGGTTGTGAAAGAAAGATTTATAAATAAGAAAAACTAGTATTAGATAAAATGAAGATTCCTAGGTTAAAGAAGAAGATAAGGTCTTTTCTTACAAAAGAGGATGGAAAGATAAGCAAGGAAGCTTTGCTGAAGACAGGGATTCTACTAAGCGCTGCTGCCCTAGCTTCATTGAATGCTGCTGCAGATTGCCCAGCTGACAGTTCCCTCAGCCATAATGATCATTGCAATGACCTGAGCATAGGATATGACGAACCTAGTGCAGTTGCGACAGCAGGGCATAATCATGGACATGGGAGCCATGCGTCACATGCAAGCCATGGATCACACGGAAGTCATGGAAGCCACAATAGCTGGTGAATATGTTAAAAAAAAGACAGATCTACGTATCCTTAATTGTTTTATTATTGATAGTTGGGGCTGTTTTTGTCATAACTAGAATAAAGGAAATTGAAAAACCAAAAAAACCTGAAACAGAGCAATTAAAAGACTGCACAGGGATCAATGACATATATCTTCATTGTATGAGCCTCATGGCTGCATCAGATTCTTTTTGCCAAACAGAGGAATGGGCAGTTGATACCTACGAGCTTCAAAAAGATAGAGATTTTTGCCTTTATTTTAGAAAATATAAGGAAGCAATTATAAAAAAAGACAGAGAAGTTTGCTTAGAAATCCTAGACCTTGATAATTTTGACTCATATGACTGCTCAAAGGACGAATTTGGATGCCCTGACCAGCCACTAAATTGTTACATAGCATTGTCCGAGGATGCATCTGTTTGTGATGAGTTAGATAGGATAATAATAAAGGGATTTACCCAAGAAGAAAAAAAGGATTACTGTAATCTTGTGTTCGAGTTAGAAAAAGAGGAAAGACATTATGAAACTGATTTATTCAAAAATAGGAATAAAGATACACAAAAAATAATGACAATGATACAATCAATAAGAAGAAAGGATCCGGCATTGTGTGTACATATGGATAAACACTCAAGAGATTTTGTAGCTTGTCATATCTATAGCAGCCTATATACCTATGGTTCGGGAAATATAGACCAAGACTTCTGCGACCAGTTCAAGGAATGTGATCCTAAAGAAGGCATGCTACAAATTGAAGATTAGAGACCTTCGATAAATATATTAAATAAATTATCTAGCTTTAGATTCATTTTGTCTTCTTTTGAAGAATAATCTTCAGGTTCATCATCCAGAAGGCCTAACTGCCCAAAATCAGATATATCCATTACATTGGCTATCCTCTTTTGCGGTTGATTTTGCATAATGAATTTATTATTTGAATAAATATCGCCATTACAGTCAATGCACCAGCCCCTTGTAAACAAATAGGAGTCCTGCCAAACCTCCTTGTTGATAACATCTATTTCTTTATCCACCAAAAAATCTCTAATTTTTTGCATTTCGCTTTCAAGTACCTTAAAATCTTTTATGTGCCAATCATCATAAAAAGCTGGTAGAAAATTGAATTTCCTAAAGCCCTTATTATACAAATATTTGAAATTTTCAAAGAAATTACCGCAATTGTTATTAGACACAACCATATTTAGAGAAACATAATCCACAAAAGGTGTTAGGACCTTAATAACCTTGCTAGATTTTTTTCCCCTATTTTTGGTCTGCCATTTATCTTTACCGTCAACACTTACCCTTAGTTCAACATTATTGAGCCTAAAATAATTAATTATCTCTTTTGTAAGCAATACCCCATTTGTGGTTAACACAAATTTAGTATTGTCATTTTTGGAAGTGGCATAGTGGATTATTCTCTTAACCAGATCTAATTCCAATAAGGGTTCCCCCCCAAAAAACCTAACATAGTAAAAAGGGGATTTTAAATTCAATAATAGATCTAGACTCTTTTTTGCGGTTTTAAAAGATATAGATTCTTCTTTTTTTACAGTTATACAATATTTGCAATCAAGATTGCATTTATATGTAACAACCAAAACCAACACCGGCAACCTATTAGATATCTTAAACAACTTAAGAAATTCCTGACTTATTTCCTTTTTTTCCCTTCCCTTAAAGTAGGCCTTATATAGTCCCTTACAAGATTTGCTTAAAATGCATTTTTTACATAAAGCAAATTTATGCTTAAAGGATTCTATGTTATCCTTTAATTTACCAGTATCTTCCTTATTCAGATCAGTAGTGCTAGTACTGTATCCTTTATCCAATGCAGCAAACAAACCAAGTGTTTCTATCCTGCCATCTTCACCAATATACAAGCTTGAGCTTATATCCTGAAAATGTATTTTTTTTGTATTAAGAATGCTATCTCTGAAAATACATAATGGGAAATCTTCCACATCTATCGTATCCACTAACTCTTTAGCCTTGAATAAAAAGTAATTTAAAGAAGTTAACTCTAATAAAGACGGGGAGTACTTATTGTAATCATCTTTCAACCTACCAAAAGGTCCCAGCATCAAGATTCCCAATTCTCTTATCTTCAGGGCATCTACCAAAAACAAATAGTCGTCTAACTGCTTAATATTGCCGGACCAGATGGGGATGTTTAAACATACAGTTTCATCAGCTTCCAAAAGATTTTTTATACCCTTGATGGTCTGCTTGAAGCTGCCCCGAGTTCTTGTCCAGGATTCATGTATCTTTTCAGTTGCCCCAAATAGTGTTATATTGAAGCTTGAAACCGCCCCTTTAACTTTTTTGATATATCCTTTATAAGAAAAAAACCTTCCGTTCGAGGTTAACACTGTCTTATAGCCCAATTCTTTAGCGATCGCCAAAATCTCCAACAGATCCGGATGAAGTGTTATTTCACCCCCAATTGGATGAAATATCCGATAGCCTTGTTTTACTCCCTCCTTTAATTCTTCTTTTATAGAACTTAGGCTCCTGTATTCATTTTTTTGGATATTTGGATCCACAGCGCAACCAATACAATTATTATTACAAGAATTATTGACATTAAGGTATAATATCTTTCTCATCTTAAGCTTCTTTTCTGCCTTAAGCTATTTATCTCTTTTTCTATCTGAGATGCCCCTACTAATTTTATGTAATCACAAAATATACCTTCACAAAGCCTTATCCTTGGACACCCCTCACAGGATTTTATTTTTATTCTGTATCTTTTAAACTTATTTTCTGCAGATTCTGATTGCCTTTGAAACGTAAGATTAGAATTAACGCAGAAATTAAATTCCCTTGCAGCAAATAGGCTGTAATTCTCTATATTTCCTTCCTTGTCTTTGTATATTTTTCCACTAGTATCAAATATATGCACATCGCCTCTATCCATAAAATCCTGGCTGAATATACACAAAGGAAAATCCTCAATCTCTATATTTAAAAATGATTTAAATAATGAAAGCTGATCTTCTAACACTAAAAGCTTTTCTAGAGGCACAAATAACTTGTAATAATTTCTTCTAGCGCGCCCAAGAGGTACAAGATTAAAAAGATCTATGTCCCTAATTGCCATTTTTTCCAATAATTCCATAGTCTCTTTGACCTTATCAAAACTTTTCTTCCAAACCAAATAGTTTATACCTACCTTTTTTGTAAATGACCTCAAGTTGCCTATACCTTGAATAGTCTGTCTAAAACTACCTGGTGTTCTTGTCCAAGATTCATGTATATCTTTATTGGGGCCACAAAGAGTGATGTTAAAGTGCGTTATTCCTGCATCAACCATTTTTTTTGTAAAACTAGGGTAAGAAAACATCCTTCCATTAGAGGTGATATAAACTTCATCATACAGTTCCTTTGCCTTCTTAAGAATCTGAAAAATATTATCCTGTATTGTAACTTCCCCTCCGGCGAGATGAAGATTTTTGTATCCTTTCTCAGCCCCAAGCTCCAAATCCCTGAATATACCGCTTATATCCCTACCATTTTTGGGCTTATTGAGATTATTATCCGCACAACCCAGACAATTATTATTGCATCCATTCTCTGTTGAGACAAAAAATATTTTCTTCATCTTATTTTCATCTTGGATTGACTTTTTCTCAAATGGGGTTCTAGTTCATCAAAACCGTAAATTTTCGCATAATCTACAAATATGCCCTCACAATTTGCATTATAAATACATTTATTGCACCGCATACTTTTTGTTTTTCTAGTTCTGCAAATATATCTTAAAATTTCTTTTTTATCTTTGCTAAATTCCTCATTATAATCTTGTTTTACATGCTTAATACCGCCCCCATTAATTATACATTGGGGGATATTCCTTACAATAACTTCTTTGTTTAACTCCTTAAAAATCCCTTTTAGACTAGACAATTTTGGAACAAGCAACCTGTAATCTTCTATATCGTAAAAGGGCTCGATAAGATTAAGCATTATTTTCTTTCTTGAGTGTTTAAGCCTTTCTTTTACTTCTAATAAATTAAACTTATTTAAATTTAGTGTCTCTATTTCTTTATCATCTTTTTTTTTGTTATAAATTATTCTTTTGTATCTGCTGCACACCCCTTCCATAAAACAAAAACTGCATAAATTTTTGGAACAGTCAAGAAAGTAATCCCAATAATCTGCACAATCGTAAAACTCACTTAAATAATAAAAGATATCTAACTTATCCGGAATAAATTGGGGGAATGCTTCAAAATAGTACGGTTCTAAGAACTCAAAAGAAACCTTTAAATCGAACTTTTTTGAAATAAGAAAAATTTTATCCAAATTTCTTCTAAATTTTTTGTAGTCGATTTTGAACCTTCTGTAATCATTTAAAGCTGCCCCTTTTGGCAAAACTCCCTGTAGATTAAATCTTTTTATGCCCCTTTTGGATAAATCCTGCATTAACAAAGGAATAGAATCAAAATTCTTTTGCATACAGACAGACTGCACCATTACACTTACAGCTTCATGTCCCATGATATTATCAACAGCTCTTAGTATTTGTTTATAGCCGCCCTTAATATTTGTCAGATCGTCATTTACTTCTTTATAGCCATGAACTGAAATTGTAAATTTTTTCAAACCCTTTTTTATTACCTCATCAGTAACTTTCTTGATAGAAAAAAGTCTTCCATTGGTTACTATAGATAATTCAAATCCTTTTTTTTGAAAAAGGGTCATTAGTTTCAGCAACACATTATAGTAAAGTGTTGGTTCGCCTCCTGTAAAGGATATTTCTTTAAAATTTGAAGACAAAGCTTCCTTCACTTGGTCTTTCAGCTGCATATTTCCGACCTGTAATTTTTCCCTGGCAAAACAGGAAATACAATGATTATTGCACTTATCACCCAACTTGAGGTTATAACATTGATTCCTCTGCTTAACGTTCATGACTAATTTTTCAAATTTTCTAGCAATTCCTTCTAAATCAAAGAAAAAAAGTGAATATATAAACCGTTGTTTAGGTCCCTTTGGCAAAAATTTCAATTTATTCTCCATAATCTCTATTTTCCCCATTTTTTCAAGATCTGAAATCTCTTTCTTAAAATCTTCGGCCAGCTCCATATTGAATCGTTTCCTGTAATCTTCCAGGTCAATGGCTTCATCATAAGCAAGCCCATTCATAACATAACGTAATTTTTGCTCTTTTCTGCTTATCTCAATTCCATCGAATACATAGCCATTCTGCCTGTAACGACATGAATTAAATATATATGAACATGAGAATTCACCTAAAGCAAAACAAGAGCCCTCATTTTGGGAATCATAAGAATATGTAAATTTCATCTTTTTATAGTTTGTTGAAGGAAAAAACCAAGGAGAGGCTGTTCTTGGGTTGTCTAGCGTTGGTCTGTACAAACCATAATTAAGGGGCATTTTGCCTTTTATAATTTTATTGTACAGACTCCTGATTTTATTATTAAGCTCCTTATAAAATGCCTCCTCATCAGAGTAATAGTAATTTTGGATATACTCAGTCGTTGGTTGTAGTGGATATAATGATATGAAATCTGGTTCCAGATCCGCAATTTTTAAGATGCTGTCCAAAATAGTCTTCACGCCATCCTTATACAACCCAATAATTAAGTCTACATTAATTTCTTCAAATCCTAATTTTTTAATATCGCTCACCACTTTTTTTATTTGTGCGTATTCCTGATATCCCCGATTCTCAGATTTTAAAACGGATTTATCAAGTGTTTGCACACCGAGGGAAATTCTATTAAAATCAAAATCTCTTATCAGTCTCAATTTTTCAGAAGTAATGCTATCTGGATTACATTCAAACGTTTTTTCCCCTTTTGTCTCAAAATTAAAATTTTCAAAAATAGCCGCTAATATCTTTTTTATCTGTTCCATTCTAAGAATAGAAGGTGTTCCTCCACCGATATATAAACTCTTAAATCTTATATCCTGAAAAGTCTTGCCAAATTGGGACATTTGTTTGGATAATTTTTTGATATAGATTATAATTTCTTCTTCAGACCCCAATTTTTTAGAGGGGTACATACAATAATTACACTTGCCCCTACAAAAAGGGATATGCACATAAAAATTAATATTATTTTTAGCCTTTCCCTCCCTTATCTTGTTTATGTGCTCACTCCATTTTTGTTTTATGTCCCCCAAAGAATAATTCTGTGTTTCTTTAATTAGATCAAATAAATCAGGTAACAAAAAATTATTTTTATAGCCCCCCTCTTTAATTAAGCCTGTGAATCTATTAAAAAAGTCTAATTTTTGATTAAAAAGAGCAATATTCATTTCTAATAAATTTAAGCTTTAAATTTATTTCCTCACCGACATTACTTATCCCTTACGCTATTGATCTAAGTTTAACATATGTTTTCCAATAGCCTTCGCATATCTCATCATATTTACAGGTACCGCATTTACCAATCTTTGTTCTTCCTATTTTCCTTCGATTTTCTTCAGCATACCTATTTACAAAGTCTGGAGCTAAATGCTCTGTATGGAATTTTTTGACTTCATGTAGCTCACTTATCCGGTGATGGTATTTTTCACCAACAAAACATAAGGGATAATACCTTATATGCCAATGACTTATTTTCCTTTCATTTCCAAACTCCAGTATTTTATCAACATAAGTAGAAACTTCTTCATAAGTTGGGACCAATTCAAAAAATCTTTTTTTTGGGCCCCCGTGTGTTGGGTCGACAAAAATAAACTCAGAATTATCAATGCCCAAACCATAAATAAATTTTCCAATTTCTAATAGATCTTTATAGTTTTGTTTTACTATTGTGGTATTTGACCCTATATTCTTAAATCCGATATTCTGAAGATTTTTTATTCCTTGTATTAGTTGCTGAAAGCTTCCCGGAACTTGCGTTAACCTATCATGTAACTCTGGGTTGTGACCATGTATGGAAAAAACAACATGGTTTACACCTTCATCGATTATCTTTTTTGCAAATTCCTTATTTGAAAACATCCTACCATTAGTTGCAAACATAATTGTCTCGAAACCGAACTTCTTTGCAAATGACACAATTTCAAAAATATCTCTCCTTATTGTTGGTTCCCCACCAATAAGTTCCAAGTATCTACTTCCATGTTTTTTCGCCCTCAAAATATCCTCCTTTATTTCTAGTGTTGGTTTGTCCAATACTTTTTCTCTTTTATCCTCATTACAACAAAATATGCATTTATTATTGCAGGTATAACCCATGAATACTACTGTCTTTTTAGTTTTCATTTCTGAATAAATCAAGTTCTTTTAACTTAGATATTATCAAAGATTTCAGCCTTTTGGTTTCTTTACAATTCTCAGAACACGGGTAATATAAAAGTGTCAGTTCCTTACCATTTAAAGGGAATCTTGTTTTAGAAATTAGTTTTTTCTCTTCTTGCTGACTAGTGAAGCTTTTTTTAGAAAACTTTCTAACACAGCATTCAGGATAGCCATACAAACTTCCCAATTCAAGATTAAATTTTAAGTTGTCTCTTTCATTGAAAGTACCCGAATTCAAAATATTTGTCAGTTCACAAGCAGATTCTGCCTTCCGTATATCCTGGGATAGAAAGAGGTAATCTCCCTCTTTAATCCTTGGTATTTTTTCAAGCCCGACAATAGCATCTTCGACTTTTTTACCTTTCAACTCTATCCTCAAAACTTCTTTCAGACCCAACAAAAAATATATTTTATCCAAATAAAAGTCATCATTCTTAGGTATTCTTTTAATTCTTTGGACAATTTCTTTCTTATGCAAAACATATTCTATGGGTCTAAACTCATCTCCGCCAAAAATCCTCAAATAGCTCCCCCATACACCTGAGCATTTTTTCTTATAAGCACAGTCTTTACACTTTTTAAGGAAAGTGACTTCTGAATTCTCTACTGTCAGCCCTTTTGATAACCCAAAAAGACTGCTTGGCAAAACACAATTAGGGAAATGATAAAGTTCCACTTTATAGCCATTTTTAATCAACCTTTTTATTGGATTTTCTAAAACTTTAGCTAATTCTGTTAGTTTTATGGCAACCAATCTCTCATTCTTTTTAGCTTGTTCCGTTAGCTTAGGGTTCATTATTATTACTTTCACAAAGTCTTTACTGTCAAAATTATTAATAAGAAAATCAGCTATTTGATCAAAGTAACTATAGTTAAGTCTGTGCAATAATATCCTAATCTCCAAAGGCACATTATTCTTAATCAAGTTTTTTATCCCCCGAATCTTATACCTAAAACTATTGGGGGTTCTTGTGATCGAATCGTGTATCTTAGCATTTGGCCCGTATAAAGTAGTCACAATCTTCAAGTGCGGTATTTTTGATATCTTTTTAGCAAAGTCTTTATAATAAAAGGATTGAGAATTTGTCAAAAGCCCTACCTCTTCAGGATTCTTTTGGGAGATATATTCTAATATCCTTAACAAATCCTTTCTTAATGTCGGTTCGCCCCCGTTGAGTTCTATGTG
Source organism: uncultured Methanosarcinales archaeon (assembly GCA_964510025.1). Taxonomy (GTDB): domain Archaea; phylum Nanobdellota; class Nanobdellia; order Woesearchaeales; family DATDXC01; genus CAZDZV01. The sequence continues at coordinate 190,485 of CAZDZV010000001.1, forward strand.
CTTTGATATTTTAAGAATATCATTAACTTCCCTTAGGATATCCTTAAAGGTAGGATTTTCTTTATTTTTTCTCCTAGGAACAGGACACGAAATACAATTATCATTGCAGTCATATATGACAGGAACAAAAGTCTTGAAATCTTTCTTATTTTTCATTCTTTGATAGCCCTAAACTCCTTATCCCCAAATTTTTCAGGATACTCCTTCCAAGGCCCCTCACACATATTATCGTATTTGCATTCTCTACACTGCGAAAATTTGGATTTTCCTTCTTTCACCCTAGTATATTTATAATCATCAACAACCACATCAAAATCTATTATTTTTGTTTCTGGTATAAATCTCTCTGAGACATAATCCTCAAATCCATGCATCATACAATAAGGCATTCCTTCTGCCATAACATTAATCCCTGCATCGATCCCTATTTGAAGGCCCCTATGAACATAGGGTGCAACTAGACTCATTTTAGGCACCATTTCATCATAATATTTATGGGCGTTCCCTATTGGGTGAACAAATGCAAATTGAAACTGATCAACCCCCAATTTGACAAGTAATTTTGCTATCTCTGGAAGATGTTTGTAATTTGGTTTTACCACAACTGAGTTAGTTATAATCTTTTGGTCAAGGAGCCTTAAATTCTTTATTGCTTGTATTGTCTGTCTGAAGCTGCCGGGACTTCTGGTCAAGAAATCATGAACATTTGGATTATGTCCATGCACTGCGGGAGAAAATTCATTTGCACCAGAGGCTATTAATTTCTTTGTGAATCCCATATTTGACAGCATCCTGCAGTTCGACTGAATCTGTATTATGCCATAGCCTATATCCCTAGCATACCCCACCAGATCAAACAAATCTGGCCTTATTGTAACTTCTCCTCCTGTGAAGACAATATCCTCGCAGTTGGCTCTAGCCTTTGAAATCTTCTCCTTTACCTCTGCTGTTGGTAAATTACCCAGGTGTTTTTTATGAGCCTGAACACAGAATCTGCAGCTATTATTGCATACAAAGCCTGTTTTAAGGTCTAATCTCTTGCCCCCCATAGACAGAAGAGAAGAATTCATTTATATAATCTTTTTGTTTATCTGGATGAAAGAATCCTCTTGACAGCTTCCAGGTCTTTAGGGGAGCGCATCTCGTAAGGGTCAGAGGCAAATGAAGCCAATATGGTCTTGACTTTATATTTATTACAGATTCTAATGTTCTGTTTCATCCTCCCAATAATCTTTGACCTTTGTTCACCCTTATTATCCAGTATAAGGTTAAAGGAAAAGGCCATTGTAACATTATTCTGGCTGGCGAACCTGCATGCTGTATGATTTAGTCCAGATGCACGATGGTGAATGAAATCCCGTTTTCCTGTATTTTCAAGGTTAAATGCTACGAAATCTGTGTTCTTCTCTATTACATGGCGGTCGGGATTTTGAACCAGTACATATTTGGTATGCTTCTTAGCATTTTTTATGTTTTTTGGGAGAGCCAATAAACCGAATTCTTTGATTTTTTCCTTAGCTTGGGCAATCTTTACGCCGTAATCATATATAAATACAAGATTATCAAAACCTAGACTTCTGCCCATTCTAAGAAAATCCTCCTCATTATTATGGGGAAAAACAAAATCCAGCATTTTAATAAGAGATAGATTCACCTTTATAAACATTTATATAGTTAAATGGATTCTAAAATACTATGCAGATAATTTTTTTAGGAACCTCCTCCATGGTGCCGACTAAAGACAGAAACCAAAGTGGGATTTTGATCAGCTATAACCAGCATGGAATTTTGGTAGACTGTGGTGAAGGCATTCAGAGGCAGATGAAAAAGGCCGGGATTCCACTAACCAAGATCACGAAGATACTGATAACACATTGGCATGGGGACCATGTTTTTGGTCTTCCAGGTGTAATTTCAACCCTGGGTGCTTCAGAATACACGAAAACTCTAGAGATATATGGCCCAAAGGGCACATCAAGGCATTACAGGGCAATGATGGATGCTTTTGTTTTCGATAGAAGAATAAATGTCGTCATAAAAGAGATAAATGGAGGCATATTTTTTGAGAATAAGGATTTTTATCTTGAGGCCTACAAACTTGAACATGGCATACTTACTTTCGGATATAATTTTATTGAAAAAGACAAAAGAAGAATAAACTTAAGGAAAGCAAAAAGGCTTGAGATACCGGAAGGCCCTCTGATGGGTCAGCTACAGGATGGTCGTCTTATAGAGCATAGAGGTGAAAAGATTAAGCCTGAGGATGTAACGTATATCAAGAAAGGAAAGAAAATCAGTATAATAGCAGATACTGCTTTATGCGACAACTGCTATAAGATGGCGGAAAAAGCTGATTTGCTCATAAGTGAAGCTACATATTCTTCTAATTTAGAAGAAAAAGGCGCAGAATACAAGCATATGACTGCAAAACAAGCTGCTTTAATTGCCAATAAAGCAGAGGTAAAAAAGCTGATTCTTACGCATTTATCTGCAAGATACAAGGAAAAGCATGAAATTGAGGAGGATGCTCTGGATTATTTCCAGAATACTGTAGTAGCTGATGATTTTTTTAAGATTACATTATAAAATGAGCAGAAAATCTAAGGGAATCAATGCTGAGAGAAACCTCGTACATCAGCTGTGGGCACTTGGCTGGGCAGCTATCAGGATTGCTGGTTCTGGATCGATGAAATACCCTGCAGCTGACGTATTAGCAACAAATAAACTCAGAAGGCTTGCTATAGAGTGCAAGACCTGTGGAAACCTAAACAAATATCTAAAAAAGGCTGAAATAGAACAACTGCGAGAGTTTTCCGAATTATTCAATGCTGAGCCATGGATTGCAGTGAAGTTTGACAGGCATGAATGGCTTTTTGTGGATTTAGAGGACCTGACCAATACCGGAAATAATTACCTTATTTCATATAATAACGCTATAAATAAAGGCTTATCACTTAATGAAGTCATAAAATAGCCTTATTCTCTTTAAAGAGACCTTTAAAGGTTAATCGGATAACTAATAGAAATATTTAAATAGATAACTATCTAAAATTAACTTGAAGGGGGTGTGTTGAATGAATCTGTCTAAGAGAGTAATAGAAGATACTGTAGAGCAAACAGCAGGCAAAGAGCTCATTCCTTTGGTCCATGCCTTAAAAAATAGGAAAAATGTGTCTGAATTTCAGCTGGCATCCAATATTAAAAAAGATATAAATCAGACAAGAAATATGCTCTATAAACTATATAATAACAATCTTGTTTCTTCAATTCGAAAAAAGGATAAAAAAAAGGGATGGTATGTTTATTATTGGAGCCTAAATCTTAATAGGATGAGGTATCTGGCCAGTAAATCCAAGGAAAAGTACCTGGATGCCCTTAAGAAAGCTCTGGACAGGGAAAAGAATATTAGTTTCTACTCCTGTTCAGGCAGATGTGTCAGATTGGAATTTGAAAAAGCAGCAGAGCTTGGGTTTAGATGTCCTGAATGCGGAAACCTCCTGCATCAGAAAGATAATGCAAATAGGATTGAAAAACTTGAAAAAGATATAATGGAATTAAAAAACAAAATGGAAAAATGACTATCTCTTTCTTTTGAGCTTCTTTTCAATCTTAATCTCTTCTTTCATAATTTTGTCTATTACCCTCTCTATATGGAGCTCTATCCTAGCAATTCTTCGTTCCATTAAAACCAGAATCCTAAGAGAGTAGACAATTGCAGCTAGAGTGCCGATAATGATGGCTAAAGTAATTTCCTGTACTCCTAAAACTGACATTTTATGACCACCTCTTTTATTTTTATACTAAAATGTGGCCGGTTATATTTAAATCTTTTTGTTAAATCGCAAAAATCTTTTCCAGTAGGCTGCCGAAGAATTCTGTATTTACCCAAACGCCAACATCATAGCTTGGATGTACTTTTTGATCATCTGAAAGCATAAAAAGAATTTCCTTTCCATCAACTATGCACACCCTAGTCCTTATATCTGTGTCTTTTATTTCTGCGATATTTGCGAGATCTTTAACTGCTTTCTTGGCTTCCTTGTCCATCGGAGCAAATATTTTGACGATAGCGCCTTTTTGCCTGGCTTTGTGCAGTACAGCTTTCAGCGCCTTTGTTTTTCTAATCAAGCCGGTTGAGGTTGTGGATAAAATGATGCTTTTATTGGCATTCTTTATCATCGTGGTTAGATGATTATAGATATTTTCCCTGCCTTTAATCGAACCTGTCAGATCGGTAGGCTCAAGCAAATCCAACCCCTGATTAAATAGGCTGTTTAGTTCTGACATCAACCTATCTTCTTTAAGCTTGTTTATAAGCTGGATATGCTTTTTTGTTTTCTCGTCTATCTTCTTTTTTATCCTCTCTATAACTTCTTCAGGAGGCACTGCCACGTACTTTATGGGCTTGCCAAGCTTCATTATGATGAATCCTTTCTTCTCAAGACTTTCAAGAACATCATAGCTTCTGCTTCGGGGGACCCCTGCAATATCAGAAAGCTCGCCTGCTGTTGAGCTTCCACGGGACAGCAAGGCTGTCCAAAGCTTTGATTCGTAGCTGTTTAGACCAAAATCCCTTAATTTAGATAAAAATTCTTTCTGGACTATCATTTTAGTTTTGAGAATGGAATACCCCTATATAAATCTTTCTATTATTAACTATTCTATAGTAGTTAAAAAATAATTAGGGAAAGTTTTAAATATTAGGTTTAAACACTAAGTGTATTATGAATCAATCAAGGAATATTGATATTATTTCTATTATTATAGCGTAAGCTGCTTTCTAATCAGGAAAGGAGCCAATGGCCATGACAAAAATTTTTGATACAACATTAAGAGACGGCACCCAAAATCCGGAAGTTAACCTTTCGGTACGGGACAAGATTGAGATAGTGAAAGCTTTAGATGATTTTGGCATAGATTATATAGAGCTTGGCTGGCCAGGAAGCAATCCAAAGGATATGGAGACTTTCTTGGAAGCCAGTAAATTAAGGCTAAAAAAGGCCAAGCTAGTGGCTTTTGGTGCCACAAGGAAAAAGGGATTGCGGGCTGAAGATGATAAGAACCTTCAGGCCATCATAAAAAGCAAGGCTGGTGTAGCCTGCATTTTTGGCAAGACATGGTTACAGCATGTTGATAGGCAGTTGAATATAACAAAAGAAGAAAACCTTAAATCAATAGAAGAAAGTGTACTTTTTTTGAAAAATAACGGATTAAAGGTATTTTATGATCTTGAACATTTTTTCGATGGCTTTAAGGATAATAAGAGATATGCTTTGAGGTGTGCTAAGACAGCAGTAGAGGCAGGAGCTGACTGCATTGTCTTATGTGATACTAACGGAAGCAGTCTTCCCTCTGAAATATTCAGCATAGTCCAGGAATTCAGGAAGAAAATCGGCAATGTATGCATGGGCATACATGCCCATAATGATTCAGGAACAGCGGTAGCTAATAGCCTAGCTGCAGTTGAGGCCGGTGTGAATGAAGTACAAGGCACAATAAACGGCTTTGGAGAAAGAGCTGGCAATGCTGACCTTTGCCAGCTTATACCTAACCTTATGCTAAAAAAGAAGATAAAGCTTCAGGTGAAACTTAAGAAACTTAAGGCACTAAGTGACCTAGTCTATACCCTTGCAAACATTAAACCTAACAGCCAGCAGCCTTTTGTTGGGAAGAACGCTTTTTCCCACAAAGGCGGCATACATGTGGATGCTGTGATGAAAGGGGCATCTTATGAGCACATAGATCCCAGTTTTGTTGGCAATAAGAGAGATATTGTCCTATCAGATTTAAGTGGGAAAGCAAACATCGTGGAAGTAGCTAAGAAATATGGCTTTATGGTAAAAAAAGACAATGACAAAGTAGATAGAATGTTAAGGGAAGTTGAGATAATGGAGAAACAAGGTTATAATCTCGGCAACCTGCATGCTGAGCAATTCCTGTTAACAAACAGATTTTTGAGCAGATACAAGGATTTTTTTAAGGTGAAGACATGGAAAATAATGACTGAGCAGAGAAACGGGGAGTTTTCTGAAGCAATAATCACAGGCACAGTAGACGGAAAAGACAGAGAAGTTGTGGCCCCTGTAAGCGGCGGGCCTGTGGGTGCAGCATATAACGCCCTGATGAAGATGATAGCTACGAACTATAAGGATATCAGAAATGTCAAGCTCATAAACTATAAGGTTATGATAGCTGAGGATAAAGGGGCTGCCAGTTCTGTCAGGGTTTATATAGAGTTCAAGAATGGAAAAGAAGAGTGGGGCACTGTAGGTGTAAGCAGCAATATACTAGAAGCATCTTTAGAGGCAATCGAAAAGGGGTTCAGGTATTATCTGCTCAAGCATCATAATGCAGCTTCATAAATACCAGGGTTAAAGCAAAGCTTAAATTGATAATGTTGGCAATTATGAAAACATTGTCCATATTCACGAAACCATAAAGAATCCATGAAAACAGACCAAAGCTGATAATTACGAGGAAAGCCATCGAAACATCCCTGAGGGATTTTCTTCGATAGCCCTTAATTATCTGCGGCAGATAGCTAATACCTATCAAGACTGTTGCTATAGTGGCGATTATTTCTTTTAGCATGGATCTGGTATAGGGGTAATTAGTATTTAAATCTACCTTAAGGCAGCACATATCGCACTATCCAAGATACTGAGGGAGAAGATAAATGCTGGATGGAGTTTAAATAGGGTTGCAATTACAAAATTAGAGAGAAGGCCGTCAAATGTCAGCCGGCTTTCTTGGTTAGCGGTATTTCATTTAAATAGAGTTAAGTTTAAATAGTCATTTTGTTTTTTCCAGATTATGAAAGTTGCAGACCTAATGAACAAGCACACTGTTGTGGTCTACAAGGGAGACAATGTCCAAAAGGCAGCGGAAATTATGGCAGAGGAGCAAAAGGGATTTCTGGCTGTTTTAGACAACTCTGAGGAGAAAAATGTTGTGGGGGTGTTGTCTAATACAGATATCATAAACAGAGTGATGGCCAAGAAAATCATGCCGGACAGCATCAGTGTGGGGGAAGTGATGACAAAAAATCACATAAATATACAGTCTGATGCTACAACTTCTGAGGCCATGCAACTGATGAGAAAGAACAACATAAAGAGGGTATTGGTAATTGACAAAGGTATTTTGCAGGGAGTGATATCATCCAATGATCTCCTGGACAAGATGATACAGCATAAGAAACAGCTTCTGGATCTGGCAATCGATTTTTAGAGGGAAGTATTTAAATACTATAGCTTATTTATAAATCTTTATAAACAATTTGCTATTATGGGCATAATATAGCCTTTAAATATGTAAAATAGGTTTATAGGGGGTGCAAATAAATGGCAAAGAAAGAATCTAAGAAAAGAGATATTAAGGTAGTCAATATAGTTGTTTCTACCTCACTAGAACACGATATACCGCTTGAAAAGATGGCAGCGACCTTATCTAACACCGAATATAATCCAGAGCAGTTCCCTGGTCTTGTTATCCGGATTAAAGAACCAAAAACCTCTGCTTTGATATTTTCCAGCGGAAAAGTGGTTTGTACGGGTGCCAGAAGTATGGAAAAAGTACATGAATCCATCAAAAAGATAATAAAAATACTTGAAAAGATCAAAGTTAAGATTACTATAGAACCTGAAATAAAGATCCAGAATATTGTCGCATCCGGCAGTGTAGGTATGGATCTAAATTTGAATAATCTGGCTATGAAGCTTGAAAACACAGAATATGAACCTGAACAGTTCCCTGGTTTGGTATATAAACTGGGGGGAACAGAGGGATTTTTGAAGGCTACTTTCTTACTTTTCAGCAATGGGAAAATTGTTTGTACTGGAACAAAATCTGAAAAGGAAGCTAACGAGGCTTTAGATCGATTGGTTGTTAACTTAAAGAAAGTTAAATAAAATGGATGCCAATGAGCAGATAGCCAAATTTAAGGATTTTATAGAGTCTAATTATTACAAGAGGCTAATTGAAAATGTTAGGGCAGGAAAGAAATTTCTTGTGGTGGATTTCTCAAACCTCAGCAAATTTGATCCTGAAATAGCGGACATGCTTCTGGATCAGCCTGAGGAGGTTATAAAGGCTGCAGAAACAAGTGTTGACCATTTTGACCTGCCCGAAAAAGGGATCAAGATAAGGTTTTCAAATCTGCCAGAAAACCAAAAGGTCCTAATAAGGAACATCAGAAGCAAGCATCTTGGCAAACTATACTACTTTGAAGGTGTTGTCAGGCAGAAATCGGACGTAAGGCCGCAAGTTGTATCTGCCAAATTTGAATGCCCTAGCTGTGGGAACATCATCAATGTTTTGCAGCTAGATCAGAAAATGAGGGAGCCATCGAGGTGTGGATGCGGCAGAAAAGGCAAGTTCAAGATGCTGAGCAAGGAGCTCATAGATGCCCAAAGAATCGTACTGGAGGAAGTTCCTGAGGATTTGGAGGGGGGAGCCCAGCCAAAAAGAATGAGCGTATTCCTAAAGGAAGACCTAGTCAGCCCGTTGACAGAGAGATATACTAATCCCGGGAGCCGAGTGTTTGTAACAGGCTTTGTAAAAGAGGTGCCTATTATAGGCCGTGACGGAGGTAAATTAACGCGGTTTGACCTGATGATAGAAGCTAACTTTGTTGAAGGTGTTCAGGAAGATTTCTATGATATAGAGATATCCAAAGAGGAGGAAGAAAGAATACTGCAACTGGCAAACAGCACAAAGATCTATGAGAGGGTTATCAATTCTATAGCACCTTCCATATACGGGCATGATAAAATAAAGGAAGCAATCGCATATCAGCTAGTTAGTGGAGTAAAAAAGGTCAGGTCTGATGGAGTGAAGACTAGAGGGGATATACACATCTTACTTTTGGGGGACCCGGGTGCCGGCAAATCTCAGCTTCTGAAGAGGGTGGCTCAAATCGCACCAAAAGCAAGATTTGTCAGCGGCAAGGGAGTATCGGGAGCTGGTCTTACCGCTGCCGTAGTAAGAGACGAATTCCTGCAAGGATGGAGCCTTGAAGCCGGAGCCCTGCCATTGAGCAATAAGGGATTCTGCATGATTGATGAAATGGATAAAATGAGCCAGGAGGATACATCTGCCATGCACGAAGCATTAGAGGGCCAGACGATAACAATAAGCAAAGCAAACATTCAAGCTACCTTAAGATGTGAAACAACCGTTTTAGCTGCAGCAAATCCAAAATTCGGAAGGTTTGATCAGTATGACATAATTGCTAAGCAAATCAATATGCCGCCGGCCCTGATTAATAGGTTTGATCTTATATTCCCCATCAAGGATCTGCCTGATGAGAAAAGGGATTCATTGCTTGCAGACCATATATTAAGGCTGCATCAAACGCCAGAAACAAAGAGTCCTGATATTGACACTGAATTATTAAGAAAGTTCATCTCCTATAGCAGGCAAAGATGCAAGCCTAAGCTTAGTGATAGCGCGTTGAATGAGATTAAGGCCTATTATGTAAATATGAGAAATAAGGAAGGAGATGAAAGTGCTTCAAGAAGCGTGCCAATCTCCCCGAGACAGCTGGAGGCCTTAATACGGCTTGCTGAAGCTTCTGCAAAATTACGGCTCTCAAATGAGGTCAAGAAAAAAGACGCTAAGAGGGCTATAGATATGGTGCACTACTGCCTGACACAGATAGGTGTTGATCCAGAAACAGGTAAAATTGACATTGACAGGATAGCCACAGGAATATCTGCTTCTCAGAGAAGCCATATTTTAAGCATTAAAGAGATAATTACTGAACTTGAGAATAAGATTGGAAAGACAATACCTATAGATGATATAATAAGCGAAGCTAAGGAAAAGGGCATAGAGGGTGACCGGGTTGAAGAAGCAATTGAAAAACTTAAAAGATCGGGTGATATCTTTGAACCGAGACGTGGCTTTGTGCAGAAGATATAACTAAATCTTAAGCCAAAAATTATTTATAGTCCGCCAGATAACTATCGGGTGGGTGGTTAAGTCATGCAGATTAAGCGCAATGTTGCCTTTCAGATAAGAATAAAGGATATCCTTGATTCTAGATACGTAAAGGGCGACGGTGACTGGTCACCCAACTATCTTGAGCTCGGAGAAGACCATGTCTCCAGGATCAACCTAGTTGGGGTGGTTGTATCGAAAAACACAGGAGACAACCACAATAGTCTTCTGTTAGACGATGGTTCCGGCAGGATTGCCATAAGATCTTTTGACCACGAAAAGCCGTTGGATGCAGACATAGGTGATTTTGTACTGATCATAGGGCGGCCCAGAGAGTATGGAAACCAAAGATATGTGGTCCCCGAGATCATAAAACAGCTGGAAAACGGAAAATGGCTTGAACTAAGAAAACTTCAACTGAGGGGAAAATTCCCAAAAAAAATTGTTGCTAACAAAGTGCAAGAAAAAGAACCTGCGGAAAATCCGTTGGATAGAATCTTTCAACTAATAAGAAATTCGGATTCGGGGGATGGAGCAGATTTCCAAGATATAATAAAGAAGAGTAACATAAAAGACAGTGAAAAGATCGTACAGAATCTTCTCGAAAATGGAGAAATCTTTGAGATAAGCCCTGGAAAACTAAAGATATTAGAATAACATAGGCGTTATATACACCTCAATAACGGCCGCTATAAACAACACGGCTAAAGATATAATGAGGAGGTCTGTTGAATCCAGTAGTATGTGCTCAAATTTTTTTGAGTCAAAATCGTGCGCAATAACAGCTACAGAGATTATGCCTCCGGCCAGCCCGGCTATAAAATAAGCTGCTATTTCAGGAATACCGTGGATCATATACCTCAGTATACCCAGCGGCGCCATGTGTAAGTAAGAAATGGCGTTGCTTACGTTACCGCGAATGAAAGTGCCGATGGCCGTTCCAATAACAGAAGCGTTCCAGGTAAGAATGAAGATTGCCCCTGCTCCGTATAAAAACGAGAACAAGATACAGAATACCATGACCCTAATATTGTTCAAAAATATCTTTATGAAAAGGCTGAAGCTCTGTACAGCTTGACCGGTTACCTTGTTGTTGATATCCGAGATTGTCTGCATCTGTATCCCAAATAGAGTATTCACTGTTGATTGAGGCACGAAGATATACCAAAGAGTAAAGGATATTGTAATCCCCAAAAACAAGAATACAAAAAAAGAGAGTGCCCTGCTGTGCTCTTTCAACAAGGCTCTTTCTTCTTCAATCTCGGTATCCTTCTTCTCCTCCATACGTATGGTATTATAGATAAGAGGTATACATGCCATAACAGTTAGGAATACCATAACAAGGCTGGCGTGCTGCTTAAAAACCCACAGACTCAGTATAATGGCGATAGATGCGTAGAACAGACCGACAAAAAACATCTCCCAAGGCTCCTTTTCAGCCTTGAAAGGATTAATCAGAGATTCAAGTACCATAGGCTAAAAATTGAAAATCACATTTATATACTTTTTGTTTATTTTGAACAAAAAGATTTAAATAAGGACTACGATTTGCCTTTAACATGGATTACAAGGAAATGCTCAAGAAAGGAAGGGAGGCTCTACCTACATCTGTATTTGAAAAATCCAGATTTGATATACCTAAAGTCAGAGGCCATATCCAGGGCAACAAGACAATAATCTCAAATTTCTTACAGATAGCCAGTACGCTAAGAAGGGATCCTAACCACATGCTTAAGTATATCCTAAAGGAGCTTGCTACTCCAGGGGAAATAAAGAAAAGCGGTTCTGTGATTGTTGGTACCAAAGTTTCTGCTGTCAAAATAAATGAGAAGGTCAGGAAATACGCTGAAGAGTTTGTATTATGCAAAGAATGTGGAAAACCGGACACTAAGATTTTAAGAGAAGGCCAGTTCTCTTTTGTTAAATGCATGGCTTGCGGAGCCAAATATTCTATTAAATCAAGAATCTAGCCAAACCACTGGCCTAAGACTACCTGTTTTTCCTTGTCTTTACCAAAAACATCCTCTACTCTGCGTTTCGTAAGCTCTAGCGTCTGCTTTAGATATGAAGGAAGATGGTATTTCTTTGCCAGACTGATAGACGGTTCCAAATATTTTATTATTGATCCTTCTGATATTGTAAAAATTATCTTACCGCCGCATTTTACACATTTGCCGATTAAAGGGGGCCTTCGGTACTTCTCATTACAATCAACGCACCTAAACTGCTGCATTGAGAATTTCCTTAAATTTCCCTTGATGTCTGGGAGAAAATGTTTTTCGATGACCAGCCTTGCTACATCTACCTCATCAGCTGCCCTAATTTTCTCAGCTAATTTCATCTGGCCCAGCAATTTTTCCTCCATCGAGGGCATTGTCTTATAGGCTGAGCACCTAATCCCATCATTAATATCAGACGTGTTGTGGGTAAATCCAAAATCATAATATTGTTTTTCAGATCCGAGCCTGTCGGATAGCTGTTCTATCTTTACATCCCACGGAGCCTTGTATTGCTCAGCAGCTTTGTAGAATTCTAAAGGATACTTCCATGCAACATCAAGGTCGAATACCATATCATCCACTTCAGAAGGAATAAGTTTAGATGTCAAAACAAGAGGGGCATCCTGTGTGGATCCTCTGGATTTTGGCAGAAAATATCTAGAAAAGTTCAGTAGCGCATCCATAAGCATCATAACGCTCGCCTCATCGCCATCACAGTCCCTTCTAGTTGCTGCATGAAGCATAGGGTGTGCAAAAAAACCTTGTGTTTTGGAAAAACCAATTATCCTAGCGACGATACCAGCTGATGTGTGGGGAGCCAGGACTACAACCAATTGTCCTGGCAGATCCCCCTTAGAAGTTAGATTGTAGTATGGCTTAATCCCATACATCCTGCTAAGCAGCTCGTCAACATAAGAACACACGCGGGATAGGACGCTATCAGCACCCTCATCAGGGGATTCCTCGCATGATGGCAGTATTACATCCTGGGGCTTTAACTCCAAAATCTGATCTTCATGCAGGAGCTCTTCGCCTTTTATATCCTTTTCATATCCAAGCTGGATAAGCAGGTCTATCCTCGTGCCTATCTCTTTTGGCTTAAAATGGGTTATAGGGAGCTGGGTCATATCATATCTAACTGTGCCGTCCTTGTTAACATAAATGTCATTCTTTGCTCTTAGCACGCCTTTCATCAGATTTTCCGGGAGATGATCCCTATTTGAGGTTCCTCTTACGCCCTTGATTAGGTCAGGGTAAGAATGAAGTTTGAGCTTCTTCAGTGATAGGCTGAAGTAATTATTTATATCTATCTCCCTTTTTACAAAAGTAGATGCTTTGCCATGCTTCGGGCAGCTTTCAGTCTCAATAAGGCCGCATACATTGCACCAAAACACCTTTTTTGCAGGGTGGCCGCATTTCTCACAGACACTGAAAACTGTCTCATTATTGCATTCCGTGCACTTAAATGCAGAAAATTCCGATACGATCTTTCCTGCTTCCATAGCACTCTGAAAGCACCGTAATTTTCCGCCTTCTTTTCCAACAGGAAACAGAACATGCGGGGACCCAGTAAGTTTTCTCATCTTTGCTTTCTCAGGACGGCCCATACGAGAACCGATAAAAATGCCTGACTTGTTCTTTATCTTAATTCCAGAAACCTTATTTATCAGATCGAGCCCGTTGTCGCTCTCGGCAGCCTCTATGCTCTTTCTTATGTCTGAAATATTCTTCTGGGGCAGCTGAAAACAGCCATAAAATGCATGGGCATCATTGGATTTTATCACAACAAATTCCTTATTCACAACATGGTGTGGCAACGCAAGCAGCTCGATAACTCTTTTTGGATTTTCCTCAAACGGAAGTACAATCTTCTTTATCTTGTTGTTTTCCTCGAATATTTTTGCCTTGCTAAGCCAGCTGATCAAGAGAAGAAACTGCTCTCTGCTAATGGTATCCCAATACAATGTATATCTCGGATGAAGAGGGATTCCGATATTTTGTGAGAGGGAGAGAGCAACATCGGCACTAATAGAAAGCGGGTCTCTTAGCAGATTTTGCAGCGTTGCTGGCTCGACAGAAGCTAGATTGCCCAACTTTTCTAAATCAATATTTCCGAAAAGGTTTACGGTTTCTTTTTCAAACTCCTGGACCCAGTATTCCTCACAATAGCCGGGGGGGGCAAGCAAATGGGCGCGATTATAGAAGTCACCATAGTTGAACAGTATGTCCCCAAGGAAGATTATCTCTTGGATTTCATTCTTTACCTTTTTTGCTTCGCTTACGGTTTGTAACCTCACTACAGAGCCGTTATTAAGCTTAACTATGGGGCACTCTATTGTATCACAAAATGTTATGGTGGCTGCTTTTCCTGGCCTTTCAACCTTGATCTGGGTGCCAGTAGCTATATATGAGTCAAGTATTATAGAGGTGGCTGGGTGGATTGCAGCTGCCGAATAACCAGAGGTCCTAGACCTGCCATATCTTAACCGAAATCCACCTGATCGAAGAGGGTGCGACAAAACAGGCCTACCTGCCACCAAATCTTTGATATAAGTGTAGTTAGGAGCTACCTTTTCCTTTTTTGCTGTCTCCTTTATCTTTGATTTGAATGTGCTTTGTATCTGCAAAAATTCCTTCAAAAAGGACCAATGCTCTAAGCCAAAATGCGCTCCCCATTTTGATATTTGTTTCCATATCTTGGGCGCTTTCTGTGCCAGGCATTCACAGTAAACAAGGCATATGCCATTTCTTACCCTATTGGTTTCAATTCTGTCCAGGTCCTTATAATTGGAAACCTCCATATCCTCGGATGGGTCTCCGTCTATCTGCAGGGGGGTATTTTTCACCAGATATGCCAGTTCTTCATCACTTGGCATGTACTGCAGATTGGTTACTCTCTCATGATAATCGTGCACCTCTGTAATTATCCTCTTAATCTCCTGATCGCTAGCATCATACTCCCCCAACCCTGCTTTTTTTCTCAAGTGATCGGCAATAAGAACCGAGACTGATGCTCCTGTGCCTCCTGCACTCCTTATTGGCCCCGAATAATACAGAGACAAATATTCTTTACCATCCTTCCTTTTCTTAACGGCAAAGCGAACAAACCCCTCTAACGGAGATGCTACAGTACCCATGGTTATGTAGGCAAACCCCACCCGCATACCGACTTCCATGGCTTCCAGCTTATTGCTGAATTTACAGAATTTCTGTGCTGCGATCTCTTCTGCAATAGTCAAGGCTACACGCCAATCCTGGGCGCCAAATTTTTTTTCCAACTCTTTTATTCTTTTATCAATCCCCTTGTTCGCAATCCCGGGGGCAACTGCAGAAATCAGGCCAACTGACCTTTCAGCCATGTCTTCAGCTAGAGGTATGGGTGGCTCTTTTTCCGGATCAAACCCCTGCTTCCTGGCTTTTTTGGAAACATCATAGGCTGATACTACCTTTTTTTCCATCTGAACGAAATAATCGTCCATATCACTCACCGAACCTTAGAATCTTTACTTCCCTTGTCTTAAGATTTACTATAGGAACCCTGCTCGGCTGTGGATGGTGTCCTACCTTTTCCTGAAAGCTTGTCTTGCTTTGCCAGCATGAACCACATATCAACGTGATGTTCCTGTAGTGGGCAGCTATTGACTTATGCACGTGCCCTGTGACAAAGAAATCAGGTATTTTTCTTATAACGAGCGGATCCTGGTCTGAATCAGGGAGGTATAGAGTTGAAGTGTGTGTGGGCGCCAAGTGCCTTCTTTTAAGCAGAAATTTCATTATCATGTCTGCCCGGTCATATCCCCCGCTATTCCTTATTGAAGCAACATTTGCCACAAAATAATCAAAAGAGTAGCCATGATACAGCAAAACATCAAATCCGGAAAAATTGCCTGACTGACATACATTCACCACTGCCGGATTGGAAACCAATGTGACATTCGGTAGATCATATAAAGCTCCTGAGAAGTCCTCATACAGGGGCGGCTGAGGCTCTGCAATCCGCATGGCATCGTGATTCCCGGGACAGATGATTATCCTTATGTGGCTGGGTATTCTCTTCAATAGCCTGGCGCATTCCTCATATTGCTTGTAAATATCCTTAATATTCAGTTCTTCATCCTGGCCAGGATATATACCGCAACCATCGACAAGATCGCCCACGATAAAAAGAAACCGGACCTTGGATGCTATTTTTTTTTGCTGCTCTGTCCCGATTTCGCATCTTAGCCAAGATAGGAAGCGATTAAAGTCTTCTTCTAAGAAATTCTTGGAGCCGATATGAAGATCTGACAAAAAAATCGAGTATATCTCCTCCCCGTATTTCTTAAGCTCCTTTGTCATCGGTATATCCGGCCACAGAAGATTATTAGCGAAAACAATGTTGTCACCGTTAACACCGACAATACCGATTATTTCATCCAAGACTATATCGTTTGCCTGGTTGAACAGGTCTGGCTTATTCTTGTTGATCAAGACATTTATTGCGCCTGTCGGATCCTCGACCTTCAGGATAATATTGCCGTTCTTGGTGGTATGCTTTTCGGAAACTATAGCGATCAGTGATACGTTCTCCTTTTCTCTCTTGTTCAGTATCCTGACGATTGTATTCAGCCCCTGAAGTTCCTGCCTTTGGCGCAGTATTGCTTCCATGTCATTATAGCGGCTGTTGAAAAACTGAACAAAATCCTGGATCTCGCGTTTTTTGGAAGGCAGATCGTAAGAAAAAACTACCTTTACCGGGCTTTGTTCTGGGGTTTCTTGCTTTTTTTGTTCGGCCGTTAGATAAGCAAGAAACTTATCATAAAGCTTCTCGTCCAGCCCCTTTTCAAGAAGTGCCTTTGATTTTTCCAGATCGAGCCAGCTTATGTCGATCTTAGGGAGCTTCGATAGAAGTTCATTGATATCTTTGTTAAGTATCAAGAATTCTGTAGTATTTATTTTTTCTGAAATAATCTTATGATGTTGCGAGAGATTTTCTGGTTTCAGGCCATCCAGTATATCCGGGCTGAGCAAGATTTTTTTGTCCAAAAAAAAATCAACAATTTCCTTTGTCTGTTGTTCCATTTTTATTTCAAATCAAGATTTTCCTCTAATAGGGATTTAGCTTTGGTGGCTGTTTGAGCAGGAATAGAAAGCTGTATCTCCCTTGTTCTCCCATATCTGCCTTTGGAGAGGACCTTAGCAGTAATAATGCCGACTATGTCAAGTTCTGCAATAATATCAGACACCCTTCGTTGGGTAAGAGCGGATAGGGTGATCTTGTCGCAGATTTTCTTATATAGAGTATATACCTCTCCGGTAAAAATATTCTTTTCCTTGCTTGAGCATAGGACCGTAATTGAATAAAGAACTGCCTGAAACTGCTTAGGTTGTGTCCTAATCATCTCGATAATCCAGTCATCCTCTATCTTGGATTGGGCCATATCAATATGGCTAAGGCCGATCTTCTTATCATTCTCTCTTTCGGCCAGCTCTCCAGCTACGCGCAGCAATTCAAGTGCCCTTCTTGCATCACCATGCTCCCGGGCAGCATAAGCTGAGCATTTCTCTATGACTCCGTCTCCCAGCACATTATCTTTGAATGAAAGGGCTGACCTGTATTTCAGTATGTCTCTGAGCTGAACCGCATTATATGGGGGGAAAACAACAGATTCCTCTGAAAGGGAGGATCTTGCCCTTGGATCAAGATTATCTGTAAAGGAAAGGTCATTAGATATACCAATGATGGTTAATTGAGAATCTACTAGCTGCTCATTGATCCTTGTGAGGTTATACAAAATCTCGTCTCCTGTTTTTTTGATTAATTGGTCTATCTCATCGAGTATGATTATGAAAAGCTGCTTCCTCTCCTCAATTGTCTTGTAGAACAGATCATACACTTCTTGGGTAGGCAGGCCTGTACCGGGGATTTCTTTGCCCAGTTCTCTTCCTAACTGAGCGATCAGACGGTATTCTGTATCTGCAATCTTTTTTAGTTTACAGTTCAGATAAAGAAGATGGATATTTTTGTTATTGGTTTTTGACACTTCCCGCAGTTCACCGGCGATATGTCTGACTGTTAGTGTTTTCCCTGTTCCTGTCTTGCCATATATGAAAATATTAGAGGGCCTTTCCCCCCTTAAACAAGGTGCCAAGATATTAGCAACCTTCTTAAATTCGTTTTCGCGGTGTATAATCTTTTCTGGCATATAGGAGCTTTGTAAGGCCTTTTTATTTTTGAAAAGGGATTCTTTATCAGCAAATTGTTGAAAGAAACTCTTTAAGTCTGTTTCCATGGTAGATTTCCATAGGAAATAGGGGTTTATAAGTATTGTTGTAATGGAAAAGGTAATACCCCCTTGTTTCCTATGGAGAACATAAATAAATAAAAATATGTATATATCATTTAATTTAATTTAATTATTTCAATATTGTAAAATAAAAAAATAAAAATATCTACTGAATAAAATACATATTTCCATACGAAATAAGGGTGTCATTATCAAAATGAAAACATTTTTAAGGTCAATCACAAATTCATAGTAAAAATGACAAAGAAAACAATAAAAAAGGACATTATTAGACTGTTTTTTGTAAAGGACAGAGTCCTCACTGAAAATTCTGATAAGGCAAGAGACCTTTATAACCAAAGCAGATACGGCACAATAATGAATGATGGGCGGGTCCAGTTGTCACTAATCGAATCATTATATCTACTGGAAAAAAGCAGGGTGGATATTGTCGATGGCAGAAACAAGTCAATTCCGTTTGATAAGCTGCTTAAAAAAGCTAAGAGAAAGGAACCTAACCTGTGGACCAGATATTGTGTTTTTAAAGATATCAGGGACAGGGGCTACATAATAAAAACAGCACTAAAGTTCGGAGCGGATTTCCGGGTTTATGATAGGGGGGTCAAGCCCGGAGAAGATCATGCTCGTTGGATTGTATATCCAGTAAAAGAGACGAGCAACCTGACATGGTATGAATTCGTTGCGAAAAACAGGGTAGCGCACTCAACAAGGAAAAGACTATTAATAGGGATAGTCGATGAAGAGAACTCTGTGACTTATTATGAGCTTAGATGGCTCAGACCTTAAACAAAAAAGTATATAAACAGCATTTTCTTTCTTTTTAATATGTCTGCGAGCGAAAGAATAAAGGGATATATCGGACAGCACGGCCCGGTTATCCCTGTACAAATAGCAAAAGAACTGCAGACAGACATCATAATAGCATCTGCACACCTTTCTGAGCTGGTATCAAACAAGCAGCTTAAAATAAGCTCGATCAAAATTGGAGGGTCGCCCCTATATTATCTGCCAGGCCAAGAAAAAGATTTGCAAAAATTTTCAGATAGGCTCCACGAAAAAGAGAAAAGAACATACGATCTGCTGCTAGAGAAAGGGGTTCTTCGGGATAATGAGCTAGATCCGGTTTCTAGAGTGACAATAAAAAACATCAAGGATTTTGCTGTACCTTTGCAGGTTAATCATAGCAACAGGACAGAAGTCTTCTGGAAATGGTATCTCCTCCCAAAAGAGGATGCTGAGAAGATGATAAGAAAAAAATTAGGTGTCAAGGAAGCATCTGCACCAAAACAAGAACAAAAAAAATTAGAACAATCAAACATTGGGAAGGAGAAATCCCAAAAAAGCAATGTAGAAAGCGTTTTTTTCAAGCAGATCGAAGATTATTTTCGCAAAAATAACATTAAAATCAAGCAGCAGAATATAATAAGAAAAGACACAGATTTTGAATTTACAGTTGAACTGCCCAGCTCAGTCGGGGGGCTAGATTATTACTGCAAGGCGAAGTCAAAGAAAAAGATAAATGACGGGGACCTGAGTTCTGCTTTCATAAAGGGCCAGTCAAAAAAATTGCCTGTGCTGTTCTTAATAAAGGGGGACCTTACCAAAAAGGCCAAGGAAATGCTTGGGACAGAGTTCCAGGGAATGAGGGTAAGGAAGATCTAAATGGGCATTGCTTTCAGCAAACTGATAACCGGCACTGAAATCGAGATCAGCAGCTTAAAAGGCCAAAAACTGGCTGTGGATTCCTTCAATATGCTATACCAATTTTTAACGACCATAAGGTCCAGGGACGGCTCTGTCCTTATGGACTCTGAAGGCAAGGTGACATCACATATAGTCGGTTTATTTTCTCGGACCGTCAAACTAATGCAATACGGGCTTAAGCCGCTATTTGTATTTGATGGAAAGCCCCCTACACTTAAACAAGCGGAAAGAGAAAGAAGAGCGAAATTAAAAGCCGAAGCCAAGGAGCAGTATAAGAAAGCTGCTTCTATGGGTGATCTAGAATCTATGAGAAAATATGCTTCCAGAAGCACCAAGCTGTCCTCGGAAATGGTTGAGGAGGCGAAAAAACTAGTTAATGCCCTTGGATTGCCAATAATTACTGCTCCATCGGAAGGTGAAGCTCAGGCCGCACATCTGGTTAGAAAGGGAGACGCATATGCCGCTGTTAGCCAGGACTATGACAGCCTCATCCACGGGGCCTCCTTTTTGGTCAGAAACCTCTCTATAGTGGGCAAGAGAAAAAAAGCAAATAAACTCAAATATGAAACAATAATGCCTGAAAAGATCAGCCTATCAGAAAACCTAAACAGGCTTGGTTTTGATCAGGACCAACTGATTGTTCTGGCTTTACTGATCGGAACAGACTATAATGTGGGTGGGGTCAAAGGCATAGGCCCTAAGAAGGCCTATGATCTGGTCAAGAAGCACAAAAAGAATTTTGATGGGGTGTTTGAAGAGGCAGGCTGGGATTTTGATTTCCCCTGGACTGATCCGTATTATACAATTAAGAAAATGCCAGTTACAGATAAATATCGCCTGGCGTGGGGGGAAATTGAGGAAGAGAGATTATTACGGCTGCTAGTGGACAAGCATGATTTTGCAGAGGAAAGGGTAAAAAATTCCCTAAAAAAACTACATAATGCTAGGGATACGAACAAACAAAAAGGATTGAAAGATTTCTTATGAGACTAAAAGACCTTTGCAGAAATGAGCTCACAGCAAAAGAGAGAGAGCTGTTGCCTGCTTCATTTGATATAGTTGGGGATATTCTTATATTTTCTGATTTTCCTGAAGAGCTAGAGAAAAAGGAAAAACTAGTGGGGAAAATGATTCTGGATAATATGAAGAATGTTAAGGTCATATGCAAAAAAATCGGGAAATATGCTGGCAGATTTAGACTACCTAAGCTGAAGATTATAGCCGGCGCCAGGAGAAAAGAGACCCGGCATAAAGAGAACAATGTAGTATTAGAATTGAATGTTGAAAAGGTGTATTTTTCCCCACGTTTAAGCACAGAAAGAAAACGGGTAAGTGGGCTCGTCAATCCGGGTGAGGATGTTCTCGTGATGTTTTCGGGTTGTGCCCCCTATCCCATAAACATCGCTAAAAATTCAAAGGCAAGAAGCATCTACGGAATAGAGGTCAATCCAGCGGCCCATCGGTACGGCCAGATGAACGTTAAGCTAAATAAGGCAGATAATGTTGTGCTTTTACAAGGTGACGTGCGACAGGTACTCCCCATGTTACATAAAAGATTTGATAGAATAGTCATGCCGCTGCCTAGAAAAGGAAAGGACTACCTGAAATTAGCTTTTTCAAAGTTGAGGAAAGGCGGAATTGTACATCTCTACATCTTTTTGAGGGAGGAGCAAATTAACACAGATTATTTAAGAGACTATGTAGGAAGATACGCAAGGAAATTTAAAATCAAAAAAATAACAAAATGCGGGCAATTTGCACCGGGCAAGTATAGGGTATGTACGGATATATTTAAATAGGAAATAGTATTCATATTTTATGCACGCGATGATTAAGTGAACACCAGTGCCGCTTATGGCAGACGGATGTAACTGATGAGCGTGCAATTTTCAAGAAATCTATCCAAACATATGTATGTAATCCTGGCCTTCAAGCTTCTCTTCAGCTTTAACCTTGTCTATGGCTTTCAGAAAATCATCTTTGACAACCTTATACCTATTCTTCCTTATTGCAAAGTAACCTGCTTCAGTACAAGTCGCATTTATCTCGGCTCCAGAGAAATTCTCCATCCTCTCAACCAAAGCATTCACATTTATATCCTGATCCAAATTCATACCCCTGCTGTGAATCTTGAATATCTCTATTCTAGCTTCCTTACAGGGTATTGGAACCAAGATTAACCTGTCTAACCTCCCTGGTCTGATTATCGCAGGGTCCAGGATATCTTTTCTGTTTGTGGCACCGATTATCTTTACATTATCAAGACTTTTGAAGCCATCAATTTCAGCTAGTAGCTGCATAAAAGTCCTGTTGACTTCTCTCTCCCCAGAAGTGCCTATCTCCATCCGCTTTGCAGCCAAGGAATCAAGCTCATCAATAAAGACCACAGAAGGAGCTTTCTTTCTGGCCAACTCGAATATTTCCTTAATTAGCTTGGCTCCTTCGCCGATAAATTTTTGGACCAGCTCAGAACCAACCACCTCTATAAAAGTTGAATCAGTTGAAGCAGCCACTGCTTTGGCCAACAAGGTCTTACCGGTCCCGGGCGGCCCATAAAGCAAGATTCCTTTTGGGGGTTTTATCCCAACTTTCTTGAATAGTTCCGGCTTCCGAAGCGGCAGCTCTATTACTTCCTTGACCTCCTGAACCTGGTGTGATAGCCCGCCAACATTTTCCCATCCGATATCTGGCTTCTCTATAATCACAAATTTCTCCACGTCGAACGTTTTTGAAATCGGTATCTTCTTAACAATAGTGAGGTTTTTTTGCTCTGTGAGCACAACGTCCCCCACTTTCAGGTTTTGACAAGAATCCGCTATCTTAACTGCAAACTGATTGCCGTTCGGGATCCTTATTATGGCCCCATCACCTATCAACTCCCTTACTTCACACACCATCAGCGGAGGATTCTTGAACTTTTCAATTTCTTTGGTTAACTTAGTTATTGTTTCCTTCAGGACCTTATTTTCCTCCCCAAGCCTGTTCGTATCAGTAGTATAGCTGTAGATGACGCTATCCAAAATGTTCTTCTCGTTAATCTCAGATGGAACCATATATCAATATTGTTATAAACTGATTTAAAAAGGTTTGGTTTTACAGCAGAAATGTCCCTTGGTCCATAATCTTTTTTTTGTCCAAAAAAATTGTTGGCTTTCTTATCACGCAATCAACATGCAACGGCACTCTTGTCCTGCCACCAAATCCTATATTATTGCCTAACGCTATATGGCAGGTTCCAAAGGCCTTCTCATCCTCTAATACTATGCCAGTTACTTCTGCTTTCTTGTTTAATCCTATCCCAAATTCTGCAATATTTCTGGCTTTGTAACCTACCTTATCCAGCAAATTTTTAATCGGTTCTGATTTATAACCGGAAATATCGCTTACGTAGCCATTTTCAACCTCAAAGAATGTTTTTCTTATACATTTACCAAAACCGGCTATGGAACCATCTACGATAAAAGAGCCCTGCGCAGTCCCTTCAACAGGCGCAATAAATGCTTCCCCTTCAGGCAGATTACCCCACTGGCCTTTTTTGCTGTAGATGCCTGCTGATGCCCCCTGACCCCTTCTATTTTTTACGCTGAATCCCAAGGAAGCTCTTCCCTTATCAATCTTCACATAACTTGCACTGCTTAGGAGTCTTATCATACTGTCTGTATTTTTTTTGAGTTTTTTATAGTCAACATCTATACATCTTTCAAGTACACGCTTAGTTACTCCTGGCATTGATGCAATCCGAACTCCTTTTTTTGTGGCTCTGTCCCTTGCCTTTGTATGTGAGAGAGACATGGTAGTAAGGAAAACAGCAGCATCATAGTTCATAAGCTGCAAAGCCACCCATTTTGGGGGCTCCTGGCCATTATATCTACCTATTGGGATCTTCAATAAGTCCCCGTATTTTTTAAATCTCTTTGCGATATCTTCCCTTTTTTTGTCATAAATAACCACCAAGGACTCATTTTGCTTAAGAGCAAGATTTTTTTCCAGAATAATCCGAATAGCCTTAGATAACGAATCTTCCCTTTTTGTGTACCCAGTACTTTTTTCCATCCTTATCAACACCATATATATCCAACTCCTGCCTAGGTGAATCAATAACAATATCAGTATGGTAATAGGTTGCGCGATCAGGCTCAAACCCGGAACCGAGGGCAATATGGATCATATTAGCAATTTTTTCATTAACAATAAGATATCTGCAAAGCTCCGCATTTGGATTGGTGTTTATTGCAAATTCTCCAATATTTTCGAAGTTTCTTTTATTGATGTCTATGATATCTTGGGGCAGCGCCTTATTTTTTTCGTGCTTAAGAAGCTTGTGCCAAGATTCCGATTTCTTTTCTTCAAATTTATCCAAAATCTCTTTTGGCCCGCGGACTATCTTATATTTATTCCTCATACACTGCACCACGATCGGTTTTTTTGCAGAAAGCAGATAACTTTGATCGATGCTGATCACAACATCACCAATAAACTGGCCTTTGATATATTCGGGCGTTACAAAAGCCTCTCCCCCAGGTATATTTGCCATCGTACCTGCTTTTATCCCTAGTTTCAGATATGCAGGATTGACTAGATTTCGAGTTTCTACATCAGATCCTCTAAACTTCCTTCTTTTGCCTTTGTCTGAGACTAAACCAACCTTGAGTTCTGTCCGGTATCCATCGAATTTTTTGCCCTTCACTTCAATATACTCACATTTGTTTCCTATTTCAATTATCTTTTTGTTCCTTTTCTGCATCTTAAGCCAGTCGATGTTGCTTGTCCTGATAAAAACATCTATGGGCAATGTTTCAGTAAAACCAATCCTGGCTTTTGGCAGCCTAGGATCATGAGCTGTCTGGGGATAATAGTCAAGCTTATAGATCATCTGGCCAGGCGATAACCATCTTATTTTCTTGTCTTCTGAAGGGTAGCCTATACATTCCCCAAAGTAGTGCTTTCCTGAATATCCTTTTCCGTGGATGCTGAATACAGCACTGGCCACCTTAAGCCTGTCGATTTTCAGGAGGCTAGAAAGCTTCCTGAATTTCTCAAATATGGGCTCATCCGTATTTTTACACATCTCACAGCCAAGTAAGGTCGCCTTTAGTTCAGATATATTTTCCGGAGCGTCAAGCTGAGATTTCCTTGGAGTCGAGGATCCCATCCCCAAGATCTGGTCCTGCACTGCAGACATCATAGCGTAACTGATCTGAAAAGAGTCCAAATAATCCTCTACGGGGAGGCCTGAATCACTCTCTTTCCTTAGAAGGTCAAATCCGATACTCACTTTTTCTTTTTTCTTTAAGTTAAAAACTTGTTTCCAAATAATTTGTGCAGTCTCAAGGAGCGCTTTTTTCCTGTATTCTTTCAACCATGAGAGTTTGTATGGCAGTGAATAGGAACCCTCAAATCCTCTGGCCGAAGCCTTTAGGTATATATCTGGAGGCTCAAAAATCTTGCCCACCATATTATTGCATTTTTTGTCTGCCAGCTGAATAAATTCACTTAGCGCTTCCGTCTGCTCTGTCTTTATTTCTTGCTTTAGATTTATGTATGTATCCCAAATATCATTCAAAAGGTCCAGACTGTCCGATTTTCCGTTTACTGCCTGGACATTCATATCCCCTCCCAGCTCATGAATTGCTCTTGAAAGGGGGGCGAGAGAGTAGAATGCCTCTTTCTGCTTAATATCCAGCACTATCAGTATTGTCTTGCTGTCGATCCCCTTTAGCGCCTTTTTGTAACTCTCTACCGCTTTCTTCAACTGATTAAGATTATACCTCATTTTATCGTCAATTCTTTCGGTACCTTTGTCAGTATATTTATCTTATCTGAAGCCAATATGCTATCCTCGATCCTAATGCCATATCTGTTGCTGAAATATATGCCCGGCTCTACAGTAAATGCTGCTCTTTTCCTGATTACGTCCTTCTCATCTGCTTTCAGGTTTGGCAGTTCATGAATGTCCAAACCAATCCCATGGCCTAACCCATGGGTAAAATTTTTTGCATATTTTCCCAACAAGTCTACGGCTTCATCATATATATCTGCACACTTTTTGCCCACCTTTATATTTTTTATTATATGGTCCTGGACAGATAACAGAAAATTATATGTGTTTTTTTCGTTTTTTGAAGGTTTGCCCAGATATAATGTCCTGGTTATGTCAGAATTGTAGCCCCTGTAAACAACACCAAAATCTATCAGGCAGAAGCCCCTGCGAAGTCTGGTAGGTCTAGGGGTGTAGTGGGGCATGCTACTCGCTTTGCCAGAGGCAACTATCGGGGGAAATGCCAGGCTGCACCCTCTTTCCACTGTCTTCCTATGAAGAAAAGTCTCAACGTCCTTTTCTGTAACAAGTCTATTGAATTTTGATAAGCATTCATTTAGTATTTCCGAGGTTATCTGGCATGATTTCTTTATTAATTTAACCTCTTTTTCTGATTTAATTTCGCGGAGTTTCAATATGTGCTCTGATATGTCTATCAGCTTAAATCCTCTTATTGCTTTTCTAAGACTTTTCACTACAGTTAATATTGTATCTGCATAAACCATGCCAATCCTAGGCGCATTAATTCTTTTTTTCTTCAGGTATGCACGGAGAACATCAAAAAATCGCTTACTCTTATCTGCCTTTAGAACAGCAACCTTTGAATATTTTTTTGCCCTTTCATATTCCATCATAGGCACAATAATAAAAGGGGGTTTCTTTTTCGGCACTGCCAGACAACCAAGCCCCTCATATCCAGTAAAATAATATACATTCTTGTTTTCAGCCAGATTGAAAAATAGGGCCAAATCAATATCTTTTTCTGCCAGAAGCCGCTGTAGTCTCTTTAAGCCCATTATCTTTAATATTTTGACCCTATATTAAAAGCTTTCGCTGTGAAAAAAGTTTAAATATTAGTTCTCCCAAATTTTGTGGATGGAGATTTTCAAGCTCAAAAACAGGATGAAAGTTGTATTTTCTAAGAGAAAAAATGACAGCGTGGTTGTTCAAGCAACAGTAAAAGTCGGATCTAATAATGAGACTGAAAGAATCAGTGGCATATCACATTTTATTGAGCATATGCTGTTTGAAGGTACAAGAAGACGAATGGACGCTAGAATGATTACAGGAGAGATCGAGAATGTAGGGGGGGAAATAAATGCATACACATCCAATGAAAAAACCTGTTTTTATGTCAGGGTCCCCAAAAAATATTTCTCAAAGGCACTGGATACCTTATCTGATATTTTGTTGCATCCATTGTTCGATAAAAAGAAAATTTCAAAAGAAAGAAAGGTCATCCTGAAGGAAATTAATCTTCATAAGGATGAGCCAAGGCTTTATCAATGGGTGCTCTTCCAGAAGACACTTTTCCAGAAAACCGGGGTCAAGAACCCAACCTACGGAACTGTGAGGGCTGTCAGGACCATATCCAAGGAAGATCTTATCAGCTTTTATGATGAGCATTATTCGGCCAGTAACATAGTAATCTCTGTGGTTGGTGATGTAGATAATGTCGGGGCTAAAATGGAAAAATATTTTGGTAATTTTAAGTCAAAAGAAAAAAAAGAGCCGGCTAAGCAACAGGAACCAACCATGAAAAAAGTTGCTGTCAAGAAAGTCAGAAGAAGGATTTTGAGCGCATATATGGTAATGGGCTTCAAGTCAGTTCCAAGGATTCATAAGGACAGCTATGTATTGGATGTGATAAAGGCCATATTGGGCAGGGGGCAGTCTGGCAGAATAAACGATGAAATAAGGAACAAAAGGGGGTTAGCATATGAGGTGGGCATACTTCACGACTGCGGCATCAATTACGGGTTTTTCGCATTCTACCTCAATACCAACAAGAAGAATATCGCTCGCATAAAAAGAATAATCCTGAAAGAGATTGATAAGCTTGATAAGATCAAGGAAGGAGAAATTGCGGATGCAAAAGGATATCTGTCGGGAAATTTCATAATTGAAAACGAAGATAACAGAGAAAGGGCGGATCAGCTGGGTTTTTGGGAGTATGCCAAGGATGCAAGGATGTTCAGCGACTATTGCTCTAACATCAGAAAAGTACAAATACAGGACATAAAAAGGGTCGCAAAGAGGTACTTTTTTTCAGCCTATGCCTTAGCAATAATTGAGCCTATCTAGTTATTCTAATCTTATTTATATCCTTTTCCAGTTCCTGAGCTTTCTTGCTTTTTTCTAATTTATCCCTTACCGGCTTTATCAGAGTATTGAGGTATGATGCTGTAGCTGCCTTTAAATCCATCGGGTGCAGCTCTTTTTTTGCATATGTTTTTTCCAGTTCATCATATGAACCAAATTCCATGTTACCTCCCCATTTCTTTGGCCTTTCCACAGTAATTTGGCTGTATTTTTCAAACAAAATATATTTACAGTATTCTAGAATCGGGTTCTCCAATATTGTTCCCTCAGGGCAATAGGCTTTTCCAATCTTTCTTTGTATTTCAGATTGTGAATCTGTCATGAATATTGCTGTATCTGGTTTAGATTTTGACATCTTTAGTTCTATTGCTCTGTCAGCACCGCTTAATTCAACTGCTGGTGGCTTACCAAGACCCATCAACATATGGTGGCTTACTACTACCGGCTTTTTGTAACCAAGCTTGGGCGCTATCTCTCTTGCAAGCATATTTACTTTTCTTTGATCCATACCTAGCTGGGTTATATCTGCTTCCAGATGGAATATATCTGCTGCCTGCATGCACGGATAGAGTATCTGTGATGCCTGCAGGGATTCAGATTCTTTTCTTCCCATTATCTGCGCGCATCTGATAATGCGCCTAACAGTGGAATTAATCGCTACTTCCATAACCTTTTTCCAATAGCTTTCCTGTCTTATCAGGTCGGAAACCCATATAAATTCTACTTTATCAAGATCCATGCCGCATGCCTTCCAAACCTCTATCAAGTAACTGCCCACCTTTTGAATGTTGCCTAAGTTGCCCCCAAGCTTATTGTTTGCCCAGGCATGCCAGTCGGCTACCAGGATTTTAAACCTGCACCCTGCTTTTGTCATCTTGTTGACATTAATAGCCCTTAACAATCCCTGCGCAATATGGATATTCGCTCCAGAAGGTTCGAATCCATCATAAGCTACTGGGTGCTTCTTACTATGAAGAGTACTCTTAAGCTCATCCAATGTAATAATCTCCTCCCCAACCTGCTTAATCAAACCTAGTTGACTGTTTATATCCATATTTTGCTAGTTAATAGTGTATATTAATAAACTTTAGGGTAAATGTCTGAACAAGCATAGTGCCGGTTGCTATTATTTACAATATGGAAACTTAATACTTGTGAGAGCTTTGCCCAAAGCAACATGTTGATAACACTGGGGCTGTTGTATACACCAAAATAAGACTAGAGAATCAAAAGTTTTAAATATAACTTAACCTATTCATAGCATTACTATAAAGTTGATAATAATATTGAGGGGAATAATATGGCTGAAGATGATAAGAAGTTTTCCAAACAACTGATAGGCAAGACAATCGTAAGCAAGACAGGAAAAAGGTTTGGGGAAGTAGGCGACATAATTTTTGAGACAAGATCAGGCGAGTTAATACATATGGTCCTAACCAATCCTACCTCTTATACAGAGAAGCTTGAACTGGAAAAAAATAAGGAAGGCAAAATTCTGATCCCGTTTAGCGCGGTGATAGCTATAGGAGATTTCATGGTCATAGCTGAAGAAGACATTATTTAAAAAGATATTTAAATAATGCTTGGTTTTCTTTTTTATATGAAAGAAGCGGATATCGCTATATGGACTGAAAAATATAGGCCACAGGATTTTTCTGAGATTAAAGGGCAAGGCCATATAGTAAAAAGAGTCAAGGCTTTTGTAGAACAAAAGAATATGCCCCATCAGCTTTACGCAGGTCCGGCCGGGGTAGGCAAATCAACACTGGCTATTGTCGTTGCCAAGAAACTGTTCGGCATGGAATGGCGGCAAAATTTTCTGGAACTAAACGCCTCTGATGAGAGGGGTATTGATATTGTGCGAATAAAGGTTAAGGATTTTGCCAGAACCAAGGCCATAGGTGATGTGCCGTTTAAGATTATCTTCCTAGATGAGTGCGATGCCCTCACTAGGGAAGCACAGCAGGCACTAAGGAGGACAATGGAAAATTACACAAAAACATGCAGATTTATCTTAAGCTGTAACTATCGCTCAAAAATAATAGACCCAATACAATCAAGATGCGCTGTGTTTAAATTCAAGCCTCTGGAGGACAAAGACATCAAGCTCATTATAGGAAAAATTTCCAAAGATGAACATCTGGAGGTAGACGAAAAGGCAGAGGGCGCATTAGTGGAGATAGCTGGCGGAGATGTAAGAAGACTGGAAAATGTACTGCAGAGCTGCGCCGCACTCAGCAAACATATAGATGAAGAGCTTGTGTATTCAATGTCTGCTGTCGCCAAACCAAAAGAGATAGCTGAGATGCTTAAACTTGCCTTTGATAATAAATTTCTGGAAGCAAGAAAAAAGCTCCTAGACATCATGTTAACCTACGGCCTGGCGGGTCCTGATATAATCAAGCAGATACAAAAAGAGATACTGGACCTAGACATTGACAACAGAAAAAAGATGCTGCTAATTGAGAAATGCGGCGAAATCGAGTTCAGGATAACCGAGGGAAGCGATGAATATCTACAGCTAGAAGCTTTACTTGCATCAATAGCAATTATCTAATTACTGTTTTCGTATTCTAAGCTGCCTGTGTATCAGCTTTCTATACTTATAGCTCAGCACGAGGTCAAGCTCTTTTGTGTACAATGTATCTTCTTCCATTGCTTCCTTGAGCTTACAAACAACTGTAAGCTTGTTGCTGGAATCAAATCGGCCTTCATTCAGCTTGCCTCCAGCCTTGCATTCCCACAGTTCCGGTTCTGCTGGCATGAAACTGAGCTGATTGAATCTTGAATCAAATGCCTCTTCTGGTTTTGTGACATCGCCGCCGCCGACATTCTCAACCTCAAACTCCACAGCCACCTTGCCAGTACCTGCGCGTTTTTCTGTTGCCGACTTTACCTGGATTGGCGCACCTGACGAATAGACTGTCTTTTCCTCATCAACCTCACAGATGCCTTCTGTTTGCAGATTTTCCTTGAAGCAGACCTTAGGTACAGCAGCATGGGTGGAATATAGGTAAACAACCTCGCCAAATACACTTATATCATAATGGGCCCCTTTTATTTCAATCTCATATCTTGCTTCTTCTGCACCAGGGGTGAAATCCAAATTTACTTCTCCACCTGCCTTGTTGTATTCAGAAACACGCTCTATCATCTCTTCGTTTGATAGAACACCGTTGTTTGCTATGCCTGAAAAGTCATCCATCGCAATCCCTTTTAGGGTCACTGTGGCGTCGCCTATATCAACATTTTCTTCTCCCTTATTCTTGATCATAACCTCAATAGGGAAGGTTTCTCCTTCAAATATTTCCTCTATTTTGGTATCTTCATTATAGACTCCCATTTCAAGAAATTCAGCTATAAGGCCCTGATTCCCGCCAAGGTAGGGGGATTCTGTACCGTCACTTGTCTGTTTGTCATCATCGCATCCGCTTATCATAAATAGGCTTATAATAACAAAAATAACCATCAAATGATTTCTCATTTTATAACCTCCAAATACTTTTTTAATTTTATAGTGATTATTATATATAAATTTTTGTATTTTAATATTCTATCTCTTCAAAGATTTCTATATTTTTAGATTCAGACGTAGAATAACCATAGCTAAGCTCCACTGTCAAGGGGGTTGTGTATACTCTGTCTCCCACAAGTGATTTGTCCAATCTACAATAGATATATCCGTGGCCGTCAATCAGTTCCAGCGTATCGCCCACATCGGGCCTGCAGGAGCTCATCCTGAGGTCACCAACCCTTATGTCGTCTATCTTGATTTCGTTCAGGTCTCTCCAATCATAGCCTTCATTAGGATCCCTGTCTATATCTTCCCGGGGAATGACAAGACCATTTCCAGCATTTTGCACAAAGACCTTGAACAGGATTTTCTCACTTGATACATCCTGCTCGATTTTTGTAACGGAGACAGGGGCTCCTTGGCTGGACATGGTGGTATCCCTCACTTCGCAGACCTTATCTCTAATATAGCTACTTCTTGGCTGGGGATCGATACAGACAACTGGGCTCGCAATGGTCTTGTAAAAATATGTAGTGGTAAATATC
This sequence comes from uncultured Methanosarcinales archaeon, assembly GCA_964510025.1. GTDB lineage: Archaea > Nanobdellota > Nanobdellia > Woesearchaeales > DATDXC01 > CAZDZV01. The sequence continues at coordinate 222,617 of CAZDZV010000001.1, forward strand.
AATGTTGGCTTATAATAGGGCGCACCAGCCGGAAGATCATATACGTTAGCATCGAATTCCACTGCAGTATAGCCGCCTTTTTCATTATACTGGCTTTTACCTTCCAGCTCGTATTCATCCAGGGTTACACCCCTGTCAGGGCTAATATCAATTATATCAGGGTCATAGCCGCCAATCCAAAGGTAGCCTTCAAACTCGCCCTCTTCCTCTATCTGGGGGAAAGCCCCCCTGTTCCTGATTTCGACAACAAATTTCACGTTCCTATCATTCTCATAGATTTCATCTGGCAATTCTACGGGAAATTCAATTTCCAAGCCCTCTGTTCCCTGCCTATAGTCATATTCCTTGGGCTTTTCTGTTCTTTGTGTATTGCAACCAATAAGGATGAGAATTAGAATGATCAGGATTATTATATTTTTCATTGTGAGCATATTTGTATTTTGATTATATAAAAGTTTCGCTTTATCATACTATTTTCTCAATTTCCACTATCTTTGACTTAGTTGAGGTATATCCATAGTCTATTTCGATAATGAGGGGCGTTAGATAAGTGGCCTTTTCTTCTATCCCCTCCTTGTGCTTGCACCTTATAACCGCTTTTTTGTCCTTCAGCGTTTTCCTGGCTGTGTCTATGTCATTGTCTGGATCACAATCAAGTTTGATCCTGCTGCCTTTTTTCGTAAGATACGCAGATACCTCAACAATATTTAACTTTGAGTGGTCAAGTGCTGCAGAGGAACATGCTTCCCTGATACTGTCTTTATCCAGCACAAGCCCATCTCCCTTGTTTTCCACATATATAATAAACTGGGGCTCAACAAAATCTTCTTGAGGAAGCATCTTTGTCTCTATCTTTGTAACAGCTACGGGTGCCCCCTGGTCGTTTAGGGATATATCCTTAATCTCGCAGCTTTTTGTCCTCTTTTTCATATTGTATATGTCCGGGTCTATACAGACTGTCTCTGTAGCCATTGTCTTGTACTGATAACAGGATGTTATTGCGATAGCTGACTTGTGGGACTGGCTCAGCTCTTCTAACTGTCTTATATATGCTGAGAAGGTCAATATATCTTCCTCTCCTTTTGGGGATTCTACTGACTTTCCGTTCAAATCGTATTTTATGTGGTCTTCTCCATCGAATTTGATTTTTTTTGAAGTGGACTGAAAAGAGGAAATATCGCTTTCCATATAGTCTTTTTCCATGGAAACAGCGAGATAGCCGTTATTTATGTCATAGGCTCCTTTGTTCTCCAGCTTCAGTCCGATCATTATTATGGCCCTGTCATCCTTATTGTTTGGTGCATACACCCTGTCCGGCGGAGCATTCTCCAGAAAATCTATTTCAAGGCCCTCAGCACCTTTGTAGATGTCTTTTGTAGTTATCGTTTTCTTATCAAGGACATTTGTCTGGCAGCCAACTGTTAGCATTAGCAAAAACAAAGATAGTATCTTTTTCATGTAGCAGCCTCCAACTGGATTACTGCACTGACAATTTCACTTTCCTGTCCTTCTCTATCTTTACATTGGAAATAGACTGTTTTTAGACCTGGGCCGTCGCTTAGTCTCCATTCCTTTGTAGGTGAAAATAAGCTCCAGCTTGACCATGCAGATGCCTCATTCCTAAGATGGCAAGCATGTGCGTTATGGGCACCTAATAGCAAAAGCACCTCTTGAACAGATGATACTCCATCATGAAACCCATCACTATCATTGTCTATCATTATTGTCAAAGCTGCCGGCGCTGAACCCTCTTCAGGCACCCCACAGCTCACCCCTTTAGGGATATCCCTTCCACCTGCAAGGCAGCCTTCATCGGTGCATGTGCAGCCTTCATCGTCTTCACATACATCTTCGCAATTGTCTATCTTTGTCTTTCCAGGAGTCTTGATCACCTTGATACTTTTTGTTTTTTCTACAAAATATGTATACTTCACATCAGCCCTGTAGTAATGCGTCGCTATAGGGGTGTTTCCCAAAACATCCCTGATGCTACTTCTATCTATCTCAATAATGCATCTTATTGTCTCAAAACGCTCAATCGGGAATTTGAAGGTTTTCTTGCCAGCTGAATTTAAGCTATAGGCAACATAGTTGTCATCTTTCATAACATCGGCCAACTCCCCAGGATCTACTGCCTCGAACCAGCCGTTGCAAAATGTGCTCTCATCTGTGGGCTCAAGCTGCATACTTTTTGGTATCTGTATGATCAGCTTGTCTATATCCTTTATTTTGCCGTTCCATTCATTTTCAATGGTTATCCCAAGCCTGGGCTTCTGTATATAGTCTTCGCCCAAGCCAATTGGAAGCTGGTCATTGGTACCTAATCCAATTTTTACAGGGCCTTTTGTGTGCACAGCTACGGGACTTTTTTCAGTTATACCATACTGTTCCAGGGGATCTATCTCATCCCTCCTTAATGCACGCATCCTTTCAACATCCATGAAGTACGTCTTTAGATATGCCATTGTCTCGAAATTGAATTCAGCAGAAAGCCTGACAGTATGGGTACCTGGCTCATGGTTCGGCAATTTGCACTGGATACCTTCCTCTTCTGCTGCGGATATATTAAACTGGATTTCCTTATCCTCAAAATAATCTGGCTTTATCTCTCCATCTTTTTTTGTCGCTTCCTCGCCCGTTGTACAGTTCATGATAATTCCAATCGGATCCTTCAGGGTTCTTGCCTTCAGATCAGCCCAGATTATTATCGATTCATCCTGGAAATATCTGTCGCTGGAGGTAATGATATTCTCTATAAAGACGCCTAACGGAGCTTCCGCATTTTCCTCCACCTGGCCGCGGTAGTAGCCACCAGTGGCATATTCCAGCTGGTCTTCATAGCTGTCTTTCAATTTTGCAGGTATCTTTTTAATCGTTGTCGTGAATCGATTATAACCAGTAACAAGATAATCGAGCAAGCCGGTCCTCATCTCTGGATTTATGTAACCCAAATGTGCTAAGGCAGCTGTACTATCATCTACCAAGTAAAAGATTGTGGTTCCAAACAGCAGTATCAATAAAATTGTGGAAATAGGGTCTTTTTCAAATTTATAGGACTCAAACAGTGCAAAATAGCCCCATATAGGAAAAATAAGTCTATTTGAAAACAACTTGATTAACGAAGCTGAACTCCAGGCTGCTCTTGCCAGATAGTGCTGCAAGAATCCATAACCATAATAATCAATTAACAATAAAAAACCTATTATCATGTTTGCGGATTCTTCATCATATACGTTTCTTGCCCAGAAAAACCATATCAACAGAGGAATGAAAAGATGAAACATACCTCCCCCATTAAATCCGCCAAGGGTCAGTATATTTAGTATAACAAAGGAAAAAAATAATCTTGATACCAACGTTTTTCCTCCTGCAGGCATCATGAAAAAAAGAAATAGATTAATAAAAACAAGCAAATTTAATGGAATAGCCCATAATACCTTCCAAGGTGTACTTGCTATGTTAGCCCAATCAAAACCATTAAATCCATAAATAAGATCCAATATATACAAAATTATTACAAAAAAGATGATTAGGAATGCTGGTGGAGCTCCCTGGCCTCTAATAGCGTTTACTGTTCTATCAATCCTTGCTCCCATAATCTGCCTCTTTTTAAGAACTATTCATCATATTCAACTATCATCTCAACTATATCTAAAGATGTTTTTGGGGTAAGCTTGATAAAGTTGTTATCCATCTCTATCCAGTTATAGATATTCCTTTCAAATACCTCGTCATACTGGTCAATGCGGTATAGATGGCCGTTTACATTAAGATCGGCCCTTTTTCTTTCTTCGTCATCCACAAACTTGATTATCAGATTGACTTCATCATCAATATCCTCAAAAACCGTTTGGTTTATCTCAAAGTAATAGACATTTGTTATTGTCTCTTCTGATTCAAGCTTTACCTTTATTTGCTCTATTGAATAGCTGCCCCGGCCTGTCTTAAATATTACCTTGTTAGAACCTGAGCTCAAAACGCCAACGGGGATGTTTTGCACTATTGGATCATCACAAACAGGCACAGCAGAAAAGATATTGTGGTTATTAACAAAGATATCCAAAATGCCAATACTCCCACCTATGCTGCAATATGGCACGAACCTGAGTTCCGCCGATTCTAGATTTTGGTATTCGGTTTCCGTAAGACTGAAAACATTCCTGCTTTCCTGCCTTGTTTTGTCTGTTTCGTCTCCTATTATCTTTATGCTTTCCAGGCTGTATTCATTTGTTGTCCAAAACTTAATACCCACACCGGAAACACTGAATTCAAGGTGATTTTGCTCCTGCAAGAGATTCTTGCTTATCTTTATAGGCTCGACATTAAGCTTGTTGATATCATACTCATAGATAAGGTTGTCATTAAGCTTAATGGTCAATACCCCCTGCCTTTTGGGGGCTGTAAAAGTCAGCATAACATTATCAATATTCTCTAGATTCCGGATCGAAAAGGAAGCTGTTTTTGCCTTCTTATCAAAAATACCATTTCTTACATAAACGGGATTTAGTGAAGCAAGCTCTTTTGAGTTTGTGCTTTCAAAAAGATAGACATTCGGTATCTCCACATCAGATATGGTTTCAGTTGGATCCAGCCTGCCTACCTGTTCCTTAAGAAGCTCCACTTTGTCACCCTTTGTCTCAGAATCATCCTCCTCATCCTCAAGGATATCCTGCCTTTCTTCTGTGGGAAGAAACATCATATAAATAATGATTAAGGCAGCTATAATGGCCACTAGGATAGCAGCATTAAAGCCCTGAGCTTTCCTCCATGTTCTCATTAAGTATCACCTGTTTTTATAGCTTAAACTAACCAATATTAAAAATGAATAAATTTATATATAAATGTTGTGCTTTTTAAAAGGTATGAAACTATTAAACAGGAATAAACAAGAGATAAAGGTCAGGATAGAGAATCTTGATGACCTCTGGTATTTAAGCAACATAATAGACATAGGCGATTTTGTCAGGGGCAAAACCCAGAGAAAGATAAAGATCGGAGAGAAGGAAGACAGGAACATTAAAGTCATAAAAAAGAGTGTTTTTATAGAGCTGCAAGCGGAAAAAATCGAATTTTCAAAAACCTCAAATGCACTTAGGGTTCTGGGGGCTATCACTCAAGGTCCTGATGAGGTTCAGAAAGGACTTCATCATTCTTTTAGTCTTGAAATGAACTCAGTGATCACAATCAAGAAAGAGAGATGGCTAAAGTATCAATTAGACAGGCTTAAAGAAGCGTCCAGCGCGAAAATTTCCAGGATTTTGATCGTTGTTCATGATAGGGAAGAGGCATTTTTTGCACTGATGAAAAAATACGGCTATGAGCTGCTGAGCCATATCCAAGGAAATGTGAAGAAAAAAGTCGATGAGAACAAGGTAAGCAAGAATTTTTATGTGGATATAATAAATAAGATGGAGGCATACGCCGAGAAGTACAAAATAGACAAGATTATAGTGGCCAGCCCTGCATTCTGGAAGGAAGACCTTATGAAGGAAGTGAAGAAAGATGACCTAAGAAAAAAGGTACTACTGGCAAGCTGCAGCTCAACCGGAGAAACAGCGATAAATGAGGTGCTAAAACGGGATGAGGTAAGGAGAGCACTGCATGAAGACAGAATCACCAAGGAGATAAACATGATAGAAGATCTATTGACAGAGATAAAGAAGAATAATCTAGCTGTATACGGCATGAGGGATTCTGAAAAGGCGGCTGAAACAGGCGCAGTGAAAGAACTTATGGTTCTGGACTCGCTTATCAAGACCTTAAGGGAAGAAGGGGAATACCCAAGGCTCGAGGCTATCATGAAGAACGTTGAAGCCACAAAGGGAAATGTGAATATCATAAGCTCTGAACATGATGGGGGGAAAAAACTTAGCGGATTAGGGGGAGTGGGAGCAATCTTGAGGTATAAACTGAACTATTAAAATGGATAATAGTGTTTTGGTTATCATTGATGTGCAGGAGAAATTTGTACCTGTGGTAAAGGATATTGATGAGGTAGTTCTCAATATTGTAAAGCTTGTCAAATCCTTTAAGGTAATGGGCATCCCAATCATATTAACAGAGCAGTATCCTCAGGGGCTGGGCAAGACAGTTGAAAAAATTCGGGAAGAAACAGAATATAAGCCGATAAAGAAGAGCTGCTTTGATTGCTTTGATTCAGGAGAATTTGTCACAAAAATCAGAAACAAAAAAAATATCATTCTTACAGGGATCGAATCCCACGTATGTGTCATCCAGACACTGATAAGCGGGATCTCTAAGGGGCACAATGTACATCTTGTGAAGGATGCTGTTTCGTCGAGAAAGGATTCAGACAGAGAGACAGCTATAGAGCGCGCAAAGCAAGAAGGAGCTATGATAACATCCACTGAGATGATAATCTTCCAGATGCTTAAGCGAGCAGGAACACATGAGTTCAGGAAGATAAGTAAAATAATAAAATAATTACCCTAGGTTATTTCTTTGGAGCTTTAGTCACCAATGCGATCAATGCAGCTAACAAACAGGCTATGCCTGCAGGGATAAATGCCCACAGGTAGCTTCCTGTAAGGTCAAATACTCTTCCACATAAGACAGGACCGACTATCCCAGCAACACCGTAGCTCGTAAAAACAAGACCGTAATTCACGCCAATATTCTTAGTGCCAAAGTAATCTGCGGTTGCTGATGGAAACAAAGCAAAGTTACCGCCAAAATTAAAGCCTATCCAGGCAGCTGCTACTGCCAAAAGCAGAGCGCTCGATCCCATATTCATAAGATAAAGCATCATTGCGCCTTGAAGCAAAAACATTAAAGCCATTGATTTTGTTCTTCCAATCTTGTCTGACAGCCATCCCCAGACAATCCTTCCTGCCCCATTGAATAGGGCCAAAATACCAACTGCAGAACCAGCAATGGCGGGAGTGAGCCCTGAAAAAACACCGAAAGGCTTGAGATTTCCGATAACAAGCAATCCGGCAGATGCCCCAAACATAAACATTATCCAAAGCATCCAGAACTGGGGGGTAGCAACCATCTTCTTCCATGTAAAATTATTCTGCTTGGTTTTTTTTGCTACCTTCCTGGATTTCTTTTTTGTGGGCGACCAACCAGCAGGAGGATTTCGCAGGATTATTGCTGACAAAACAATCGAGGAGCCAAAGATTATCCCCAAGATAAAAAAAGCAGGCCTTACACTTCCAAGATTATCTATAATAGTCGATGCTAGCCTTGCAAAGATCCAAGCTCCTGCCCCAAACCCAGCTACTGCCAGGCCAGATATTAAGCCTCTCATGTCTGGAAACCATTTTATCAAGGCAGCTATTGGGCATACATAACCAAACCCGATTCCTGCACCACCGATGATGCCGACTGTTAAGACCAGTCCCAGAAACGAACCATCCACAAATCTAGCTGAGATGTAGCCTAGCCCCAGCAATATGCCCCCTAAGACAGCGACTTTTCTGGGTCCGACCCTGTCCTGCCACCTACCGGCAAAAACCATAACTAGTGCAAATGTCGCGAGCGCAACTGAAAATATAATCTGTGTCTGGGTGGTTGTAAATCCATACTCATTTTTTAATGGATTGACAAAAACACTCCAGGAATATAATGCACCTAGACAGAGCTGAATTATCAAACCAGCAACCACTAGAATCCATCTGTTGATAATTTTTTTCATATAATCCCTCCAAAGTCTAGTTTGAAAATCTGCAATGATTTATATTTCTTTTGCAATAGTTGATAGGATTTTGTGGTATATAACTTTCTTGCTTTGGAATTTGCGTGGTAATTAGCTGTGTTTTTGGGATGGATGTGGTATATAAAAGCAAAAGCTTTAATAATATCCTAATTTTTCAAATTTTGAAAAAACAATTTAGGGGGGATAGTTGTATGTCAGAAAAAAAAACAATACAATCAATGAGTCAGGAAAAAAGGAAGATTTCACCAGCTGAAAAGTTCAGAAATAAAGCATACATAAGGTCTGAGGAAGAATATAAGAAAATATACAAAGAGTCCATAGAGGATCCTGAAAAATTTTGGGCTGAAAAAGCCAAGGAGTTGCACTGGTTTAAACCTTGGGACAAGGTCTTTAGCTGGGACAAAGAGAAAGTCAAGTTTACATGGTTTGCCGGAGGCAGGACAAACGTCTGCTACAACTGCCTGGACAGGCATCTTGAGAAAAGAGGCGACCAAGTTGCAATAATATGGCAGGGTGAACCTGAGGATGATGTACAGAATATTACCTATAAAGAGCTCCACAGCAAAGTATGCAGATTCGCTAATGTTCTGAAGAAGAAAGGGGTTAAGAAAGGCGACAGGATTTGCCTTTATATGCCCATGATTCCTGAAGCAGCCGTCGCTATGCTTGCATGCGCCAGAATCGGAGCAATGCATTCTGTGGTATTTGCTGGTTTTTCTGCAGAATCACTAAAAGACAGGATTCTAGATTCAACCTGCAAGATACTGCTTACTGCAGATGGCTCTCTTAGGGCAGGCAAAAAAATTCCGCTTAAGAAAATTGCTGATGAGGCACTGCAGGGTGTAGACTGCATAGAATCTGTAATTGTAGCAAAGAGAGCGATGATAGAGCATAATATGGAAGAAGGAAGAGACTCCTACTGGGAAGATGAGATTAATGCAGAGGACATCAAAGATGAATGCCCTGCTGAAGAAATGGACGCAGAGGATCCTTTGTTTATCCTGTATACGTCCGGAACAACAGGGAAACCAAAGGGCGTTCTGCACACAACAGGAGGCTACCTAACTTACGTCACGCAAACATTCAAATATGTCTTTGACTATCACGACGGCGATATCTACTGGTGCACTGCAGATGTTGGCTGGATCACAGGACATTCTTACATAGTATATGGGCCGTTATCGAATGGAGCTGTATCCATGATGTTTGAGGGTGTTCCTACATATCCAGATAACGACCGGTTTTGGCAGATAGTCGAGAAATTTAAGGTGAATATATTTTACACAGCACCAACTGCTATAAGGGCAATCGCCAGGTTTGGAACAGAACCTATAGAGAAACATGATTTGAGCAGCCTAAAGCTACTTGGTACAGTAGGCGAACCCATAAATCCTGAAGCATGGATGTGGTATTACAACAATATTGGCCATAAAAACTGCCCTATTGTGGATACTTGGTGGCAGACTGAAACAGGAGGTATCTTAATTACGACACTTCCAGGAGCAATAACAATGAAGCCAAGCTGTGCTGGAAGACCGTTATTTGGCATTGAACCAATCATACTCAGGGAAGATGGAAATGAGGCAGATATAAATGAGGGGGGCTATTTGGCATTAAAGAAGCCCTGGCCGGGCCTGATGAGGACAGTATATGGTGACCATCAGAGATTTGTAGATACATATTGGAGCAGATTTAAGGGAATGTATTTTGCTGGAGATGGGGCAAGAAAGGATGAGGACGGTGACATCTGGCTTATGGGCAGAATAGATGATGTGATAAATGTTTCCGGCCATAGGATAGGGACAGCTGAAGTTGAAAGTGCGTTGGTCAGCCATGATAAGGTGGCAGAAGCAGCAGTTGTACCCTTTCCCCATGATATCAAGGGGCAAGCGCTCTACTGCTTTGTTACACTGAACAAGGGCGTTGAAAGAAGCGATGAACTTATCCAGGAGCTAAGACAGCATGTTGGCAAGGAAATAGGACCAATTGCTAAACCTGACAAACTTCAGTTTGCAGATTCACTCCCAAAAACCAGGAGCGGAAAGATAATGAGGAGAATCTTGAAAGCAATAGCTGAAGGCAAGGATGATGTTGGAAATACCACCACACTTGCAGACCCAAGTGTAGTGGATAAGCTTATCAGCGAGAGGTCGTCGTGATTTTTCCAAAAATATCTTATTTTTCTTTAATTTATATATGAAAAACAAGTTATAGTAATATATATGTTGCTCTTCCAACATATTTATATATAAGTTATGTTTATTTCATTGTATTTTGTTTTAACTTTATAGTTAAAATTTTGTGTGACTAGGTAAGAGTGAAAACACTGTTACGAGGTAAATAACCGTAACATATATTAAGTAGTAGTTATTTTTTACCCTATCAAGAAGTGAAAAAATGTTACTTCTTGAAAAAGGGGGTGTAAGGAAATGATTGTGAAGGACGAATTTTTAAGCAAGCTTAGGAGGTATTTCTCACTAAACTTGTATGAGGTCAAGATTTGGACTGCACTGTTGAGCAGGGGCGTTTCTACGGCAGGAGAGCTTTCTGATATTGCAAATGTGCCCAGGAGCAGAAGCTATGATGTTCTAGAGAGCCTGGAAAAAAAGGGATTTGTCATCATGAAGTTAGGAAAGCCTATCAAGTATGTGGCAGTAGCTCCTTCTGAGGTTTTAGAGAGAGTAAAGAAAAATGTGAGAGAAGAAGCAAAGGAACAGATAAAGAGGCTGGAAAGCCTAAAGGGAACAGAAGTCATAGGCGAACTGAATTCTCTGCATACTCAGGGAATAGAGCTTGTTGAACCTGCTGATCTATCGGGATCTTTGAAGGGAAGACACAACCTATATAACCATCTTGAGCTTATGATAAAAAATGCAGAAGAATCTGTCTCGATAATGACTACAAGCCAGGGCTTCATGAGAAAGGTAGAGGGACTGAAGCCGGTTCTTGAGAAAATAAAGAAAAGAGGAGTAAAGATAAAAATTGCAGCGCCTCTAACAAAGGAGACTATGCCTTCTGTGAACGATATCAAGGGAGTTGCCGAGATAAGACATACAGATTCTAAATCAAGGTTTTGCATTGTTGATGGAAAGGAACTTGTCTTTATGGTCTTGGATGATAAAGACGTCCATCCGACCTATGACCTGGGTATTTGGGTAAACACTCCTTTTTTTGCATCAGCTCTGCAGGATTTGTTTGAGCAATCCTGGAAGAACATGAAAGCAGTCAAATAAATTTTTTTCTTTTTTTGAAATAATAAAATTTAAAAGTATGCTTTGATTCCCATACCAAAATGGCACATGAAAAGGCCCTCAATAAGGATTTTTTTCTAGTTCCATATTTCTATTTTTGATTGTCCCGCGGTTTAGCTACTGCAGGGACCAGTGATTTTGCAGTTGTTTTTCAGCTATTAATAAAAAAATTTAAAAACACCTGTGCAAAATTAGCCAGTGGGGGTGTAAATGCTGTAAAATGTCAAAATTAAATGACCTTAGAAAGATTGCCTTAGAAGTCAGGAAGGATATACTTAGAGATACCTGTGAAGCCAGTTCAGGCCACCCAGGGGGAAGCCTATCAGCTACCGATATTTTAGTTTACCTATATTTCAGAAGACTACGGCATAATCCAAAGAATCCTCAATGGGCAGATAGGGACAGATTCATACTCAGCAAGGGTCATGCTGCACCTGCTTTGTACGCATGCCTCGCGCACTCAGGCTATTTTCCTGTCAGCGAGCTAAAGACATTGAGGTGTTTAGGCTCAAGGCTGCAGGGGCATCCTGAAAGGACAAGACTGCCTGGGGTAGAGGCTTCAACAGGCCCGCTTGGCCAAGGATTGAGCTTTGCCAACGGGGTAGCTCTGGCAGCCAGGATAGATAAAAAAAGCTACAAGGTCTACTGCTTGATTGGCGATGGGGAAAGCCAGGAAGGCATGATATGGGAGGCAGCGATGACAGCAGGCCATTATAAGCTGGATAATCTTTGCGTAATACTAGATCATAACCGGCTACAGATAGATGGTAAGGTGGCTGATGTTAAGAATATAGAGCCAATTAAAGATAAGTTTAGCGCCTTTAATTTTTATGTCATTGAAATTGACGGCCACAATTATCAAGAGATCGGTGAGGCGCTAGAAAAAGCTGACAAGCAAAAAGGGAGACCAACTGTAATAATCGCGAATACGGTAAAAGGGAAAGGAGTAGAGTGTATGGAAAACAAAGCTGAGTGGCACGGGAAAGCCTGTAAGCCCGAAGAATTAGAAAGCATATGCCGGAGCGTAAAGTAAAATGGAAGCAACCAGGGACGGATTCGGAAGAGGAATTGTAGAAGCAGGCAGAAACAGGAATGTCGTAGTCTTAGATGCAGATTTGGCAGAGTCTACAAGAAGCATCAGATTTAAGGAGAAATACCCAGAAAGATTTTTTGATATGGGGATTGCAGAGATGGATATGGTCGGGACAGCTGCAGGCCTGGCAGCCTCAGGAAAGATACCTTTTGCATGCAGTTTTGCAGTATTTTCGACAGGCAGGGCATATGGGGCCATGAGGCTGGCTGCGATATCTCAGTTGAATGTAAAAATTGTGGGCAGCCACGCTGGAATAGGCACTGGAGAAGATGGGGCAACACATCAGTCCATTGATGATATTGCGCTAACGAGGGTATTGCCTGGCATGACCGTTGTGCAGCCGTGCGATTCGATAGAGGCTGAGAAAGCTACCTTGGCCCTAGCAAACGACACAGGAACTGCTTATCTAAGACTAACAAGATCAAAATTGCCAATATTGACCAGCAAGGAGGAGGACTTCATAATAGGCAAAGGAGAAATAATCCAGGAGGGAAAGGATGCAACTATAATAGCGACAGGCAGCATGGTAAGCATAGCTTTGGAAGCTGCATCTGCTTTAAAAAAAGATAAGATAAGTGCAGCAGTTGCTAATTTTCACACGATCAAGCCAATAGACAAAAGAATGATAATAAAAATGGCCAAACAGACAGGATCCATAGTAACCGCCGAGGACCATAGCATAATAGGCGGATTAGGAAGTGCTGTAGCAGAGACTCTAGTTGAGAAATATCCGATCAACATGGCTAGGATAGGAATTAATGATTTATTCGGCCAGTCTGGAAAGCCAGAAGAGCTTTACAGAGAATACGGTTTAACAAAAGATAATATAACAAAGACAGTTAAGTCTTTGAGGAGGTCAAAATGATTGGAAAAGAAATAAGGATGCAAAGAATAATAGACAGAAACACAGGAAATACCGTTATTATCCCGATGGATCATGGGGTGACTGTCGGCCCGATAAAAGGGCTAGAGAATATGAAGAACACAATAGACAAGGTTGCTGAAGGCGGTACCAACGCTATTTTACTGCATAAGGGAATCGTCTCAGTTGGCCATAGGACAAGCGGAAGAGATGTCGGGTTGGTTATTCACCTATCAGCATCGACGTGCCTAGGACCTGATCCCAACCATAAGGTGATTGCATGTTCTGTAGAGGAAGCGCTTAAGCTGGGCGCAGATGCCGTGTCTATACATGTGAATATCGGAGCTGATGATGAAGCATACATGCTTAAGGATATGGGTAAAATCTCCAGAAAATGCGATGAGTGGGGAGTTCCTCTGCTTGCTATGATGTACCCAAGAGGCAAGAAAATAAAGGACGAAAAGGATGTGGATGTTGTAAAGCTAGCTGCCCGGGTAGGTGCTGAACTGGGAGCAGATATAGTGAAGACAAATTATACAGGCAGTGTAAAAACCTTCAAGCAAGTGGTTGAAGGCTGCCCAGTGCCTGTAATAATAGCCGGCGGTTCCAAAGGCAACGAACTAAGCACACTTAAAATGATAGAGGATGCTATGCAAGCCGGAGCTAAAGGCGTAGCCATGGGAAGAAATTCATTTCAACATCCAAATCCTGTCAAATTTGTAAAGGCTGTATGCGAGGTTGTACATAAGGGCAAAAAAGCAAAAGATGCAGCTAAGATCCTTAGGTGAATATGATGAAAAAATTTTGGGTAAATGTACCAAAGTGGGATAAGAAGATAGTGACAACTGCACTGGAAAGCAATGCCGATGCTATTGTCATACCTGAAGGACACTCTGACAAAGTAAAGGAGTTAGGATTAATCACTACAGTAAGCAAGGATGGGGACATGAAAATTGGAAGGGATGTCGTAATGGTGACAATAAACAGCAAAGAGGATGAGAGGCAGGCCCTACATGAGTCCAAATCAAAGACAGTAGTCATAAAAACCAAAGACTGGAGGATAATACCTTTAGAAAATCTTATATCACAAACTAAGGGACTTATAGCAGAAGTGAAGAATGCTTCTGATGCAAAGACCGCCCTGGAGATACTGGAGAAAGGTGTTGACGGAGTATTGTTGACAACATCCAACCTTAACGAGATAAAGAAAACAGCAGCACTGATAAAGAGATCCACAGAGAAACTAGAGCTTGTCAAGGCGAAAATACTGAGTATCCGGCCAGTGGGAACAGGAGACAGAGTCTGCATAGATACCTGCACAAACATGAAGATAGGACAAGGGATGCTAGTGGGAGATTCAAGCTCTGGTATGTTTTTAGTCCATTCAGAGTCTGTAAAGAATCCCTATGTGGCCCAGAGGCCGTTTAGGGTAAATGCGTCTGCTGTTCATGCCTATATAAAAGTACCTGAAGGAAAAACTAAGTATCTCTCAGAGCTTTCCACAGGAACAGAAGTACTTGTGGTCGACCATAAAGGAAATACTGAGTTGGCGATAGTAGGAAGGACAAAGGTGGAGAAAAGGCCGCTTATGCTGCTTGAAGCTGAGGCCAAAGGGAAAAAGATATCCCTGATCCTGCAGAATGCGGAAACTATCCGACTTGTCAAGCCAAGCGGAAAGCCCATATCGATCATAAAATTAGGAAAAGGGGATTATGTTTTAGCCTACACCGAAGCTGCAGGAAGGCATTTTGGAGTAAAAATAAAGGAGACCATAACCGAGAAATGATATGTGTACCGATAACTGCTTCAAAGACAGAAGCGGCCTTAAAAGAAATTAGGGAATCAAAAGCAGGCCTGATAGAGCTTAGGCTAGATTTTATCAAGGACATAAATGAAGAAAACCTGGTTAGGTTGATGAAAAGAACAAGGAAGAAGACTATAGTAACAGACAGAAAAATGAGATTGTCTCTCCTGAAGAAAGCTATCGAGATGAAAGCGGATTATATTGATATTGACTATAAGGAGCACCACAGACTTGCTGGTAGGTTTGACACGGGCAAGACAAAGCTGATAATATCATTTCACGATTTTAGGAAGACAGACATGAGAAGAATAAGCTCTGTCTTGGCAAAAATCAAAAAACTGAATCCGGATATCATAAAGCTTGTAAGCCGGGCAAACAGCATAAACGATAATTTTGCAATCTTTGATATACTCAAAAAAAACAAGAAGACGGTGGCCTTCTGCATGGGTGAAAAGGGAAAGATATCAAGAATTTTGTGTATTTTTTTCGGATCTGCATGGACCTATGGCAGCCTGTCAGAAGGAAGGGAATCTGCGCCCGGCCAAATACCGGCAGACGAACTTCGCAGTATTTACAGAATCCATAAATTACAGAACCCCAAAATATACGGGCTAGTAGGAAACCCTGTCGAGCACAGTATAGGGATTTTTGTCCATAACCGCGCATTTGAGAAAACAAACATAAATGCAGTATATGTAAATTTTTTAGTGGAAGAACTGCTAGGTTTTGTAAGGAAGGCCAGGGGTTTATTTTCAGGCTTCAGTGTCACCATTCCATTTAAAAAGAGTATCATACCAATACTAGACAAACTGGATCCTATAGCTGCAAAGATCGGTGCTGTAAATACAATTATCAAGAGAAATGACGGATTAATAGGATATAATACAGATATAGCCGCCTTAGAAAGCCTAGGAGGAGTTAGAAACAAAAAAGTCATTTTGATTGGGGCCGGGGGAGGTGCCAGGGCGATTGCTTTTGGGATAAAGAAAAAAAAAGGAAAGCTAACAATTATAAACAGAACTGTAAGCAAAGCCAGGAAATTAGCCGCAGAATTAAACTGCGAGTACATGGGCCTGAAAAAAGTCCAAGAAATCAGACGGGGGGATATACTCATTAATTGCACGCCTATCGGAATGCACCCCTATACAAACAGAAGTCCAGTAGGAAAAAATACGTTAAAAAAAATATTAAAGAAAAAAGCCACTGTTTTTGATATTATATACAATCCAATCAAAACAAAGCTGCTAAAGGAAGCCGATGCGTTGGGTTTCAGGACCATAAGTGGCGTTGATATGTTTGTCGATCAGGCAGCAGAACAATATCGGCTTTGGACAAATAGGAAAGCTCCCAGGGAACTGATGAAAAAAATTCTCCTGAAGCATCTAAAATGAAGATAATAGCAAAAAAAACAGAGAAACTACAAGGTGCAGTAACCATACCTAGCTCAAAGTCGCATACCATCAGAGCTGTAATCTTCGCCTCTTTGGCAAAAGGCATCTCAAGGATAATAAATCCGCTACAATCAGGGGATACCATATCTGCTGTAGAAGCATGCAGGTCTTTTGGCGCAAAAATTGATACAAGTAAAGATACTGAATGGACAGTTGAAGGATTTGATGGGCAACCAAAAAAACCTGATAATGTAGTGGATTTAGGAAATTCTGGCACCTCACTAAGGATACTAACCGGGGTAGCTTCATTAGGCGACTTTAAGGTAGAACTCGACGGAGATGATTCCCTGAGGAAAAGGAATATGCAGCCTTTGCTATCAGCATTAAACAGATTAGGATCTGAGGCTTTATCGGTAAATAATGATGGGTGCCCGCCAGTAGAGATAAAAGGGAGGATTACCGGAGGAAGTGCTGTGCTGGATTGCAAAAGTTCACAATATATCTCAAGTTTACTGATAAGCTGCCCGCTAGCTGAGAAAGACTCCGAGATCGAGCTAGTAAATGTTTGTGAGAAGCCTTATATCGAGATGACCATGAGGTGGCTTGACGAACTAGGTATTAGATATGAAAACCATAATTTCGAGAGGATGAGGATTTTCGGAAATCAAAGGTATAAGGCATTTGATAAGACTATCCCAAATGACTGGAGCTCTGCCACATTTTTGCTTGCAGCCGGAGCTATGCTTGGAGAAGAGCTGCTTATCAAAGGGCTAGATACAGAAGATTCACAAGCCGACAAGGAAGTCTTGGACTATCTTAGGAAAATGGGGGCGAATATAAAAACTGAAAAAGATGGGATAAGAATAACCAAGTCAGATCTAAAAGGCTGTGAACTGGATTTGAACAATACTCCGGATGCCTTACCTGCAATGGCTGTACTGGGATGCTATGCAGCGGGAGAGACCATAATAAAAAACGTGGGGCATGCCAGAATAAAGGAGACCGATAGAATCAAGATTATGGCTGAACAGCTAGGCAATATGGGGGCAGATATAAGAGAGCTGGAGGAAGGACTTATAATCAGAAAGAGCAGACTGAAGGCAGCAAGACTAAAAGGATACAGCGATCACAGGATTGTAATGGCCCTGAGTCTAGCAGGCCTAATAGCCGACGGCATCACAGAAATAGACAGTGCCGAAGCTATTAACGTGACCTTCCCTGGCTATACACATTTAATGAAGAGTCTAGGCGCCTTATTAGAAGAAAAATGAACATAGTACTAATAGGTTTCAAAGCAGTGGGGAAAACAACTTATGGGAAGCTACTGGCTGAAAAGCTGGGCAAGGATTTTGTTGACCTTGATGATCTATTAGTTGAGACAAGCGGAGAAAACACCAGCTGCAGAGAGATTTTTCAAAAAAGAGGAGCAGAATTTTTCAGAAAACTGGAGACAAATGCATTAAAAAAAATAAAATCTGCTGAAGATAAAATAATTGCTGTAGGAGGGGGCACAATATCAAGCAAAGAGAATGTCCAAATGCTTAAGGCTATAGGAAAGATTGTATATTTGGACGACGACAAAGATAGCATATTTAAGAGAATGATGAAACAGGGATTGCCTGCTTTCATTAATGAATCTGCCCCACGGGAATCATTTGAAAAAATTTTTTCGGAAAGAAGGGAAGAATATAAAAAGGCAGCAGATATTATAATAGACTGCAAGAAAAAAACAAGTGCAGAGATAGTAGATGAGATTGTTGAGAGGTTAGCATGAGCAGCACAATGGGAAAGCAAATGAAAATCATGACTTTTGGAGAGTCTCATGGAGAGGCAGTCGGTGTCGTTATAGATGGCATAAAGCCCGGCCTAAAAATAGACAAGAAAGATATACAGAAAGAGCTAGACAAGAGAAAGCCCGGCAAAAACATACTTGAATCTCAGCGTAAGGAAAAGGATGAGGTCCATATACTATCGGGTATATTCAACGGAAAGACCACGGGGCATCCTATCTGCATGGTTGTTTATAACAAAGCCCAGAATCCAAAGGATTATGCGAGGATAAAAGACATTTTTAGGCCAGGTCATGCTGATTATACCTATTTCCGAAAGTATGGGATCAGGGATTACAGGGGCGGAGGAAGAGCTTCAGGCAGGGAAACAATAGGCCGGGTTGCAGCGGGAGCTGTTGCGAAAAAGATTCTAGCAAAAAAGAACATAAAGATAGTAGCCTATACAGTCCAGATAGCAGATATCAAGGCAAAGAATTTTGAGCTGAAGCAGATCAGCAGGAACAAAGTAGGATGTCCTGATAAGATGGCAGCACATCTTATGGAAAAGAGGATTTTGGAAGCAAAGAAGGAAGGAGACTCTGTCGGGGGGATAATCGAGGTATACATAAAGAACTGCCCCATTGGTCTTGGGGATCCGGTTTTTGATAGGCTGGATGCAAATATCGCAAAAGCTGTCATGTCAATAGGCGCAGTCAAAGGAATCGAATTTGGAGCAGGATTTAAGGCAGCTATGCTTAAGGGATCTGAGAATAATGATGAGTTTTTTCTTAAAGCAGGAAAAATAAAGACCAAGACAAATAATGCTGGGGGGATTTTAGGGGGAATCTCGAACGGAGAGGATATTGTCTTTAGGATAGCTGTGAAGCCGACTGCGTCTATCTCCAAAGAACAGGAAACAGTGGATGTTAATAAAAAGATGAAAAAAATAAGGATAAAAGGCAGGCATGATCCATGCATCTGTCAGAGAGTTATCCCGGTAGTTGAATCCATGACCAGCATTGTAATTGCTGATGCTATATTGGAGCAGGAAACGATAAGATGAAAAAGAACCTGATAGGGATTATTGGGGGAACCGGTCAGATGGGCCAGTGGTTCAAGAATTTTTTTGAGAAAGAAGGATATGAAGTTATGGTCGCAGGCAGACAAACCAGTTTGAGTCATGAGGAATGCGCCTCCAGGGCAGATGTGGTCATCATATCGGTGCCCATTAATGCAACCCAAGATGTTATCAAAAAGGTGGGGCCCTATGTAAAAAAAGGAGGTCTTTTGATGGATATCACCTCAATTAAAGAAGAACCTGTCAAGGCAATGAAGAAATATTCCAAGTCAGAAGTAATCGGCACACATCCTGTGTTCGGGCCGAATATAGCTTCGATTGAGGACCAGACTGTGGTTCTTTGTCCGGCAAGAGGCAAGAAATGGCTTGAATGGCTGAAAAAAATCCTGGAGAAACACGGCGCAAAAATCAAGGTCACCTCGCCCAAACATCATGATGAGATGATGGGGGTCATACAAGGGGTGATCCACTTCAGCTCCATAACAATAAGCCATACACTTAAGGAACTTGGCATAGGGGTAAAAGAAAGCCAGGAATTCAGCAGCCCGATCTATAAGCTAAGGCTGGATATGGTGGGAAGAATACTAAATCAGAATCCGGACCTTTACGCCGATATAGAGATACTGAATAAAAACTCAAAAAAAGCTATCAAAACCTACCTGAAGACCCAAAAGAAACTTCTAAAAATTATCCAGCAAAAAGATACAGAAGGCTTTATAAATTATTTTAATGAAGCCGCAGAGTATTTGGGGGACTTTAGAAAAGAAGCTGAGGAGTACAGCAATTACGTCATAGAAAAAATTATCGAGAGGAGTAGCTCATGAAGACCGCAACCCTTGGTCCAGAAGGTACCTTCAGCCATGAGGCTGCCCTTCAGAGATCTAAAAATATCGAGTTCAAAAACACCATATGGGATGTTTTTGAAGCTGTAGATAAGGATGAAGTAGAAGAAGGGATCGTACCTGTTGAGAATTCTGTTTCTGGAAGCCTTGGCCTGACTTTGGATGCCCTGATGGAATTTGATCTGAAAATAACAGGGGAGATAATACTGCCCGTAAGACACTTTCTCGTCGGGCATGATGGTATGAAAGATATCAAGACTTTATATGTGCATCCTGCAACATATGAGCAGTGCGAGAAATTCATCCGGAAAAACCTGCCCCAGGTTGATATAATAAGAACCAACTCAAATGCTGCTTCGGCCAAGATAATTATGGAAAAAAACGATAAAGCAGCTGCCGCCATAGTGCCAAACAAGTCGATAGGGCTTTACAAACTGAAAGTAATAAGAAAACAGATCCAGGATAATAAGTTTAATGTAACCAGATTCTTCGCAATCGGCAAGCAAATCCCCAAGGCAACCGGAAGGGACAGAACCTCAATCGCAATTTATCCCCAAACCGATAAACCTGGATTGTTGTATTCTTTACTGGGGGAATTTGCATCAAGAAATATCAATCTTACCAAAATAGAATCAAGGCCTTCCAAGGGCAAATTAGGGGACTATATTTTTTACATAGACCTTCAAGGCCATAAAGAGCAAAAGAGCATAAAGGATGCTTTCAAGGAAATCGAAAAGAATTTTTTCCTCAAGATATTAGGAAGCTATCCTAAAGAGTACTAAAATGAATATCGTGGAAAAGCTACATCCTCTGGAAAGAAAAATACTTCCTTTGGTAGATAGCAATAATTTTCTTGATCTTGTTAAGCAATCTAACCTAAAAGATGTTGAGGTAATGAGGGCAGTTCAGTGGCTGGAAAATAAGAACCTGATTAAAATAGATAAGAAAATCTCAAAAGTGATTGACTTGGCACCAAACGGCAAGAATTATGCTCGTTCAGGACTTCCAGAAAGAAGGTTCCTGGAAGCCTTAAAAGGAAAGATGCCTGTAGCAGAAGTCGCCCAGAAGGCTAAACTAAGCAAAGATGAGATAAATGTATGCCTGGGTGTCCTGCGAAAAAAGGCAGCGATAGCCATAGGCAGGGACAAGCATTTGATTGTCAAGGCGCTTCCAAATGCTGAAAATCTGTTGACAAGCGGATTTTTGGAAGAAAAACTGCTAAAGAAGAATTTTCCTTTACGTATTGACGAGCTTAAGGATGAAGAGAAATTCGCATTGGAGAATTTGAAAAAGAGAAAGGATATAATAAGAATCGAAGAAAAGACAACAATAGAAACAGAACTTACAGAACTAGGAAAACAAGCACTAAGGACAGGCCTGGAGCAAGATGATATTATAGACCGGGTGACCAAGAAAATTCTTGAAGAGTCGTCTTGGAAGAAAAAAAAATTCAGAGGCTATGACATAAAGATAAATGTTCCTGAGATTTTTGGAGCCAAGAAACAGCACTACAGAAGATTTCTAGATGAGGTCAGAGCTAAATTCATGTCGCTGGGATTTAAGGAGATGTTTGGCCCTATTGTCGAAACCGACTTTTGGGATATGGATGCGCTTTTTATGCCACAATTTCATTCTGCTAGAGATATTCATTCAGCATATTATGTGAAGGAACCTAGGTACGGAGATATAGATAAGGATCTTATTAGTAAAGTAAAGAAATCACACGAAAAAGGCTATAATACTGGGAGCCGAGGCTGGAACTATGCCTTCGATACAAAAAAGACAAAAAGGCACCTATTAAGGACACAGGGAACAGCTCTTTCTGCAAGGATGCTTGCTTCCAAAAACCTCAGGATACCGGGGAAATATTTTGCTATAGCCAGATGTTTTCGACCAGATGTAGTGGATGCCACCCACTCTGTAGATTTCAATCAGGTAGAGGGGATTGTAATCGAAGAAGGACTTGATTTCAGGCACCTTAAGGGCCTGCTGAGGCTTTTTGCTAGAGAGTTTGCTGAAACTGAGAAAATAAAAATAACTCCTGCTTATTTTCCTTTTACCGAGCCGTCTGCTGAACTTCATGCAAAGCATCCTGACCTGGGATGGGTGGAACTAGGAGGATCAGGGATATTTAGGCCGGAAGTGGTGAAACCTTTGCTTGGAAAGGAAATTCCAGTACTGGCATGGGGCATCGGTATAGACAGAATTGCAATGTTCAAGCTAGGTATTGGTGATATCAGGCAGCTGTTCAGCCATGATCTAAAAATGTTAAGGCAGACAAGGGTAATATAGATGCCAACTGTTACTTTTTCAGTTAAGGACCTGGAGTCATTAGTAGGAATGAAACTGGCGATAGAAGATATTCAGAAGTATGCTCATCTGGGAAAAGGAGATGTAGATGCATATGATAAGGATACAGATGAAGTAAAGATTGATTTTGGAGATACGAACCTGCCTTATCTTTGGTCTGCAGAGGGCTTTGCTAGGCTTATCAAGCTCAGTGCAGGAATAAACAAAGGCATCCCCAAGTTATTGGTAAAGAAAGGAAGTTACAGGGTAAATGTGGACAAATCGGTTGGAAATATCAGGCCATATATAGCTGCTTTTGTGGCAAAAGGCCATAAGATAGATGATAATCTGATTAAACAAATAATACAACTTCAGGAAAAACTCTGCGAGAATTATGGGATGAAAAGGCAGAAGGTTGCAATAGGGATATACCGACATGACAAGATTAGCTTCCCTATACATTACAAAGCCACTGATCCCGAATCTGTTGAGTTTATTCCACTAGACTACCGGAAACCGATGACGCAACAGGAAATCTTGGAAGACCATCCCAAAGGAAGGGAATACGCCTGGATCCTAAAGGGCAACAAGAAGTATCCCCTATTAGTGGATGACAAAGACCAGGTTTTAAGTTTCCCCCCTATAATAAATTCAGAGGCTACCGGAAAGATTGAAGAAGGCGATGAAAACCTATTCTTTGAAGCAACCGGAACAGACCTTAATTCTGTATTGTTAGCAACAAATATATTCGCACAGGCGCTTTACGAGCGGGGATTTAAGATATATTCTGCAGAGATTAGATACAATAAGAACAAAATAACAACACCCAAGCTTTTTTATGATAAGATTCAACTAAGTACAGATTTAGCAAAGAAGCTAACTGGATTAGACCTAAAAAGAAGCGAACTAAAAAGCCTGATACTTAAAGCAGGGTACGATATATCTGGAGACAAGATTATGGTAGCCCCGTACAGAGCAGATATCCTGCATCCGGCTGATCTTATCGAGGATATTGCAATTGCATATGGCTACGATAATATCGATGAGCAGCCACTGCAAAGCCACACTATAGGTTCAACTTCAGAGCTTATCAGCTTCATTGATAAAATCAGGGAAATTGCCATAGGATTAGGATATCAGGAGATATTCAGTCCGATACTCAGCAACAAGCCCACCCTTTATGACAGAATGAACATAAAAGACTTTGGCACCATAGAGATTGATAATTTCATGTCAGAAAAATACTCGGCAGTAAGGTCCTGGTTAGTCCCCATCTTGCTGGAATTCCTCTCAGTGAACAAACATGCGGAATATCCGCAGAATATCTTTGAAGAAGGGCTTGTCTGCAGCAGAAAGGCTGACGACATAATGGAGCACCACAGGATTGCCCTGATCAGATGCAGTGAGAAAGCTGATTTTACAGAAATAAAGCAAGCTCTGGATTACCTATTCAGGATGCTAAATGTTGAATATAAGATAGAAGAGACTATACATGGGTCATTTATCCAGGGCAGAACGGGAAGGGTCGTTGTCGATGGCAAGAAAGTTGCATACATAGGGGAGATTCACCCAAAGGTTCTAGAGAGGTTTGGCATAAATATGCCTACTGCTGCATTCGAACTGAACATTTCAGAACTATATGAGGCTATTTCTTAGTTTTCTTTTGAGTTTCAGATTGCTTTTTATTTGTTTTCTTCGGCTTTTCCTTTTTAACCTTTACCTTACTCTCTCTTGCTTTCAATCCCAGCTTCTGAAACTCCTTTTTTATTTCGTCATGGGACGCTTTTTTCTTAATCTTTATAGCCTTATCTAATGGTTCCAAATGAGAAATATTGCATTTCCTTCTTCGAGTTTCACCGTCTATAAGAACATATTTATCATCCAAGGTATCAATAATAACGCATTTACATCCTGCGTCCCTACCTGCAATCTTCACGCATAGCTGTCCAATCTCAAACATTTTCTCTTGCCTCACTAATTATTTTTTTCCTCATACAGGCTGAACAGAGATGAGGGTATGGTCTTTCCGGCCTTTTTTTTGTTTTTGCTATTTTTTTCAATTTATAAGGCAATTCCCTTATAGTGCCAGAGATAGTCTTTCCACATGTGCTGCATTGACCCTGCTTGGGTCTTTTTTTCTTATAGTGAACAGCTGTCTGGTTGCCAGGCAGCTTCACATAGACTTTTCTTAAATTTCTTGATTTTTTTATCATTTTCAATAAACCTTCAAAAGTTTCCTTATTATCATACTTGTTATTATGGAGATTATTATGTATGTTCCAAGCCAGCCGCCCCTGTATCCTAGCAAATTAAAATTCTCGCCAAAGTGCAGAACCTTCTTCGGCTCATGCTCTACCTTAACAGTGTTTAGCGGACTCTCCCTGTAGTTCTCTACAGGCTCGTAATAATCTTGTTCACGTGTTATTAATAAATTTTTGTATTCTACCCTATCCCCTATCAAGATTTTTATGGCATCCTCTCCGTTGTAGTCTCCTGCTTCTCCCTTAAGGACCCAGGTAGCCTTATTATCTGTTATTTCCTTGTTCTTATTGCCCAAAACGGTAATTCCATCCGGGACCTCTATATTGACCTCACCAAAGGCGCCTCTGCTAAATGCTGCCTCGACACTAAATTCTGTATTCGGTAATATTGGCTCATAAGCAAGATTTGCATACATCCATGGAAATATGAGCATTATGGGTATGAATGTGATCAAAGTAGATTTAAGTGTCTTGGTCATATACTTGGAATTGGTCTGCATCATCTTCCGGTTTACTTCCATCATCCTTTCTGGATTGTTCTTAAGCTCTTTCATCTCTTTCTGCAGTTCCTTCATCTCGTTCTTCAGCTGTTTCATCAAATTTTGATCAGTAGAAAACTTGTATATCAGGGTAATGAGAAGAGACATAAATGTAGCTAGAAACGCCACAACCAAAAAAGGATTCAAATTCAGGAGAGGCGATAGTACAGGATCGACAAAATCAATAAAAATGCTGCCAATCATCAGCTACCACCCATAAATCTTCTCATCATTGGATTCATATCCATCATATGCTGCTGCGCTATCTCCTCATATAGCTTATAAATAATCATGACAGTAAGCAGTATTCCGGTGCCTCTGGAAAGAGCACCTGTCAAGTCTGCAGTTGCTGCCAAAAAACCCACTGTAAGGCCGCCCATTACTGTCAATGGCCAGATATATCTATCCAGAAGCCTCTCCAAGACCCTTTCATCTCTCCTAAAGCCGGGTATCTGCAAACCAGAAGACATCATCTGCTTAGCCTGGCTTTTGGCATCCATACCTGAAGTCTGCACCCAAAAGATGCTAAATATCACTGCACCAATTATCATAAAGGACACATAAACCAAAGCTTGAAGATATATGTTCGATCCAATGAATATGGTTCCCTGTTCAATTATAGTACGGACAATGTTCGGGCTCTGGATCCAGTATATCAAACCAGAGATAGGCTGGCCAGAAACCTCACTGAACCTCCCCAAGATAGGGAGACCCCAATTCTGAAGCAACCTTCCCCATAACTGAAGATTAGCCATAAGTGCTGCCACTAAAATAACAGGAATATTTGAGGTATATATAAAGCTCAAAGGCCACCTTATTCCATGACCGCGAACCCTGCCAAAACTTAATGGTATCTCAACCTTCATGGCTTGCGCATAGACGGCAATAACAAACACAAGAGCTGTAGATAGAAGGGCAGCTATCTTTATGAAAGCCGTAGTAGGATCACCAGCAGCCAAGGCCTGAAATAAAGCAGGTATTGCACCAGCAGAATATGTGATTCCTGCTACTCCGCTAGGTCCGGGCAGCCAGTTGAATGTCTGAACAAATATGCTCTGTGAAACACCTGCAGCAATAAAAAGGCTGATTCCTGATCCAAAGCCCCATTTAGACACGACCTCATCCATAAACAGGATCATAAGTCCGCCAAGGGTTAGCTGAAATATTAAGAGCAATTGCAACACATTGTATATGGGCATTCCTTTTGTAACTACTCCAGCAAATCCTTCTGGCGACAAACCGCCCATCAAAACATATATGGCTGCTTCAAATATAATAAAGAATATTGCCAGCAGCTTCTGCACACCCTGGAATGTCCTTTTACCTTCAGGAGAAGTCAGGTCAAACTTCACAATGCCTGATCCGTTTAAGAGCTGGAGGACAATAGAGGCTGTGACGATTGGTCCGATACCAAGGGAAATAATGGACCCAAAGTTGGCTGCAAGAATTATGGAAAGATATTCAAATCTCTGAAGGGCGTTCTGCCCCAGACCAAACAGGGGCAATAATCCCAAGACAAAGAAAATTATCAGAATAATGAGTGTCCACTTTAGCTTTTCCTTGAAGGACAGCCTTTTCTGCGTCGGACCGACGACTTCCGGCAGATTTGATAGAATAGATTGCCAAACAGACATTTTAGCTGCCTTTAATAACCACTTCGCCCCCCTTTTTTTTGATCTTCTCTAGAGCTTTTTTAGAAGCTTCCTTTACAGTTATTTTCAGTTTAGAACTTATATTGCCTTTTCCCAGCAGCTTGTCATAGCCCATCTTATCCAGATCAATTAAATCGGCACTCTTCAACTTTTCTGAATTGATGGCATTCTCGAGTTCAAAAATATTTATACTCCTAACCTCTTTCCTTATACCTTTTTTCTTGAATCCCTGTTTTCCAAAATATCTCTTACGCCAATATGAGGGCTTTTTTTGGTCTGCCCTCTTTCCTGTACCGGCACGGCCTCTGCCGCCTCTGCTGCCGGCGCCCCTGTGTTTTTTTCTGGAACCATACCCGTGGCTCCAACTACCTCTGTGCCGGCTATTTTTCTTTCGTTTATTAATGACCATTCTATATCATCCTTTTGATCAGATCGTTAATTTTGTCTCCCCGATATCCTAAGGCACCACCAGCATTAAAACCTGTTTTTACCCCTTTCCGGCCAAATCCTTTTTTAGGCGGGTTCAGCCTAAAGAAAGGCTTAACCTTTTTCTTCTCTACCATGATGAAGCCTTTATACTCAATTTTTTTCTTTTTATCTGTTTCTCTTCCTTTGTATAATTCTCCCCTTTTTTCCAGCAACTGCTTGTAAGTTTGCTCATCAATTTCTCCATATGTTACATAATCCTTGATTTTCTTTATCATACCCAAAAGAGCGGGAGTATTGTCTGCTATGCGGCAGTAGTTTTTCCTGAAAAGCTTCAGGGATTTCAGAGTATCCTTCACTCTGAAGTTTGCTTTCGTAGCTCCCCTCACCCTTATAACAGCAATTTTTTCACTCATTTTCCTGTATTGTCTCCTTTTTTGCTACAATAGGCCCTTCCACAACACTACATTCTTTAGCTGCAGATGGAATCACCCTAGTTTCCATAAGGCTTTTCAGTGCATCAAAACAAGCCTGAATCAAATTTATTGAACTTCTAGTCTGTCCTTTTGTTTTTGACCAAATATCCTTTATACCTGCAAGTTTCATAATTTTCTGCAATTCTTTCTGGATCCTAAGGCCGGTTCCATTAGGCGCAGGGATAAGATCAACTATTACCGAGCCTGATTTTCCCTGGACACGGAAAGGGATCGTATTCGGCTCTGTACTTACGTCTTCCCATGAGCCATTTCCTCTCCTTATCTTAATAATGTTTAATTTTGCATTCCTTATTGCCTTTTCCCTAGCAGGGACGGTTTCCTTACTTTTGCCGTAGCCTATACCTACTATTCCATTCATATTGCCGACGGCAGCAATTGTTGCGAATTTTGGCTTATTCCCCTCCTGCGTCTTTTTCTGTGTTTGCCTAAATACACGACGTTGCCCCCCGCCAAATTTACCCTTGGACTGGCCTATCAGCAACAGTTCACTTGACAGGTTAGGGATAAGCACGTCGACTATTTCTGGCTCTAATATCCTCAATCCGTTATCCAAAATTTCGCATACATCCGTAATCTCATCATTTTTTACTTTTTTTCCTAAACCTGTTTTAGGATTCCAATTTTCCTTGTCAAATCCTGTATCTTCTTTCTTACCTACCATATTAAGCACCTAGTATCTTATTCTTTATTTTGTCAAAATATTCTGAAAAACCCTCAGGCTCAATACCATTTTTCAAGTAAACGCCGAACCTTTTGCTGTAGTTTTCCTTATCACCTTTTATTGCTGAGGCATAGGATGCGATATGCTCCCCCCTTATCCTTTTCACAGTTGGTAGCATATCCTTGTTATGTGGTATTGATATTCCGCTGTCAAGAACGCCTTTTACTACAGCGTAGATTCTTGATCCCTTAATAGATTTCTGATATCCCATATCCAATACCATTTCCTTGATATTTTTTTCTTTGGCTTTCTTTCCGATCAGCAATCCTACAAGATAAGCGCTAGGAATATTTTGCTTACTGGATTTCCAACCTAAAGACTGGAGATGGTTGCTCGAAACTGAAGCTAAGATACGATCTCCTTCTTTGCGATATTCGATTATCTGGACGATTATATTCTTCAATGTTTTCCTTACAACTAACCTTGGCTTTTCAGACAGTAAAAGTTTAAGCCTCATTCTGTAGTTTGTTAGGCCTTTCCTCTTCCTTCTGTACTGCACAACGTGCGTATTCTTCCTGCTCATTTTTTCTTAACCAAATTATTTTCTTCTAAATATAGTTTTATATGTCTTTTGCTCCTAAAAAAACCGCCCTTGCTCTTAAGGTATAGCTCCCTATATGCGCTTGTATCCAGAAGATTCTTGCTTTTAAGCTCCTTCAAAAACCTTCTCTGAATCCTTATCTTTCTGATCCATGCCTTTTTCTTTCCCAGTCTTGCAGTTTTTTTGCCTTTTCTGGATCCGTGACCTTTCTGCTTACCCTTGCTTTTCTGCAACTTGATTTTTTTTGTACGGAAACCAGATATACCTGTCGATTGTTTTTTCCTGATGATACCTTTCTTTATGAGAGATTTTATGTCCACTTTCGTAATAGCTTCCTTCACCTCAGTGAGATTCTTGGGATTAATCCATATCCTTTTCTGCGAGCATTTCAGTACAGCAGCAGCAAGCCTCTTCTGAACAACCAGTTTCATCAAATATCCCTCTTTGTCAGCAACTTATCCTTTTCCTTCTTTTGCTTCTCTTTTTGCTCTTCTTCGCTTATCTTATCTGTCAGGTCTTCTTTCTTTTTCTTAACCTTTTTCTCTTCCCTCTTCTTTTTGCGCTGCAGCTTTTTTTCTTTTCTGGCAGCCATGCTCTCCTCTGCCTTCTTCAGATACGCTGCAATATCTTTGATATTGCTTACCTTAATGCCTTTTTCCTCAGCCAGCTTCACAATCTCAATCCTCTTTTTTTGGCCAAGACCTGATGATATAACAATACAGCCTTTTTCAGGCAGCTTATCCCTGATTGAAAAGATATGGACCGACTTTAAGCCGTCCTTAGTGAGATTCTTGATCTCCCTCGGGGTGCCGTATCCTGTGGATACGCTTTTTCTTTGCCCCCTTTTGCCTTGCCGCATCTTGGAATGCCATCCCTTAGGCTTTCTCCACTTCTTTTCCAGCTTTTTCTTTTTATGAATATCTTGTCTTACAAAATTCGGCTTCTTCCTTTTAATCTGCTTTTTCATTTTATCTCTTTGTCATCCTTTTTGATTATGTATATGCCATCCTGGAATATCCTTCTATCATAAGCGGTTCTGCGAGTTAAATTCTCAATATCTGCAGCCACTTGGCCGCACCTCTCCTTGTCTATGCCTTCAACATGTATTAAATCACCGTCAATCTTAACATCGACGCCCTGCTTTACCCTTAATTTTCTCGGATACTTCTCCCCAAAAAAATTCTTAATTGTCAACTCAGCATTACTCAAAGACACATTCATTGGAAAATGACCCGAACAAATTTTTAGGGTATACTTATGCAAGTTCTGCCCGCCTGTGATCATATTATTTATTGCGGCCTTAAACGTGCCAATAATCTTTTTTTCTCTTTTGCCGGATTTGCGGGAGCTGATAACCAGCATATTATCCTCTTTTTCAATCTTTATGTTTGGGTTAGGGAAGGTCTTTGTTATCTGTCCTTTTGGACCCTTTATACTAACTTCCTTTCCATTGACAGATACCTCTATATCTTTAGGAATCTCTACATTCTGCTGTATTTTGGCTTCTCTGCTCATTTTAGTAACAGTATGCTATCAGTCTTCCTCCAAAATTATTCTTCAGCGCCTCTTTGTTGGACATGATACCTTTTGGGGTACTGACTATAAGGATCCCCATCCCCTTGGCAGGCAAATATCTTTTCTCAAATTTCTCAAAATCAGCCTTCTTGATGGCGTATCTAGGCTTGACAGCTCCGCATCTGTTTATGTTTCCCAGGAGATTTATTCTTATGTATTTCCCTTTTCCATCCTCGATTTCCTTAAAGCTTCCAATATAGCCATTTTCATTCATTATTGTAAATACTTTCTTAATAACCCCTGAGATAGGCTTGATAAGGCAATCCTGCTTGGCTACCTTCTCTGCGTTCAATATTTTTGATAATGCACTGGCTAATGGATCATTCAACATAAAATCACCCTAGGTATATTTTTTAAACCCAATCTTTGTGGCTATCTCTCTAAAACACTGCCGACAAACATGGATCCCATATTTACTGATGTGCCCCCTTATCCTTCCGCAACGCACACATTTTTTAGTGCTTCGTCCAAACCCCCTTTTTTTGGGGCTATTGTGCTTGATAAACTTCTTAAGCTTTTCTGGCTTTGCTTTAAGCTGCTTGAATACTTTTTTATGTGAACTATATGTCATCATTCATCACCAATTTTGATCTTAAATTCATTTTTGATATAATCAATGGCTTCCTCCCTGGAAATCCTATGCTTTTTAGGTATTTTTTTCCTTTTTACCCTTCTTTTCTTGATTCTGAATCCTGGCCTTTCCAAGGTCACACAAGCTTCAAGGCCCATTACCCCTATCTTGGGATCGTATTTTGCCTGGGGGATATCTATATATTCTGGGATCCCAAAGGAAAGATTTCCTTCACCATCAAACTGAGATTTTTTTAACTCATTATTTTTGGACTCAAAAAGCCTTACAATAAGCTCCTTGGCCATTTTCCCTCTTAATGTAATCTTGCAGCCAATAGGCAGACCAGGACGAATTCCCCAGCTTGGTATCCTTTTCTTGCTGTATGTTTTCACTGGAGCTACTCCAGCAATATTTTTTAGAAGCTTGATCCCTTTTTCCAGCTTGGTCTGCTCCTTTCCTGCCCCTATATTCAGGGTTAATTTCGATATCTTAATGTTTCTCATCTTGTTCATTTTTCTACTTTTATAACTGGCTTGTCCTTGCCAATAACAAAGGCATAGTCCTTAAGCGTCTCAAATATTTCTTCCTTGACCTTATAGGTTATCTTGTTCCCCTTTATATCCTCAACAGTTCCCAGTTCACTAATGTGCTTGCCACCGATCAAATATACCAAAGCCTTTTTCTTAAAGGGCAGCTTCTCCTTGATCTCGTTCTTTTTTGTGGACAAAATTAAGGTATCAGCTGTCTTGAAGTCATCCTTATCCACTATCAAATTGCTTCCGTCCGAAAGATGCAGCTGTGTTTTTCCTTTCAGTTTACTCTTGCCAACTACCCTCACGGGCCGCAACTCTGCGTCCTTTTTTTCTATTTTTATCACAGCTATCTTTCCCTTTTTATCCAAGATAACCCTGAAATATTCCTTTGTTTCTTCAGCTTCAACTAAATCAAATAGTCCTACTGGAAATTTCAGCTCCTTTCTTCTTTTGCCATTTATCAGTATGTTCTTATTTTGCAAAATAAGCCTGCTCTCTCTCTTTGTATTTGACAATGCCAGTACATCCCTCAGCATGACATTGAGGGGCATGCTTGTAGCCATATTATGCGGGCCAGGCAAGGGCCTTGTAACATACTTAAATCCCTTTTTCTTTATTCGCCAGCTATTCTCAATATTAAGCCTTTTTAGGTGTTTCTTACTCATTCTTATTCACTTTTTTTCTATTCATTGATTTCTGCCTCATTTTATCATCCAGGTTAAGTTCAGTTATCACGAGATTGGAAATAACTACAGGGTAACGTGTTTTGGTTCCGTCCTTTTTAGCTATGTCAATACCGCTTATTATTGATTTTCCATCCTTTAGACTGACGGACTCTACTTTTCCGGTTTTACCTTTGAAGTGGCCCCGTACGATATTTACCTTGTCGCCTTTCTTGAGCCCAATGGATCTAGCACCATATTTTTTTCTGAGTTCCTTAGACAAATGACAGGATACAAACTTCTGTCTCAAATGCAAGGGAGCATTGAACCTATACAGCCTTTGCTTTTTTGGCTTTTTGCTCTTTATCCAACTTTTTGAAAACTGCATTTATACCACTATCCTGGCAACTTTGGCTATACCTGGCCATCTTTCGGTAACTTCCTTTGCGATCGCACCCTTAAATATAGTGCCTTTGGGATTGCCCTTGTCGTCCTTCAATACAACTGCCGCGTTATCCTCAAACTTAACTCTCATACCATTCGCTCTGCGATACTCCTTTTTCTGCCTAACAATAACCGCAAATACCACCTGCTTCCTCATATCAGGCCTTCCCCTTTTTACCGCAGCCAACACCAGATCTGAAATTGATGCTGCCTGTTTCCTGCCTTTAACGGTTTTATGCCCTTTTACTCCAACTATCTCAATTACCTTTGCGCCTGAATTATCGCAGACATCAACCTGCGATCCCAGTGGCAGACCTCTTGCTAATTTTGACTTAATCGACTTCATCTTTCTTAACTTCTTCTTTCTTTATCTTGGATTCCTCTAAAGCTTCCATCCTTTCCTTAAACCCTTTCTTCTTACCAATATTCTCCACAATTACAAAATGTTTGGTCTTGCTCAAAGGCCTGCACTCATGTATCCTGACTATATCACCCTCTTTGATTTGAAGGCAGGCGGGATTATGAGCTTTTACCTTTGTCCTTCTTTTCTCGTATCTTTCGAATTTTGGAAGGTAGAAACGCCTCTCAAACTCAACAACAGCTGTTTTATACATCTTGGTTGAAGTAACTATGCCTGTAAGAACCTTGCCTCTACAGCTTAAGCTGCCATGAATCGCGCAATTTTTATCAGTACACTTTTTAGTACTTTTTTTCTTTTTCATGTTTGCATCACTCTTATTTAACAACTATTGTGTCAGGTGAAAAACCGCTATCAAGCAAAATTTCCTTGACCTTCTGCTTATGCTCTCCCTGAAGCTCTATTTTCCCTTCCTTGGATGTTCCGCCGCAGGCCAATTTGCTTTTCAATTTCTTTGCCAGCTCTTTCATATCGATCTCCTTATCATCTATACCCTCTATCACTGTATAAGGTTTGTTGAATTTTTTTTTCTCGATGCTTATTGTTATCTTCTGACTCTCTTTGGCTATTGTTTCACAAACACAAAGCTCTTTCACAAGCCCGCACTTTGGGCAAATTTCACTCATCCTTTTTCTTTACCTCCTTTGATTTTTCAAGAGTAAGTATCTTAGCGATAGACCGTTTGATTTCTCTTATTTTTCCGGGACTTTTAGGTGTTGTTCCGGTAGATACCTGAGCATTGAGCTTCATAAGCTCTTTTCTAAGGTCCCCTAGCTTGGATTTTCGATCCTGCTTACTCAGGCTTTTCAGTTCCTTTATCTTCATTTTCGTCCTTCTTTTCTTCAATTTCTGGCTTTGTTTCAGCCTTTTCCGGCTTTTCTTCCAGTATCGAAACATCATCGGGAAGCTTTATGGTGGGAGGCATTATCCTTACCTTAATACCCACTATGCCGGTCTTGAGCTTGGCTATAGAGTATGCCTTGAGCACACCTTCGATGGCTATATCCCCACATTTCTTGAGGTAGCCCGAATAAAAACGCCAGGATCTGGCCCTCGAGCTAGGTATCTTGCCATTGATAACTATCTCTATGCCAAGGGCGCCTGCGCCCATAACGTCGCCCATTACCTTGTGGCCAATGCCTTTGAAATTCTTGGATCCGAATCTTTCCAGTGAATTTGAGATCCTTTCTGCCACTATATTGGCATCCAAATTCGTATTTTCAACCTCATTAATCTCAATCTGCGGATTTTCAGCATTAAATTTCTTTTTGAGGACCTTTGTCAAGTCCTTGATATTTTGGCCCTTCCTTCCAACAACCAGACCAGGCCGTGAGGCATGAACGATTATCTTTTCCCCAAGCGGAGTCCTCTGAATTTTGGTCTTGGAGTGCCCAGCACCCTTTAGATTTTCACTTACAAATTCTTCAATCTGGAACTCCCTCAGTTTCTCTGCGATAAACTTCCTTTCAATCATTTTTTATCCTCTTTAGCACGTTTTTTTGTATCTTTCTTTGCTGTTTTTTTCCGCTCTTCCACTATTATCTCAATATTTGTCCTCTTCATCTTTCTTCTTCGTTTTCTGCCGTAATGCCACTGCTTTGCAGCCTTATTTACCACAATTTTGCTAATGATTAGGTCAGAGGTATTAAGCCCCTTAAATTGAGCATTTGCTTCAACATTTTCGAGCAATGATAATATCTCTTGAGATGCCTTCTGGGGAAACCTGCCAGGGCCAACCTTTGTCTGATGCGGAACGTCCCGCTTGTAGATCCTTATAGGCAAGGGCCTCTTAAAGGCGATAACATCCCTAAGGAACGATTTCGCCTTGTTCAGGTTTTTTTTCCTTATTTGGTTGGCAATCTCTATCGAGTGCTTCGTTGATATGGAAAGAGACCTGCCTAAAACCTTTGCCATATGCTCTTTATTGTATCCTAGTTTCATTTTACCGATAAGCTTGAGCTAGATCTGGTAGCTCCTATGCCTGGCGCAGAGTGCTGGACCGTCTTTCTGGTAAGCATAAACTCACCAAGTACATGCCCAATCATCTCTTCCTGGATATTTACAGCCTCAAAAGAGTTGCCACGAAACACCAAGAAGGTCTTACCGACCATCTCAGGCAAGATTATCATATTTCTGCAATGGGTTCTGATATTATTCTTTCCATTTCGGATTTTTTTCAGCAATTTTTTCTGAGCATCTGTAAGTCCCCTTTTCAAGGATCTTCTTTGCCTAGCAGGCAGAAGCTGCATAAACTCATTCATGCTCAGCGCCTGTAGTTCCTCTAGTGTCTTTCCCCTGTAAGTGAATATTTTTTTTGCCATACTTAAAAAGCACCTCGTGACCTTTGGCGTAAATTTCCAAATTTCATTTACCTTTTCTTCCTTCCTGTCCTTTTTGGTGAGAGCTTACCTACCTTCCTTCCAGGCGGCGAGTTCTTTGAAGCTTGAGTAGGCCTGCCTTTAATGGATGAACTGGATCCGCCAAACGGATGGTCGACCGCATTCTGGCTTGTTCCAGATACACTAGGCCAAAGCTTATTTTTTGCTTTCTTTGCAAAATATTTATTGCCTGCTTTGAGAAATGGCTTTTCCAGCCTTCCTGAGCCTGCTATGGTCCCTATGCATGCCCTGCAATTCTCATTAAAATGCCTCTTCTTGCTGGATGGAAGCAACACAACAACATCATTTTTTATCTTGGACTCGACTTTAGCAAATGTGCCGGAAGATCTGACAAATTTGCCGCCATCACCTGGCTGGGACTCGATATTGTAGACTAATGTCCCGGCAGGTATATTCTTCAGAGGCAAAATATTACCCACCTCTACATCTACAGAGGGACCTGAAGCTACTGTCTGCCCGACCCTTATCCCTTCCGGAGCCTGCAATAAAATCTCCTGACCGCCACCATAGCTGATTTTTGCCAATGGAGCACTATGGCCCCTGCAATGAATAAGATCCACTATCTTTCCCACATCATTTTCTTTCCTATAGCTGCCAAAGCTGACCTTGCCTTTATACTTAAAACTAGGCGACCTGTATCTAGGACCGCCTTTTCCTCTTGCCTGCTGAATTAGGTTTTTTCCCATTATCTACACCTTACATCAATCCTAACTGGGTGGCAATATCGATAGCAGGGGTCTCATCAGAGAACTTCACATAAGCCCTTTTATCTCCCTTTGAGGATATGAATGTGTTCACTTTCTTGACTTTTGTATTGAATATCTTCTCAACAGCTTCCTTTATCTCCTTTTTATTTGCGTTTCTGTCAACTACGAATATCAATTTGTTTTCAGATTCCATAAGTCTTATCGACTTTTCTGTCGATAACGGATGCTTGATGACCTTTTCTAGTTCCATTTTATCTGAAATAATTATTTTTTTCGAGCATTTCAATTGCTTTTGAAGTCCATAACGTTAGCCTGCCAGGAACTGCTCCGGGAGCCAGGAGTTCCAGGTTTATCTTGTCCACCTGCACAATATCTATTCCAGGAATATTGCCGG
Organism: uncultured Methanosarcinales archaeon; assembly: GCA_964510025.1. Lineage (GTDB taxonomy): Archaea > Nanobdellota > Nanobdellia > Woesearchaeales > DATDXC01 > CAZDZV01. Next base: position 259,017 of record CAZDZV010000001.1, read on the forward strand.
CTGCTTTCGATAGCTTGCTGTCTTTCGACACCACTATAAGCGGCCCTTTTTTCTTCCTGTATTTACGGCCTCTTGATTTGCCCTTGCCTGCCCTGACCTTTTTCTTCAGGGTCCTTTCCAGCTCGTTCTTCAGGCCAAGCTGCTCCAGAGCTACCTTAATCTCCCTCGTGCTTTCTAAAGATTCTATCTTAGAGTCAACAATGAACGGATAATCATCTGGCAGTATATGGCCTCTTTTTTCAACCAGCTCCTTATTTACTGTGGCAGACATTGCGCTTCTTATTGCTTTTAGCCTCTCTTTTCTGTTGATTTTCTTATAAAACAACCTACTTGATTTTGGTGCGTGTGCTTTTCTGCCACCGACAGTGCCAGGGGCAAATGCACCAACCCAGGAAAATCTCCTTCCCATCCTGCTCAGTATCTTTCTTGGCACCCTTGATATTCCATATCCATAAGCTCCTCTGTAGTTCCTCCTCCTTCTCGATAATTTAGCGGAGGATCGTTTTCCTGCTTCAGGGTCTGCGCCATACGGCTGCCTTTTATGGCTCATCAAGGCCAAGAAGCCACGCTCAATAATATCCGGCCTAATATCTTCGTGAAACTGCCCAGGCAGCTCTCTCTTGCCAATATCTTTGCCGCTTATGTCTTTCAATTTCATTTTTGAATACTCTTTATGACTGGTGGTTCTGATGGTATGAGCCTGTTCTGCCTTGATCCGGCTGAAAATATAATCAGCCTCTTTTTAGGCCCCATCACAGATCCCTTTATCAAAACATAGGGATTTTTCACTGGGCTATAGCATATGAAGCCGCCTTTGGGATTTATACTCTCTTTTTTATCCCCTATCTTTAAAATGAGCTTATTGTATTCAACCCTTTGGTTATATCCTGTCTGACCTGCCTGGGCTACACGCCACATTACATGCCCCTGGCCGCACCATGGTCCCAGGCTTCCGGGCCTTCTTCTGCCTTTCTCAGATTTTTTCTGCTTCAAGGAAATGCCAAACCTTTTCACGGGTCCCTGGTATCCTTTTCCCTTTGTTACTGCATGTACATCTACCTGCTCACCAGCCTTAAAAACATCATTTATGTCTATTTCCTTACCAAGATTTTCTTCGGCCCATTTCAGAGCTTCCTCTTTTTTTCCGCCGATAGATATTTCAAATAGCTCAGGCTTTTTCTTCCCGATGCCTGTCAGCTTCGGCTGGGTATATACACAGATCCTAAGCTCATCAAACTCTTTTACCTGATTTTTCTTATTTTTTTTAGGCAAGCAGATTTTTCTTTTCAGATCCGAATCAAGCTTATCTGAAAAGATTTCCGAAATAACTTTCAAGCCCTGTTGTGTTTTTTTGTAGAATCGGATAGAAGCAGATTTTAATGGGGGACATTCGAGTATAGTTGCCGGACAGACGATCTCCTGGCCTTTTGTATCAGACTTGGATCGGTTGTCAATAATTGCAAGATGCGTCATCCCTACCTTATAGCCTGCGAAAACATTCAGTTTCGTCTTTTCATTCTTCAAAGCAGCCCTAAGTCTAGGATAGATCCGTCTGGCCCTTTTGCGAGGCCAATACTGCAAACTTCCTTTTCTTGGTTTTCTTGTGCTTGGCATTTTGTAATGCGACAGGTAGCTCTGACCTATGTAATTTATGAAAAAATAGCCTTTTACTAAAACCTTTTATAGAAACCAGTATTGGACTGTACTGAAAAGGTTCCTTTTCAGGCTTTTCTTCTGCTCTAGTATTTATAAACTAAATACTATTTAATCTTTTTTTAGGAATAGATGTCTATTTATAAAGATTACTGTTTATTCCGCTGCGATCTGGACTTTATTATCGCATAATTGACCGGATTCTTTATCTTTCTGCACAAACCATCTGGAAAACATATCCGTAGATCCTTGTAATAAACCTGGTTCTGGCAGTTGGGTGGCAATATCTTCTCTTTTTTCTGCTTGTGGTAACGAAACTGGCCCTTGAGTATGGTCTCTCTTAGAGGCTCTGCATTTTTTTTATTCCATTTGTCCAACAATTCCTCAATCATATCATAGCTCCAGCCGCAGTTTGCAAGGAAATTAAGCAGGACAAAGGTGCTTCTTTTCTTCCCGTCATCGAGACCTGCAAGAATCTTCTTAATACACGGAGGGAAAAATTTTTCTGGTATTGCTGCCTCAAGCTTTAGGAATTGCTTAGTCTCTTTCTTGGTATCCTCTATCTTTATCTCAAAATCAAATGCCTGTACAAGAATCTGTTTTCCCTGATTCTCCTCCACTCCTTTTTTATCCAAAAACCGGAACCTGGAGACTTCGACCTTTTCAGGCTGAGCTATTGCCTTGTGGAAAAGCAGCACTTTATCCGGATTTATAACAACAGAGACCAGCCCTGATTTCTCGTTGAATGAGTAGGGCATCCTGTAAAGGTGCCTGCTAGATATAAGGATAGTGTCGATATCAAGAAACGGCTCTGCATTCAGATACCTATTTACCATCCCTATCTGATTTCTTTTGGCATAAACCACCTCTTTCATGGATTTCCCAGTTTTCTTAAGAATATTCGAGAAATTGCCTTTTTCCAGCTCCATAATCTTTTCTCCCAAAGGCCTCTTAATCATCTCCTTGAGGTACAGGGCAATCCTTTTCGGAGCTTCAGGAAAAAGCCTAGCTGTGTCAGTACCGTTGACTGTTTTCGGAAATGCCTCAAAAGGGACGCCTATATGGAATCCTTTGTTTCCTGAAAATTTGCATGATATGGATTTAATTCCATGAAATTTCAAGGCTTTAACAACCAGATCTGCAGCTATCTTGGAATATTCCAAAAAATGACAGTCGATATCAATGACAAGATCCCAGCCTGTCCGAAGTTCTTCGACGTCTTTTTTCCTCATATCTTGTCCAAGCTGCAGAGGATTCTTCCAAATCTCCTCTGAAGCATGAAAAGAGGTTGCTCCCTGTTTTGCAAGCTCAAGAATATCCCCGGGGTATTTCAGAATGTCAGGTCTTTTCCCAAATCCCCTATCTCCGTATTTTATGGCAACCTCCCTATTGACTGCATTTTCAATCAACTCTTTCTGTATGTCTGCCCTTTTGTAATGCTTCAACAAGGCGCTTATGTTCATGCCGTCAAGTAATACAATAATGTTTATAAGGTTTTGTTTTAAACAAGATTTATCAAACCCACCAACAGAATTATCAAGTAGGCAAGATGCTTGAAGAGGGGTACCGGCATCCTGTTAAGGAGCCTTTTACCAATAGCAGTGCCAACAAGAGGGATGAATATAAGTCCTACCACTAGGAACGGGGAATTTATGTAAAAGGCATTTATCTGCGAATAGCCAATCATCCGGACCAAACCTGAGATAAGGAGTACTGCCGAAGCAAGTGCTACGAGCTTCTGTTTGGTCTTTCCGTATTTCAAGAGCAATGCAGCAAGCAACGGTCCTGCAGCACCTATGCTCGCTTCTAGCACCCCAAAAATAAAAATGCCAATATTCAGACCCACCCTGTTTAATCTGGTTTTCAGGCTTATCTTAAACAGCTTATAGAGCGCATAAATAATCAAAAAAACAGAGAAAAGAGAGGACAGTATGCTTGTGTCAGCAATTTTGAAAAGCAACAGTCCTAGGACTATGCCTGGAACCAAAAACCAAACCATCTCAACCAATAATTCTCTGTCAATATTTCGCTTCAGCCCATAGATCAGAAAGATATACTGGACAAAAGCAAAGATTGCGCTGATTACAATGGCTTCCTTGATGCTTATGAAGAAATTCAGAACAGCTATCAGCATAACCTTGCAGCCAAAACCTATGAATGTATCCAAAATCGATATCAATAAGGCTGATACCAGAACAATAACAACTGCCAGGGCTTCCATCTAGTTATACCATAGGATATTTTTTATAAACTTTTCTCCAAAAGCTTAAAAAGCAGCCTGCCTTCCTAGGATTATGAACTGCCCTTTTCTCGCAGTAGACACCATAATCAGGTATAAGGCAGGTATTGTGCTTGTGAAGCGAAAATATGAGCCATTTGGATGGGCAATACCAGGGGGATTTGTTGAATACGGGGAAGATGTTGAGAAAGCTGCTTTCAGGGAAGCTTTTGAAGAGACAAATCTCAAGCTTAAGAACCTAAAGCAGTTTCATGTTTATTCTGATCCTAAGAGGGATCCAAGGCAGCATACGGTATCTGTTGTATTTACAGCAGATGGTCAGGGAGAGCTAAAAGCAAAGGACGATGCAGCAGAAGCAGCCGTGTTCAGCAAGAAAGAGCTGCCAGAGCTTGCATTTGACCATAAAAAGATTCTAGATGATTATTTTGGCAAATAAGGAAGAACTTCAGGATTTTATCAGAAAACTTATACAAAGCAATAAGCTTGTAGTTGTCGAAGGAATAAAGGACAAGAATTCACTTAAAAGACTCGGGGTAACTAACTATATTGTGTTGATGAACAAGAAACCGATCTTCCAGACAATAGAAGACATTTCAAAAATAACAAAAGATGCCATCATTCTTACAGACTTTGATAAGAAAGGCAAGGAACTGTACGGCAGGCTCAAATCTGGTCTGCAGAGATTTGGGGTAAAGGTAGACCATTATTTTCGGGAATGGCTGCAGAGAAACACAAGACTTTCTCATATAGAAGGCATGGCAAAATATATTGAGTCTCAGTCCTAAATTATGGAATGAGACTTAAAAGATAACTTTTTAAATACAAATAGACTACAGGATAGTATGGCGATTGAAAACCAAATCAGGACTGTCATTCTGCTTGGACTGCTCACAGCCCTGCTTTTATGGGTGGGCCGACTGGTTGGAGGCCCCTCTGGACTGGCTGTAGCTATAGTTTTTGCTGTTTTCATGAACTTTGGCGCATACTGGTTTTCTGACAGGATCGTGCTAGCTATGTATAGGGCAAAAGAGGTGAGCGAAACCCAGGAACCAGAATTGCACAGAATGGTCAGAGAAGTGGCAAACCTAGCCAAAATGCCGATGCCAAAAGTATATCTTATAGATGCACCATACAGCAATGCCTTTGCCACCGGAAGGAATCCCAAAAAAGCGGCAATTGCCGTAACAACCGGAATAAAAGAGCTGCTCACAAAGGATGAGCTGAAAGGGGTAATAGCGCATGAGATGAGCCATATTAGGAATCGGGATACACTTATACAGGCAGTGGCAGCAACGATAGCAGGTGTAATCGGCTATGTGGCTTTGATGGCAAGATGGGCTGCAATATTTGGCTACGGCGGGAGAGACAGAAGAGGCGGTTCAGGACTTGAGCTGCTGGTGCTGGCAATATTGACGCCGCTGCTGGCTACGCTTATACAGCTTGCAATCTCAAGAGGCAGGGAATTTTTGGCAGATGAGTCAGGAGCAAAGATCCTGCATAACGGGTTAGGACTGGCTTCAGCGCTTGAAAAACTCGAGCAGGGCAAGAACAATGTGGCTCTCAGGCCAACATCACAAACACAGACAACAGCACATCTGTTCATTGTCAATCCTTTCAGGGGCAAGGGATTTTTCCAGCTTTTCATGACACACCCCTCGATAAAGGAGAGGGTTAAAAGACTCAGAAGCAGAGCTTATTAAGGTATATATTTTTCTTCCAGCACTTTTCTTATCATCTCAGCCTTTTTCGGACCTATCTTTTCAACTTTTTCCAACCTCTCTTGTTTTGCATTGACAATCTTTTTAATTGTCTTAAATTTTTTCAGGATAGGCTTGGCAAGCGTTGCTCCTATGCCTGGAAAGGAGGAAACTATGTACTCCTGCCATTCTTTTAAAGACATTGCCCTTTTTTCTGCGTGGGGTGTAAAGTCCTTTCCTGTTTCCTGCTGCTCCCTTTTTGCGATGATATGGAGCAAAGAAGCGGTGTCTTTTGAATTAAGAGTGTAGAGGATAGGTATACCATAGCTGACCGCGATAGTAGCAAGCATGCCCCGTATGCTGTTGGCATGCACATTTCTTGCGGAATATATATTATCCTCCCCTTCAATGATCAGGAGAGGCCTTTGAAAATCCTGCTTAAGCGTCTTTATCTGCTGCAAAAGTCTTCCATCCACAATAGAATCCACAAAATCCTGGACTGTTTTGAATTCTACACCGCATCTGGCGCTTAGGAGGTAGTCAGCATTCTCGATTTTCTCCAAGCTTATATCGGCCCCGATATCAACCAGCTCCTTTATGACCCCTGATGCTTTTTCCCGGAAATCTGCTATTATTTTAATGCTATCCTCCTGCCCCATATATTTATCGAGCTTGATGATATTGGTGGTAAGGCTGATCTTTTTCTTTATATTTTCAAGATTTCTGTACATCCTTTTTTCCTTATGGTGGGCGGACCATTTGTATCCTTCATCTCTTGTGTTTTTTGCCATCAGTATTATGACCCGCCCTTTTTCCTGTCTTCCGGTACGCCCTCTCCTCTGGATGTGCCTAATCGCTGAAGGTATGGGCTCATAAAATACCACCAAATCCACCTTCGGGACGTCTATGCCCTCTTCACCTACAGATGTAGCCACCAATACGTTAAATTCGCTATCCCTGAAGCTGTCAAGGACTGCCTTCTGCTCTTTTTGTGTAAGACCAGTCTCCCCTTTTTTTGCCTGGCCAACAAACATCTCTGCCCTAATCCCTTTAATATTGTTCAGCTTATCTTTGATGTCCAGCGCATTGTCCCTGTATTGGTTAAAGACCATCATCTTTATATCATGGTTCCTGGATAATTCCTTTTCCACAATATGCTGCAACTCCACCAGCTTAGGGTGCTCCACATGTTCCTCGTACAGCTTTGCTGTTCTATAGAAGGCAGCCTTAAATTCAGGTGATTTGACTATATTCTTCACTGCCTTAACCTTTGTTGTGAGTGATTCATCGCTTAGTCTCTTTAGATATTTGTAAAGAGGGATTATTCCCTGGGTCTCAAGGAGCTCCAAAGCATGCTGCATCTTCATGATCTCTGCCAGGACAGAAATTGCATTCCAAAGTACAAAGTCTCTACCAGCTTTAGCTGCCTGGCCTCTAAGCTCGCTCTGCAGCATCAGAAGATTCTTTTTGGAAACATATTTCAGATTGATGTCCTTCCTTCTGATCAGGCCCCATTGCTTAAGCTTCTTTATCCTTTCATCTATGAAGCCCCTAATGTCTTTCAGTATATCTGTGAAGAGGGGGGGCAGGTCAACCTTAACCCAATCCAGTTCGATCTCTTTGATATAAGGAAGCACATCCGGGCTTTTGTCTGTCCTTATCTCAATATCCTCTATGAAAAGGTTATTGCAGACTTCCTGGATCTTCTCCATGTCTGAGCCAGGAGATGCAGTCAAGGCAAGGATTCTAGGAAAAGGGGCTTTTTTCTGATATTCCTTAGCTACAAACACATATGAATAATCACCTACTGCCCTATGGGCTTCATCTACCCCAAGAAGGCAAACATCCTGCAGCTTAATCCTTCCGGTTATTATATCATTTTCCAAGCCCTGAGGGGTGGAAAAGACTATCTTGACCCTATCCCAAAGTTCAGCCCTCTTTTCAGGCTTGACAAAGCCGGTGAAGACCGCCATCTGATCTTCGCCAATGTCAAAGTGCTTCTTAAAAACTTCTAAGTACTGGTCAATCAGTGGCCGGGTAGGCCCGATGAACAGAATTTTCGATTTGGGATAGAGCCTAAGCCTGTGTGCTGCAAGCATGAGAAATATATTGGTCTTTCCCATTCCAGTGGGCAAAACCACCAGGGTGTTCTTTTGGGTGGCTGTATTGAAGATGGTTTCTTGATATAATCTAGGCTGAAAATCTTTGATCATCGCTACAAAAAGAAGGGATGGATAGTTTATATAGTTAACTAATAATCATGTCCTGGAGCTAAGATGTCATATTCTAGATTTCTGAGTCTTGCCAAGCTGGATTCCATCTCAGCAGGCACAGAATTTGGCAGATCATACCTGCCTATGCCGTTCTCAAACAGGCAATCTCCAGAAAAGAGTATCTTTTTGTAAAGGACCGCAATACTTCCCGCAGTATGTCCAGGCACATCTATGATCCTAATATCCATCTTATTCAGGGAAGCCCTGATAGATTCTATCATCTTCAACCTCTTTCTTAGCAGCATGATACTCTTTGGGCTAAGGTTGAAAGCTACCAGGGGATTTTTCCTGAAATCAAGAATCTCTTTCTCAGATGCATATATCTCAGCGCCAGGAAACAAGTCAACATTACCTGCATGGTCATAATGAATATGGGTCAGTATGATTTTTTGTATTTTATCAATGTCAATTATTCTGCCCAACTGCTCTTTTACCTGTTGGCTGTAGGCTTTTGGACCAGTATCGATAATTATGTTCTCTTTCAGCTTAAGCAAATATATGTTTGAGTCAACATTTAGTTTCCAGACATTTTCTGCTAGTCTAAGCATTTTTTCAATATAAGAAACTAGGCAAGTTCTTATAAAGCTTTTGCATTATTCTTGTGATTTGCAAATCTTTAAATACCCAAGTTTCTGAAATTTGGCGCCTAAGTGAGAACTATGGAGAAAGCAACAGAAATAAGAAGGTTTCTAAAAGAAATTAAGAAACCAGCGATTGCTAGGTGGATAGATGGCATTACCTTTCCCAATATCATGATTGTCTGGATCATCATAATAATCTTTTTTGGTATTGCTTACTTTTTCTTTGAAAATAATTCATCATTCCTTCTTAACGTAATGGAGGGAACCAAGACAAGTAACTTGAGGGACGCAATATATTTCAGCTTTGTTGCTGCCACAACAACAGGCTTTGGGGACATTGTTCCCTTTGGGTATTTTAAGGTTATAGCTGTATTTGAAGTCGTTTTTGGACTTCTGCTGCTTGCTATTGTTACATCCAAGCTTATATCCATCAAGCAGGACATCATATTGAGTGAACTTTACGAAATATCATCCAAGGAACGCATCAACAGAATAAGATCATCGCTACTGCTATTCAGGCAAGGAGTAGAGAAAATGATCACCAAGATTGAAGGTAATTCTATCCAGAAGAGAGAAATTGCCAATTTATATTCACACATCTCTTCTTTGGAAGAGACACTTAGTGAGATACTAAACCTAATTGCAAATACTAGGAAATCCCATTTCATAAGGAGGATGGACTCCATCAATGCGGAACTGGTTTTTAACAGCATAAACACATCTTTAGAGAAATTGCGAGAACTTCTGGACCTGCTGGAACAAAAAAAAGTTTACTGGAAAAGCGAAATAAACCTATTAGTACTGAAAAAATGTATTATGGTTAACGAAAATCTGTTTAACCAGATAGCATCTTCAGGGATACTACCTATGGAGAAAGTCAAGGAGATTGTAGAGCAGAAAAATCAGACTTTAGAAAAGATAAATAAATCTCATGCACTGGCCGAAAAACTTAATACCTTACATCCCTGATTATCCCGCTGTCGTGAAGAGAATAACTCAGTAAGATCCCAATGACAAACAGGATTATCATCACATTCCTGTTTCCGTAGTATGCCCCCAAAAGATAGCCTATCAGGAAGCCGATTATCCAGAGATAGTAAGGAAACTGCAGCTTGTTTTTCCTCTCATAAAGCAGTCTTCCTCCCATCATGCCCCCACAAAATATCAGAGCATAGCTCAAAACAGCAGAAGGTGTAAGCAAGGAAAACAAGAAACCTATGATAAGCAGTATGAAAAAGAAAAGTTCTGCCCAGTTTCTCAGATAAAATTTTAGCGCCATCTTATGGATATGGCCCCCTCCAAAAGCCTTTCTCAAGGAAGATGTAGTACAATAGCCAGCCCACAAAGGCAAGGATGACAGAACCTATGAGCGCGATCCATACAGGGATATCTATCCACAGCAGGATTACAGCTGCCAGGACAAAAAAGAACCCAAGCGCATATACCATCCTTGAGCCAAAGAACATCCTTGAGCCGTCCAATGGCGGGATAGGCAGCATGTTATAGAGAGCAAACAACAGATTGAAGGTTATGGCCTTCAGTATCAACGCGTTCACCACTACGCCGCTAAGGGCCTTGAAGATAACAGCTAGCAAAACATTTGACAAAGGGCCGGCCATAGATATCCAACCAGCCTCATAGATGTTCACATCATACCTGAAATGGCCTAGCCTATGGCCGGCAAGATGCTGAAGCATTATGCCGCCAGCCAAAAGTATCCAGACAGGACGGCCCCATGCGGTGGAAACAAATACAATCATAACGCCAAAGATGAGGCCAAATGTCCATAAGTCGTATTCAGCCCTGTACCCCACCTGCAAGGCTGCGATTTTCTTGACTGAAAGATGGACTAGAAAGGACAGTGTTACCACAAGAACTGCATTGAATAGGCTTATAAGCCCATAGAACAGGTCAAACCGATCGCCAGGGCCCCATTCGCCAAACGATACTATAAAGGAAAGAACCGCTATCGTTATTATTATGCTTCTTATCTCTTTGGGCGTGAATTTGAAATATTTTTTTATATTGTCGAACAGGTCAATTAATTCTCCCATAACACTGATTTAGGGTTAGGAATATATAAAATTTTGTTTTTCAGATGTCTATAGAATTAATCCTAGCTTTTATTATCCCAATTATTTCGTCCTCATGGCCAGCGCCCACTACGGCCATTATGGTCTGTTCTGGGTAATGCTTCATTATCCTTATAAGGTTCCTGGCCATTATCTCATTCCTTTCTGTCACCAGGATCCTGTAGATATTAGGGTACCTTTTTTTCACAATCCTCAACAGTTTCTTAATGAGCTTCTTTTCAGGCACTTTTGTAATATCGATGCTAACCTCTTTTCTTCTTAGAACAAACGCCTTAAACAAATCTGCCAGAAAGTTCCATTTCTCTTTCCAGCTCAGGTATCTGGAGATCCTTTGCAAGGTTACTTCAATATCCTGGTCTATAAGCGCAATCTTTATCTTATTTTTTTTTGCTAAGCTGGCTGCTTTGACCATCTCTGAACCAGGCAAGACCCCAGCATGCTTACCTAGCTTATACTCTGCCCAGGCACCAATCAGCGAGAATATGAATCCGCGTATCCCTACCTTCCTGATTGCGTAGAGAGATATTCTTTTTTTCGGGCTGCTCTTGTCCAGGAGGGAAATATATCTTTTTTTATCCAGCTCCAGGGCAATGATGCCTGGATTGTGTTCTTTCATGGCCTTTTCTATCCGGTCCAGGCTTTCCTTAGCTATATGCGAGGTGCCTATAATTACGAGGTTTTTATAGTTCATTCTTGAATGGTAATAATACCAAAAGCTTTATATAGTTATCTAGCTTAAATCTTTTTTAATTAATGGAGGGGATTACAATGTTAAAGATGAAGAAAATATCTGAGACATATGACATGCGTGTTTTTACTGACAGTGGCGATTATTTTGGAGATATAGAAGAGATTATCCTTACACAGACAAAGGTTTTCGGCTGGAGGGTAAGGGCAACCAAAAATTCATTCTTAAGCAAGGTCTTAGGCTCTGCAAAAGGGGTCATAGTTCCGCATCAGCTTGTAAAGTCTATCGGAGATATAATGATCATAAGCAAGGCAGCTGTTCCCAGCTACAGCGGTGAGGAATCAGCTGAGGAATAGTCATCTTATCTGTACCTTAGGGGCAAATACAGCGCAGAATACTTCCTTTCTATAAAATTTATCTATTTCTGTATAGGTGGCTACGGGCTTGCCTGTTCTAACTTCTTCCTGCCTGTTCATAGGAACCTTAAAAACATAATATGCTGTCTCTGTCTCTGGGTTAATTACCACATGGGCCCTTTTCCTGCTGACTAGGGGCCTAGATTCTCTTTTTTGGAATACATAGCTTGGCCTGAAGCCTTGCCCGAAGATTTCCACTGTTTCTGGCCTTTCTGGCTCTATACTATGGCCAACGAAATCATACGGCACCTGCCTTTCCCTCCTCCATAGTTCTCTGATAACCGCCTCTTTTATTTTGTAACAATTTTCAGAAAAATCATCGATCAAAGGCATCATGCCAAAGAAGGCATCACCTCTCATAAGCATCCTTGAAGCTGCTGGACTCAAAATATTTTCATAAAAATCTGACATGCTGAAGCTTATCTCCCATAATGGCTGATGGTCAACATATCTTCTGACAAAGGCGTCCAGGACAAGCTCAGGATAGTCCCAAAGGTCTATCGGCATGAAGACCGGATCCCCCCTCTCAAGGCCTTTTATCGTCAAAGGCAAGCGGCCCAGGCTTTCATTAGACGCCCGGATAAGCCTCGCCATTGTGTGATAACATATTACTTCAGTTTCATAGTCACGAACCTTGCCCTTATGCTCTCCTGAGTCCGGGCAGCAATGACCTATCCTGGCATGAGGATGCACAGCTCCACTTACCAGAAAGGGATTATGAAAAGAGCCGCTCCTTACTGTCGGCTCATCAAAGCGATGGCCTCTTCTTCTTCCTTTTATGCCCATGTTCAACTGGTCTTTTGGTGAGATCGAGCCCCTATAGCGGGGATCCTCTGGAAGATAGGCAGCCATCCTTGTAAGATTTCTTGACCTAGCCGGTCTTCTGGTGTTGGGGTCAGTCATAAGAGCAGCATCCAAAGCAGTTATTCCTATCCTGCCCTGTCGTTCAACCCAGGAAGCGAACCTGTCTGCCGGAGCATCCATGTCTGCAAGATGATCCTTTGTCTCCTGCCTTGTCCATAGACCTAAGGATGCCTCTGCTGCCCTTTCAAGGTCAAAGACAAGATAACTGCCAAGGTCTCTGGGTTCTCTTTCTGTTTCTGTGGGGCCCCTTGCCCTGACAAAAAGCCCGTATAAAAAAGGCACCTGTTGCATAACAGGGAAGAATTGTGGCAGATTTTTAAAGATTATCAAAAAGCTTTAAATTTCAGCGCATCTTAGCTGATTTCATACGGCAGTGATCTAACGGCTATGATTCGAGCTTCCCATCTCTCCCAAGGAGCAAAGAATGCAATTTGCATTCGCTGAAATGTGGAAACAGCTCGCTATCCGGGTTCGAATCCCGGCTGCCGTATTTTTCAAAACATATTTAAATAAAACAGCAAATTACATGCAAGATGAGCTGGGGCCTGGTCACAGAGGTTAAGAGAAAGGCATTTCACCTACTTATATTGCTTGTGATCGGCGGCTATGTCATGCTTGAGAATAATTTTTCCAAGCAGATAGCTCTGATGGCCCTTGTGGGGCTTCTTGTGTTTTTTCTGCTGGCAGAGTATTTCCGGCTTGAGCTGGGCTTGCAGGTGCCTTTCTTTGACCAGATAATCAGGCCCAAGGAAAGGGAAAGATATTACGGTGTCATCTATTTCATTTCTGCAACCATAATAAGCCTGGCTGTTTTTGACTTTAATATCGCTCTGGCTGCATTGCTGATGACCACATTCGGGGACATGTCAGCAGCCCTGATTGGGAAAAAATACGGAAAAACCATAGTCTTCAAGAACAAGACATTAACAGGGACGCTGTTTGAGCTGGCTGTCAATCTTGTAGTGGGATTTTTTGTCCTTACGAATGTCTACATAATAATAGCGATGGCTTTTGTGGCAACCTTTGTAGAGACTATAGTTGAGGAGCTTGACGACAATCTGCTCATACCGCTGTTTTCTGGATTCGCGGGCCAGATCCTGACTTTCTTCTTATGAATTTGTACACAAAGACAGGGTACTGAACTTTTTATGCGCATAGCGCCTTGTTTTTAGTTGGGCCCCGTTGTCTTTGCTCTATACATCCTTTCAGGAATATTTCTGCCTATTTAAAATTTTCTTGTATATCTTTTTCATTCAATGGCTCCACCATATCGAACATCGATTTGAGGCCCTTATGCAGGGAACCTTCATCACATATCTTTTTATGTGTGTAAGGGCATATGATCCATTTTTTATCAAGCGCGGAAAAAGGATTCACAGAGTATATTGTCAGGTTCTTGAAACCAACGAGCCTATCCCACCCATCTGAAATAGCCTTGAAATTAGCTTTTGTATTCAGGGTCACCAGGCCGTAGGATTTTGCAGGATCCAGCCTGTCCAGAACCTCAAGGCTTATCATAGGCTCCACGATAAAATATCTTTCATGGTCCTTGTAAGTGGCTATCAAATCAAATCCACCCTTGCCTTTTTCCAGAGAAACAAGGTTCCTGAAGACCGCATTTCTGCCATTGATGAAGTTTTCTGTCCATTCTACAAGATATGCTTTTGCCCTTTCCATACAATGCAAGCTGCCAAATTAGTATATATAGTTTTCCATTGGTAAAATATTTAAATGGCAACATCTAGTATGGAGTAATGAAAAAGATTTTGTGGGCAATATTGCTGCTGCCGCTCGTAGCGGGGGATGCAATATTCAGCGGCAGCGTAGAGGATGATTCCAGCTTTTCAATTGGGGAATACAACTGCTCTGTTGACTACAAGGCATCCATTAACAAGCTTTATTTTTCAGTGGGCCAGAATGGCAGGATCCTGGTGCAAGGCGAATGCTCTGAAATAGACGAATTAAGGGTATGTTTTGATGGCATAAATGTGGATGATGAGGATTTCTACGATGAGGCTGACGATGACGGTGTGGGCAGCAGGTCTATCACGGTCGATGTCACTGCCTATGCGCTCGTACCCAGCGTCACCATATCAAGGAGCTTTTCTGATACAAGCGTCTATCTGGGGGAGGAGATAGATATCGAGACTACGATCAGTAATGGGGGCTATGATACTGCCCGGGCCATGGTGTTTACAGACAGCTTTCCAAATGCCTTCCAACTTAGCGGAGCTGATGTTGAAGGCAGTTCAGTGAAATGGAACGGCAATATTGTCGGTGAGAATTCAGAGACCATAAAGTACAAGCTGAAGTCTGTCAAACTGGCAAATTTTACATCTCAGGCTTCTTTGACATATGTCTTTGAAGGAAAAAGCAAGGATGTTGTGTCATCGGAGCAGCTGATTCAGGTACTGAAACCATACAGCGTGGAAACCACCATATCTAAGAAATCCCCTAAGCAGGGCGAAAACATAGTCTACAATATCACAATTGAGAACAAAGGGGAAGACAACCTGAAAATTGAGGATATGCTGATTGAGCCCTCTGTGAATGTTGAGATAGTAGACTACAGCGGATTTGGCAACTACAGGCCATTAGACAACAAGATTTCTTACGGTGGCAGCATTGTCGGCGGCGAGAGCCAGACCCTTTCGATAACAGTACGCTCCAATCGTGTAGGCAGGCATTCTGTAAGAACAAAGGCCACTGCCAGCCAAGGCAGATTTGATTTCAATGAGGACATTACCGATGAGTTTGGAATAGGGGTTTCGGAGATTTATGCTATAATAAATGTCACACCTGAGGTGGCGTCAGGCGAAGACCTGAAATTAAAGGTGTATCTGCTGAATACAGGAGCTGAAAAGATCGAAGATGTCAGCGTAGTAGCCCAAAGCCAGCTATTTGATGATCTGGAGGCCTTAAATAAAGATGTGGATGCTGATGAGAAACTGGAAGCTATCAGCAAAACGATAGTTGCCCCTGATGTGGATGGGGACAAGCATTATACTGTCAAGGTGACAGGCTCATACAAGAAGGAAAGCCAGACATTTACCTTTAAGGAGAATGCAGAGACTACGATAAAACCAGGTGACAAAATAGTCGATGTGATATATGAACTGGATAAGGACGAATATGCGGCTGGAGATCAAGTAAATGTCGAGGTTTTTGTGCTGAACCTGGAGAATCAGGATCTATCCAAGGTGAGCCTCATAGAGATACTGCCAAACGAGATAAAATCCAGCTTAGAGGGACAGATCACAGCTGATATACCATTGGGGCCAAAGGAGAAAAAAAAGGCCTACTCATACAGCTTTATGATACCTGCGGTTTATGGCAGCGTTGAGCTAAAAGCAGTTGTAAACACCAGGATAGGGGATTCTCTAAAAAAGTATGAAGAGGTCAGGAGGATCGAGATTAAATCCGCCGGATTAAGCGAACCAATTATCAATCAATCCATGAATGATAGTGCCGAGATGTCGGAGAGTGCCGAGAAGCCAGAGCAGACATTTATCCAGAAAATCATAGATTTCTTTTTAAGCTTTTTTAGTCGTTCTCAACCCGAGGAGCAAGAATAAAGCTTAAGCTGACCTTATCAACTGTTGTATAGTCCAGCCTTAATGGATAGTCTTTGTTAAACCTTATTGCCACATTGTCAGACAGCTTTGATGCACCGATCATCTTTTTCAGATACTCTATGCTGTATTTTGATTTGACCTTTCCAGAGCCTTCAACTTCGATTTTATTGCTGTCTGATTCTTTTATCTCTATTTTTGCTTGAGACAGATCCCCTTCTGCCAGTATATTAAGCTTTTTCGGCTCTGCTTCAAAGCTTACCGATTCTGCGACTATGTCAGCATCCTCAATGACCTCGTTCAGGACCTTGGAAGGCATCTTAATAGAAACAGGAAACTTCAGGTCAGGTATCTTCTGTTCCTTGTCTTCCAGCTCTATGATCGGCAGATTGAAAGTCCTGGTGTTATTCCCCTTAAGCTGTATCCTAAGCTTGTTTTCTTCTCCAAACTCAAGGGTGAGCATGTCGCTTGAGCTTGTACGCCGCAATATCTGCTTCAGGTTTCCAAGATTTATGGCAATCTCTACATCTTGCTTTATGTTATATTCTGTGAATATTGAACTAAGAAGCTTGAAGATGACCATAGCCACATTTGCAGGATCCATAGCCACCAGTTCTATACCTTCTTTTGTGACCTTAAATCGGGCTTCATTAACCAGGTCAGATATAATCGATACAGATTCCTTCAGGTAAGTCGGTTCAGCTAAAGTCAATTTCATGTTTTTCACACCCCATATTCAAGTAATATATACCTATTTATAATTTTTATGGTTTTTATAGCTGCAGCCTTTGCCCGTCATTTATCAGGTGCAGGGTTTTTCCTCTTTTGTATCCTTTCTCCACAGCCAGGGAGGCCAAGGCCTCTTTCATTTCCGGTTCACCGTGGGCAGGAATTATATGTTTAGGCCTGACA
Source organism: uncultured Methanosarcinales archaeon (assembly GCA_964510025.1). Classification (GTDB taxonomy): domain Archaea; phylum Nanobdellota; class Nanobdellia; order Woesearchaeales; family DATDXC01; genus CAZDZV01. Next base: position 276,005 of record CAZDZV010000001.1, read on the forward strand.
AGATTGATCAAATCACGCAAATCTTCCCTGGAAGCGTGGCCTGATTGATGTATGTCCTTGAATATCCTGATATGGTGCGACTCAAGCTGCCTCTCGAGCATATCCCTGTTTTCGATATTTACCTGGCTGGGTATGACTGTGCAAGAAAATATCATATGATCTTCCGGCTCAAAATTGAAAGGCAGCTCTTTTCTTACCATCTTTGACAATGTAGCTTTTTTCTCTCCCTGGTGCCCCGTAACGACCAGGAGATATTTCTCTTTGCCTTTTTTGTAGATCTCATTCAGCTTCTTCCTGATCTTGCTGCCGTATTTCACTATTTCAACATCCTTGGAAAAATTAACCAAGCCGATTTTCTCAGCTGCGAGGCTGTATTTCGCCAGGCTTCTGCCCAGGAAGACTATCTTTCTGTTTATCTTTTTCCCAAACTCTATTATAGACTTCAGCCTTGCGAGATGAGAGGAAAATGTTGTTATGATTACACCCTTTCCCTTTGAGTTTGTTCCTATCAGGACATCCCTCAACATCTCTTTTGCCACTATTTCACTGGGGGTCTTCATGGCCTTGCCTGCCCTTGTAGAGTCACAGATTAAAGCCATGGTCCCCTTATCCCCCAATTCCTCAAGCCGTTTATAGTTGGGCTTTCTTCCGATCAGCGGATGATTATCGAACTTGAAGTCATTTGCGTATATGATAATCCCTTGTCTTGTATGCAAAGCCACCATTACGGTCTGGGGCACGGAGTGGGTGGTATTTATGAATTCAATCTTCAGGTTATCTGAAACAGTATATACAGAGTTAACGTTCAGAGTCTTTATGGGATTTTCAATCTTCATCTCCTGGTCTTTCAGGAGCACGTCGATTACCTCTCTTGTAAAAGGGGTGCATAGTATCGGCGCATCATAGCTGTTAGCCAAGAACATTATTGCGCCCACATGATCCAAATGGGCGTGGGTCGGCACTATGGCCTTGACCTTATCCCTCCAGTCGCTGATTATCTTATCGTTAGGTATGGCTCCAACCTTTCTGAGCTGAGCGGTGTTTATTTCAACAATATCCTCTTCGTCTGTATACCTTATGTAGGGATCAAGATGCAGGCCCATGTCCAGAATAACAACATCTTCATCAACCTTTACCGCAGTCATATTTTTACCTATCTCATTATAACCGCCTATTCCACATATTTCTATCATCTTAGGGCTTATTTCCTTATCAGGTTTATATAACTTATGGAAGAATGAGAGAGTGGGGATTCGAACCCCAGTAGGCACTAAGCCAATAGATGGCCCATAGAGCATATCATCGGCCTTGGATAAAGACCTCATCACTCAGCAACTTGAGTTTGGATTTTTCA
>CAZDZV010000002.1:0-157613 GCA_964510025.1 uncultured Methanosarcinales archaeon
CTGTAGCATTTAAAGAGGATCTCCAGCCGGAGTTCAAGACATATTGTGGACAGACAGTCAAGAATGCAAAGGTTTTGGCAGAAACACTGATGGCAAACGGCATAAAGCTCTTATCGAACGGAACAGACAATCATCTGATGCTCCTTGATGTTTGGGGAAGCAAGAGCGTTTCAGGAAAGGAAGCTGAGGTAGCCTTGGATAAAGCGAATATATTTACGAACAAGAATATGATCCCAAATCCGCCGGGGGATCTGCCTGTTGATTCAAGAGGCAAAAAGGTCGGAACACCGTTCAATCCAAGAGGGATAAGGATAGGCACTCCTGCCTTAACAACAAGGGGATTGAAGGAAGAAGAGATGGAGATAATCGGAAAACTTATTTCTAAAGTCCTGGATAATTTTAAGGATGAAGGTACTATATTGGAAGTGAAGGAAAAGATTTTGGAATTGTGCAGGAAATTTCCGTTGTATCCTGATCTGGGTGTATTGAAATAATCTTTATTTATCTCAAAGAACTATCCGATCTGTAGTCAGATGAGTATGGTTACAGATAAAACTTATTATCAAAGGTGTATCAGCAGTATTTTCTAAAGAATGAACATATCCTGCAGGAATATTAAAAACGTCGTTCTCTCTTACTTCCAAAGGCGCTTCCCACTTGGTTTCCTTGACTTTATCTCTTTCAAAAAACGCTTTTCCTATACTGATCTTACCTGTTCCTTTTAAGACAACATAAAGCTCATCGCCATATCTATGTACATGAGGGGCAACCTTTTCCTTTACCTCTGCAACATGATACCCGATCTCTGCTCCTTCTATAACAGCGGCATGCTTGATCTTCACTTTTACGTCTTCTGTGCATCTTTTAACTTTTCAAAGATATTGCCTATCTTCATAATGCAATCCAAATAAGATGGTTATTTAAATCTTTTCAATAGTTTTCGAAATTTTTCCGGTTAATAAGCCAAACTTTTTTTATAATATAGATTTTAATAAAGATCATGCAGTTGAGAAAGCCATTGACATTAGAAGAGATTAGGGATATACAAGAAAGTGGAATTCTAAGGCTTATCGAGTTCAATATAACAAATGTCTGTAATCTGGCCTGTCCTGGCTGCTACGAAGAAGAAGAAGCTAAGGAACCAAGGCAAGATTTAGGATTTGATACTTTCGGGCAATATATCGATATGGGTCTTGAAAGAGGATTAGAGGAAGTATGGATTCTTGGTGGAGAGCCAACATTACATCCTCAATGGAGAGAGTTTCTTAAATATGCTAAAGAAAGAGGAATATCCAGATTAACCTTATTCTCAAATATGCTTAGGTTGGAGGAAAGGGATATTGAATTTCTCATAGAAAGGGAAACAAAGCTTATCGGCAAGATGAATATCGGTTCTTTAGAACCCGGACTAAAAGAGCTTTATGCTCAAGCCAGAGCTATAGGAAGACCTCCAGAAGTAGCCAGGAAAATGCTGGATCAGGTTGCTATGATAATAAGAAGAGGACTCAATGGCTATGACCTCTTTGCATTGGAAAATTTATTAAGAAAAGACAATATGCCTTATGCAGCAGATTTTTGGAACTTTTGCAGACAAAATAATATTACGCCTAATCTTGAACTTTTTTGTGGAGTCAGCGGAACAGAAACTATAGCGATTCCTGACCCAGAAGAGGTTCTTGGACTGATAGAGGAAGTAAGATCTATAGATAGAGGATATGGGATTGAAGAATGGATACCGATGGTCCCCCATATATTGACTGGTTGTCCTTTAACATACACAGGCATCGCAGTAAATTATAATGAAGATGTACTTCCATGTGCAGCATCGAAAACAGTTGTTGCCAATTTTCAAGGCTCTAGGCCTGACTATGATGTTATACTGGACCACCCCATTATGAAGACCAGAAGAAACATATCACCAGACAATATTCAGGGAGATTGCAGTGGTTGTGACTATTTCTACGAGTTGGGCTGCTTTGGGGGATGCAGAACAGCAGCTGAAGCCGATGGAAGAATTCATGGAACAGGTCCACTTGCAGGCTATGAGGGTTGTATAACAAGAAAGTTTATTGATGGTGCTTAAGCTATGCACCTATAAATATTGTTGCCAGCATAAATATCGTCACCAGGATTATAAGCCAGCATCCAGTGTAGGATATTATATTCAACCATCTATTATTGACATAATCTCCCATAAGTTTCTTGTTATTTACGAGCTTTAGGATTATTAATAAGATAACAGGCAGCAGTATACCATTTATGAACTGAGCCAGAATCATCAGGTTTAATAGATTTATTTTTGGTGCCAATATTATGGCAGCAGAGATGAATATTATGAATGACAATAAGATATAGAAGTTTTTGGCATCTTTGAATTTTTTGTTGACTCCTGATTCCCATCCAAAGGCTTCGCAAACATAGAATGAAGTCGATATTGGAAGAATGAAAGCTCCAAACAGAGCAGCACCGAAGAATCCTACAGCGAACAATATAGATGCGTATTGACCTGCCAATGGCTCAAGGGCTGCTGCAGCATCTATGGCACTCTCTATCCTTACGCCGCTGGTAAACAAAACAGCTGCACAGGTCACTATTATGAAAAATGAGACAATATCTGTCGTCAATGAACCTATTATGACATCCCATCTTGAATACTTATATTCTGATTTTCTTATTCCTTTTTCAACAATAGAGGATTGAAGATAGAACTGCATCCATGGTGTTATGGTTGTTCCGATTACAGCAATTAGCAAGAAAAGGTATGCTTTGTTGAACTGTATTGTTGGTATTACAAGCTGCCTGAGAACCGGTTGCCAATCTGGTTTTGCCATCAATCCAGAAATGATGTATGCAACATAAAACAATACAAGAATAAGAAAGAACTTTTCCAGAATTCTGTAGTTCAGCTTTATAATCAGAAACCAAACAAGGACAGCTATCAGGGGAACAAGGATGTACCTACTAATGCCAAAAAGCTCTCCGGCGGCTGCAATTCCAGCAAACTCAGCTATTGTTACAAAAAGATTTGCTATAACCAGACCCACCATAATAAATAACGTGAGTTTTATACCAAAATTTTCTCTGATCAGGTCAGCTAATCCTTTTCCAGTTACTGCCCCGAGCCTTGCAACCATCTCCTGGACAATGATAAGAAGGATGGTAATGGGTATGAGCGTCCATAGGAGACTGTAGCCGAAATTGGCGCCAGCGACAGAGTACGTCGTGATGCCCCCTGCATCATTGTCAACTGTAGCTGTTATTATCCCTGGGCCTATAATGCCAAGTACAAGCAATATCTGTTTCCAGTTGATCCTAGCCATCTTACTTGTTTCTCAGTGGAAGGAACTTCTCCCTCTGGAGCCTTTCTGGAAGGTATTCATCTAGAATATCATCTGCCTTCACGATGCCCCTCAGCTTGTTGTCCTTGTCTACAACAGGAAGTATAAAGAGGTCATATCTGGCCATAAGCCTGGCAGCTGTCTCTTTAGGGCTGTGGTCCTTCACGAAAACGACCTTGCTGTTCATGAAATCCTCCACTTTCTTCTTCGGGTCTGCTGTGAGAAGGGCCCTTATAGACAAAACCCCGATAAGGTTCTCCTTATCCACCACATAGAGGTGGTACATCTTTTCTGATGAAGGCTTCTTGCTCCGCAGCATATTTATGGTCTTCTGGGCGGTATAATTCTTGGGCACTGCAAAAAACTCGGTGTTCATTATGGAGCCTATGGTATCAGGATAGTAATTCAGGATCTTCCGTATCCTGGCAGAAGACTTCTTATCCATTGACCTCAGAATATCCTGGGCCCTGGAAGCAGGCATGAGGCTTATTATATCTGCTGCCTGGTCAGCAGGTATGTTTTCAAGAAGGTCCTTTATCTTCTCTATCTTGAAGCTCTTGAGAACAGAGTCCTGAACGTTCTCTTCAGCCTCTATAAGGGTCTTTGCTGCCTTTCTCTGGTTTAGTGAGTTGAAGATAAGTATCCTTTCAGAATGAGACAGGTCTTCCATTATGTCTGCAATATCCTCAGGGTGAAGGTCTGCTATCTTGTCCTTCTGTATCTTTAGATGCAGGTCGTGAAATTCCGGCTCCAGCCTCTCTACGGACTTCCATGTTATCACATGCTCCTTTGAGGGGATCAGGTTTGCAAGCCTGCCTATCCCAAGGCGGTGGATGAAGCTTTGGGTGCCTACCGCGACCCCCACTATAGAAAATTTCTTGCCCACCTTTCCAAGTATCACATCATTTACCCTAACCACTTTTACCCCATTCACATCGATAACCTGCTTATCTAGTATCCCGCCCACCAGGCTCTCTTTCTTCTTTACGAAAAAATGGGTGATCTCATCCACAGGGGTGTTGAGAAATATGGATATGTCCTTTGTCTTTCTTTCTTCCTTAAATTCCTTAATATATGTCCATGGTATCTTTTTCCGGTACGTATCCTCATCAATATAGACCATATGGGTAATCTCAGCGTAGTCCTTCCCATCAAGAAAGACCAGGTCTGCAAGGTAGCCTATATGTTTCCTGGCAGAATCAAATACCTTCTTGTTCTTCAGCTGGCTGAAATATACCATGGCAAGAAAGGATAGTCTTCTATATAAATAAGTTTCTATTTAGCGTAACCTTTATATATTAGTTAGGCAGGCCTAACATATATGAGCAAAAGCAAGGAAGACTATCTTGGTGAGATCTACCGGCTGCAGTTCTGCAACAACAGGGCGACGAAGATCAGCGAGATAGCCTCGGCGCTAAAGATATCCAGGCCCAGCGTATCCCAGATGGTGAGGAAGCTTTCAAAGCAGGCGCTTGTGGAGTTCGAAGACTACGGCAAAGTGACCTTAACAAGAAAAGGTATAGAGGAGGCAAGAAAGATAGTCAGGAAGCACCAGCTACTGGAGGTATTTTTCAGCAGGATACTCAGGATAAGGAAAAGATTTCATGCTGAGGCACATAAGGTAGAGCACAGCCTTTCAGAGCAGGCAACAGACAGGCTGGAGGATGTGCTTAACAAGCCCAATGTCTGTCCGGACGGAAATCCCATACCTGCCAAAAACAGCAGGATAAACGAGCTTAGCGAGCTTCCTAGCAAGGCAGAGGCAGAGGTGCTATTTGCAGCCACAAGGAACAAAGCTTGCATAGAAAAGCTGAATTCGCTGGGTATCGTGCCCAAGACAAAGATAAAGGTGCTCAGGAAGATGAGCAAAGGTCCTGTGCTTATAAAGGTAAAAGGTAGCGAGATAGCCTTGGGCAAAGATATCTGCTCTAAGATATTTGTGGCCAGAAAATGAGAAAAACATGCAGGCATCATGCAAGAAGGAGAAGGCAAAGGTTTAGACATGGAGCAGATATCGCACTGGTTGGCAACCCCAATACTGGAAAAAGCTGCCTGTTCAACTCCCTGACAGGAATGGGGGCTATCACTTCCAACTATCCTGGAACCACTGTAGACATATTTGAAGGAAAAAGCAACTTCAACGGAAAGCCTGTAAGGGTAGTGGATCTCCCTGGAATCTATTCGTTGGGCGGCGGCAGCGAAGATGAGATCGTTGCCAAAGATTATATCATAAGGAAAAAACCAGCAGCGATAATAAACATAATAGATGCCACACTTCTGGAAAGAAACCTGTATCTCACGCTTCAGCTTCTGGAGCTGGAGAAACCTACCATAGTTGCGCTCAACTTCTATGAAGAGCTGGAAGACAAGGGCATAATGATAGACCATGAAAAGCTTGCCACGGTTCTGGGTGTTCCTGTGGTTCCAATAGATGCCTTAAGGGGTGCCGGCATAAGCGAGCTGGCGAACAAGGCTGCTGAGATAATGGACAAGGGTTTTGAGCCTGATTCTAAGGCCAACAGGGCGCTGAGGAAAAGGATCAGGAATATCGCAACAAAAGAGAGCGGCAATCTTGTAGAAAAATATAACATATTATCCACAGAGATCGCCAAAGAGAGGCATGCGCAGGCAGCAGCCATATCCAAGAAAGTGGTCCATAAGAAAGTATCCAAGAGAAGCATAAAGGAAAGGCTGGACAGGTTTACCACCGAGCCCCTGACCGGCCTAATATCCATGGCTATAGTACTTGCAATAATCTTTTCATCCTTATTCTATCTCGGGGGTTACCTAAGCGGAGTTTTTGGCGATATTTTTGAGAACATTGTAGTTGATGCATTAGCTCCGCTGATAGCCAGGATACCGAACATGCTGCTGCAGACAGTCTTAACCTGGTCTTTGGATGGGATCAACGCAGCTGTACAGATAGCCCTGCCATATATAGCTGTATTCTATATCCTGCTGGCATTTCTTGAAGATACAGGATATCTCCCCCGGATGGCATACCTGCTTGACAGGGTCATGCACAAGCTTCACCTGCATGGGAAAGCTATCGTCCCTATGATGCTCGGATTTGGATGCAGCGTTCCTGCTGTGCTTTCTACAAGGATATTGCCTACAAAAAAGGAAAGGATAGTCACAGCCACCATGGTCTGCATGATTCCCTGTTCTGCAAGAACAGCTGTCATCATTGGAGCTGTGGGAAGATTTATTGGCGCGGGCTATGCGCTGTTGCTGTATGCCATCGTCCTGGTGCTTATGCTGGCAGTAGGGTTCATTTTAGGCAGAGTGATCCCGGGGGAATCGACAGGGCTGATCCTCGAGCTGCCTGAGTACAGGCTTCCATCCCTGAAGAATGTTCTCCTAAAGACATGGATAAGGCTAAAGGATTTTTTCTATATTGCTTTCCCCCTGATTATAGCCGGATCTGTAGCCCTGGGAATTTTAAAGGTCTATGGATTGTTGGAGCCGATAGCTCAACCTTTTGAGCCCATAATCAGCAGATGGCTGATGCTGCCGGCGGTAGCTGGGATCACCTTGATATTCGGAATCTTAAGAAAAGAGCTTGCCCTGGAGATGCTGGTAGTGCTAGGGGGCAGCGCAATGCTGCTGGATTTCATGACCCCTATCCAGATATTTGTATTTGCGCTAGTGATAACGTTATATATCCCTTGCATAGGGACATTTGCTGCCTTAAGACATGAGTTTGGCACCAAGACAAGCACAGCTATCGCAGTATTCACGATAGTCCTGGCAGTTATAGCAGGAGGATTGGCTGCAAGATTTCTAGGTGTTTTGTTCTAGATATTCCTCAACAGGAACTTCATCAGTTCCAGGCCGGCCTGCCTTCTGTCCTGGATGTCAGAGACCCGCTCAGCCAGCTGCGGATTACTCAGAGAGTGTGATATCCATGCTGCAAAATCATTCCTGTCATCTGTAACGTGATGCCTAAATGTATCATCATGCATCTCGTCCAGCGCTAAAGCCAGCTGAGATAGCGAGCTTATCTCCCTTCCGTCCCTGCAGAAGAAGGAGTCATCAGCTGTCCGAAAGACGTTCTCACCCAATATGATCACCTCATCGTAAATATCTGGGATTATACTATATAAATTTTTTGAATCAAGGGAAAACTTTAAATATTAATAGTAACTACCAATTAATAGTTAATAATATATGGGGGAATGGAAAAAATGAAAAAATTTGAAAAAAATGTGGCAGATTCATTCAGGCTGGCCAAGGGCGACATAAAACAGCTGAAAGATGGGTTCAATCAGCTGAGCCAGCAGCAGGACAGGATGAATCAGATGCTTGAACAGCTCAGGGCCCATGAGATGCATCTTTACAAGAAGCTGCAGCAGTACGACAACCAAAATCCGCTGGATAGGTGCAAGGAGTTTGTAAAAGAGATGAGAAAGCGCCTGGACAATGAGGTCATAGCAACAAAAGAGGGGAAAACCTTCCATGTTAAGGGATGTCCTTTCTCTGAGAATATAAAGCCAAAAAACAAGATCAGGTTCAGCTCAGAAGAAGAGGCCTTAAAGCAGGGATTTAGCCCCTGTATCTGCGCGAAGTGACTTTTTCTTATATCTCCCTCTTTTTTCAACTTTTGCCAGCCTTTCTAATATCTTCTCATAGTCTTGGGCACCATGATACCCTTCAAGAACCTGATCAAAGCATCTTTTCCATATGGAGTTATGCTTGCTCTCCAGAGCCTGCCTCAGCAGATGCAGGTCCACTGCCTTGTCCTCAATCTTTTCTGAGAAAAAGCTTAGGCCAAAGTCAATTAGGTAGAGCTTATCGTCTATCAAGAAGTTAGATGTTGTCAGGTCGCCGTGGATTATGCCGTTGTTATGCAGCATTGCAATGTCCTTTCCGAGCGCCCTCATCAGTGTGCAGTTGTCTTTTGTGAGTACATCCCTCAGCTTTTGCCCGCTGATGTAGCCCATCTCGATTGTCTGGAGCCTATCTGTAGATATGAGCCTGGGTGCGGGAAAATCCAGATCAGCCAGCCTAGCAAGGATCTTTGCTTCTCTCCTTGTCCTGAATTTCCGCAGCCTGCTGTCTATGGCCTCTATCCTGTAGCTTTTCTTGTCACGTTTCTTGGTCACATGACCATCCAGGCAGACAGTGGCTTCTGCGCCTTTTCCTATGATCATATCAAAATAGAACGCAGGAGAATATTTAAAATTTCTCATTATATAAATTATAAATAAACAAATTTTTCTGTTATCAGTTCAACATAAACTATATAAATGACTTTTCTGGAAAGTGGAAATATGGAAGAAGAATATCAGGATGAGTCGATATATGGGGAGGAGAAAAGAGAGGAGCTTATCGACGAGGATGCATTGACCCCAGAAGAGGAAGCTTTTATGAGGGGCTATGAGGCAGCCAATGAGGATGATGATGAGGACGAGTAGGCAAATATTTTTATATTAACTGGATATTTCTGTTTTTTATGAAACTTATTTTGAAAAAAGCGACAGCCAGGCTGCCGACCAAATATTATGATGACTTCGTAGTGCATGTTTATGAGGACCATAAAGGCTATCATCATCTGGCCTTGGTAAAGGGGGGGATAGGGAAAGGCGTCCTTGTCAGGGTCCATTCAGAGTGCATGACAGGGGATGTCTTCCACAGCCTGAAGTGCGACTGCGGCAAACAGCTGGAAGAGGCTTTGCAGATAATAGCAAAAAAAGGGGGAGTGCTTCTTTATCTCAGGCAGGAAGGCAGAGGCATCGGTCTTCTGAACAAGATAAAGGCCTATGCCCTACAGGACCAGGGTTTTGACACTGTTGAGGCCAACGAAAAGCTGGGGTTCAAGCCAGACATGAGGGATTACACTGTCGGCGCCCAGATACTGGCAGACCTTGGGTTGACCACCATAAGGCTGCTGACGAACAACCCAAAGAAGATTAAGGGCATTGAAAAATACGGGCTGAAGATTGTAGAGAGGATACCTTTGGTCATAGAACCGAACGAGCATTCTGAAAAATACCTGAAGACAAAAAAAGAAAAATTCGGGCATCTTCTGGACAAGGGCGGCTTTGTGTAAAAACAAAATCTTTATATGTTTCATCTTCTTCACTAATGCAAAATGGCGATAGGTTTCACAGAGATTCTGATAGTATTGGTTATCGTGCTGATACTTTTTGGCCCGAAAAAGCTTCCAGAACTGGCCAGGGCTGTAGGCGACTCCATCAGGGAGTATCGGAAAGGTCTGTCCGGGCAAAAGAAGCCTAAAGGCTGATTCTGCAAAGTGAAAGCCGTAGCAGAGCATCTGGGAGAGCTAAGGGCAAGGCTCATAAATACAATATTTTTTCTCATCCTCTTCTGGGGGGCAGGGATATTGCTGTCCCCATATATCATAAAGCATATCCTGGATGATTTTCAGGCAGCAAATTTCTTACTGGTCTCACTCTCTCCGCTTGAATTCATATATACCCAGCTAAAGATCGGGCTGGTCTTTTCTTTTTGCCTGGGCTTTCCGATAATATTGTATAATGCCATAAGCTTTATCAGGCCCGGCCTGAGAGAAAAGGAAAGGGCGGCTTTGAAGTATTTTCTGCCGGGCTTCATATTGCTGTTCGTGGCAGGGGCCTTGTTTGCATATTTTGCATTCTTAAGGATAACCATATGGTTCCTAGCAAACCTGTCATCGCTGGCAAACATAGAAAACATCTGGAGCATAGAGAGATTTATCTCATTCATGATAATGATCATCGGCGCAATGGGAATTGTATTTGAGCTGCCTTTATTGCTTATCCTGCTCAACAGGCTCAATCTGCTTGATGAGAAGAGGCTGGCCAAGCACAGGCCGCATATATACGTAGGAGCGTTTATAGCTGCGGCCCTGATAAGCCCTCCGGATGTGATAACACAAGTAATGTTAGCTGTTCCAATCATCATCCTTTTTGAGGCAGCATATATGGTGATAAGAGCCAGTAAACGTTAAATTTATAAAGATTATATAATTTCTATAAAAAACTGTTCTTGAGTTTCTATTTCAAAAACAGATAGCTTATGTATCTCACTATAGAAGAACAACTGCCCAGACTGAAGGATGTACCTGCCAGCCATAGGGCTAATGTCAGGTCGCTAAGGTTGGCAGAAAGAAGAAATTTTCAGGTAAGCTGCGCCAGTGTTGGTGAGATCATACAAGATGCTTTGCTTCAGGACACGCCTATCTGGGAGCTGGATGATGATGAAAAGGCCCAGCTCAGGGAGGAAAGAGAGAATTATCTGGATATATTAGCAGACAGAGGGGCATTCCTGACTGTAGGACAGATAGCGCAGATGGAATTGAGCCTGATGGGCGTTGGAAAGGAGGATATGCAAGCTAGAGTAGAATGGTATATAGGGCAGCTGGGAGTAAGAGATGTCGATGCATATAGCAAGAAACCTGATTCAGCAGACTTAGCTGTTCTGGTGAAGCATCTTAAGGAGATTGATCCTGATATTTATAAAGAAGCAGATGCCTTCCACAGGCAAAGGATACGCGACCTTACTGCGGGATTCAGGAAGGAAAGGATAAGAAACAAGGGGCTGTATATCCTTTTGGCTGATGGGGTATATATTGGTGAGGGTAACTACAGGCAGATGTGGGGATTTCTTCAGTATGCGAAAGAAAAATATCCGGGGGCTGGTTTTCTGGTGCATGGATACGGCAGAGAGGTAGACTTCGGTCTAGCTGGCAGATTAAGAAGGCCCAGGGAGAAAGATTATGTACCGAGAAGCAGAGATACCCTGTTGGGGGGCGACAGGTACGAAGTAGGCAAGACCTATGTAGGAAGGGATGGGAAGATCGGATTCAAAGTTGATCCTGAACTTGTAACGGTCGGGCTTCTGGACAGGCCAGCTGCCTAGACAGGATAGAATACAGCAATAGCTTTTTCTGGTGATATGGCTGAAGGCTGAGACATATTATTAGTGGGTATGCATGCTTTGACAGCATCCAGCTTTCTTTGGCAATTATCCAACACAGTATCAATGGCTGCATCAAGACCCCCTGGCTGAAACCTTTCATAAAGCTCTACTCCGACTGCCTTTTTTCTTACAAGAATTCTGCCATGCGAGCAATCGTCAAGTGCCTGCTTAACCTGGTCCTTGATTTGAGGTGCTTCCTGAAGAGTTATAGCGTGGTCTGTCCTAAGCAGGTAATAGCCTGCAACAGTGTTTCTAGCTAAAGAAACAATAAGAAGAAGATCATCAGAAGCGTAGACTGCAGAATTGCGGTATTTGCCGCTTGCATCAACGGTAAACCTGGTGTCTGCATGGCGATGAAATCCCCGCGCAAGATAACCAGGAAGATGCTGATTTAACACATAAGCAATGTCGCTTCGGGGAACAGTCTGAACAGGCTCTGCTTCGCCAACCTCAGGCTTGGCAGCCTCCTGAAGCGCGTCTGCTATGGAACCTCCTGTTTCCTGCACTGTTCTACCGAAACCTTCCAAAAATTCTGCTGCTCTTGCGTGTCTTGGATCTGCCATAAAGCACCTAGAACCTCTTTTTAGCACTGGAATGGCTTTTGCTTTAAAAAGCTTAGGTTTTTAAAACAAGCTGCAGTTACATGGCACATGATCTATGAATTATGCAGGACAGCTGAAAAGCAAAGGCCCGGATGGCAGGATATCATAGCCATTGTAAGGGCAACATCCCGACGCAGAACAAGGTTTGAGCACGGCAACCTGGTAGGAAGGATCGCTGAGGTATATGCAATTGAGCAGTTGAGGATGGCCTCTGCCAAGCTAAGATTGGATGATGTTGATATTATAGATATCGCTCATGGCGCAGAGACAGAGAACTATATTTTTTACAAGCAAAATGCTGGAAGGTTTGGCATCTACTGTGCCACATCTGTCCTGAATAAGGGATCAGGCCAATGGGATCCGGATATAGACGGGCTTGTTGTTGTCGGAGGTGAGCCTTTTCTTCTGGAGGTCAAGGCGCAGAAATACAGGCGATATGCCCGTTATAGCGGTATAGGCTCAACAACAAGGGGAAGTATCGCAAGAGTGATGCAGCATCCTGAAGAACTAAGCATTAGGGCTGCTGCAGAATATCTGGGCACAGGAATGGATATGAAATTGATGGTTGCCCTGCCGCCTGACCAGTTTTACCCGACTCCTGGCACCATCCAGCAAAGCTTCCTGGACAGGGGCGGCCTTGTGTTGAGGCTTGCGCATGGTGCTGACATGATAGCCCAGGCAGCAAGTGCATTAGCCCAAGAATGCGGATATAGGGTTGCTTGACAGCCTATGAATATACAATCACATTGCGCATTTTCTCGCTTCGTGCACCATATACAGTAGCAGTACTATCGCCCGATACTGCACTGAAACCCAGCTAATAAGATATAGAAATGCGCCAGCCGAGATTCGAACTCGGGTCACAGCCTTTCTGCTTGATAATGGCAAGGCCGTATCTTAACCACTGGACTACTGGCGCAGAATGGGCCCGCCCGGATTCGAACCGGGGACTAACACCTTTCTAAGCATGCACCTGTAAGGGTGCTGTCATAGCTTCTAGTCCTGGGGCATAGCCCAGAAATCACTAGACCACGGGCCCGGGTCTTATTATGGTTTAAACAATTATTTAAAAAACTTTGTTTTTTCTGGATTGCATAGAAAACTTTTTAAAGCGGGTGCAAATTCTTAAGGTTATGAAATTGACCAAGATGAGAAAAAGGTATTGCCCTTACTGCAAGAAGCATACAGTTCATACTGTAACAACTGCAAAGAGAGGCAAGGCACGAAGCATGACATATGGGAGCAAGCTAAGGGCCAAAAGAAGAGGCAAGGCAAGAGGAAAGGGCAATCTTGGCAGATATTCCAAGCCTGCTATAAGCAAGTTCAAGATGACAGGTAAAAAAGCCAGCAAGAAAGTGGACCTAAGATATACCTGCAAGGAATGCAAGAAAACCCATGTGCAGAACAAGGGCTTCAGGACCAAGCGGCTTGAGATGAAGTGATATTTTTTGTTTTTTTACCATAGATATACAGGTATTTCCAGGCAAAGCCCTGCTTTCTCTCTATGTTCACATCAAATCCCGCATCAGAAAACACCTGCTTTATCTTCCCGTCATCCTCAAGCCAGTCCACTGCAGGTATTATATCGAAGAACTTATCATAGTCAAGAAAGCATATCTTCGAGCCTACTTTGAGGCGCCTATTCATGTCCATCAGCGCATTTTTGGCATCCTTCATGTAGCCCAATGTGCCGACTGAGACAACAGTATGTATCCTAGGGACCTTAGGATGGACCCTTCTGTGGTGCTGGGCGTCATGTATTGTCTCTACATGGCTATGCCCTTTTTTTTCCAGCCGCTTTTTTGCAATTGACAGAACCCGCTTTGATATGTCTGTAGCATATATCTTTCCTTTGGGGCCTACTTCTTCTGCAAGATGCATCGTCAGTGTTCCGACAGAACATCCAAACTCAAGAAGAGTCCTTCCCTTCACGTTGCCAAGCAGCCTGATGATCTCTCTCCGCACGCTTAGAGGCAGGCTTATCCTCTCGGTCAAAAGCGTGAATTCAGCAGAGATGTCGTTTACAAACCTTATCATCTTTGGATCGGAGTACATCTCAAGAAGAAAATATATTGGCACTCCGAGCAGCATCAGGGTGACACCCTTGAACAGCACATCTGAGGCTCCGGGAGTAAGCACCAGCCAGGTTACAAGCAAGGCTATGAAGAACAAGATAACAAATAACGGGCCAATCCTGCCAAAAGGCGCCCTGTAATATCTCTTAACATCTGGTCTCCTATACCTCAGGATGACCAGGGCAAGCATGACCAGCGAATAGGTAATAAGCAGTATAGGCACAAGAAGGTGCAGCAGCGTCTCGTAAGAACCTAGGCCGAGAAAAACAAAGACAATGGATACAATGCACTGGAAGATTATTGCCATGTGGGGTGTCTGGAACCTTGGATGGATCCTGCTAAACTTCGGCAGGAACAGCTTGTCCTTGGCCATGCTCAATATCAGCCTGGGTGCAGACACAACCCAGCCAGCCACAGAGCCTATTATGGAAAGATAGGCAAGTATCATGAAGATCTGCATCCCTCGGGAACCGAAGTGAAATTGCGCAAGGTCTGACAAGGGAGCATCAGATAAGCCCAGGTTATTCCAGCCTAAAGACCCCATCGACAATACCACAAAAAGCAGAGCCACCACAGCTATTATCTTTGTCCCTGTGATCATTGCTCTTGGCACAACTTTCTCTCCATCTCTTGTCTCACCTGCAAGAAAGGTTGGAGACTCCCAGCCGAAGAACGTTTCTGCGATAAAAAAAATCGCCAGGAACATCACATTATAGCCATTGCTGAAAAATGGAAGAAAATTTCCAGGCTGAAAGGTGAATACAGAAGGAAGCATAATGGCCAGAAGGGTGCCTAATGTGATGAAAGAAAAGGTTACAAGCATGGTTGCGCTTGTCTTCATGCCCCTATAGGCCACTGTGTTGAAGATAACAATGAAAATAACCGAGATAATCATGACTATCAGCTCAAGGTTAGGTATGTGAGCTGGCAAGAGGTAAGATATTGCCCCTATTATCAGCATAGCGATCGTTATGTTGCCGCCTATCAGGGTAAGCCACCCAACCAGGAAGGATGGCGCTCTGCCATAGGCATGCTTGCAGAATTCATATGTTCCGCCTGCTGACGGATACATCGAGCACAGCTCAGCAAAGCACATTGAGATATAGATAGCAATTGCAGCCATGATAGCCCATGATACTATGGAAGCTGCCCCCCCTATGCGCGCACCTATAGCGGGAAGAAAAAATATGCCAGTACCCATTATGGAGTTTATGATTATCAGGAGGAGCACCTTATAGCTCAGGACTCTCTTCAGCTCTGCCATGGCATAACCTAGAATTTCTTTATTTATAAATTTAACCTAATCAGGAATCTGAACAACTACGCTTCCTGTCACTGTCCTTGGAAAGGCATCTGGATCCTCATAGGTTACAGAAATGTCGCCTTTCAATTTTTTTCCGGGTGCAGCCAGATTGGCGCAGCTGCCTCCGCCAGAAAGGACTATCTCCAAAGAGTCATCTTCATTTATCCAGCCTGTCGGGCCTCCAGCCAGCGTGCATGTGTCCCCATCCTGGCTGATGGCTGCCCCGGTTATCTGGATCCGCTCAGAAAGGTGGTTGCTAAGCTTGATCCTCACGTTGCCGGGAGCTGCATCAAATTTTTCACAAAACAGACCAGAAGCTGTATTGAACTGGCAGTTTTCTGGAGTAAGGGATGTTGGCTTAAGCCAGTATACAAGAGCCCCTATAGCCAGCACTACGATAAGCAGTGCCCAGCCATATGTCATAAGAAACTCCATAGCTGCCTGAGCTTTCTTCATTTTATATATCCTTATTTTTTTATTTATTTAAACTTTGCTATTTAGCATATGTTCATTTTAGCATATATTTATATATGCTCTGTCATTCATGTGGCCTATGAAAAAGCTGTTTATCGAAGCCAAGTATTATGGCAAACCAAGACTTGGCAACATCGGAAACTTACCAGAAAATATCGGATTGGTCACCACAATCCAATTTGTGGATTACCTAGGGGACATCAGGGATTTTCTAGCCAAAAGAGATATCAAGTGCTTGATCGGCAAGGGAAATCAGGCAAATGCTGGACAGCTGCTGGGTTGTGATGTCAGCGCTGCAGTTAAGGTAAAGGACAAGGTTGAGGCTTTTCTATACGTTGGCGACGGAAGGTTCCATCCAGTAAAGGTGGCGATAGACACCAAAAAAGATGTATTCATATTCAATCCCATGAATGATGATTTCTCTAAGCTTGATAAGAAAGAGGTTATCGACCATATAAAAAAGAAGAAGGGAGCCAGGCTGAAATTCCTTTCCTCCAAAAATATAGGTATAGTTGTCTCTATAAAAAAGGGGCAGCATAGGAAGGCGCCTTTGGGAATTTTGAGAAAAAAATATCCCGACAAGCAGTTTTATGTCTTTATGGCAGATACTGTTGACTTCAACCAGCTTCAGAACTTCAACTTTATAGAAGCATGGATAAACACAGCCTGCCCAAGGATGGATGAAGATCTAGCTGCTGTCAGCATAGATGAGCTACTTTAGATAGGATTTTCTGTCAGGCTGAGCAGCAAGCCATCCGGCTCCCAGGGAGCCCAGATGACTATACACTGCAAGGAATATGTCCATTCCGGCCAGCATCTCAAGGTGGGCTTCTGTTGCATGTGCCTGGAACATATGTCGGAACCTGTTATCCCTTAATATAGGATCCTGTAGTCTTCGAGGTGTGCCGCCGGCGATATATATGGCTCCTGGCAGGGTATCGACTGCCTCATCCCTGGAGATTTTGGCAAGGCCATCTGTCCACAACCCGACCACTGCTGAAAGCATAGGCCCATACTTGCCTTTTTTGTATTTCTTGACTATCTCCTTTGCTTTTTCATTTGGATGCATTGCCTTCAGGCTGTCATACCATGGCAGGAATGATTCCTGATATTCCCCGGTATGTTTGTAATCCCTGATATTCTGCGTACGGACATCTTCGGAGGGCAACCTGCCACCCACAATGAAATCAAGCAGGTAGCCAAGTCCTCGTCCAGAAACCTGGTGCTCCCTTATAGGGTCCAGGCCTGCTGCAACATGCTGCCTTAGGTATGATAGGAATGAATTCTGCATGTCATCGCCGCTTGCCATTGAAACGTGGCCACCTTCAGATGCAGCTGGCACATATATGCCATTCTCGTTTTTGAAGCCGCGTCCAAATCCCAGACCAGAGCCAGGCGCGAGTATCGATATCCTGTCCATGGGATATTTAGGGGCTATATCCTCCAATTTTGGCACCCTTACGATCTGAGAAGGATCATCATGATCCAAAAAATTAAGCCCAAGAATATTTGCTCCCATGTCGTTAATCAGGATAACTGCTTCTAAACCCAGGCTTTGCTGGAGAACAGCGGTGTCCAATACAAGGTTTTTTCCGCCGGGATCCTTGATGTGCGTAAGCTCTGCATAGCTGCCCTGCCCCAATACCTTTCCTGGACAGCCTATCCCAACTTCAGATGGAACAGGCAGGCCTGCATCTCTCAGCAGCTGATGGTAGTCCTGGAACCTTGTGGCAAAATCTCCGACATTAGGGCTTTCCCAGTGAACTCTCGCGATTGGGATAACTGAAGAGCCAGCATATCTTATCAAGACCCATCTTGTCTTGCCGCCGCCTATATCTACTCCAGTAGTGACATGGTCTCCTGCCTTCAGCTGTTCTTCCTGATCAAATATCTGCAGCTCGCCTTCATTTGTCATCTTGATGCTGGCCTCAATGGTGTGGTGGAATAATGCGGAAGTGCTGTTGGGCCGCCTATCACCCCGATAAATTCATCTACAAAAGCCTGGGTAGGGCCGCTCATGCCTTGGATATATTCACGCGGCACTGGCCTGGTTTTTTTGCCTGCCAGCTCATGCAGCGGAGCCAGTCCTGTGCTGAATCCACCATTAGGATTTCTCTCCAGTATAACTGATTGCCCTGATGCACCGTCAAGCATGGCTTTCACAGCTGCAGCGCCGATCATATATGCTTCAGCAGCATCAGTATCAGACATCATACAGCTTCTCTGGATATGCTGGGGGTTGAATGATGCGTCCTTGATCTTAGCGATGCCGGGAACCTTAAGCTGTGCCTTGACAGCAGCAGCCAGGTAGGCTGCAGGAGAAAATGAGCCTGCACGTCCATGTTCGACATTACGATGGCTGTCCATCGTGTCAGCCCCATAAAGTTCTGACCAGCTTCTTCCTTCTGCTGCATCGTCCAGATCCTCCTGCACAACAATGCAGGCGTGGCCGTATTTTGAAAGAGCGTTTTCTATAGCGGCATATAGGAGGTCCATATCAACCGGATTCTCCTTGGATAAGATAATATGCGGCGGCTCTCCCTCTATCATGGCTCCTCTTGGATCAACTCTTGCAAAAGCAGTGGCCTGAGCCAGCCATCCTGCTTTTCTTCCCATGACCTGGTATACTGCAACAGGAGCCTGCACAATCTCATCGCCAACCCTTACACCATAACCGAAAAAATCGCTGCACACATTTTTAACTGCAAGCGCATTATAAAGTGCAGCAGAGCCCCATCCAGGGCAATGGTGAGTTCTTCTCAGATCATTGTCGATAGTCTTGATTGCGTGCATTGCAGCCAGGGTAGGATCTGCCATTGTCAGCCCTAAAAGCTGGTCTGCTGAATCATTGCCACCTATATAGATAACACCATCAACGTTATACCTCTTAAGATTCTCGACCATCTTTTCATATTGGGGCGAATCTGGCTTGATTCTTGTAGTCTTTAAACCGGCGCCCGGGCCGTTGTGCATCCAGCGGTTAGGGTCCATGCCAGTAAGGTCAACAACCAGTTTTTCATCCTTGTCAGAATTCAATAGTCCTTCCAGGCCGTTGATCGCACCAAGAACCTCTATGCCGTGCTGATTGGCAGCTGCTAGTATTCCTGCAACCTCCCAGTCAATAACAGGCGTGGGTCCGCCTGACTCCCCAATAAGAATCCGATTTATTGCCATTTAGCTTCCCCCCTTATAATTTTTATAATATTAATAGATTGCATTTTAAATATTTTTCTATATTAAAGTGATAACAAATCGTGAAAATCACGATTAAACTTATAAAGAAGCAAAAATTAACATATTATATGAGAGAACTGCTAAGCCCTGTGCAGGATTTTGTGAGCCTGAGGGCTGCTATCGATGGAGGCGCCGATGCTGTCTACTTTGGTATCAGGGAGCTCAATATGAGGATGGGTGCCAAAAACTTCAGGCTTTCTGAAACCGGCAAGGTTATAGAGATATGCCACAAGCATAAGGTCAGGGCTTATTTTGTTCTAAACTCAATAGTCTATGACAAGGAGATCGGAAAGATAAAAAAAATACTAAGAAAACTAAAAAAGGAAAGGATTGACGCCATTATATGCTGGGATTTTTCTGTGATAAAGGAATGCGAGATACTGCATCTGCCGATACACCTGAGCACACAGGCTTCTGTAAGCAATTTTGACTCTTTGGTGTACCTGAAGAACAGCATAAGAAACCTCAAAAGGATAAACCTTGCAAGGGAGCTTAGCCTAGACCAGATCAAAGAAATCATCAAAAGGATCAAGAAAAACAGGCTCAAGCTGGAGATAGAAGTGTTCATACACGGAGCAATGTGCGTGAGCATATCTGGCAGGTGCTTCATGAGCCAGGAAGTGTTCAACAGATCAGCGAACAGGGGGGAGTGCCTGCAGCCATGCCGAAGAAGATATATCATAAAAGATATTGAGGAAGATCACGAATTTTGCCTCGGGGAAGACTATGTGCTGAGCCCAAAAGACTTATGTACCGCAGATATCATGAACGACCTAATCAAAGCAGAGATATCTGCATTCAAGATTGAAGGAAGGAACAGGAGCCCTGAATATGTGAAGACTGTAACAGAAAGCTACAGGCAGCTGATAGACTGCTATCCGGCCGATAAGGGGCTTATAGGATCGCTAAAGGAAAGCCTGAGAAAAGTGTACAACAGAGGTTTCTCCACTGGATTCTATCTTGGCAGGCCAGAGGATGGCTGGAGCAGGGCCTATGGGAGCATGGCGACAGAAAGGAAGAGATACATAGGCAGGGTGGTGAACTTCTACAGGAAACAGTCTGTAGCTGAGATAATACCAGAAGCAGGCGAGCTGAAGCAGGGAGACACAATAATTTTCCAGGGAAATAAGACAGGGGTCTTCAGGCAGGAAGTTGCTTCTATCGAGGTAAATAAGAAGAAATTAAAGAAAATCAAAAAGGGAAGCAGAGCAGCTATAAAGACACAGAGAACAGTGAGGAAGAACGACAAGGTATTCAAAGTTCTTTCCTGAACAGTTTCACCATGATGAACACAATAGCCGCCATTACTACAAGAACTACAAATGCTATAGCAGACAAAACCGGTTTGTCTGCATAGGGCACTGCCTCTTGAAATGACTCTTCTTCTTTGTCTTCAGCGATATCTGCAGGCTGATCCTCCCCTGTTTGTTCCTGCTGCACTTCAGCTGTTGCTTCCTGGACCAGCTCCTGCTCAAGCCTTTTTCCGACTATTGCGAATATGGAAAATTCAGGGACCTCTGATTCAAAATAGTAGCTGTCTGAATCCTGAGATTTAAGCTGGGTGGGAAGAGATGTCCAGTTGCCATCGAATCTTCGCAGCTCCACAGTGGCCGGATCATAGCCCTCTGATTTTGGGATCCTAAATCTGACCAGGGCTTGCTGCATATTTGAGGAAGATATCTTGGCAAGGGTGATCCTAAGATAGGCTACAACATCAATATCCCCGATAGGCTCTGCCACACCTGGATCATCGCCTGTGTTATGCGCAGTCACAGATGAGGCTGTCACTGTCCTTTTTACCGAAATCTCTATTCCTGTTATGAGCAGGTCTTCAGCTGTGAACTCAGCCAACGCTGCCTGACCTGAGTTTATCCTGCCTATCTTGACTGTCTCAGAAGTCGCTGTCTTGACAGCTGCTCCGCCACCGCCTCCTCCGCCACCGCCTCCTCCGGTCCCGCCGTCATCACCACCCTCAGGGGCCACATATATGCCCCTGACACCTGAATGGTTCAGCCCTGTGATCTCAAACCTGGTGCCGATGAGGGTGCAGGAATATTGGCCCAATGAGCCTGTGCACGGAACCCTGGACTCATTTGATCCTGAGCAGTCAGAGCTAATGTCATCCAACGAGCCGACGTTGTAATCTGCTATGCATACATGGTTGAAGTTGCTGTCTGACCTGTTGATCAGGACGGTCTTTGTCGTGTTCTGGGAAAGGGTGTTAAGATGCTGTATGAGTATGGTGCCGTTCTCCGGAGCATAGTCAACTGTCCAGTTTAGGACCAGGGAAGAGTTGCTGAAGTTCCAGCTAAAGATTACTATGGTGTTATTCCTGTAATCAGTAAGGTTCACTGATAGTGTGCCGTTCAGAACTCTGGTGATATTTGCGGAACCATTGACAAAGATGTTAAGAGGGAGGGTGGTGTTTAAGGTAGAGGCGTTGCCATGGAGGGTGTCAGAATTGTCATCCAGGCCGTCATTATCATCATCTGTATCGTTAAAGTCAGGGCTTCCATCATTGTCCAGATCCTGCGCATTGAGCACAGTCACGATGACAGTCCTGTTCCCGGCATCAGTGCTGTCGGTTACGTTGAGCATCACATGATAGATGCCTTCTTCGCTCAGGTTTGTCTCCCAGACAAAGAGGTTGTCATCCTGGCTGAAATGGCTGTCATTGATGCCGTATGTCAGAGCCTCCTGGTCTGAATCAGATGCTGTTACTGTTATCGAAACATTGTTGGTCTCATTCACAGTTATGTCAGCTATCTCGGATATTACAGGCACCGCATTTCTCACCGCGATGGATTCCCAGACAGTAGAGTTTAGGTTGTTGTAGGTGTCGTTTGAATGGAACCTGCACTGAAAGGTCTTGCCTTTTGAGATTGTGATATTATAGCTTTGGTTAAAGCTGTAGCTTGGTGCAGAGGCGTTCACAAAGGAGTAGTTGACCATGCTTCCGGTATGGTTGCTCTCGAACCATATATAGTCTAAATTCCTGTCGTCCAGGAAGGTTATGTTTGCAGTGAAGTTGATATTGCTGTTGAAGAGCCCATTAGTCATATTGCTGAAATAAAGAGGGGAGCTGTTGTCAACAAAGTGCAGGGGAAGATAGTCTGTGTTGTTTAGCGAGAGGTTCAGGAGATCATCACAGAGGCTGTCTTTCTCAGGATCCTTGCAGCTCTCGCTGATGCCTGTTGCATTTGGATATGCCCAGTAGTTGCCGCCTATCCTTACACCCCCGATAATATTGGGGCCTGTCTGGTTTGTAGTGTTCCAGTAGTTGAAATAAGCCTGGCTGAGATTATAGTTCTGGGTGTTGTTGAACAGGTTATCAAAGATACGGTTGTAGTCTGACAGGATAGAGATGCCGAAATCTGTGCTGGACACGATAGTGTTTTTTGTTATGGTGTTTCCGTAGATGCTTCCTGAGCCGCTTTCTTTTTCCATTGATACACCATACCTGTTATTCCTGATTGTGCAGCTTGACAGCGTGTTGTTTACGCTCTCGAAATAATATATACCAGAAGAGGATGAATTGGATATGAAAGAATCATTAATCGTGATATTCCTGCTCTGATACATGTATACTCCGCTGTACAGGCCTGTAAGGTTGACTGATTCCAGAATCATATTGTAAGACCTTTCGATCAAGAGCATATTATTTCCAAAGGGAAGATTGTCTATTGTCAGGTTGCTTATGGTCGAATAGTTGGCATTGCAGAAGATGATATAAGAAACGTTGTCCCAGCCTTCAACAGCAACTGTATCGTTTATATAGGCGATTGGCTTATCTTTCGTGCCTGTTATATTATCCACTATATTGTTGCAGTCAGATTTTGCAGCTGTCCTTATGTAAAGGTCAGCCCTTGAGCTGTTTTTTATAGTCAAGTCGGCGATATGGTTTTCAGAGCTTTGGTTTATCAGCAGGCCATAGACAGTATTGTTGATGAGCCGGGAGCTCCGCACTGTGTTATTTTTTGCAAGATAAATATGGATGCCTTTTTGGTTGCTTCGAAAAGCTGAGTCAACTATGGTATTGTTTGAGCTGGTGTCAAGATATAGGCCATCGCCGGTATTCGAGGTCGCATTTAGGCCAGCTATAGTGTTGCCGTGCGACTGCCTGATATAGACAGCTGATCTTTCCCATCTTTCCAGAGTGCAGTTCCTTATAGTGATATTGGTATCTCTTGAACCAGAGCTGTAGATATATATGCCATATTCAGCTGCCCCATCGCCCTGTATCTTATGCCCCTGACAGTCGAATGTGGTGTTGCCTGCAGAAATGTTGATGCATCTGGAGCTGGAAGAGCCTAGAATATCCTCGTACATAGCATATGTTCCCGAGATGTTGATATCGATGCAATCTGTCACCCGGGTCTCCAAGACTGACTGTACAGCTGAATAGATGTCTATCCTTGGGAAGGACAGGCCAGAACCCGCATCCTCTATTTCTGCCCCAGTAACATTGAGTATATCCCTTATCTGAAAAGGGGTCAGGTTAGTATCATTATATAGTCTAGCAGCCTGCTTTACCAGGGCGGCTGCGCCTGCAACATGGGGGGTTGCCATAGATGTCCCTTCTTTTGACTGTACCCATGTCTTTACACCGCAGTCTCCTGCCAATGAGCATGGATACGCAGACCATATGTCCACTCCCGGAGCCAGAAGGTCCAGAAGCTGATTCCTGTTTGTGAATGGGGCCATTGTGTCGGAATCTTGGGTTGCGCCGACCGATGTGACATTTGAAGCGCAGGCAGGATAGCTTATATATCCTGTATAGTAATCATTTCCAGAAGCCACAGAGACAAATATTCCGTTTGCAGTGGCATTATTCAGCATGGCTGCTCCGAGAAAACTGTCGCAGTAGCTTGAGTTGTCTTCAGCCCCATCACCAATGCTCATGCTTATAACAGATATATTATATTCCTCAGAGTGGTTAGTGCACCACTTAGCTGCTTTTGCATAGTCTGCTTCAGCGCATGCTCCGGATGAGTTGCAGACCTTCACGATGACAAGTTTTGCTCCAAAAGCAACGCCGCTGAAGGTCTTTGAGGTAGAGGCAACTGTACCGGCAACATGGGTCCCGTGGGAATGGTCATCATCGGCATCTGTGTCTTCTATCTGGTTGTTTGGGCAGCAGCCTCCCGAACCTTCGTCTGAGACGCTGCAGTAACAATGCTGCGCCAGGATCCTGTCATCTAAAAATTCGTGTGAATCATCTACCCCTGTATCCAGGATGCACACAGTCTCATAAAGACCTGTAATGTTCGTGCCAGAGTGTGCTATCGGCCACGCCAGGTCAGCTCTTATTATCCCATTAGATGAATTCATCAGCACATAGCCAATCCTTTCCTCATAGATTTTTTCGATATTTGGATCATGCTGCAGCTGCTGATATTCCTCATGTGATATGTCTGCTGAATATGCCCTTGAGAACTTGTGGATCACAGTGGGGCTTGCTGAAGCCTTGATCTTAGTGTTGGGGGCCCTGTCTTTCAGCATCACTATCACCCTGATTTTTTCCTGTTGTGCCAGCTTTTCTGGTATTGATGACTGTATCACAGGGGAGCTGTCGCTTAGCTGGAAGAATTCAGCCTGCTGTTGGGGGATCTTTTCCTGCAGCGTGACCTTAGCCAGAGCCTTATATCCGGAATCTGCCTGAGAGTATAAGATGCATAATATTAGCAATAAAAAAAATACCCCCTTTTTCATTCTGATGCTGAATTATCGGCTGATATATAAGTTTTTTCAGGTCCAGAGCTGCGGTCCTGGCTTTTGGGTAAAGGCAGAGCCTATACCCTTTCCTATGAAATAGGATTTCTCATTCATGACTGTACCGATCACATCCAGAAATGTCCTCCTGGTGATCATCTCATTTACTTCAGCTGTGATATTCAGCTGATGCTCTATATGTTCAATTGCCTCCTGTCTCCCCCCGAAGCTGTCTATCAGCCCAATATCTTTTGCCTCCACACCCAGATAAAGCCTTGCTGTTGAAATCTCCTCCAGCGCCTCTTCGGTCAGGTTCCTGTTCTCTGCCACATCCTCGACAAAATAATCATGTATAATGCTGAGCTGGTGCTCAAAAAGCTGCTGCTCTTCATAGGTCATCTCCTTGAAAGGACTTCCAAGATCCTTATATTTTCCAGATACCAGGCGCTGATATGTAACATTATAATCCTGCAGCAGGCCTGAGAATTCAAGGTAAGAGGCAACCACACCGACCGAACCGAGCATCGAGAACCTGCTGGAGAGTATGTAGTCTGATGCCGAAGCAATCCAATATGCTCCTGACGCTCCAACCTCCCTTATGTATGCGACTGTAGGCTTATCTGCTGCCTTCACCGCATTCACTATCTCTTCTGATGCGACGACGGTTCCTCCTGGGCTGTTTATCTCGAATATGATAGCTTTGACATTTTCAGCCTCATCTGCCCTTTCTATCTTCCTTATGATGTCTGCTGCCGAGGAGATATCCTGGTCAAAAAAACCAGCGCCGTCTGAAAGCAATATTCCCGTTACAGGTATGAGCGCGACATTCCCTGAAACAGGTTTCTCTGCTACTACAAAAAGGGAGACTATGGCTGCGATAAAGGATGTGAACAAGAACAGCACAACCAAAAAGATAACTATAAAGATCCATTTCTTATTCATCTTTACCACCTTTGGATATCTCAAAGACAGTCTTTTTCTTAAGCTTTTCAAGAATCTGGCTTTTTGCCATCTCAAGTAGCCCTACTGTCTCCTGGGGCGTCATGTTCTTCACCTTTATCTGGGTCTGTATCCCCTTCTCAACTATGTTGAATCTTATAGCAAGTTCCTTCATTTTATACCTCATAATACTCTATTGCTTTTGTTTTTGCGATAATATCGCTAAATCTCCTGTTCTCCCTTGTGAATATTGCATATAATGGATCTATCACCCAAAGCAGGACAAAAGGAATGAAAGGCAGTAGAAAAAGGTTTCTAATCAGGCACTGCCAGTATGTCAGTTTCCTATTTTCAGACACTATAGAAATGCCTGCTATCATCTTGCCTATTGTCTGGCCGAACCTGTACTCAAGCACTGAAAAATAGATTATGGCGATGGCAGCTATCACTATGGAGACAGCTGTCAGGAGGGATGTGGGTGCAGTACTGATAAGGTTAAAAGCAGAGCTGCTGCCAGGGATAACGCTGCGGATGACGGTTTCCAGAGGAGAGACAATGAAGCTTACTATGATTATATCAGCGATGAAGGCAAGAAACCGTTTGATAATGTTAGCTGGAACCTTTGTCTTTCTTTGTTTTGGAAGGTTTAATCTTCTGGATGGCATCTTCCAGAAGCAAACTGGCTTTCTTTAAAAATGTTCCGACAGTTTTATAAACAATATCTTTTTTCTTAGAAGAAATGAGCCAAAAGAAAGAACAGCAGGCAATTAAAGACAAGATACTGGCAGAGATCAGCAGGATAAAGCTGCCAAGAGGCAGGGAAGTGTTTGGTGTTGTGCAGCAGCGTCTTGGGGGCTCAAGGATGGAAGTCAGGTGCTTAGATGGGAAAAGCAGGATATGCAGGATCCCTGGCAGGCTTAAGAGAAGATTATGGGTCAGGGCCGGCGACATAGTTGTGGTAGAGCCATGGGAATACAGTGGAGATAGAAAAGGAGATATCATATATAAATACACCAGGGCCCAGGTTGAATTCTTGAAAAGGAAAGGGCACCTGAAACAGATGGATGAGTGGGAAGAATTTTAACTACTCTAGAATAGAAATATTTATAAAGTTAGAGACTTTTCTGTAGGTTACAATGGGGGATATCACCGGAAGGTTTTTTGTTCTTGATGTGATACTTCTATTTGTCTTCATCGGACTGATCAGCATGGTATTCAGCCTGAGCAGGATATCTTTCGTAGGTGTTTTGGCAATACTTATAGTCCTGATGTTCTTTGCGTTTATCTCAGTGATGGGAGTCTACAGGAACAGAAACTGGGGCTTTATACTTCTTTCATCTGTGTTTGTAGCCATCCTTATCGGACTGATGATAGTGTATTCTATAAGAAGCACTATCAGCAGCAGGTTTGTCACGATAGCTATATTGAGCGCCCTAGGCTTTGTGATTGCTGTATCTGGCATAAAAAAGAAGGCTGTGCGTAAAGAAGAAGTGGAAAAGGTGTACACCAACTTCGAGCCTGGAAAATATGTAGCAAGCAAGGTAGGAAACACATACCATAGGCCAAGATGCGAGTGGGCAACGAAGATCAAGCCCAAGAACAGGATATGGTTCCAGGATGAAAAAGAGGCCAAGAAGAAGTTCAAGCCTCATTCATGCATTTGATCCTTCAAGAGAGATATCACCAGGACAATCGCTCCTATTGTTATTGCTGCATCTGCTATATTGAAAGCGGGCCATATCCTGAAATCTATGAAATCTATAACATAGCCGAAGAATATTCTTGACAACAGGTTGCCTATGGCTCCTGCTATTATCAATGCTATGGCTGCCCGGGGCAATGGCCTGTCCGGGACCTTATCGTAGTTCCATAGGATCAGCCCGAGAATCATTATTGTGAGCCATATGAGCAGGGAGTTGGTGCCTTTGAGTATGCCAAAGCCAGCTCCTGTATTCTGGATATAGGTAAGGTGGAAGATATCCCGTATTATTGGGATAGACTGATGAAGATTAAGGTTCTTTACTATAAGGTATTTGGTGAGCTGGTCAACGAGAACAGATATTGATATTATCGATAGTGCCTTTTTCATAGAAATAAGATTACCATCCCCTTTTTCTTTCGCCGGACGCTATCCTCTCCAGGTTAGCTATGCGCTGGTTTATCACTTCCAAAGCAGCTTTTATGGTATCCAGCTTATAAGACAATAGTTCAATGTCTTTGCTTATATCCTGGTGTGGCTGCTGGGGAGCCTGGGGCATCATCGGCGTAGTCTGGAAGCCGGGCGGGGCTGACTGCTGCTGGCTGAAAGGATTTTGGATATTGTTGTCAAAATTATACTCATTGCCTTGCGGCGGCGTATTCGCCGGAAGGCCCGGATTCATGTTCGGCATTCCCAGGTTATTGTTCTGAAAGCTGCCTGGGTTGAACTGATTGTCAAAGTCAGAGAAATCATCGCTCTTTTTCCAGAACATAAGCTTATCCAAAAATGCCATAGGGGCCTGATATCATTTGTGATATATAAATCTTATTGTTTATATACTGAATAGGAATACCAGAACAGGTAGATTATGCTGGCCAGTACCGAAACCAGTATTATCCAGACCGCTATTGTGGGAAAAAAAAGAGAGGCTAACAGAACCAATGCAATAATCTTGAATACCTTTGATCCCATCTCGTGGGTCTTTTTCCAGACCTTGTCATTGGCCAGAGCCCATGGCGTCCTAATACCGATGAAGTAGTTCCTTTTGACGGTCCTTATCAGATCACCCATTATGAAGAAAAGCATGGCCAGCGCAGGCATGATAAAGTACATCATGTTGAAAGGATAGTACATCTGAAGAAGGACAGCTATATGAAGTGCAGCTAGAAAGAGCACCAATGAAGTTTTTATCCAGATATACCTTGGAAGGAAATCCCTGATGTTTTTCTTGAAAACAGCTACAAAAGGTACAGCTGAAAGGAGTATGTAGACAAAAGCAGCAAGAATAGGTACAAAAAGCACGCCCATAAACTTTGAGCCATAGCCGTCTGGCCTTCCATCAGCGCCCCAGTGCACCGGCACCATGCCGTGCTCATCTGTTGGTATGGTCGGATAGATATATATAGACAAGATGACCAAAGACATTATGACAAGTATAGGTATTATCTCTCTTTTTTCCATTATTTCTTAATATTTGGTTTATACTATAAATAGTTATTTATTTTGGAAAAGTTTATATATAAATAAACAGGGTATTAGTATAAAATCAAAAAGGGGACAGTTGAGCTAAACCTGAATCTGATAGTCATCATAATAATACTGGTAGCTTTGCTCTTCCTGATGAGCTTTTTTATGGGGAGCTCATTAAATGCAGGCGAGAAAAAGATAGGGGCAATCCTATCAAGAGAGCTCGAGCCGACTACGCCGACGGAAAGCAACCCGTTGACGCTATCCAGGGAAAGCATCAAGACAGAAGCTGGAAGCACAGAAGCAATAAAGGTGAAGGTGCTGAATCCAACAGGCGAGGATTGGACAGCAAGATATGACCTGTATTCTGGATTCCAGGGTTGCGGGGCATCTGACAGGATATGCTACAAGGTTGATTGCGAAGATGATCCTGACTGCCCTGCTGAGTGCGGAGAAGACGGCCACTGCCTGTGGAGCGATGGTTGTGAGAGCGGGGATCCCAGGGAGATGCAGGATTGCGGGCCGCAGGATGGTGTTGATATTTTGGTCAGGTGTGACAATGAGCTTAAGATCACAGAGGTTTCAAACCCAAAGATGATATTATCCAATGAGATCCAGGAATTCACAACTATCTTCAGGATAGGGAAAGATGTTGAGGGAAGGTATCTTTGCAATGTGAAGCTCTTCGGCAACAAGGTGGATGGAAGCCATATCGCCGGGATGACAAGAGACATAACAGTGGAGGTCATCTAAGATCAGGAGATTTATCTTAATACTGCTGTTGCTGGCAGCCAACGTCTATGCAATAGAGGTCAATGTAAATGGTATCCCGGGCGATAATACACTAATCACAGGGGATGTCACAGGCGAGCAATATTACAGGTATGGCTATCTAAGATATATGGGCAGGTATTACAGCGTTGTGCTCTGCAGCCAATATCCCTGTTCTGGAACAAATGAATTTGAAATAAGCCTTCCTTTTAATATGGAGGGGCAGGAAGCCGAGCTCATGGTCTATGACTATACCACATATACGTACTATGATGAAATATACGACAGAGAAGTAACCAGAAGAAGGGGTTGGACATATTTTCCGATAAGCTTTGTGACAGGCTGCACAGATGAGGACGGCAATGATGAGTTTGCAAAGTCAGCAGCAGTGGGTATCAACGGAAGAAAGGAGGACAGCTGCCTGACTGAGAGCGTTCTGATGGAAGGTGTATGCAATGAACTTGAGAGCGAATGGGAGATGCATGATTGCATATGTGAAGATGGAAAATGCCTGGCTAAGTTTATTCCGCCAACACCTGTTGATATAGTACAGGGCACCACAACTACAATAAAGCTTGAGCTGGCGGATAATATCAAGGCTGCCACACTGATGTGGGATCCTCCTTCAGGCAGTTTTGTTGATTCATTTTTCAGGTCTTTTTCAGATTTCTTCAGCAATAGGATATTTGCAAAGACAGGTCAGGCTTATTACCCATATAACACAGGCATATCGGTAGGGGGTAAACCTGACGGCATGGATGTAAAGGTCAAGGTCGGCATAGGCGGCCAGCTTATAGAGCTTCCGGATGGTGGCCTGCTTGTGAGCGGAACAGAGATCTTTACGGTCTATATCCAGGATACAGAAGGATACGATGCAGGAAATATCATATCATTCCAATATGATCCCAGAGAGGGCAATCTTGATCTTGGGACCATAACTGTAGAAAAAGGCCATGACAACGGCCATTTCTGGGTTGGAGCTGAGGGCTTCCCCGGAGAAGCTACTTTCTATGTCACAGGTACGGGCAGATGCGACCAGCTTGTTGAATGCGACGGCATAGGACCATGCACAAGAGGAGCCATGGTGCACAGCTCAAGGATCACAGGCATCGGAAAAACATGCATCATCACAGGAGTGAGAGGGACGACTATCCAGAATAACAAACAGATCTTCCCATATGAAATGAATATAAACGGCAATAGCGCGGAATTTACAGTGGAAGGGCTTAGAAAAGGTATAGAGTATGACTACTGGATTGCACTTGAAAAGGATGATGGGAGCTATTTCGACAGCGCCTTAAGAAGCGTCGTTTCAGTGGAGGGAGACGACCTATGCTATAGTGAGGTTATCATTGCCTGGAACAGGACAGGCTATGAGGGAAACAACTGGTGTGAGGGAGCTGACATCAACAGGGACGGTGCAGTTACTGTGACTGATGTAAGCATATTTAACCTGCATGACGGTGAAGATGAATGCGATTGGCTCTCTGGATGGTGCGGGGGAGCTGATGTGAACATGGATTCAGTAGTTAATGAAGAGGATTCAACAATAATAATCAGCTGGCTCGGGCATCAGTGTTCTGCTCTGATCCCTGTATTTGAGTTTGAGGTTGAGGGCATCCACAGCCTATATGGCGATTACTCAAATCTTGTGAACGATTACAATGAGAATGACACTTTTGTGCTGAAAACATATGGGGATGGTTTGTCGGGAAAGTATTCCTTTTATCTTATGGATTATGGCTTCAACAGCTCTTTCCTGAGCTTTATCATACCTTTTGATCCTGATATAAATGGAATGAAGGCAGAGTTCGATGGGACAGAGACAGAGCTTGGTTTTGAGGGCGAAATCGTCTGTGAAAAAACTTGCCTGGTCGAGGATGAGACAGGGATGCTGGGGCAAGACGAATGCTGCTATGGCTTTGATATCTCCTATGCTGATGACCTTGAGATTGACGATGGGTGGGAGTTTATCTGCACAAACTGCGGTGATGGCACCTGTGACGAGCACGAATCATGGATGTCATGCTATGAAGACTGCTATGGCCAGCTAGAATGCAGGAACTATGAGAAGAGGACAGAATTTGGATGCTTGAATGTTTCGCCTGTGACATACGGACTTGATCATTATTATGAATTTGAGAACAGCTATGAAGATAGTATCACAGGAGCAAGCTGCATACATGACAACACACGCTTCATAGAAGGCGGAAGCGGCGTGGCTCTGCAGTTTGATGAAGGGTGCCTGACTAATCTGGGGAGCATAGGAAGCGAGCGCTCGATTGCCTTCTGGGCTGAGGTGGATGAGCCAGAGGCAAGGAATTACCTGTATAGTGAAGATGATATCTATCTTTATGCAGAAGCTAAGAAGATATATTATTCATCAGGATGCGGTGTACATGAGATTGATAAGGACATCCAGGATATGGACTGGCATTATATTGTTATAACAAGGGACAGTACAGAGGAGGCTGTATATATCGACAATAAGAGAGCCTATTCAGGCCAAGCATGCGGCTATGTGGGGTCTGGTGTGCAGATTGCTAGCTGCAATGCAGACGGCCTAAACGGCTCCATCGATGAGGTCATGATATTCAACAGAGCGTTAAGGCCTGAGGAGGCATCGGAATTGTTCTATTTCTTCGGGGGAGAGGAGGACTACGAGGAATTGGAAGAGTTTGAGGAGATGTCATTCAAGCTTTGCAGGGACGCATGCACTGACTCATTTTCCGTTTTCAAGAAAGATTCACCGATGCGTATAAAAGCTGAAAATACGCAGGATGCCCTTATAGAAGGTTTAGTCGAGCTTCCTGACGGGACAAAGGAGACAGTAGCATTTACAGATGGCTCTGCTGAGTATATACCAGGCCAGGTTGGCGAGCATTATTTCTATGTGATTGCAAGCAAGGAAGGGTACAAGACAGTGATAATGCCAGAGAGCTTTATCGTCCTGGAAGAGCTTCCTGTTATCATAGGTGATTTTGATCCGCTTCCTTTCAGCGTGCAGGAAAATCTGGTATTATGGATGGACGGTTCAGAGGATAAGTCATATTACAGGAAACATGGAGCATTGAATGGGGGTGCAAGAGTGACAGAATACGGCATTAAAGGAAAAGGCCTTGAGTTTGACGGGGATGGTGATTTTGTGTCGATTCCGGACGCGCCTGAACTTGAAAATCCTGAATGGACAGTATGTTTGTGGGCGTATCCAAGGAGCCTTGATGATGCCTATATCATCGACTCTGGCATGGAAGAAGATGTCGGCGGACTTGCAATGGTCATTAAGGACGGCAAATGGAGAGCTGATGCATGGGATGGCGAGACGTCAGTAGATCCTTCAGATTTCAACTATTGGGACACAGGAAGCGATGTATCATTAAACGAATGGACACATGTTGCAATAACTTCGACAGGCCTCGATGTCAAGGCCGGGGATCAGCTGTTGAGCTCAAAGATAACCATATATGTCAATGGAAAGGAAGCTACCCATGCAAGGTTTGCAGGCACAAGATTTGCAGTCGGAAACCCCTGGCCCAAGAAGATCGGAAGGTCTGAAGGCTATGACTGGGCGCCTGGGTATCTAGAGCCGTATTATTTTGAGGGCTATATAGATGAGGTGATGGCCTTCAACAGGGCATTGACAGCAGAAGAAGTGTGGGGAATATATAACCTAAGATGAAGAAGATATTAAGGGCAGCTGCATGCTTTATGATAGCTTTGATAGTGTCGATCACAATATGCCATGCAAAGATAATCGATGGCATATATGTGGAGGAGGGGTCTAGACAGACAACCAAGGGTTCTCGTGATAGCTCTGAACCTGGCTATGATGCTTTACCTCATGGAAGACCATATTATTTGACGAACAGCAAATGGGACTGGAGCGAAGACCAGACGTGGTGGGATGAAACCAAAACAGACTATGAAACATCTGCAGACCTATCTTTTGATGATGAACAAGGATGGCAAGGCACTGCCACCAAGAAAGAGACAACATCCTATGAAGAGGAGAGCCATGCTCATTGGATGGATGTCTGGGCTGATGGACCTTATGATACCCGAGTCATAGC
The DNA here is from genome assembly GCA_964510025.1 of uncultured Methanosarcinales archaeon. Classification (GTDB taxonomy): domain Archaea; phylum Nanobdellota; class Nanobdellia; order Woesearchaeales; family DATDXC01; genus CAZDZV01. The sequence goes on from CAZDZV010000002.1 coordinate 33,608, forward strand.
CTGCAAGATCGACTATAAAGGGGAAAGCACAAAGATTGAAAAGGCCACCTTAACCTGTGAAGAAGGTATCTGCGAGGAATGCCATGAAGAAACCTATGAGATGGATGGAAAATGGACAAGAAATTGCGAATCATGGGGGGAAAGGAACAGCCAGACAGTTCAGTATGATTATGAAACTACCACAGAAGAAGTACCTGTCGAGGATGATTACACTGTACCCAAGATTTGTTATCAGCGTGAAGACTACAGCTGTTTTAACGACTGGAGCTACCTGTTTGCTGACCAAGACCGGGTGGAACCGCATGAATCTGCCTATGTAAATGAAGAGCCTGAGTGTTACGGAAGGGTGCTTCGCTATGAGGTTGAGCAGCCGATGACGCTAGTACATGAATCTCATGCTCCGAATTGGGACTACAACCAATATGATTATGATGAGATCTCTGTTGACTATAGATGGCACAGCTGCTATGATAAAGAGCTGGAAACAGAGCTGTTTATAGATTCTTCATCATATTTTGCGATAGATCCGATTATCAATCTTGATAGGGCTGCTATCCAGAAGGATGACGAGATATTCTATATGATGGGGCGTATGGAGAGGTCTGACAAAATAGGCTGTGAGATAAAGGTTAATGAAATCGAAGCAGATGAGGAAATAACCAAGTTTAAGCTTCTGGATGAAAGCGGCAATGTGATCGCAGAGGAGGATGTTGCAAAATGGCAGGAAAGAGAATGTTACATGCCCGGCTGCTTGATAAGCTGGGTTATTTTTGAGGATGAATCCCTGTATGAGCAGGATAAGATCCCAAGAGGAGAGAAGCTGACATGCGTCTTCGAGGGATCCAGCACATTAAAGCCCAAGCCTATACCCTTAATCCTGCTGGAGAACAGGAAAGATGAATCAAGATATTCAGAGTCGACTGTGTTCTCTGTTTCTGAAGATGACTGGAGAAACGTATTGTCGTCTATACCTGCGACATTATGGTACAATGAGTCTTTTGGAAGGGATTATTATGGCAAAACGCAGGGGATAAATATGCAAAATGAATGGTGCCAGCATACTGATGATGTGATGAATGAGGAAGGGGAGCTAGAGCCCTCTAAGAAATGCGCCTATCCTTTGATAGTGCACGCGGGAAATCCCTTTACAGGCAGCCACTACAAAAGCGAGATATGGGACTCCAATGTGCCTGGATATGATTTTGACAGGTTCATGCTGGACTATGATATACAGGATGTCAGGGAAGGAAGGTTCTGGAAAGAACAGTGGAAATCCGCTGGCGTTGCTGTTGTGGTTGACTACAATGATTACAAGACTGGACTGTTGGCTGCCCAGTTTGCTTCCTATTTCAACGCCCCATTGGTGTTCGTTGGGCAGGAAAACAGGAATGAGTGGCAGGAGTACCTTGATGCAAAAGCGCTGATAATCATCGGAAGCCTTGAGGCAGGAATAGCTGAAGAGCTGAAAGAAAAGAATGCCATATTAGAATATGATGACTATTATAACTTTAGGTTTCCCTGCTGGTATGGTTATGACAGTGTTGAGTGTGATTTTCCTGCGATGACTTTAACTTCAGATGAGCTGCAGGATCTCCTTTTTGACCTAGTGCGGGGTTCTGACTTAGGCTATAAATCAGACAAAGGGATAGTTGTGACCAATCCGAATGATATTGAAAATGAGTTCTGCGAAGACGGAGAGTTCTGCAAGATGTCCTTGTTTGCCCCTATGCTGGCCTTTGATAAAGACTGCCATATGGGATTTTTAGACAATGATAAGGTAACAAGCTTCCATGAACTGCAAAGGCTAGATAAGGAGCTCGAGGAAGAATTAGGGAAGGAAAATCCCAGCGAAACTGTTATTGATGGCTTGTTTGATGAAGAGGAAACCATAGACAATGAGATAAGGGGCGCTGCAGAATCCATAGGGGGCAAGCTATGGACAGATATCTTCTATAATGATGATTACTATTACAGCTATATATCAGATTATGTCATGTTTTTAGGGGGTCCGACTGCAATACCCATAAGCACAAGCACTATAAGCAACCTTGACGCTTTCTATGTGGATGAAGACGGATATCTTCAGGAATGTGAATGCGAGATAGAGCCAGACAAGGACTATGACAGGTTCTACCACCGCACAACAGCAGACATGTCTGCCAAGATTGCCCAGCACCTGATTGGCTTCCCTGAATGTGCGGCTTGTGAGGATGGCTCATGCGAATGGCCGCTGACAGGCGGGGCAGTTATGACGACCATGAGCGGCAAGAAGGAGGAGGTTGACCCGATAGCAGAGTATCTGGCTGGATTGATCTATGAATACAGACATGACGGAGGTATGGCATACCTATACCACTGGATCAGGGGGGATCCGGGAACCACATCTGAGTATCTCATCAGCAAGTCTGGCTCCTCTTCGAACAACAGACCAGACTACCAGCCGCTGTCCAGAGAATTAGAAAGAATCCTGGTTCAACAAAAAGACACAAAAATCACGACATTGGAGGAGGACAGGATAAGCTGCCCTTTGAACAAGCAATCTAGAATATACTCATATTCTTCAGAATCACCGATGAGCGGAAGGAGCGTTTGGCTGAAAACAAAAATAAACCTGGATACCTTTGAACAAAACCTGGCTATTGCACACTACTATAGTATAATGAACAGGTTTAGGCAGGGAATTTTCTCAAAAATAGATGCTATAGCAGCTGCTAACAGGCTATTATCCACCCAGAGCATAGCGCCCATTCAATTACCTGAACTTAATGACTATGTAAAACAGATGTTCCCTGAGGTTGAGGCTTATAGGTGCGTCATCAGTGGCGGATTCGGATGTTCGCTCTCTGACTTGGATCCAGAGACAAAGCAGAGATATTTGAACCTGCAAAAGCATCTCACAGAGATGGATCTCGATAAATTATCCAAAGCCACTAAATCAGTGTTGATAAAACTGCAGGAAGAGCATAACGTGCAAATATATCTCAAGGCAATGTATGATTACTACATGGATGTAGCTATGATGCCCAGGCTGCCTTTCATGGATGATCCGGCAGAAGGGTCAACGCCGGAGTTAAAGCATACCAGATTTGGGATATTCCTTATGCGCCCGTGGGAAATCGGGAAGCATTCAGTGGAGCCGATCGACTGGGATGTTGAGACATTTCAGAGAGAGAGGTGGACTCATAATTACAGAGACTGGAACCCAGAGCTGTTGGAAAAGGTGTATGATTTTGTAAAGGGCGATACACTAGCTGATACAATAAAAAATATAGGGAAAGCTCTGCCTGGTGTGAAGGACAGCAGAAGCGCTAGCAAAAGTGCTTTTTATTGGGTCAATGGTAAGGTCTTTGGGGATACATTTGACCACGATCTAACCAATACCGAATCAGCGTTTATAGCGCAGCTAAAGGAGAACAGGCAAAAGGCACAAGAGGATATTGGGAAAATTCAAGATGCGATAGAATGCATACATACCCCATCCTCGCAGTTGTATTCTGATCCAGCAAATGATAACACTAGATTTGAAGCATGCTCGCTTAAGGTAGATCGAGCATTTACGGTTTCTCCATTCGAATACAGGCTGAATGAGGTTCAGTCTGAGTTCTACGGCCCTGGTCTTCCCGGAGAGAAAGCACTAGAGGAAACAGAAAAGCAAATAGTCAATATGTGGTTCTCCACTGCAGAGGACGCGCAGAGAAAACATAAGGATATACTCAATACTAACAAGATAGTATCTGAGATCGCTTTGATAGCTGCTGTTGCTATAGCAACATTTGGCGTTGGAACTGCAGCTTCCGGGGTTTTTGGCGCCCTTACATTTATTGCACAGGGCAGCTTAGCTAAAGGTTTCATTGGACTAGCCCTCATGGGGTACCATTATCTGCATGGTGTGCCTGCTGCAGTGACAGCAGCCTGGAACGCTTGTTCTGGGCAGGATATACAGCCAGGAGAAAACGCAGTTTTGAATATTGGACCTGTACGCGCAGTAGATGATTCTGCCTGCTTCCAATCGGCTTTCCTGGCCGGCATTTATATAGGGGGGTTGATAGCGGCTGAGACTGTAAGTGCGCTTAAATTCTTTAGATTAGAAGACACATCCTTGTATAAACACCTAACAGAGAAACCGGCTGTAAAGCCAGCTGTCAAAGGCGGCTGCTTCCTGGAAGACACAAGTATTAAGATGGCTGACGGAAGCTATAAGGATATTGAAGATATTCAAATAGGGGAGAAAGTGATGGCTTATGATATTGAGAATGACCAGCCAGTGGCTGCAGATGTGACCACAACATTTGTCAGGAACGAAACAAGCTACAGGATTATCGAATATGAGATTATCGAAGAATGAGCTTAAGAATGCTGCCTTGTTCTTGATTTTGCTAATTCCAATTGCCTATTCTGCTGAGCTTAGGGTAACCTTAGAGCATCCATTCCTGCTGGAAGGCGGATGGGTAGCTGCTTCTGAGCTTAAGGTCGGGGATGAGCTTACTACGTCTGATGGAAGAAAAGCCAGGATAAAGAATATCATCGATGTTGGTAGCCAAGTTGAGGTCTATAATCTTCATGTTGCCGGGCCAAATACGTTCTTTGCAAATGATATCCTTGTGCATAACAAAGCCATGCCAGCGCGCAAGGGACATCCGTACCTGCCAGATGTCCCGGAGGAAAAGCTTTCTTTAACAGCATCATCAATGGAAACTGAAGGGGAAAGGGCATTTGCAGCTGAGTTTGTGAGAGAATCGTATTCCAAAAGGTTTATGGAAGCATATGCAAAAGCAATGGCAGATCCTGCAAACAAAGGCAAGACAATCCAGCAACTAATAGATGCAAAGGTAATAAAACCTGGAGATGTTGCTATGGCTTTATACGCTGATGATGCAGCCCAAAAGGTATTGAGCGGGAAGATAGACAGGGTGATATTATTCGCTTCAAAATCAGGCGATGACTACCCTGCCCTGGCAATGCAGGGAAGCTATGAGAGCCCTCTTGTAAAGACTGTGGCACAGCACGGCATGCGTACAAGGGAAATAACAGTATACTCAACAGGAAGAAATCCAATAGCAGGCAAGCAGCCCTTTGAAGTGATTGCAAGAACTGCTCTGGATGCGCTAGACTATCCTGACGTTGAGGGAATATCTATTCTTGTTGAGATGAGAGAAGCAAGAATCTACGCCAGATATCTTCCGTGCCAATATGCCCCAAAAAAAATGGTCGAAGCATATGTGTTATCCAATCCAGGACATGAGCTGGTTTGCGACACCATAAAGGGACAGACTGTATGGTATGCCCAACATACAGACAGCGGTATGCTGCTTGGACAGCCTGTCCAGGCTGAGATAAGCGATGTTATTATGATATCAAAACCGGAAATAAGTGAAGCATTACTAAATCTTCTTAAAGGGCAATAGGCCTTATGCTCTTATAGAGTTCTAGCTGGCCCCCCTCTGTTATTGTTGTTGGATCCTGAAAAACAAGGCAAGGGACATCCTTTCCGGTTCTTGTTGAAATCGTACCTGCTAAGCTTAAAGAACCACTAGCCCCAAGAAGTGAATTAAGGTCAAGTGCATAAGGACCGTCTGGATTATTTCTAAGAGGCAGCCCTGTCGGATCATGCATATCTTCTTGTCTGAAGTGAATGGTCAGGTCTCTTCCTGGTTCTGGCAGCTCTATCTCATATTTTGCGCCTGTCCTTTCAAGATAAAGCTGCATGGAAGATGCTGCTGCACCTGTTACAACTGCATCCAGAGTCTCTTGGACCTGGGGCGACAGTTCTGCTCCTGCTTCCCGTAGATGTTCATAGGCCAGAAGAAATTCCCTGGGTGTCATAACTCTGAAACCCATGGCTTTCACCACTGATCCGGCCTTTTCTGGCGGCAGATACACAGTATCATCAATAACTTCATAATCTGTCAAGCCCACAGCTTCAGCTGCGTTTCTGAATTTCGCATCATCCTGCAGCAGCTGCATGCTTATCCTGCCAATGCCAGGTACTTCGATAAATCCCATATAAAAAAGATTATATTAAGTATTATATAAATCTTTCTATTTTTTTACCACTATATGATGATTACAATAATAAATTGAGGAACCGAAAAGTTTATTTGCCTGTAAAACCAAAAAGATAATAATGAAGAAACTACTGTCAGTTTCCTTGTTATTATTATTTGTAGGTATAGCCTTTGCTGCTGAGCTAAAGGTGACCTTAGAGCACCCTTTTCTGGTGGAAGGTGGATGGGTAGCTGCTTCTGAGCTTAAGGTGGGGGATGAGCTTACTGCATCTGATGGAAGAAAAGCCAGGATAAAGAATATCATCGATGTTGATAGCCCAATTGAGGTCTATAATCTTCATGTTGCCGGGCCAAATACGTTCTTTGCAAATGATATCCTTGTGCATAACAAAGCCATGCCAGCCAATGCAAGATTCAGGCCAAGCCATCCACGTGTATTGAGAATGCATAACTGTAGAGGAGAATTTGTTGATGATGTGGTAGTAAGCAGCATAAGTGAAAAGCGAGGCATCAGGACAGTATTTAAGACAAAATTGGGTGATGGCAGGCTTGGCGCAAAAGCGACAGTGAATGGAAGAACAGGAGAAATCCGATTTTGGAAAGGTGGACCAAGTGATAAGTCAGTGCACCATATAGGATCTACTTCAAGGTTCCTGGCAGATGACCTTGGCCGTAATCCTTGTGATACCCGCTGGCAGGATATCATTGGTATGATTGATGATGGTCAGCTGAATCCAAAAGAGCTTTCCAGATATGTGAATTTTGAGCTGCAGCTAAATAGCGACAACACCATAACTGCGATAAGAAATGGGTTGCCTGAACAGGTGCGTGCGTATCGTAATCTACCTACAAACCAGGATGAATTCTGGTATGCTATCAAGGCTATGCAGGATGAAATCAATGCAGCCAACAGGGCTATCAATCCCACCTTGCCTGTGGAAGGACTGCCGATCGTCGATCCAAATATGCAAGAGCTGCCTGTCTTTCTTACTAGCCCTTAGCTGGCGCTACGAGTTCCACATATCTTGGTATATCTTCGATAGGATAACCTGTTATCCCTTCTGCAATCCCTAAAATTCTATCTGCGATATCCCTTGCTATCCTGTCTCTATCCGGTTTCCAGTCTGCTCCTACTCTTGTATCTGCAAGATAATCAGCATAATCCTGGAGCTTTGCCAACAATTCATCCGCCTCACCTGCCTGGCAGCTTTTTCTTAACTTACCTTCAAGCTCTTCTACACTTGCATGGTAGTCTGCAAGTGTACTGTTTATAGTATCCATGCTAGCTGGTGGTTGTGTCTCGTACATGAGATGTAATGTAGATTCCAAAGTGAGTACTGCTAGAGCTTTTGTAGCATCGTTTATGTCTCTGCAATCAGCTCCGGCATACGTAAATTCCTTCATCTTATCTGCCTCCTTTGGATGACTCTTCTATCAATGTCCAGTATAGCAAAACTTCCTGGCTCTCGTTTAGCTAAGGATCCAGGAGTCACTATGTAGCGTATTCCTGGTCTTATGGTGATTGTCTCTGCTCTAATCTCGCCATATCTGTCTTTTCTTGGATCATGCCAGAAACAGACTGGCTCATGATAGTGGCCTATAATAGCTACCCTTGTTCCTGGATGTTGGACTTCCATATATTTAAATGCCTCCTTTGCAAGATCCATAGATTCCACCCTTACAAAACTGTCTGGGGGAATATTATGCGCGAATAGCAAATCCCCTTCTGTAATCAGCTGAGGCAATGCTCGTAAATATTCTATATTTTGGGGCCAGATTTTAGCTTCCATTTCACTTGTACCTGCTCTTTCTCTTTGAGCTGCCATTATCTCTAGAGCAGTATCCTCATGATTGCCCCTTACAGCTCTTGACTCTGAGTTCCTGACAAGATCTACACATCTGTTCTCATCAAAATGCACACCCCAATGGATAATGTCACCAAGTGCATAAACAGTTCTGGGATCCAGCTGCTGATAGGCCTTATCAAGTCTAGCGAAATCACCATGAATATCGGATATAATTCCTATCTCCATGAAACCAGTTGTGCGGTGATAATATATAAATCTTTCTATTTTTACTACTTATTAATAACTACACTATCCAGTTACCAAAGAAACATAACCTATTTAAATAAATTCCTTTTTAAATTAGTTACAATGAAAATACAGACAATCAAAGCAAGGGAAATATTAGACTCAAGGGGGAATCCTACTGTAGAGGTGGATGTTACCACAAAAAAAGGGCTTTTCAGGGCTATGGTGCCTTCAGGCGCATCTACAGGGGTGCACGAGGCACTGGAGCTCAGGGACGGCGATGAATCAAGATATCTTGGCAAAGGCGTCCTGAAGGATGTAGAGAATGTCAATAGCATAATAGCTCCGGAGATAGAAGGAATGAACTGTGAAAAGCAGGAATCAATCGACAAAAAGATGCTTAGGCTGGATGCGACTGAGAACAAGTCCAAGCTTGGAGCAAACGCAATTTTGGCAGTCTCTATGGCTGTCTGCAAGGCAGGGGCTGCCTCAAAGAAGGTGCCGTTATACCAGCATATCGCTGACCTGGCAGGTGTCAAGGAGATGGTTATGCCTGTGCCAAGCTTTAATGTTATAAATGGGGGAAGCCATGCTGGAAACAAGCTGGCCATGCAGGAATTCATGATACTGCCTGTAGGAGCTCCTAGTTTCAGGGAAGCTATGCGGATGGGGGCTGAGGTATATCACAATCTGAAGAAAGTGATAAAGGCCAAATACGGCCAGGATGCAGTGAATGTCGGAGACGAAGGGGGTTTTGCCCCAAACATCCAGGACAACAAGGAAGGCCTGGAATTACTGAAAGAAGCTATTGAAAAAGCAGGCTACACCGGCAAGGTGAAGATAGGCATGGACGTAGCTGCATCAGAGTTCTACAAGGACAAGCAATATGACCTTAATTTCAAAGGAGACAGCCCAGACCTTAAGACAGGGGATGAGATGATTGAGCTTTATAAGAGATTCATAGATGAATACGGACTGGTGTCAATAGAGGACCCTTTTGACCAGGATGACTGGGAAAACTACTCTAAGCTTACAGCTGCTGTCGACACGCAGATTGTTGGAGATGACCTGCTGGTTACAAATCCCAAAAGGATAAAGAAAGCTATTGATGTGAAGGCAGTAAATGCGCTGTTGCTCAAGGTAAACCAGATAGGCTCTGTAACAGAAAGCATCGAGGCATGCAAGATGGCCCAGGAAGCTGGCTGGGGCGTAATGGTCTCCCACAGGTCAGGTGAGACAGAGGACAGCTTTATCGCTGACCTGGTCGTAGGCCTAAAGACAGGGCAGATAAAGACAGGAGCGCCATGCAGGTCAGAGAGGCTGGCAAAGTATAACCAGCTGATGAGGATAGAGGAAGAGCTTAACTGCGGGTATGCTGGAGAAGGATTCAGGAAATTATGAAAAAAGCAATGCTCATCATAAGGGATGGATGGGGGCATGGAAAGCATGACAAGGGAAATGCAATCTTCCATGCTAAGACGCCCAACCATGATCTCTACAAGAAAGAATATCCGCATGCTGTGATAAAATGCACCGGAAACGATGTCGGGAATCCGAAAGGTGTGCAGGGCGGCTCTGAAGTTGGGCACCTTACTATTGGGGCTGGCAGGATTGTCTGGCAGCCATATGAGCTTATCAACAGGTCAATACAGTCAGGAGAGTTTTTTAAGAACCAAGTTCTGCTTGATGCTATAGATAACTGCAAGAAAAATAACTCTAAGCTGCATCTAAACGGCTTATTTTCTGACCAGGGTGTTCATGCAGACTACAGGCATATGCTAGCTGTCCTGGATATATGTAAAAAGCAGAACTTCAGGGATGTGTTTATACATCTGTGCTTAGATGGGAGAGATATGCCGGAGAGGTCTGCCCTGCCGTTGGTAGAGGAGACAGAGAAGAAGATAAAGAAACTGGGATTCGGAAGGATCGCTTCAGTTATTGGCAGGTATTACGGCATGGACAGGGACAGAAACTGGGACAGGACCAGGAAGCAGTATGATCTAATGGTAGGGGGGAAAGGATTTAAGGCAGATACAGCTGAAGAAGCTATAAGGCAGGCTTATGAAAGAGGGGATAAGAGAGATTACTATGTGCAGGCGACTGCTGTTTTTGAAGATGAGAGACCAGTTGGGCTGGTCAAGGACAATGATTCTATAATATGGTACAATTTCAGGTCTGACAGGGCAAGACAGATCACTGCTATGTTCAATGGTCTGGATTATTGCAAAGAGAAGCCTGATAAGCAAGTCAAGGTGCATTATGTGTGCTTCTGCAGCTATGATGCAGAATGGGGCCTTCCTGTTGCTTTCCCCCAGGAAAAAGTGATGAACAATCTTGGGAATGTCATTGCCGCCAATGGATTAAAGCAGCTAAGGATAGCAGAGACTGAAAAATATGCACATGTGACTTTTTTCCTCAATTCCCAGGTTGAAAAGCCAAACATCAAGGAAGACAGGATCATGGTCAATAGCCCCAAGGTGAAATCCTATGACCTGCAGCCAGAGATGTCTGCATATGATGTTACTGGAAGACTGCTGCCCAGGATAGGAGAATATGACCTTATCATAGTAAATTACGCAAATCCTGATCTGGTAGGACATTCTGGTGTTTTTAAGGCTGTCGTCAAGGCTTGTGAAGTTGTTGATGAATGTGTCGGCAAGGTGGTCAGGAAAGCCCTGGATAATGATTATGCGATAGTCCTTATGGGGGATCATGGAAACGCTGACCATATGCTCTATGATGATGGAGAGGCAGACCCAAGCCATGGCTTCAACCCGGTTCTTATGACCTTAATCAGCAAGGACGACAAGCTAAAGAAAGCCAAGCTGAAAGACGGGGGGATGAAGGATATAGCCCCTACAATCCTGGACATAATGGGCATAAAAAAACCGAAAGAGATGACAGGGGAAAGCCTAATTGCATAGGTTATAGAGAATCTCGAAGGCCTTAAGCAGGTCCTTTTCCTTCACGACAATTATGTGTTCGTTTGATATTATCAATGCATCTATGATGCTGATATCGTTGCTTCCCAGCTCTGTCGATATTGCGGAGAAAACTCCAGGTATCTCTGTGAGGATCTCGGGGTAGGTAAGCTCTATCATGCCTATGTCTTTCTCATGCTCGATGATATTCTTCTTGCCAAAAACAGAATATATCTTTTCAAAGCTTTTCTTGTCTATGATTATCTTGAAAAGCTTCGCTCCTTCCAGTATCCTAAGCACTTCGCCTGATTCATAGTCTACTTGTGGAAGCACCTGTCCAAGCTTCAATGTCGCTTCCTCGTTCTTTTTCAGTGAAACAGAGGCCATTTTTGTAATCGTCCTGATCTTGGCCTGCTTCAGGATATTGTAGACCTCACCTTTGTCAAGTCTTTTTCCCGGTTTAAGGGGATAGCGCCTTATTGCAGATATTATTGAATCCAGCGAAATATTGACCTTATGGGTTGTCTTGATGTAATTTGCCAGTGATCTTATATTCAGGATATCTCTGGACAGGTCTTTTTGCAGCGAGATGTCTGTGTCGATGATCTTCCACACAAACTCCCTTATGTTGTTTGGTTTTTTCATTTTTGTCGATAGCTCCTTTGGTATTCACGTAACAGGTGGGTGGAGGGCGTCAATAAAAACCTGAAGCGCGATGCGCATCTTCCCTCCCCTAGTCTTATTTTCCTTTTTTTGATTCAAATTTGTCAATATTTATAAATTTTTGCTAAATTTGTCAAATCTTTCCCATATGTGAAAAATTATGTCAAACAGTTTTTAAATCATGCTGGATTTTTTCTGCTGGATGGTCCATATAAAGCCATTGAGGGGTTGGCTATATAACAAGAATATTGATTTCTCTAAAGTGGTTACCCCCCCAAACGACGTGATAGATGAAGAAGAGAAACAGGAGCTGAAGAAGAACCCATACAGCTTTGTCAACCTGATCCTTCCTGACGGTGACGGGAACAGATATGAGCATGCCCTCAGCAGCTATGAAAAATGGAAAAAGGGAGGGATTCTGGTCAAGGATAAGAATGAAAATATCTATATCTACAAAGAAAGCTATTCCATGTCCGGAAAAGAGTTTTCAAGGTTAAGCTTCATCGCCCTGATGAAGCTGGAGCAGTGGGGAGAGGGGATAGTCCCTCATGAAAAGGTGCTCGATAAAGACCTCAAGGACAGGATTAAGCTGATTTCAAAGACCAAGGCTAATTTTGGGGTGCCTTTTGTGCTTTATGATGACAGAAAGAAGAAAACAGATGCAATGATAAAAGAGGCAATAGAAGGCAGGCAGCCTTATATCGATTTCACAGACCTTAAGGGGGTGAACCACACCCTATGGAAGGTTGATGACACAGGTTTCATAAGGAATATCCAGGATGAGATGAAGAAGTACCAGTGCATCATGGCAGACGGGCACCATAGGTATACATCAGAGCTCAGGGTAAAGGAGATGTTAGGGGCAGACTATGGGCTGATGTGCTTTGCGAACTCCTTTAATGAAGGTATGATAATACTGCCCACCAACAGGATCGTATTCGGGCTGGACGTCAATATGGATGGGTTCCTGCAGAAGCTTAAAAAACACTTTGACGTTGAGGAGGCTGACAGGTATGAGATGATAAACAGGATGGCTGCTGTCGAGGTCCTGATAGACAAGAAGATCAACCTGAAGAACCATGTGTTCGGCATATTTTCCAACATAAACAAAAAAGCCTATTTTTTAACCTTGAAGGACAACGATGTCATGGAGGAAAGGATGCCGGAAAGGACAGACATCTACCAGAAGCTGGACATCAATATCCTCCACAAGCTGATAATAGAGGAGATCCTTGGAATCACAGAAGAGCAGCAGAAAAACAGGGAGCATATTGACTTTGTAAAGGGCAACAGCGAGACACTCAAGAAGATCAAGGACGAGAAGATACAATTTGCCTTTTTTGTTAAGCCGCCCCTGATGAGGGAGGTTTTTTTGATTGCCAGGGCAGGCGAGACAACACCTCAGAAAACGACATGCTTTTACCCTAAGGTATGTTCAGGACTGGTTGTCTATGATTTTGATGATAATTAGCATATGAATGATTTGGGGGAATCTACTGTATGCGCTTTGTCCCTCCATCCAGACCAACAGCGCGGAGCGTGAAAAAATGGCATTGTTCATACCGGGACCTACAGAGGTCAGGAAAGAGATTTTGGATGCGATGACGCATCCCATGATAGGGCACCGGACCCAGGAGTTTAAGGAACTGTTTGCAAGCCTTAGGCAGGGGCTGAAGGAGATTTTCTTTACAGATAATGATGTGCTGATAAGCACCTCTACCGGCTCTGGCTTCTGGGAAGCTGCTGTAAGATGCTGCGTAGACAAAAGGGTGCTGCATGCGACAAACGGGAGCTTTTCAAAAAAATGGGCAAATGTCTCAGAATGGTGCGGCAAGGAGTGCGGCAAGATAGAATATGACTGGGGAAAGGCTGTAAAAGCAGAGGATATTGAAAAAGAGCTTGAAGCAGGAGACTATGAGGCGTTCTGCATGGTGCACAACGAGACATCTACGGGAGTGGCTTCTGACCTGGAATCGATATCTAAGGTCATGAAAAAATTTCCGGATGTATTGTGGTGTGTTGACGCTGTATCGTCGCTAGCCGGGATGAAGATAGAAGCAGACAAACTGGGAATTGACATGTGCCTGGCTTCATCTCAAAAAGCGTTGGCCCTGCCCCCTGGTCTGGCTGTTTGTTCTGTCAGCAAAAAAGCCTATGAAAAAGCTGAGAAAGTGAAAGGAAGAGGATATTACTTTGACATACTGCAGCTGAAGAAGATGTATGACAAGGACCAGACACCCTACACTGCATCCATACCTCACCTTTATGCGCTGAGAAAGCAGCTGGAAAGGATAAGGAAAGAGGGGATTGAGAACAGGTTCAGGAGGCATAGGGATATGGCAGATTATGTCAGGAAATGGGCAATAGGCAACGGTTTTGGGCTTTTCGCAGAGAAAGGCCGCGAATCAGATACAGTAACATGCATCGCCAATCTGAAGAAGATAGATATGAATGAGATAAAAAAAGATATGGCTGCCAAGGGCTACAGCATAGACTCAGGCTACAGAAAACTGAATGAAAAGCTAGATGCCGAAGGAAAGCCGAACACATTCAGGATCGCCCACATGGGAGACCTTACATTAGAGGAGATAAAGGGATTAACAGAAGAACTGGAAAAATATTTTTAGATTTGGAAGGCTTCAGGCGGCTATTTTCAGCCCGGCCCTGAGGCCTGCATGCTGGGCCCACGGCATTGGTAAAGGGGCCAGGAGGTTGGATAAAATGAAAGTCTTGATTCCGGATAAGGTAAACAAAAAAGCTACGGAAATCTTGGAAAATGCTGGTTTTGACGTGGAGAACCGGCCGGGCATCTCAGAAAAAGAGCTTACAGGCATATGCGCTGATGCAGATGCTATGATAGTCAGGAGCGGGATAAAGATAACCAAGGAAGTCATAGACGCTGCAAAAAAGCTAAAGATGGTCGTCAGGGCAGGGGTCGGATATGACAATATTGACGCTGAATATGCTGCAAAAAAAGGAGTCATAGTTGAGAACACCCCTTTGGGCAACATAAACGCTGCTGCAGAGCATACACTGACACTGATGATGATGCTCGCCAAGCACGTCATACACTCCCATACAGAGCTCAAAGGGGGGGTATGGGACAGGAAGAAATACAAAGGAACTGAGCTGAAAGGCAAGACATTGGGCATAATTGGGCTTGGGAATGTAGGTAAGAAAGTAGCAAAAGTAGCAAATGCCCTTGAGATGGAAGTGATGTGCTTTGATCCTTTTGTCGATAAGGCTAAGATGGAAGAAATAGATGTCAAGAAAGTTATCTTTGAAGAGCTTCTGAAACAGTCTGACTACATAACCGTCCACGTGCCCTTGAATGAAAAGACCAGAAACCTGATATCTGATGAGCAGTTCCAGATGATGAAAGATGATGTCAGGATCATAAATGTGGCCAGAGGGGGCGTCATAGATGAAAAGGCTCTGGAGGACGCTATCAAGACAGGAAAAGTTGCAGCTGCTGCACTGGACGTGTACAGCCAGGAGCCGCCTGTCTGCAGGTCGCTCATAGCGCATGATAGGATAATATGCACTCCGCATCTGGGCGCTTCAACAAAAGAAGCCCAGGTGAATGTAGCTGTCGATGCGGCGCATCAGATCATTGAAGCGATTAAAAACGGGAACATCATGAACAGCGTGAACGGGATAAGTAAACTCAGGGACTAGCGAAAGATTTTTATAATTATCATAATGCGTGAATCGCCTAGGTAAGCATTTGACATGCCCTTATCTTTGGACAGAGATATTGCCATGAAGCCTCTGTTTAGTATCTTGCCAAACTTAATATCCCTGATCCAGATATAATCTTACTGGCTAGATATAATAGAAATAGCTGAAAGCACTATGGAAAGGAGATAAGCAGAGATGATGCGGAAGATATAAAAAGATTCTTTGAAAAAAACATCAATATGACGACCCTAGAGCTTGATTTAAACAAATCTGTCGAAGAGAATGCATCTGACTATTATGACAGGGCCAAGAAGATAAAGAAAAAGATAGATGGAGCCAAGGAAGCGCTGGAAGAGAGCAAAAGGAAACTGAAAAAGCTTGAAAAGGAGAAAAGCAAGGAAATAAAAACTGAGGCAAGGAGATCAAAGAAAGAATGGTATGAGAAATTCAGATGGTTTTTTACTTCTACAGGATTCCTTGTCATAGGCGGCAGGGATGCGACTACAAATGAGATAATAATAAAGAAGCATACATCCAAAAATGATATTATATTTCACACAGACCTTAAAGGGAGCCCTTTTTTTGTAGTCAAGAATGAAGAAAGCAAGGATATAGACAAGAAAACCTTAAGGGAAACAGCAGATGCAACTGTCTCTTACTCAAGGACATGGAAGCTTGGGTTGTCGACCAGCCCTGTCTTCTACGTGAAGCCGGAACAAGTGACAAAACAAGCTCCAACTGGCGAATATCTCGTTAAGGGAGCGTTTGTCATAAGGGGCAAGACGAACTATATGGATAACCAGGTCAATCTTGCCATAGGCATAACAGAAGAAGGTGCAGTAATGGGCGGGCCCTTTGATTCTGTGAAAGCCAACTGCACAGGATTTGTTGAGATAAAGCAAGGCAATGAAAAGGTAAGCTCTGTTGCAAAATATATCCAAAAGAAAATTGGCGGAGACCTGGATGAGATCATCCGGGCACTGCCAAGCGGCGGATGCGCTTTAAAATAGAAAAGTTTATAACTTATCCGGCTAAATTAGTTTCGGATGGTGTCTAAATTTTTATGTCAGCAATGCGGCCAGTGCTGCAGCCATATCAGGGGGCTTATAAGCGAGCAGGACAGAAAATTCCTGAAAGAATTTGCCTACGGGAAGCTGCCACTGATTGCTGTCAAGCGTGTAGAAGAGATTTCATTCCCGCTGTGGGATTGGGAAGCAAAAAGATTTATCAAGTCAGCTGCAGAGAAAGGCATAGACCACAGGATAGAGCCATCCAGGGTTATGTATGACCTTAACGAAAACCAGTCTATTGTGGTCACATACTCAATCAGTTCTGATGCCTGCACTTTTCTGAAAGACAACAAGTGCCAGATATACAAGGAGAGAGGATTTATATGCAGGCTTTTTCCATTCCAGCACGGCCCTTTCCTCAAGCTGAACCAGGAGCTTAGGAAAGAGAATATGTTCGGAAGCTGTCCCTCCATTATGGGCATCTTAGATGAGCTTTCAGACCAAAAAGAGACCCTTGTAAAGCAGCTTTATGAATCATTTGGAGAAAGCTTTCTGGCAGTAGTGCAGTCTGACATAATAACAGAGTGGGTCAACTCAAAGATAGTGTTTATAATGAAGAACAGGCTGATCAGGCCAGCGCTGAACTACCCCTATGAAAAGCTTCTGAAGAGGATAGAGAATTCAAAAAAGATCACTTTCACCAATTTCATGATAAAGAATGCCATGATAAGCAAGGGAGACATGGAAAAGACAATCAGAAGATTTGAGAATTTTGAGGATGCTAGAGAGAAGATATCCCCCTTTCTTGATCAGTAATATTTTTATAGTTGAAAGCTAGATTCAAGCTATGAAAAGGATTTACCTGTTCTTGCTTGCTCTTTCTGTGCATTTATGCTGTGCGCAGGATCCTTTAGGCCTGAATTACACAGGCCCTATCAAGATAGACTACTGGATATTGCTGAATTCCAAATCATACAGGAACCTGGCCCCCCAGGAGATCTATGAGGGTGAAGCAGTGCTGGATAGCCTTGACTATTTGCATGCAGAGAACCTATATCCTGATGAGGATACATGGGGCATATTCACGGTAACTCAGATCCTAGACCAATATGCCAGCCTTCTATGGTCAAGAAGCGGCTCTGAGTTCGAGATTGTAGGTATTTTCTATGGATTCAGTGACTATCAGGCCCGGCTGGATTCATATGAATCAGTCGGGGACATCTATACCTACAGCTCTCATGGGTATTTTGATTTATACAGACAGCCAAAAGGCTTATTTAATTGGTCTCATGGGACCGCTGGGAGAACGTTTCTTGATGGCTATCTAGGTGTTGGAGACAGTAATGAGGCTGAGCTGCTGCTAAGCCTTGCTGCAAGAAACGGTTCATGGAGAAGAGACGGAACAATGTACATGTGTTCTGCTTATCATATAGACTATGATAAGGTTGCAGGAAGCGGCTGGCTGCAGCCTTCAGGCCTGGGATATTTTCACGCCGGCATGGACTACGATGTAGTGGCTGATTTCGTGGACTGGCCTCTTAAGGGCACAGATCAAATAGACATGTACTATGCGCCGCCAGGAAGCTGCATAGACAACGACGAGGACGGATATGGCATGAAAGGCTCAGACATATCGGGCTGCTCTTTTGCAGAACATGATTGTGATGATTTCTCAGCTGCTATTCATCCGAATGCCATAGAGTTATGTGATGGCATCGACAATGACTGCAACGGAAAGACAGACGACAGCTGTGCAGCTAGTGCAGTTGACCTTGTAAGGAGTTTTATCATGGGATCGAATGTCAGGGACTTTTTTGTCAATCTGCCAACCATATTACAGTAATGTTTTTATATCCTATAATCAAAATTCATGATATGAAAAGGCTATTTTGCTTTATATTGCTTATTATTGTCTCCCAAGCATACGCAGCTGACTATAAACAGGGAGAGGTTATTATAAAGCTAAAAACAGCTAGACAGGATTTCTTAAGCATAAAAAGCGACAATGCTGATTCGCTAGCGATTTTGATAGACAAATATGGATTGTATGATGCAAAGCCAATATTCGTGGGATTGCACAACCATGCAATGTATGACGAGCACAGTGATGTCCCTGATCTTATACAGATTTATCTTCTGAAAACAGATAAGGATGTCCTACAGCTGGTTAAAGAACTAGAAAATGAAAATAACATTGAATACGCAGAGCCTAACTATCTTGTTCGGATAGACAATACCCCAAATGATCCTGATTACAGGCTCCAGTGGTCGCTGAACAACTCTGGGCAGGTACCCGGTCTCAGCAGCACTCCTGATGCTGATATCGATGCTGAAGAAGCATGGAACATTCATACAGGTGGCCCTGGCGCTGTTGTTGCGATAGTCGATACAGGCGTTGACTACAACCATCCGGACATAGCAGACAACATGTGGATCAATGAGGATGAGATAGCCGGGAACGGCGTGGATGACGACCAAAACGGCTATATTGATGATATATACGGCTACGATTTTGACAGTCTGGAGCAGTCACAGAGAGATCCTGATCCAATGGACAACACAGGCCATGGCACTCACTGTGCAGGTATTGCAGCTGCCAGGGGCAATAATAGCATAGGGATCACCGGGGTCTCCTGGAAATCCAGGATAATGGCCCTTAAGTTTATCGGAAGCACAACCGGCACCTTAAGTGATGCAAGCGAGGCTTTCTATTACGCTGTTGACAATGGTGCAAAGGTAATCTCCAACAGCTGGGGCATCGAGGAATACAGCTACGTGATGAAGGATGCAGTAGAATACGCAGATGCCAACGGTGTGGTGGTTGTCGCGTCCGCAGGCAACTCAAACAGGGACAAGGCTGAGGTGCCTGCCCTTTACGAAGAGGTAATCGCGGTAGCGGCTACAGATGCAAATGATGAAAAGGCATATTTTTCAAATTTCGGGGACTGGATAGATGTTGCAGCACCTGGCGTGGATATACTCTCCCTCAAGCCAGGAGGCGGCACCACGATAAAATCCGGAACGTCCATGGCCTGCCCGCATGTGGCAGGATTAGCTGCGCTGCTCTTTTCCTATTCGCCTGAGCTTACTGAAGACGAAGTCAGGAGAATTGTTGAAAAAAGCGCTGATGACCTGGGAGCTGCTGGGAAGGACTATTTTTTCGGGAACGGCAGGATAAATGCATATAGGGCTTTGTTGGGAAGCAGCAGCTACATAGAGAATCCGGGCAAATATCTAAGCGGAACCGTGGCTATAAGAGGCAGTGCCTTTTCTCCATTGGGCTTCGTGAGGTATGAGCTGTACTATTCAGACGGATTGAACAATACAGCAATATGCAGTTCAGAAGATTCAGTGGAAGAAGGAGTACTATGCATGTGGAATACCTCTTCAGCTCCTGAAGGCAGGCTTTCATTGGTGCTGAAGGTTGTTTTCGAGGATGAAGAGGTAAATGATAGTGTTGATGTTATTGTGGACAACAGGAACGATCCCCCTTATTTCAGGTTCCTGCATAATCATGGCACAATAAGAGACAAAAGAGTGGTATTCAAGATAGAGGCAGCGGATATTGATGATCCGGAACAGCCGAGAGGCCGGCTTTCCTATTCAGCACTGAATCTTCCTGCCGGAGCGGTATTTGAAAACCTTACGTTCTCATGGAACGCATCAGGGGCCTGGAGAAACTTAACCTTCACTGTGGAGGACAGCCAGCACTTGGTTTCCAAAAGCATCTGCATCGACATAGTGGAGATAGCTTCCAAGCTCATAGCCAACGACAGCTCATTCAGGAATTATCCCTCTGTACTGGAAAATAAGGTGATAT
This sequence comes from uncultured Methanosarcinales archaeon, assembly GCA_964510025.1. Taxonomy (GTDB): domain Archaea; phylum Nanobdellota; class Nanobdellia; order Woesearchaeales; family DATDXC01; genus CAZDZV01. Next base: position 53,741 of record CAZDZV010000002.1, read on the forward strand.
GGAATGACAGGAGGACCGGACAAGATATTATATATATGTATGATCTTGATTCTATGGAAGAGACAGAGATAGCTGAAGGCAGGTCTGCCAGCATCCATGGAGACCTGATTGCCTTTTCCAGGTATGTTGATGCAGATGAGAACATCTTTCTGCACAACCTTTCCAGCGGGGCAACCATACAGCTAAATGAAGATTTAGGCTACCAGATAAATCCAGAGATTTCAGACAGCACAATCATCTGGCAGGACAATAGAAATGACAGTTCAGACATATATAGCTATGATCTGGCTTCACAAACCATCTCCAGGATAACAGATGACAGGATAAGCCAGGGCCACACTGCACTAGACGGAAAAAAGATCGTATGGGTAGAATATTACAAACTGGGTATTTTTAATGTGGGTGACGGTGTCTATATATATGATCTTGAATCTGGTGAAAAATCGCAGATATCTCGAGCATCCTATTCGTTCAGGGCCCTGATAGACCTGATTGCTCCTTCGATAGATGGTGAAACAGTTGCATGGAACGAAAAAATAGGGGGCAGCAACAATATCTATGCCCTTTATGGTGGTAAAGAAATACAGCTGACAGCAGATTATGGAGAAGAATACAATCCGTCTGTATATGGGGATAGGATTGCTTTCATAAGGGATTATGATATATACCTGTTTGATATGGCGAACAATAAGGAAATAAGGGTAACCCATGATGGACAGTTTAAGCACTATGTGGACCTCTATGACGACAAGATAGTATGGTCCAGCCTTGAAGGGATAAATATCGCTGAGATCTCTGAGTATGTAGGGATAAGCACCTGTGAAGAGCTGCAGCAGATGAATTCTGACCTGACAGCTGACTACCAGCTAACCGAAGATATTGACTGCTCTGAAACAAGTAATTGGAACAATGGGCAAGGATTCGAGCCTGTGGGCGGATATGATATACCTCAGGAGGATGCAGCCGGTTTTTCCGGAACCCTGGACGGTCAGGGGTTCAGGATTTCAGGACTTTACATCAACAGGCCTTCTGAGAACTATGTAGGCCTGTTCGGCTCTGTTGCTGATTCTGGCACTGTGAAGAATGTTTTGCTGGACAATGCCGGCGTAACTGGAAAAGGCAGCGTAGGTGCTATAGCAGGATATTCCAGGGGCGAAATCATCAGATGCAATGTGAACAATGCCATGGTTTCAGGTTCTTTACGGGTTGGCGGTGTGCTCGGGGATTCTGCCAGGGATGTTGACGGGGAAGGGTATGTGGCTAATTGCTCTTGCTCTCACGCCAGGGTAACCGGCATCTCCGAAGTGGGCGGACTTGTTGGCTATAACGGGGGCGAGATCCTTTCAGGGCATTCATCAGGGCATGTGAACGGCACTACAGCCATAGGCGGATTAGCAGGCCACAACCCGTGCGGCGGACTGGTGAGGAATTCAAGCTCGAGCTGTATTGTACATGGTGAACAGCATGTAGGGGGCTTGCTGGGCGCTGACACAGGCGATCTGCATGGCTCGTTTGCAACAGGCGATGTTTTCGGTATTCTAAATGTAGGTGGACTATGCGGAAAGAAACAGGAATGGGCTCTCAACAGCTATGCAACAGGCGATGTTGCAGGTGAGACGAATGTCGGGGGCCTTATAGGCTATGGGGAGGTATTCAGCCTGCCGACAAACTCATATGCGACTGTGGATGCTAGCGGAACAAGCAATGTAGGCGGTCTGGTGGGGTATAATTCAGACCAGTTCAACAAGATAGAGAACTGCTTTGCAGCAGGCAAGGTGAGCGGATCTGACAATGTCGGAGCCATTGCAGGCAACAACAATGGCATGGAGATAGTCAACAGCTACTACCTGAACAACACCATAAATGGCTGTTCAGGAGATGGAAGTGGGATATGCAATCCGGCCGATAATGAATCATATTTTTATATTGTAGATAATGCTCCCATGGCCAGCTGGGATCAGGTATGGGCCTTCAATGGAAGGAGCTTCCCTGTCCTGGGCTGGCAGGATCTAAAGTTGGTATCCTTGAGCCAATGGCTAGAAGGCAAGCTGGGAGTTGATATGCTTTTTGGTGCTTTGTATGATAACAGCTGAACAGATGAAAAAACTGGAAGACAGATCTGAGAAGCTCGGGGTCAGCAAGCTGCAGCTCATGGAAAAAGCCGGAAAAGGCTTATATCAGGTTGTCAGGAAAAGATATCCTGATGCAATAAAGATATTGGTAGCGGCTTACCATGGCAACAACGGAGGAGACGGGTTTGTGGCTGCTAGGTATCTATGCAATGAGTATGAAACAGATATCCTTTTTATTGGAGACAAAGAAAGACTCAAGGAGGAGGGAAGAGTGAATTTCAGAAAGATCAGGGGTCTAGTGGTGGAAAGGGCTGATTTTGATGAATATGATGTGATCATAGATGCGCTGCTCGGCACAGGCATCAGGGGAAGGCTGAAGGGAAAGGTCGCAGATATAATAGAAAGGATAAACCAGGCAAGAGCAGCCAAGATATCTGTCGATATTCCATCTGGAATGGACCCTGACACAGGTGAAATCGCAGATGTTGCTGTTGATGCTGACCTGATAGTATGTTTTCATGATATTAAACAAGGGCTGTCCACGCTTGAGAAAAAGGTGGTGGTTGTGGACATCGGGATAATATGAGAAAATCTGGTCTCTTGATATTGATATGCATGCTGGTTCCAGGGATCGCAGCAGAAATCTCTTTCATAAGCAGCTGCAGCATAATAAACCAGTCAGGGGTATTCATGCTTAACCGGTCCATATTTGGGCATGCAGATGAGTGCCTGACTATAGATGCAGATAATGTTATTTTTGACGGAAACAGCTTTTCATTAACAGGTGATGGCTTAGACGACAGCATAGGCATCTATGTCAGAACAAGCCTGAATGTGACAGTCACCAATTTCCGCAACATATCTGATTTTGAATATGGGTTGGTGCTTTCCTCTGCCAACGATTCATTAATTGAGGACATTCAGCTTGACAATAAAAGGGATGACATATATCTTGTTGCAAGCAACAGAAACAAGATTATCAATGTGCATTCGAAGGATAGGACCCATCTCAGATTTTCTGGGGACAACCTTTTTTTTGACAATAATATGAGCAACATCTACCTGTACCAGAGCTCAGACAATATTGTTTCTAACAATAGCATAGGGATTGCCGGTATTGACCACAGCTCCGGTAATCTGATCACAAGCAACAGGATCGACGGCTCAGAGCATATTGGTGGAAAGGCCATACATGTAAGCTATGGCTCAAATAACACGATTGCCAACAATACCGTAGCTGGGGGCATAGGCTATGGAATATATATGAATCGTGTCGGTGAAAACAACAAGCTGATTGGGAACACCATAGCAGACGGCCGGAAGGGCATCCATATGGAGTATTGCGAAGCCTCAAGCCAGGACAATAGTGTAATCCATAATATGGAGTCTACCTTGTTCAAGGATATTGATGAGATCGACAGGTTTTATAGAACAGGTGCGCCTGTAGTGTTCAACATCACCTATCCTGACCTTAAGCCGGCTGCAGTGGCCAGCTATGATATAACCATCTATCCAAATACCGAGTATCAAAGCTATATTGAATCAAATAAGATTTTCCTTTACTTTGTGCCTGAAAAAGAAGGTGTATACAGCCTAAGGGTCAATGTAAGTGTTCCTACAGGTGATCAGGAAACAAGAAATTTTTATCTGCTTGTCGGCGACATAAAAAAAGGGCTTCAGAGGTATTATATGCACGAGGACTTCCCTCAGCATGGGCAGCCATACAATCCTGTTGCATTTGATTCGGGCGCCATGCTTGGCTATCCGACGTCAGAGGAGGAGATAAGATACTGCGGAGCATGGGTGCAGTTTTCACCAGACTATATCGGTGTGCCGATGTTCCTTATCTACAATATTACGGCGGCATGGCAGTATTCAGGAGGATCTGTTGTCTCATCCAGGCTCCAGAGATATACTACCCTAAGCTCTGTTGGGGATTACCTGATCTATCTTCCTGTGACAGAGAATTACGGCTACAACCCTACTGACTATACCTTCAATATAACCAGCTTCTATGTAAACATCACATCTGATTATATAGCCAGGCCTTATTATATCGCGCTCAAGCTTGTGGCATCCTGGCCTTATGTAAAATCAAATGCCTCAGATCAAAGTTATGCTGATATATGGTACTATTATTCCGGTCCAAAGATACTAGATATAGGGCATGATATAGGAGATACAAGGCTGCTGGCAGCCTTTTTTTCGGATGAAAGAAACGCCACTTTCCTTTTTGAAGGCGGGGGACAGACCAGTCTTGAAGTCGGCGTGGACGAGCTCTACAGGCATGAGGCAGTGTATAATGGAAACAGCTGCGCTGGCAGTCCTGGCTGCTCTGTGGATATTTTACAGGGCAGCATCAACATTTCTATTGATGTAGATGATTTTGCCTCATTGAGCATCTTAACACTATGCGAAGATAAGGATGGTGATGGCTACAATGTAAGCAGCGGAGCCTGCGGGGCCAATGACTGCAATGACTCCCTTGCTGCCGCCAACCCTGGAGAAGATGAGATATGTGACGATGATGCTGATAATGACTGTGATCTTGAGATAGATGAAGATGGCTGCCTCATCGATAGGGATATCGTAGCTCAATGGCTGGAAAACAGCAGGGACCTAGAAAAGCTGTTCATCATATTAATAGATATATTTAAATAAATAGCTCTTACCTCTCTCATTATGAAATATATCTCAGAAAAAGACATCAGGCTGCCCAGACGCAGATCCGGCAGCCGAAAGGGGGACAATGGAAAGGTTCTGATCATAGGCGGATCTGAAGATTATGTTGGAGCTGTTGCCTTGGCAGGATTGGCTGCTTTGAGGAGCGGGGTTGATTGGGTGACTGTTGCTGCCCCTGAGAAGGTCGGCTGGGCAATTAATTCGCTGACATCGGACCTGGTTGTCAAGAAATTCAATAGGTTTATCGTCTCAGACTTCTTGAAGCTTGAAAAGGGTTTTGACGCGGTGCTGATAGGCAGCGGGATGGGCATGAGGAGCGGGCGGTTTGTGAAAGCCTATACAGCGAAGACCAGAAAAAACCTGGTGATAGACGCAGACGCATTGAAGCTTATCCGGATCCAGGACGTAGAAAATTCAGTATTAACCCCCCATAAGAAAGAGCTGGAGATGCTATTGAAAAATTCCAAAATGACCAAAAAAAACATGAGAAAGAACATAGGCAGCAATGTTCTTCTGGTCAAAGGCAAGACAGATGAGATAATGACAAAGAGCAGAAGCTACTGCAACAAAACAGGGAATGCAGGGATGACTAAGGCCGGAACAGGGGATGTCTTAGCAGGGTTATGCGTTGGATTTCTTGGGCAGGGGCTGAGCCTGCTGCAGAGCGCCATAAATGCAGCTTATTTCAACGGATTGGCTGGCGATATCCTATTAAAAAAGAAAAAAGGATTTACATATCTGGCTTCTGACCTGGCTGATGAGATCAAACGAATTCTAAAATAGAAACATTTATATAATATTAAATTTAATATTATTTAAAATTTATTAATAAATATTTAAAAGAATATTATAAATAATATTATGGTAAAGATACAGAAACTCCCGACAGGACAGCTCGTCATCACTATCCCTAAAGTTATTGCTGAATATGAGGGGCTGCAGAAAGGCATGGAGCTGGAATTCAAGAAACATAAGCATGGATTCCTGCTCGAGTTTAAAGGAGGCAGATAATGGGCAACATATTCTTTGACATCGGGCTGATAATAATAGTAGCGACAGTTTTTGCATTCATAGCCAGGCTCATGAAGCAGCCTTTGATCCCCGCATATATACTGACAGGCCTGATACTGGGGCCGTGGATGGGGCTTATAACGGAAAGATCAACGATTATGATACTTTCGGAGATAGGCATCGCCTTTCTTCTTTTCATCGTCGGACTGGAGATCGACCTGAAGAAACTGAAGAACATAGGCCTTGTAGGAACCTTAGGGGGCACAATACAGGTCATAACATTGTTCACTGCCGGCTTTATAGCTGCTGCTGTGCTTGGATTCCTGACTCTCGAAGCAGTATACATAGGTGTGGTCATGAGCTTCAGCTCAACCATGGTAGTTCTGAAGCTATTGTCTGACAAGAGAGAGCTGGATACTCTTCATGGCAGGATTGTCACAGGAATATTGCTTATCCAGGATGTATTCGCCATATTTGCGATCTCAGTACTGGCTACGCTAAACAGTTTTTCTGCAGCGGCCCTGCTTTTATCCTTCCTGAAGGCTGTGGTCGTGATAGTCATTGCAATAGGGGCAAGCAAGTATGTGTTTCCAAAGCTCTTCAAATTTGCTGCAAAAAGCCAGGAGCTTCTGCTTCTGCTGGCACTATGCGTCTGTTTCCTTTTCTCAATACTATTCAACTATATAGGATTCTCGATTGTGATTGGAGCTTTTATCGCAGGAGTCACATTGGCTAACCTGCCTTACAACATAGAGATAATCAGCAAGGTCAAGTCATTGAGGGATTTCTTCTCGACCATCTTTTTTGTATCCTTAGGGATGGAGATAATGATAGGATCTGTAAACAGGCTTATCCTGCCATTGATAATATTCATGTTTATCATTGTCGTGATCAAGCCCATAGTGATACTCTTCCTTACAGCTTATTTTGGATTCAAGAGCAGGACAGCCTTCTATACAGGGATGACATTGTCCCAGATAAGCGAATTTTCGCTGATAATCATGTCGCAAGGACTGGTGCTGGGGCATGTTTCCAGGGAGATGGTGTCCCTGACAATCATACTGGCTATTGCATCCATCGCGTTGACCTCTTATTATGTGAAATACGACAACTTCATCTATAGGAAGCTTGCCAAGAAACTTAAGATATTTGACAAGTTCACAGACAACAAGCTGGAGGAGCTGGAATATCTTCCACGAAAAAACCCCGCCGTGATCCTATGCGGATACAACAGGATAGGCTACAGCATAGGGAGAACAATAAAGAAGATGAAAAAGAGCATGGTCATCGTGGATTTCAATCCTGAGGTTATCAAATATCTGATCAAGCACAAGAATGCATGCATATATGGGGACATAGGCGATACGGAATTTTTGGAACGGCTGCCGCTGAAAGACGCCAAGATGGTAATATCCACTGTACCGGATGAGATAGACAACCTGCTATTGATCAAGAAGGTCAAGCACGTGAACAAGGATGCCGTGGTATATGTTACAGCAAACCAGGTGGAGGAGGCTTTAGACCTTTATGATGCCGGCGCAGACTATGTCATACTGCCCCATTTTCTCGGAGGGGAGCATGTTTCTGTATTGATCGAGGATTTTACCGGAGATGTAAACAAGATAATCGCAAACAAACTGAACCATATCAAGGAGCTGCATCAAAGAAAGCATCTTGGTCATGACCACCCTTTGAGGCACTGATATGAAAGAGCTTAAAAAAAGGGCAAGGCTGCTGGATCCAGCTGCCAGGATAGGGAAGAATGGCCTGACAGAGGGTACTGTAGAGGAGATAAAAAGGCTGCTGGAAAAAAGAAAGCTTATTAAGGTAAAGTTCCTGAGTTCTGCTGTAAAGGGAAAAAACAAGAAAGAGCTTGCAAAGGAACTGGCGCAAAGAACTGGAGCAGAACTTATTGATATGGTCGGATTTGTGGCAATTTTGTACAGAAATGAAAAAAATTAAATATTTTGCAGGCTTAATGGTCTAAGATGGTAGAGCTGGCAGATATAAAGAGATACGGATTTGAGCCTGAGATAGATGAAGAAGCCCGAAAGGCTGACCCGATATTCACAGGATACCCAAAACCTACGAATCGGGACAGGATGTATGTTGAGGGCTATAATATGTCTATTGAAGAGCCTTATTTCTGGGTGCTGCATTATCTAAGATATTTTTGCGGATTTACAAAATTTGAGAAGATTACCGATATTTTCGCAGCTGCAGAGAACTCTTCCTTTTTCGGCAGCTCCCAGCAGAGGCTAGGTGCGCAGCAGGATAAGGTAAGCCAATATCTGGCTACTGTGGGCAAGATGGTGAAGGAGCTGTTCCAGCTTGTAAGGGAGCTAAGGGTCCTGGATGAGAGGCTCAGCTATTATGTCGATTCCTATAGGGAAAAAAGCCCGAGCAGGGAGAGCGCAGAGATTACTCTCAAAGGGATCTGGGTGGATATGGTAGAACAGGGAGCAAAAAATCCAGCTTCAGTATATGGTATGGCAAGGGAAGTGCAGTTTACAACCCTGCCTGACCTGTTCTTCAGCACCCATCCTGTAAAACAGGAGGATGTTGATGTCTACGTTGAAACGTATAGGGGAGAATTCAACAGGAAGGTAAGGGAGGTCCTCAAGAGAAAATTAAGGACTTTCCTGACATGGAAAGAGCACACTTTTGAAGAGATAAAGAACAGGAGAAAATTTACCCTGAAATACCTCAGGCAGCACTATGAGATAATAAGGCTGTATATGGCATGGGTAAAGCCCTATCTCCGAAACGTACAAAGGCTTCAGATGGACCAGAAACAGATGGATACTGTCGATTTGTTGGTTGCGTTTGAGACATCGATAATTGAAGTTGAATATATCGCCCATATGGACACTGATGTAAGTCCTGTAGTGCTGATGTCTTTCTGGTTCAGGACCAGGCCTGAGATGAGCTATCAGCAGGAAGGATGGCAGAAAGGTCCTCTGCATGTAGGCAGAGTCCATATTAACTTCAGAAGCTATGGGTGGACAAAAGAAGAGATAGAAAAATATAAGGAGATGAAAAAGGAGGAGGAATTCAAGCTTCTTGGGCTTATTGACGGCTCTGTCAAGGCAGCCATGGAAGCGCTGGGGGATGAGCTTATGAGATACCTGGCAGAGGCTGGAGAAGACAGCGTAAAGCCAAGGCCGGAATCTGACAAGCTGAGCAAGGACGAAAAAGGTAACCCTGCGATGCTTAGGATTCTAAATCCATTCAAGAGCATAAACGACCTGCTCAAGCCTGTAAAGTCGTCGTCAAAGAAGGCAAGCCCTAAAGCGGCAGCTGAGATTGCCGCCAAAAAAGCAAGTTCAGGGAAAAAAGCGATAAGCCTTATGAACTCTGTCTACCAACATTTCAAGAAGCATCATGCAATGCTAAACTGGTAAAAATGCAATTTTACACACATCATCCGATGGTCGATTACATGGGGGGTATCTCCGACTACAAGAATTCCATGGACCCAGGGAACTACAGCCCTTCGACAGGAGAGCAGCTCAATATGAGCATCAAGGATATTGGAATGTCTGTACCTATGGGCATATCAGCAGCAAATGTTTCCGGGATATACAGCAAGATAAGGATGGGCGCTGGCTCGATCGAGATCGGATTTCCTGGTGTGTTTTCAGGCCAGAGGCAGGCTCAAACCCCTGGCATGTACGGAGAAGACCAGAGGCAGGCAATAAAGGAGCTGGCCAAGATCAACGAGATCAACCTTACCACTCACAGCGCCTACAACATAATGGGGCTGATGGGCAGGGACCAGAGGGATAATTTCTCATTGACAAATGCAAAAGCCAGTGAGCTCGAGATTGAAAGAGCCATTGATTTTGCTGCAGATACCGCCGGAAAGGGATCTGTGGTAGTGCATACCGGAGAATGGGAAAGGCCGCTGACAGACATAACAGTAGATGATGCGACCTGGCAGAAAAACTACTCCTACTCTGATGACGGAAGGCTGATGTTCAGAAAAAGGGTGCCTGAGCTTCACGATGCAAATTTTGTTCTGCTGGATGACAGGACAAGCCAGAAGATGGAGACAGTGCAGAAAGACCGGAAGGTAGCTGTGCCTAAGTGGAGAAAAGCAGAAGATGATTATGAAGGCATATACCAGGACAATATCCATATTATCGATCCAAATGATAAGTGGATGGAGAATTACAAAGGGCAAAAGGTAAAGATCAAAAAAGGAGACTATATAGACTATGAGGGCAAGAAGATAATAAACCCCTATGACCCGAAATACGGAAGGGTCCCTGAATTTGACGAAGGCACAAGCAGGTTCAAGGTGGAATACAGGGTCTGGGATGATTTTATTGAAGAGGCAAAAGAGCAGACAGAGTGGAAGCGGCAGCACTGGGTGGAGATGACTGGCAAGAGACCTGAAAATGATGAGCATTGGTATTATGACGGCGTTATATATCCTGATGAGGCGTTCCTGCATGCCACTCTGGAGACCAATGAAGGGCATTCAAGAGGATGGGCATTGCAGTATGCACAAAGCACAGCAACTCATCTTGAAGCTATAGAGAAACTTAAGAAGGTCAAGACATTCTATGAACAGCTTGATGAAAACCTTACAGAGGATGAAAAATGGAAGATAATGAAGCAGGACGACAACATATTCAGGTATACAAGAGGGCTCGTGCCTCCGGAGACCAAGCATCCGCTAAAGATGATAGACGAGCTTCTGAAGGAGCACCGGATAGGGCTAGAGTTTGCCAGGCAGGCATCTGCCTCCCAGCAGCAGCAGGCTGAGGATACTGCCGAAACAAAGAAGCATATTGTAACCCCTTTGAAAAGATTCAAGAAGCATGTGGCAAGACTTTATGCTGAAGCTGGAATAAGGGCCATGCAGCGCACAAAAGACCCGAACAATCCGATATTTCTGGCCATTGAGAACATCTTTCCCGAAAGGTTCGGTGGCCATCCGCAAGAGCTCAGGTTTGTAATCGATGAAGCAAGGAAATGGTTCGTTAAATTCCTGACTAAACAAGAGAACATAGACCATGGCCTAATGTCCAAGCAGAATGATAATTTTGAAGCTTCGAAGTTCGGCACAAGCCCATTTTATGTTCCTGGGATGAGCAGGCAGGAAGCTGAAAAGCTGGCGGAAAAGCACATAAAGGCAACGATCGATACCGGCCACATGAACATGTGGAGAAAATTCTGGCAGCCCAAGCCTGGGCAGAGCATAGAGGAAGCTGACAAGGAATTCAGAAACTGGTATGTAACTGAATTTGAAAAACTGGCAAAGGGGGGCTATATCGGCAATATCCATCTTACTGACAATTACGGATTTCAGGACGACCATATAGCGCCTGGCCAAGGCAATGCCCCTATAAAGGAAATCCTCCACACCCTTAAAAAACATGGCTATGACAAAGCTATAACGGTCGAGCCTGGAGCAGATGCCTCAACAGACCTTTCAGATTTCCATGGCCTGATGAAAACATGGCGATATGTGGGCGCACCTATCCATGGCATATATGCCAGCGGTGGTGGCGGGGGTGTAAGACCTCAGACATGGGGGGATGTACACTACTCATATTTCGGCCAGAACAAGCCGCCGTATTTCATATTTGGTTCCTACAGCCCGTCTAATGACTGGACCCTGTGGACCCAGGTGCCGATGGAATAAAATGGCTAAACTTGACAAGGAAGAGCTGGCCAAGCTGTCACCCCAGGAAAGAATCCAACGGCTCAAGAAGCTGGAGGAAGAAAGCAAAAAGGAAATAGCAGAAGCTGAAAAGCTCATAAAAAAAAGCGAAGAGGAGCTGAAGAGGGACGGGATGGAAAGCAAATTAGCCATCCCTGAGAGCAGGCAGATAGATATCTCAGACCTGTTCGAGCCGCCGCAGAGCCAGCTTGAGCAGACAGCGCAGGAAGCTCATGAGGAGGAACCGAGCCAGGAGCAGCTGCAATATATGGTGAACCAGGCTTATGAAGAGGCTGCGCAGCTTGCCTATGAACAGGGAGGGGAAGACGTACTAGATAGGGTAGATGCGTTGGGAGAGAGGCTTGAAAAGATAAATTACCACAGCCTGAGCGACCAGGCAGTCAACAAGGTTGTGGCGACCAGATCATTACTCTATAAAATAAAGAAGTATCACCAGCAAGATCATAAGTGGTAGCATGATAGAAGACAAGGTAAAAGACAAAAGAGCCTCATGGCTTTCGATAAAATCCAGCTTTCTCGCAGATAGGGACTATCTGGATGAGATAGGGGTAGATGAAGACCTTAAAAGGGAGATCAGGAATGGATGATAGCAAATTCAGGCGCATAAAAAAGGAGTATGATGATTATTACAGGAACCTGCTCAGGCAGGGAAATCTTCTGGCAAGAGATACCGGCGTTGGCTTCTGGGGGCCATCTGTGACCGACGAGGTCTGGGAGATATTCAAAAGGATCGGACTTAACAGGTTCAAGAGATTTCTCGATCTTGGTTCAGGCGATGGAAAGGTCACATTGTTGGCTGCCCTGTTCTGCGATAGCGCAACCGGGGTGGAGTTCGACCCGCTGCTTACCGGGAAAGCACTAGAGATGAAAGAAAAGACAGGAGTGGGTAATGCCAGATTTATCAATGATGATTTCATCGACCACGATCTTTCCCCGTATGACATAATATTCCATGCTCCTGACAAGCCATTGCACCGGGGGATTGAGGAAAAGATAATAAATGAGATGAGGGGCAAGCTTATCCTATACGGCCACCATTTTCATCCTCAGAACCTCGAATTGGAGGAAAGCTTCACTGTAGACGGAACATTGGTCAGCATATACTCTAAAAAAAGCACATAAAACCCATATTACCGGTTTTGATCCTCTGGTCTCCCACCCTTATATGGTTTTTGTCTGCTACATGCAGCTGCTTATTGCCCCGCAATAAAGCAGAGAGCTTGTTGTTCTGGGAGGCCATTATCCCGCTATAGCTGACCTTTTTGCCATTTATATGGGCATCCCGAAGCATAAAAACACCATAGTTAGAGGTATATATGATCGGTTCCTTCAGCATCTTTCTGAGGAGTGCCTCATGCTGTATAGAGTACTGCTCGACTATATTCAGGTTATTTTTTGCAATCTTCGCTGAGCTTTGGCAGTGGAAGCTGCAGGGAAAATGGCTTAGCAGGCTTAAATCGAAATGCCTCGCTGCAAAATTATTGTAGAAAGGAAACAAAAAACCTTCAGAATTCCTTAGTGCAGCTAGCGTGAAATCGTTTGCTTTTTCAGATTGTACATGGGCCTGATCCTGAAAAAATCTGCTGCAGCATCTTGGATATCCCAGAGCGATGCCCAGCTTATAGTGGTTGTCGTTTGCCTCGTGCTTTTTTGCCCTTCTAATAGCTGCCCTGCTCCTTGACAGATAGACAAAGTAATAACCCTTTTTTCGGTCATCTGCACCTATCTTTTCTCCCTTGTTTGAGTAGGGCGTGCTGTCCAGCTTCAGCACCTTAAAGTCTGCCCTGTCTACCAGCAGCTTATGCCCGTTCAGGAACTCCTTTATGCCATTATACTCCTCCTGCTTCACCATTATCCTGGTTACAGGCTTAGCTCTCTCCAAAGCATAGATGATATCCAGACGCTTCAGCAAAGAATCAAATTTTTCGTTTAATATCACCAGCATAAACCAGCAAAGAAGAAGGTTATATTTATTATTTTGTAAAAATTTAGAAAGATTTTAATAATCAAGCTTAGACAGCATGGGTAAAATGCTGCCTTTTATTTTGCTCATACTGGGGATCGTATTTCTTGTGATGGGCGCGGACAGGGTTGTGGAAGCTGCAAAGAAGCTTTCACTGAAATTTCATGTCTCCCATGCATTTATTGGGCTTACCATAATATCTATAGGCACTTCTCTGCCAGAGATATTTACAAATGTCTTTTCCGGGATCAAAACTCTAGAAGGAATCGAAGCCAGCGGCATAGCCGTAGGTACAAACATAGGGAGCTGCCTGTCGCAGATAACGCTTGTATTGGGGCTGACTGCATTGTTGGGCACTATGCATATAACCAGGAAAGCCTTGTTCAGGGACGGGTTCATGATCCTTTTTTCAATAGCACTTATGTTTATTTTTGGTCTTGATGGTTCTGTTTCAAGGATAGAGGGCGTTTTCCTCTTGGGGGGTTATATGATCTACCTGTACATCCTGAGCAGGCACCATGATGTTGTAAAGAATGTATCCAGCGAAATAAGGTCCAAAAAGCAAAAGCATAAGGAGATAAACATCCTGAAGAACATGGTCTATATAACAATAGGGATCGTATTGCTTGTGGTAGGATCAGATCTTGTAGTAAACAACGCACTGAAGATAAGCGAAATGTTTGGATTAGCCCAATCATTTGTGGGTGTGATGATAGTAGGGGTAGGTGGAGCGCTGCCTGAGCTCTCTACTGCCATAAAAGGTGTCCTGAAGAAAGCCCAAGGAATATCTCTGGGAACGCTGATGGGATCCAATGTTACAGACCCCATGTTTTCCCTGGGCAGCGGAGCTTTGATCAGCGGATTTTCCTTTGCCAAGAATCTGCTGTTCTTTGACCTGCCTTTCTGGTTCTTCGCTACTATAGCAGCATTGGTTCTGATCAGGAAAGATATGGGCATCGGCAAGAAAGACAGATGGAAAGGGATAATTTTGTTGGCCCTCTATGCGGTATTTGTTGTGCTGAAGATCAGCTTCTTCATGTAGGTTTTCTTTTTCTGAGGAAGATAAGCCATCCCAGGCCCGCTAAAGCAACAGCTGCAGGATATACCCAAAGATAACTGGGTTGTTTTGGAGAAGTCTGCAGCTTAAAGGAATCTTCAGGCTCCATTATTATGACCTCTCTTTTTTCGCAGGGCTTACAGGGGCCCCCGCAATCAATGTCCTCCTCGCCCTGGTTCTGGATATTATCAAAACAGCTCGGGACATATTCGCATTCCTGATGTGAAGCAGGCGGCCGCCATGTGTCCGGACATGTTCCGATGTTTATGCAGGACCTTGTCTGTTGATTGTTCGGGTAGCAGGAGGTCCATTCGCTGCATGTCCATCTGTAGATGCAGCCTCCTTGTGCAGATGGCTCTTCCACTATTTCTTCCTTGATAGGTATCTCTTCGGCAGAATACACCGGACCAAATCCTGTCACATTGAAGGCCATGGTGCCCCTTGTATAGTTTAGCTTCAGGCAGACAGTGGAAGGGCATATCCCCCTATCTGCCAGCAAACGCGGATTAGTGAAAGGCAGGCTATAGAGGTAGAGCGTAGCAGGCACATCCAAAGCAGGCAAGGCTGTTACGTTGATCCATATTGTGTTGTAGGTGATGTTGATGTGGCTGTCAAGATCTATCATATAGTTTTCAGCCATTGTTGTCAGGTTGATCGTAGAGCCGTTAAAGACGATCATGCCGTATGGTGCTGCTTCCAGCCTCATATTTGATACAGCTTCCAGCTCTGTGTTATTCAGTGCAGAAAAGTTCGTGCTTGTGCCGTTGAAGGAGCCTGCAAATACCCTAATAGGTATGTTGATCTCTATACCTGATCTGGTCTGCTCCACGGCCATGCCTGTAATGGCATTGTCAGAGACAGCAAAAGGTAAGCAAAGAATCAAAACAAATAAAAGTTTCATAAACATGGAATGTAATATGTAGAACTTATATATTACTTTTTCCGTTTTCTTTTCTTCTTAGCTGGTTTCTTCTTAGCTGCGGCCGTCTTAGCTGGGGCCTTCCTTTTTCTGAGTATGAGTACGATCAAGATGATCGATATTACAGCAACTGCAATATATACCATTGTCCAGTCTCTTGGGTATGGGCTGCATCTTACGCGCAATTTCAATGGTACTGAAACACCCAAAGAGGTAGCTGAACCTGATCCTGTGCTTGTGCCGGGCTTTTCCATGGCTACTATCTTACCGCTGTATGACACTTCCTCGTCGCTGCATTTCTGCTCACAGATAAAGTTTCCGACAAGACAGTCTTCAGGATAGATATTTGCAATCTGAAAGCAGAATTCAATCGGAACTGCCTCCTTATGGGTTGTGCCTGCATTGATCAGCTTTGCCTCGCTCTTTTCAGAGACAATGACCTCTTTCAGCTCATCTGATACGCTTAGCAGAGCGGTCACATCCTCTTCCCAGGGGTTATAGATGCCATATTGCACGCAATGCACAGAATCCTCATTCACAATCTCAATCTCAGTATCCCAGACGACACCTACCCCTTTTCTGGCAACTGACATAGCTGGCAGAAGCAAGACTGCAAGAATCACTATGAACGCGAACCTAAATTTCATCTTTCTACCTCTTTTTTTATGAACATTCGTTTCCGGTCTGGACTCCCTCGAAATACAGGTTATTTGTATAGGTGCCTGCAGATACGCCTGCTGTTACGTTCAGCCAGAATCGATAATAGTTGCTGTTATTTCTAGCTATATTTTCGCTTCCCTTAACATAATACAATGTAATGTTGCTGCTGTCTGCCCAAGCTGGATTATCCACATCATTTGATGTGGAATCAGACCATGTATAATTCTGCAACAATATTTCAGCTCCGCCGAGTGTAGTGAGATTGTCATCTGCCCTTATACACAGGTCTATGGCTACATTGGAGTCCCATGAATTGGTAATATAGTACTCTGTCTGGTTTCCAACACCTATTGAGCCGCCGCCTTCGCTTGTATTGTAGTTTCCTGTAGCATTTATGTTATATTTTGGAAGTACATCAACTGTCTGAAAATTTATCCCGTTTGACAGGTTATCGGACATGGCAATTGAAAAATATGACTGGATGACCACTTCTGAAGCTGCTGACTGCTCTGTTGCGTGCCCTGTAATTGATACAGCTTCAGGAAGCCATGTATTGAGGATACCTGCAAGGGAAAATACAAAAACAACAATAAGAACGGTTAATGCCAAGTTTTCCTGTGACTTTTCCATTTTTAGACAGTATATTGATTCTCTAGACCGTGTTGCTTGTCCAGACTAATCTTATCCATTATGTTCCTTATTTATAAATTTTACTGTTTTAAAGTGATTATTAAGGCTGTTCGCCTGATGGAACTCCTTTGATTGAGACTGTATTTGAGTATTCTCCTGCTGCCTGCGAGCCAGGGACTGTAAGGAAGAACTTAAGATATACGTTGCTGCCGTCCGGCAGATCAGAGCCGATCTGATTGTCTGAAAAATTAGTGGTCAACCTAAACTTATTGTAGCTCGGAACAGACATATTTGTAAGGTTAAAGCTGAAGGTCTCGTTGCTGAGAAGGATAATCTGGCCCCCAGGTGTAGTGAGATTATCGTCTGCCTTTATGTACAGGTCAGCTGTTGTTCCTGTTGCAGACACAGCTACATCATAACCTGTATAGCCTGTCCCATTATTGTTGTTAGCAGACTGGTTCTCTATAGGAAGGCTGACTATTGTCCAGTTTATGCCCCCTGAAAGGTGGTCTGACATTGAAACTGAGATAGCCTGAGATGGGTTTATCTCAAACTCCCATATTGCTGAAGAATTTGTGGAATAGCTGTCATTTGTCAATACTCTCCAATAATAGCTGTCTTCTGGAAGCTCTTCATCTTTGGCTATTGTATAATTCGTGTCTGTGAATCCTTTTTTCTCAAATTCGGGGGATGAAAAATCCTTGTCATTGTCTATCTGCAGCTTAAACGTAAAATAGTCCATGTCTTCATCTGACGCATTTGTCCAGTTAAAGAACGTTGTGTTGTCAGCTGTTATGGTAGCATTTGGCGGCTCTATCAAGCTTACGTTTGCAGGCAGCCTGTTCTCTATCTTAAAGGTCTGCAGAGCGCCTTCCTGAAGATTATTCGCTGTGTCGTTTGCGTAGTAGCGCCAGCCGACTACCTGCTGGTTGGTGTAGTTGGCTGATGAAACATTGAAGTAATAGATGTCGTCTTCATTTTCAGGAGTAAGGTTTTCCCATGAGCTGCTCCAGTTGCCTGCGATCCATACCTGGTCCAGGTTTGAATCTGTTATAGTGGCATTGAGCTGGGTATGGTCATCATTGTGCACTGTGGAAGGGGACTTTGCCTCGCTTCCAATTGCAGGGAGATCAGCATCGCATTCTGTTGATATGCCTGTTACATCTGTGTAATTATACCTAACAGGATAACCTGTATCACTAGCCCCTGTATGCGTAAAGCCCACATCTGCATCTGATGAAATGCACTGCCAGTCATAGTACCATGCATCTCCTGCGCCATCTGTCAGCTCGTAGCTAACCCCGCCTATAGTGGCGTTTGCATAGCCTATTGTCTCTGATGCGTCTGTTATGGATACAGAGAACTTTGCATAATCGTCAGCTCCCAGAAGCGAATCATTGACTGCATATCCTGAAAATTGGGGATAATCGGAATTAGAGCTTACATTGATATTGATGTCGGTGCTATTTACCTGATCCAAGGTGTCATTTACGCTTACATTTATGTAGTAAACGCCCTGGTCCAGCAGTGTTGCATTGCCCAGGATACCTTCTATGCTCATATTGAAGCGTACTGTGTCATTTATGAAGTAAGAAGAGACATACAGCATGTCAGACGCATTGAAGTCGACATTCAGGTGATCTACAGTGTATTCAAGCTGTGCGTTGGCAGGATATTCATCCCATGTTGGGGCAGAATAGTCTACGTAGATGGTCCTTTGTTTTGATTCATTAAGGTTATCTGCGGAGTCATATGCATAGGCTTGATAGGTATAGGTGCCTTCAACTAAGCCTATCGTTGAATTCTTGCTCTGGTTTGCAATGATGTACCATTGTGAGCTGTTATGCTTATACAGGTTGCTGAAATAAAGCTGCTGAATCTCATCTGCTGAAAGAGATATATTCCATATCCTGACCTCATCGATTGTGCCGTTGAAGAAACCATAAGTAAGGTAGTGTCTTGCCCCTATCGCTACATTATTGCTTACTGCATCTAAATCAGGGGATCCGGCAGCTATGCTATCTTCCTGGTTTCCATTTATGTAGAGGATATGGTCTGTGCCGTCCCATGTCACAGCAATATGGTACCATGTGTCTTTTTCTATGGTTGTCTTTGAGTTAATGACCTTCTCCTCTCCATCCCAGATATAGCTGTAGAAAGTGTCATCTTCATCCTGGTAGAGGATCATCCGGCCTTCAAGATATACAAGCTGAGGGCAGCTATCTGAAACGCATGTCGGAGCCAGGCTGTAGGGCTTGGCCCAGAGAGATATGGTGGCCTTTTCAAGCTGCGCAGCTGAGAAAACATCCTGGCCAAGATTGATATAATCCCAGTCGCCATCGAATTCAAAAGAGCCCTGGTATTTTCCAGCAGACCGGTTGAAACCTGAGGCGCCGATATCTATGCCGGATCCTATGCTCCTGTTGTTCACATAGGTGCCGTTGTTCTGCTGCCTGCTTAGATCAGCTATGTGGGTTGAATTCTCCCCCAGCGCAGTGAGGTTGTTGAGGTTCATGAACAAAACAAGCGAATCATTATACAGGGTGCAGTTGGTTCCGTTCCAGTTAAATTTAGCTTCCTTAAGGTCGTTTTCGGCTATGCTGACATTGACTTCCAGCCAGTCCTGCCTCTGCAAGGTAGCGTTGACAGGAGTATCATTTATGAATTCAAGGCTTGGCGGGCCTGTATCCGGAAGAAGCGTAAGTGTAAATTCATCTTCGATATTATGCTCAAGGCTGAGATTGTAGCTATGGGTAACTGTATCATAACCTGAAGCAGTAGCGTTCATGGTGTAGTTGCTATAATGGTCTTTTGTGCCATCTGTATTTATATAGTCGGTCAGCTGCGCTGTCTCGGTGAGCCCATCGCCGCCGGTTGTGAGGTTCACCTGGTTTTTTATCGACACATTATATATATAGATGCCAGCTTGATCGACAGCTATCGAATTTGTGTCTTCAACATAGGCATTGTAGTACCATTTTCTAGTCAGCTGCATGGCTCCGTCTCCTGCACCTGAAAAAGCATCTGTACCGGAATAAGATACGTTCACAAACGTATTATTTAGAGCTACGCCGCCCAGATCAGCATCTTTTTGGAGATGTATATCATCTCCTGACATAGCTGTGACATTTATATCTTCAAAAATATTATGGGATATGGGCGAAGCCAGACCGTCTGAATAAAGATGGATGCCGTTGGCTGAATCCTCGCTGTAATTCAAAAACATGGTGCTAAATCTGTTATACTGTGATTTTGAGTATAGGTAGATGCACTGGGAGGTGCAGTTCCACTGGCTGATCTCATCGAAAGCATTGTTGGAACCGTAATAGATGTAAAGGCGGTTGCTCGTAAAATTTATGTCATGGAAATCATTCTTATTGCTTCGCTCCATATAAAGCCCGCCGCTTCTCCTTACATTCAGGCTTTTCATGCTGTTATTATCAGAATAAGATAGATATATCCCATAGTCAGAACTGATAGCCGAAAGATTTGTGGCTGTCCTGCTGATGGTATTATTGTCACTATTTGAGAGATAGAGGCCATACGCCATACCTGAAAAGGTGGATTCCATCGAGTTAACCTCACATCCGGTTATGTTTGCATAGAAGGAATAATCCAGATGAAGCCCGTATATGGTCGACAGGAAGCCAAAATTACCCACTGATGAGAAGGATAGGTTTGAGATTGTAGAATTATAGGCTCTGGTCAGGCTCACAGCCCTTCCAAAGCCGTATATTTCGCCATTTTTGATTGTTGAACGGTTATAGCCCTTAACATATACTCCGTAATCGTCCACTGAATTGCTATCCCCGGTGATATTGAAACCGTTCAGGTCCAAGGTGACATTGTTGGCCTGTATCCTGATGCATGTTTCAGTTGTGTTGATGGACTGATTCAAGGTATAGACAACATCAGGGTCGGTCAAATTACCGCACTGATAGACAGTATTGTTTGACTCATTATATATGGTGGGGTCGACAATATAGTCAAATTCCACAGCTGAATCCAGTATCTTAAGGTCGAAAGCATCGTTTGTTGAATTAAGCCCGGCCAGGTAAACCTTGTGCCAAGCCTCTGATGTGATATTGAGGAAAGAGGCCAGCAGGCTGGCACCATCTTTGGTGTAGACGTGGATCCTAGAGGTTGCATTGCTCCTGGCGTATATGGTGATATCGTTTGCTGATGTCAGGTTCTCTTCGAAAGAGACGCGCACATATTCATCAGGAAGTATCTTCTCAGACCAGCTGTTGTCTTTCTCCCTTACCTCCCTGTAGATGTCTGAGACAAATACCTTGTCCTGGTCAAGGTGATATGCTGTTGTTATCTCGATTATGAGAAGATAAGACTGGTTGGAGAGATGAGGTACAATCCATTCGATATAGTCGACGTGTCCGTCATTGTCTCTGTCATACGGCTCAAAGTCGACCTGTTTTCGTGTCCCGTTCACCTCCCAATAGAGCCAGATGCCTGACTCCGGCACAGGAAGGCCTATATCCGTATAAGCAAGGACATTTTCATAGTGGATATCCGAGATTATCTTTATCAGCTTAGACCTATTTGTGACATTTTCTTCAGCTGAATACGGGCCTTCTGTGTAATACTCTACCTCAACTTCGTCAACCTCATCTCCAATGACTATCTCTGTCACATTGGTCTCATTGACAGCTGGCACAGCTTCTGCTCCGAACATCCCGGTTATCAGGGAGAATCCTCTTGCGTTCTTTGACAGCTTTCTTGTTTCCGGCGGCTTACCGAACTCAATCTTTGCGCCAAAAAGCCATTCAAAGAACCTTATGAACCATCCTTTGCTTTCGGCGGAGATTGCATATCCTGTAAGATGGTTTTTCTGGTTCTTATGCGCAATAAGCTTTGTATTTATCTCCTTCAGCTGCTTCTTGTTGAGCACATTTTCCCTTTTTTCGGCAAGAAGCTCTGTCACTTCATCATCTATTATCTCAAGCTTCTTGTCAGTCAGGTATTCATCATATTCTTTCTGGACGCCTTTGTGGATCACAGTGATCTTATCTTCTCCTATCTTCTCTTCCATCCCTTGCTTTATTCGCCTCGCAGTGAAATTAAGCGCTTCATCAGATATGTTGAGGGTTACATTGCTGGCTGTCGCGTTAAGCCTGACTTTTTTCTGCCATTTTACAGGCCTGCCGATCACTGCGATGCCCTGTTTTACTGTCTCTGTCCTGTTGAAGACCTGTTTCTTTGCAACATTTACCTCAAAGGTATTCGAAACAGAGACCAGCTCAGAATCGTTTGCGCTGAAGAATATGTATTGCTTGCCGGAAAATCCCTCATCAGGCACTATGGCAGCACTGTAATCCGATAGTATAACGCTGAGATTTTCTGCATTATGGCAGCTGATGATGAGATTATCATTGTCAGGTTCAGAGATGTAGTCAGTGAGATTTAGCACCAGCTGCTGGCCTGGATCGATCTTCTGGTCTGGAATGACGTCCCATTTTGGCGGCCGGTTGGGAATCTCTTGAACTGAAGTGTAAGCCACTGAATCAAGCGCCAAAGTGGTATTCCTGATGTCTATCTTCAGCAGATATTTGCTCTTGTTGAAATTTTTCAGCGTGCATGTTTCAACGCACGCATCCTCAAAGTATATCATCTCGGGATGGAATCCTGCAGAAAGGTGCGCAAATGCAGAATGGAGCACCTCAAAGTATAGGTTGTCCACTGTAAGGTTGTAGTCAAAATAGATGATCTGGCTGCTGACAATATTCTTGTAGGTGGCTCCGTAAGAGCCATGATTGAGCAGAAAGGGCTCATCCCAGCTTTCCTTTGAAGGCTGGAGATCTATGAAGTTGCAGCATTCATGGTCCCCATAGCAGAGTTTTGTGATATCTGCAGTGTCCATGCTCTTCACTATCCAGTGCGTGCATAGCTTATCCTTGTCTACATCCCAGCTGAACTCGCTGTCCTCTACAGTGAAATCGATTATTCCGCTTGTAGATTCAAAGCCGTTGTTATCTATGTCATAGCTGCTTCCTGGGTCATATTCCAGCTTCGCGACTATCGATTTGTTAAGGCCGGAAGTCTGTTCAGAGGTGTTGTAGCTGATCACCATCTCAGAAAGGTTGACTGATGATCTGGATATAGCATGGTCTATGAGATAGCCTGTGTCCAAGACAATGTATTCTGTGTTGTTTTCATGAAGAGTGATCTTCACCTCAGAATCAAGGGGGATGCTGCCGCTAAGGCTGATGGATCTAATCTCTGAAGGGTTCTGAACAAGCCAGATATACTCTGTAGTCTGGTTGAGGACAAGGTTCAGGGGATCCTGATAGCTGTATTCCTCTGTTACAACGGTGAATCCTGTCATGCCTGGATTGATGACAAAGATAAGGCCCAGGATAAATAAGGCTATAACAGGCAGAACCTTCAAGTATATCCCCCAGTTGACCTCCTTCCACAGGTACCTTTGTTTCTGCTCCCAGCTGATATTCTGCGGAGCTGGTTTTACTTCGCAGTGCTTTGCCACAACAGCGGGCTTTGGCGGCTCTTTTTTCGGGGCCGGCTTTCTTCTAAGCTGGTTTCTTATCCACTGCTTCCTTATTCTTTCAACATCTTTTTCACTAAAGGGCTTCAATGGGTTTTTCTTTTGGTCTAGGTAATCTTCAAAGGAGCTGTCGATATATCTTATCTGCCTTTTGCCTGTTCGCTTCCTAGCCTTCTTTTTGGGAGTCCCCTTGAGTTCGATAGGCGATTTCTTGTTTATTTTCTGGTGCAGATCAAGCCATTCTTTCCTCTTTTTTCCCTGGACCTCATCATCAAGCTTGATCAGGAGCTCCCTTTTAGAGATATATCCATTGTCATAAGCTTCTAGCAGCTGGTATCCATGCTTATGGGAAAGAACCTTTTGCTTGAATGTTGTCTTATCCATTTTTTATGTAAACCTGCCTCACCTTGAACGTGCAGCCCCATAGCTCCAGGAACTGCTTCACATCAGATGCAAACTGGGAAGGCACCAGAAGCACTGTTCTTCCAAGGTGCTCTATATCATATTTAGCTACTATGCCGCTCTTGCCATCCCGGCCTTTAAGTGAATAATAGAACCTTATCTTATCTTTTTTCTGGAGGTGTTTTGTTGAATATGTAAATAGAAATAACTCATTGAGTTTTGCATATGAAGACATTGTTAAATAAACTAACAGAATTAGTATATAAATCTTTCTATGTTAAATAGGTTAACAAGCTTTTTTATCAAGAAAATGATTTATGCCAAAGAATTCAAAGCTCTCTGATGATGGTGATCAGCTGGTGAATCTCCCTTAGCTGGGAATCTGTGCAAGCGCATATTGTGTCTTCAAGTTCAGCAATATCCATATATGATAAGCAGTGAAAGATGTATATAAGCTTTTCTAAAAAAAAGTGCCGGTGCCGTGACTTTCAACAAAACTGTGCTGGCACAGTCTGATATTTGAACACGGGACATCCACGTATCCTAGCTAGCGATAATCATCTCCTTCCGGATCATCGCTCAAAACATATGAGCGTGGCGATCTAACCAGGCTGAACTACACCGGCCTGTTTCTGAGAATTGGCTGATTGTTTAAAAAGATTGCTATAGGAATTTCTTTATCCATTCTGCCAGCTTGGTGATCTCGTCATCCTTATATTTCTGGGGCTTCCAGTTAAGCCTGATGCCGTCGTCTGCAAACCTTGGTATTATGTGGATGTGAATGTGCGGAACAAGCTGGCCTGCTGCTTTTTTGTTGTTAATCAGGATGTTATAGCCATCATTCCCGAGGGCTGAAGACAAAGCCCTTTCAATTTTCTTTACAGCGGCGAAAAGACCTGCGACCTCTGTCTCCGGAGTATCTGTCAATGTTTCGTAATGCTTCTTCGGAAGCACCAATATATGGCCTTTATTGGCGGGCGCTATGTCAAGAAAAGAGATTATGCTATGGTCTTCATACACCTTAGCAGATGGTATCTTGCCAGCTATTATCTTGCAAAAAATGCATTCCATCTAATCACCGATCAACCTTGGTATCTCGCTCAGATACCTTGCCTTTTCCTTATACTCCCTTTTCATACGCCTGTCCACCAGTATGCTCCTTATGCCTGCTTCTTCAGCTGGCTTCATGTCTGACTGCAGGCTATCGCCCACCATAACAACCTCATCTTTTTTAAGCTTCAGTTGCTTTAGGATCTCCCCGAAAAATCCCGGATGGGTCTTAAGCTTGCCGACCTCATAGGACAGAAAGATGTGGTCAAAATACTCTTCAAGGCTGTATTTCTCCAGAACCTCCCTTACTGAGAAGCAGTCTGTATTGGAGACAAGAATCAACTTGTATTTTTCCTTCAGCTTCTCCAATGTATTTTTGGTATCGGGGTATGGCTTGGCAAAGAACTTGTTCTTGTTCCACATCCCTATGAGCTTCTCTATATCCTCCTTATCTTCCTCCATATCAAATTCCTTATACACATTGAGGAATGCCTCGTTAAGGTTTTCATATTCCTTAAGCATAAAAACCTCCTCAAACTTCTGGATGTAATCAGAAAAAGGCATATCCAGCCCCATGATAAACCTTACCTGCTTGACCGGGCTCGGGAATACTCCGTTCTCTACTATTGTTCCCCAAAAATCAAATAATATTGCTTTCACCATCTTATGGGCTCTGCCTGTAAATCTTCAAGGCTGACTATGACAGCATGAAGCTTATCATTAGTGCTGCCTGGGTTAATGCTAACTGTTTTATTAATCTTTTCCTTATACTGGTTTGAGAGCTGCGGGCTTTCATGGATATGGCCATGAAGCGTAAGATAAGGCTGTTCTTTTTCGATAAACCTCCTAATAGACCTGCTGCCCACATGGCCCTTGAAAGACAGATCAAGACCTGTATTGAAAGGAGGAGCGTGCATTGAATATATTGTATTTTTTGGATCTGACATTTCTCTAATCCTGTCCATATCCTGGAGTATTGTTCCGGATACTGGTTTGCTGCCCCTGATGTCATGGACAGGGCTTGTAAGAGGCTCTGAGCTATGATCATCCATCTTTTCCCAGTCCTTCAGGCGAAAAGGAAGCTCATTCACAAAAGAATAGCCGAGGATCTTATAGCCCCCTATATCACTGGCCCTCATGTGCGTGAGGCAAAGGATACCTCTCTTGTCAGCATCCTCCAGAATATCCATATTTATCCTGAAATCATCATTCCCCATCTGCAGGAATGTCTGTATAGCCTGGTTGTTTTTGGCGAGCGGCAGTGCAAAATCTTCAAGAAACTCTCTCTGGAGCCTTATATCATGATTGACTTCCACCCTCTCATTCGGGCAGATATCCCCCCCTATTACAATATTCCTGATATTTCTCTTTTTAGCCAGCTCATAGAGCTTATGATAGTGCGCTTTGTTTCCATGCAGGTCTGTAGCAAAAATTATCTGTGTCATAAGAATGGACCGGCCGAGACTTTCAGGACATTGCCTAGGGCAAAAAATCGCTTTGAACTCGGAATCTCTCCCTAGCCAAGGGAGAATTTTACCAGGTTAAACTACCGGCCCATAAACCCAAGAATTAGGCTATATTATATAAATCTTATTCAGCAGCTATCTTGATGTCTCCTGCCAGGATAGTCTTCCTGCCGCTATGCCTGGCTATCTTGACAGCTCTTGCTGCAATTTCCTCTGCCATATGCTCTATGATCTCAGAGAAAACTGCCATCGACTCTTCAGAAACACGTGGAGCACCCTGGTCAGACAGAATCCTGGCGCACGGTGCCTTGGGTATAATAGAAGTGTTTCTTGCCATAAAGAATGCCCCTTTAGTCTTATGTAGCATAATTTAGTGTAAGGGCTCCTTTATATAGTTTTCGGTTTGCCAAAAAATTGTTGTCACTAAAACATGTCAATTAATTGTGGAAGAGCCACAATAAAGTTTATATAATCTCCTGATAAAGAAGCGATTATGGATTTCAGGCAACCCAGCAAGATGGCCAGAAGAGAGCAAAGGCTGCTGCAGGATGAAAGCCCATTCTTCAGTAGATTAGGGGCTGCTATCAAGGAAAGGGATGGGAAAAAAACTGAGAGAATCTTTCGTAGAATAGTCCAGGCTGAAGACATCCTCAGGCGATACCATGAACGGCTGGTAGCAGCGCTTAAGACAAGCAAACAGGGAGAAGCTGAGGAGATCGAGACCAAAATTGCTGAATTTGAGAATCGTCTGGATGAAATATTGTATAAGAAAGGAAGAAATTTCACAGTAGCTGCGCGAAACTGCCGTTGGGAAGAAGTTGAAGGGATGTTTGCAGATATGCTGGAAGCTGCAAAAGGGTGGCTGGCGCTCGACAAAGAGCTTGTTGATTTTGAAGATAACCTTTATTCGCATGGAGGAGATGCTGCAAGAGATGTGTATGAGCTTGTGAGGGCAATCCAGGCAAACCCCCATATAGTAAGGAGCAGAAGGTTCCTCAGGTATTTAGCGGCACTTGTCAAGGACAAGAGAAGAAGAAGGCTTTTAAGGGAGAGGCTGTCAGTGATGTTCAAGGCAGGAAGCATAACAGCCAAATCAGCATTATGGTATTTTGTCATATGGGCATTATTGTGGCTGTTGAGGCCAACATACCATCATCAGACACTGCAGCAGTTTGAACGACTGGTGGCTGATTCAAATGCAGTCCAGACTTTCTTTGATGGGTTGCCAAAGGCAAAACAGGAGGAGCTGGCAAAGGCTGCTTTAGATGAAAACAAGCAGGTTGTAGAAGAGCAGCTGGATATTGTTCTTGAGAGATATGCAGAATCAATCTTTGATGATTTTATTCGGAGGATACGGTCAGACTACAGACAGATGGCCCAGGAAGTCAAGGAAAAAGCAAGGGAAAACCCAAATTTTGATGCTTCCAACGTAAGGGAAGATATGAGCATGGAAGAGGTTGAGGAGATGGTCCTTAGGCTTCTGGAGAAATCAAAGCAACAGGCTGTAGAAGACATCCATCGGAATCTCCGGGACTATTATATGGTGCAGGTCCTTGAGGGGCAACTTCCAGGGGTGTTGGATCTTGCCAAGGCGGTAACAAAGGGAGATGCAAGGTCGATATGGGAGCACCTTAAATGGGGGGCTGCTGAGCCGAATTTCAAGATAAAGATAGAGGACCAGATACGGAGAAGGCTAAACACCTTGCTTGAGCCCAGGATAAATGAGCTAAAAGATATAATGAAAGGCAAGCGCGTCTGGAGGCAGATGAACAGGACTGTCACCACTATCATCGAAGATCCGAGCAATGCAGAAAAAGCCATCACCAGGCTAATCCAAGAGGTAGGGAAGTGGAGCGGCACATATGCAGCCATTGTTCTGGCGCTTGTCTGTTTGGGAGCAGGATTTTTAGTCTGGGGGTTTGCCCGGATAATGGTGATAAATTATTTCAGGGACATGCTTATAGTGATAAGGTTCCATTCAAGAAGGCTCAGGGAGAGAAGAAGAAAAGCAGCAAGAAAAGCTGCAAGGCTGGCTTTCAGGGGAGCAAAGCCTATGAGAGGTTTCATGCCGGGAATACCAGGAAGATGGAGGAGATAAGATGAAAAAAGCTGGAAAATGCAGTCTAGTAAAGCATTATGAGATACAGTATGGAAAGGCTATCCAAGATGCTGCCAGGCTCATAAAGAAGACAGGAGCTAGGCATGTATATGTCACAAAGAAGAAGATACCTATGGGAGTGATAAGCACTGTCGATATCGTGAATGATGTTGTTGCAGCTGGAAAGTCCGCAAAGAAGACAAAGGTTGAAGAGATAATGAAAAAGCCTATATTCGCATGCAGCTACGATGACACAGTAGCTGACTGCTATTTTAAGCTTGCCAAGCACAATATCATTGTGATACCTGTTCTAAGGAAGAATAAGATAGAAGGATTGCTTACCTCACAGGAAATAATGAAAGAGCTGGTGAAGAAGGGGAGCAAAAAATGAGCCTTGAGGATGTTGTAAGAAAGGCCATAGACAAAAGCCCCAAGATACAGCAGGCTATTGCAGAAGAGGGAGAGCTGAGGTATAAGCTATCGGAGATAGTGGACGGGGCGATGGATAGATACAGATATCTTCAGCAAGCTGCAAGGTTTGTAGATAAGGCGAACAGGATTCTTGGGCCTGCAGAGGCTGTACTGAGATACGCAAGCGCTTTGGGCACAGCTGGATTCGGCATATATTCATTAGGGAAATTGCTGCATTACGGGCTATTGAAGCTGCCCTATACTGCATACTATACCCTAAAGACAGGAGACCTCAAGGGAGCTGGACTGATGACACTGGCTGAGATCGCGAAATATGTGGCACCATTTGGCACAGCTGCTGATATACTGCCGATGAACCAGTGGATGCTTGACAAGCATATTGTAAAGTATGCTGTAAGAGAGATGGAAAACTATCTTGAGGAAAGAGAAGGCCAAGAGTTTGCCAAGGGAGAGCAACTGTATCTTCGGAAAGGGAGGTTCAAGATCCCCAGAAGGATGGTGGCAGACTACAATGCCAGGGTAAGCGGTGATAAGGTGTATGTGGATGTGCCGTCCCAGGGATATGAGCTGAGAAGCAGGGAAGTTGAGGATGGGGTGCATGAGCTCTATCTGGAAAGGAAAAAAGGGACACATCCTCAGGTGCTGACAACCTTGGAGATGAGCCTTCCGAAAGATGTAAAAAAGCTAAGGATTCCCAAGCAAGGGATGATGAGGCAAGCTGCATGAATGAACAGAAAATAAGGAGGTATGCACTGGAGAACGCTGTCAAGTACGATGGAAAAGCTAATCCAGGGGCTGTGATAGGCAAGCTTTTTTCTGAGGAAAAGGAGCTGGACAGGAAACAAGCTAGCATAAAGGTAAATGAGATCGTAAAGGAAGTAAACAGGCTTGGGGTTGAGAAACAGGAAGAGATCCTCAGGGAGATCGCGCCTGATTTTTTCAAGAAAAAGAAAAAGGAGGAGAAGCAGCTTCCGGAACTGAAGGACGCAAAAAAGGTGGTTATGAGATTTGAGCCTTCTCCATCCGGGCCCATGCATATCGGCCATGCTTATGTCCTTGGACTGAACCATGCTTTCTGCAGCAAATACAACGGGAGAATGATTCTCAGGATTGGAGACACAAATCCTGGAAACATATATGAGCCTGCCTACAGTCTCTTGGAAGAGGATGCGAGGTGGCTTACCAAGGATGGTATCTCTGAGGTCATAGTCCAGTCAGAAAGGCTGGAGCTTTACTACAGATACATGGAAAAGCTCATAGATGTTGGAAAAGCATACATATGCGACTGTGATCCTGAAGAATATAAAAGACTGTCAAGGGAAAGCATAGCGTGCCCTTGCAGGGGTCTGTCTGCAAAAGAGCAGAAACAAAGATGGAAAAGAATGTTCAGCGGATACAAGCAAGGAGAGGCTGTGGCAAGGATAAAGACAGACCTAAACAATAAGAATCCTGCCATGAGGGATTTTCCTGTGTTTAGGATTAGCGAGATAAGGCACGCCAAGCAGGGGAACAGATACAGGGTCTGGCCCCTGATGAACATGGCTGTAGCGGCAGATGACATAGAACTGGGATGCACGCACATCATAAGGGCTAAAGACCATCATGACAATGCGATGAGGCAGAGATACATATATGACTACCTGGGCAAGAGATTTCCAGAGGCTATATTTGTGGGAAGGATAAACTTCGAGGGAATGCCTGTAAGCTCAACAAAGACAAGACATGCAATCGAGGAAGGCAAATACAGCGGATGGGATGATATCCGGCTGCCTTTTCTCCAGGCCCTGAAGAGGAGAGGATACCGGCCAGATGCCTTCCTCAGATATGCTGTTGATGTGGGCGTAAGCCTCACTGATAAGAAGGTTACCAAGGAGGAGTTCTTCAAGATGATAGATGCGTTCAACAGGGATGCTGTTGATGCTGAAGCCTATAGATATTTCTTCATCTGGAATCCGGTGAAGATAAAGATCAAGGGAGCCCCTAAGCAGGATGTTGAGCTGGACCTCCATCCAGACAACAAGAAAGGGGGAAGAAAGTTCAAGGTGAGGGGCGAGTTCTTCATCACAAAAGAGGACATGGATTCCATAAAGGAAAATGAGCTATGCAGGCTTATGGACTGCCTTAATTTCAGGAAAACTGACAGGGGGTTTGTGTTTGATTCGTTGAGCTATGAGGAGTTCAGGAACAAAGGCAGAAAGATAATGCACTGGCTTCCTGCAGACAGATTTGCAGAGATTGCGGTGCTGATGCCTGATAAAAAGACCATAGGCGGGTATGCAGAAAAGACATTAGATAATATAGGGGAAGTTGTGCAGCTGGAAAGGTTTGGTTTCTGCAGAATAGATAAAAAAAATAAATTGTGGTTTTGCCACAAATGATTTATTTCCTTACGTAAGGATTTCTTGCAGGTCTTGCTCTTGCTGCAGTGACAGCAGCTGTGTTTGTCCTTTCTCTTTCTTCAGCTTTTGATAGACCAGCTGGCCGAACAGGCTCTGCCCTGATCTCTAAAGCTGGGCCTGCATCACCTTTATCAGCAGGTTTGGCTGTCTCGGGAGCGGCTGTCTGAACAGTCTGTTCACCGGGAAGAACAGGAAGCCATATTTTTTCACTATCTGGTGCTGCTAAAGCGTGGTATCTTGGCAGATCAACCTGGACCTCTAGGGATGTTGGTGTGGCTGTCCTTTGCCAGTTTCTTGCAGTGTCTCCTGGGACGCCTATCTTTAGGTCTCTTCCTATCTCCTCTGTCTTAGGGTCCAAGTCATCAGTTGCATAGACTATCTCCAGAACTCTGTGTCCAACATTGACCTGATAAGCTACAACATCTGAACCGCCCACATTATATTCAACTCTTCGGACATCTTGAGCTGGCACCATATGCAATCCAGAATAGTCTGCTTTTGGCGTTGAAGCTGCAGGCCTTGGCCCAACTTCTGCAACATCTGTTGTGTCACTATTTACAGCTGTTGCTGTACTTGCCGCTGCTGCTTTTTCCTTATCAGCTTTATGTTGCTCATCTGATACAAGCCTATAGATTCTTTGAGCAAGAATTTTGGGAACACCGTCCATTACTCCTTCTTGCTCTGGCCTATAACCGCTATCAAGTCCTGATAGCTCTGCTAAGAATAGATCAATACCATCTGTATAGAAAGCGCATGTGGTTGTTTTACCAGAATTATTAAATTGCACAAATCTTCCGCTTACCCTGTCACCTGTGCTATGGGTATATAGGCGGCCTGTTTGCACTACTGGCGTTGGTGGTTCTCCTGCAATAGCATCAATAGTTGGTGTTGCAAGAAGCATGAAAGCGCCGACTGCTCTTGCCACGCCACTTGCATTATATCTTGGTCCATTATTCATATTATCACCTTTTCATATTGAGATTGTCAGTAGAAATCATCAACTCCTATATAAAGCTTTCGGTTTATAACTACTACCAAGTAGTATATAATTTTCAAAATGTTTAAAAAGCTGCATATTATCGCATCCTTATGGGAACATCATTGGTTGTGAGAACACAGATAAAAGACCTGGCTAAAGCAGGCGAAAGGCAGCTAAACGTAGCTACAGATTTTTATGAAGAGCTCAACAGCAAGGTTAAGGCAATCATAAGGAAAGCATGCGAAAGAGCTGTAGCAAACGGAAGAACAACGATAATGGCAAAGGATATCTAGAGCTTAGCTGCTTTTGCCTTTAGAGAATCGATCTTAGCCCTTACATAATCTAATTCATGCTTGTATTTCTTCTTTGAGCTGAGCTTCCTATATGTCTTCTCAAGGGCCTTTATTTTTGCCAATATCTCCTTTTTCGGCTTTTTTCCCCGAAGCTTTTCGAGCTCTGCTTCCATCTGCTTCATCTTCTGGCTCTGGGAATGCAGTTTTTGCAGCATGGCTTCATATTCCAGGTTTCTTGCCTGCTCTCTCTCCTCTATCTCCTCTCTCTTTTCATCCAGAAACCTATGCTCGATATTCTCAAAATCCTGCATGATATTTTTCTGAGCTGGCTTGCCATGCTTGTATTTAAGGCTTGCAGCTGCGAGATGGCGTATGAAAACCTTCAATCCTTCTGTGTTAATAGAATCCATCATCTACCAAAAAGGCCGCGCTTCTTGTTCTGCGCAGGAGGAGGCGGACCCAATGGTGGGAGGCCTTGGTTGGGCGGAGCGCCAAAAGCCTGTCTATCAGGGGGAGCGTTGAAATCATGATCAGTGGGTGGATACCCTGGCTCGGATGTGCTGTCATGATCCCGATCAAAGCCCCCTGAAGGCTGCAATGGGGGCAGATGCTTTGGCTTTTCATGGCCTTTTGCCATGCCTTTCACAATATCTGCGATAGCCACCATGCCCTCAGCGATTATCTTGTTCTGCTCTATGACCTCATCGATCTTGTTCACCAGAGGCTTGATCTTTGTCTCAAACTTCTCCTCTGTGGTCTCCTCGGCTTTCATCTCTTCTGCTGCTGTCTGGAAAAGCTGGAGCATGGAGTCCATGCTTTTCGTAAGCTTTGACATGGAATTGAGAAGATCCTGAGAAGAAGTGTTGCCTGACTTTTTCTTGAGGCTTTCCAGCTCTTTTTTTAAAGCTACTATTTCCTTATAAGGCATTATTTCATAAGAGTCATCCTCTGCCATACCTATCCCCTCTTTTTAGACAGAATTAATTTTTGTAGTTTATAAAAGTTTCGAAAAAAAGAAAGAAAAAAATTACATGCCCATTCCTGGAGGCATTCCTCCGGGAGGCATACCGCCTGGAGGCATTCCTCCGCCGCCTTCTCCTTTGCTGGAGCCTGCAATCACATCATCTATCCTAAGTATCATGACTGCAACCTCTGCTGCTGAGCTTACTGCCTGGGTTTTTATCTTCAGCGGCTCTATAACTCCTGTTTTCCAGGAATCTTCAAGCTTGCCTGTGAATACGTCCACCCCTGCCCACTTTTCTCCTTTGTCATGGGCTGCCTTAAGCTCTGTCAGTATGTCAATGGGATCTAGGCCAGCGTTTTCAGCTAACGTCCTTGGGATAATCTCTACAGAGTCAGCGAATGCTGTCACTGCCAGCTGTTCCCTTCCAGAGAGGCCGTCAGCGTATTTCCTAAGCTCTTTTGCCAGCTCTATTTCAGGGGCCCCTGCTCCGCCTACTGCCCTTTCATTCTGCAAAGTAGCAACAACGTCTCCGATCGCATCTTCCATAGCACGCTTCACTTCATCAACAACATGCTCTGTTCCGCCCCTAACCAGGATTGTCACTGATTTTGGATTCTTGCATTCCTTGACATAGGTCATCTCTTCATCCCCTACCTTCACTTCCTCGACCATACCTGCTTTTCCCAGGTCATCTGAGCTTAGGTCATCAAGGTTTGAGACCACCTTGCCCCCTGTGGCTCTTGCCAGGGCCTCCATGTCAGACTGCTTGGCCCTTCTTACGGCATATATGCCCTTCTTGGCAAGGAAATGCTGTGCTATGTCATCTATGCCTTTCTGGCAGATAAGCACATTTGCGCCAGAATTTGCAACCTTATCAACCTTTGCCTTGAGCATCTTCTCTTCCTGGTCAACAAAAGCCTGCATCTGGTTGGGGTCTGTTATCTGGATCTTGGCGTCTATCTCTGTGTTCTTTATCTCTATTGCGGAATCAACCAAGGCTATCTTTGCGTCTTTAACCTTGTCAGGCATGCCTGAATGGACCTTTTCCTTATCCAGGACAATGCCTGTCACCAGTTCAGAATCCTCTACTGAAGCTCCAACTTTCTTCTCCAGCTTTATATTTTCCTTATCTACATATATCTTTCCGCTGCTCTTTTCAAGAACAGACTTCACAGCCTTTACAGCGATGTCGCTGAGCTTTTCCTTTGAGGATTCTGCTCCCTTGCCTGTCATGGCTGTCATGGCAATCTTCTTAAGCTCGTCAACATCATCTTCTGAAATTTTCTCGGCGATCTTTTTCAGGATCTCCTGGGCCTTGCTTTCCGCAAGCCTGTATCCTCTTGCAATTATGGTCGGATGCACTTCCTGGTCAAGCAGGTCCTCTGCCCTCTTAAGAAGCTCCCCTGCGAGCACAACCGCTGTTGTGGT
Organism: uncultured Methanosarcinales archaeon; assembly: GCA_964510025.1. GTDB lineage: Archaea > Nanobdellota > Nanobdellia > Woesearchaeales > DATDXC01 > CAZDZV01. The sequence goes on from CAZDZV010000002.1 coordinate 88,458, forward strand.
ACCATCTCCGACCTCGTCTTCCTGGGTCTTGGCAACCTCAACGATCATCTTTGCAGATGGATGCTCTATCTGCATCTCCTCTAATATGGTTACACCGTCATTTGTCACTGTAACATCCCCTAAAGAGTCGACAATCATCTTGTCCATGCCCTTTGGGCCCAGTGTTGTCCTTACTGTCTCAGCAACCATCTTGGCTGCCATTATATTTGTCCTTTGGGCATTCTTCCCTGTGGTCCTTTGCGTGCCTTCCGGCAGAATAAATATTGGCTGTACATCTCTTGACATATTTCCACCTCCGAATTATTAAAAAAAGTGAATAAGCAGTACTATTTAAAGATTTTGTTTTTAGGGCTGTCAAGTCTTAGCTCTATATAATCCCAGCCCCTCGCTGCTTGTGTCTATCAGCTCGAAGCCTGGGCAGTCTATGGGCACAGTATACACATAGCTGATGTTCTCTGCCATGGATAGCCTTGTCTCGCAGCCAGAAGCCATAAACTTGTAGAAGAAATCCTTGTTCATGGATATTGTGCCTGGCTTTGTTGTTATGGGATAATTATCAGTAGCTACACCAATAACAGTGCCTTTCCATGGAAAGCTGAGAAAGACCTCGCCACTAATATTGCTGAAGATCCTCAGATCCTCCTCTGTCAGGTACCTGTTTGCAGGAGCAGCTGGCTTCAGGCTTCTTCCCTCTGGGTTTATTATTATAAGCTTTTTCCAGCTGTCTCTTCTTGTATAGCTGAAGGCTGATACAAGAAGTATAATCAAAACAGCTATCTGGAGGTATTGCAGAGCCTTGGTTTTCCTAAGAAAATCTATGGTCTCGAGGCTTCTGACAGTATAATGGAGCCCGAAGCCCGCGACGATCACCATAGTGACAGACGTAAAGAATATGACACGCGCATATTCTATGACAAAGCGGAACGTAGCAAAGGAATATGTGAACCACATAAAAAGCCCAAAGATGGACAGCACAGCCAGCCACCTTGTTTTCCTAAATACAAAGTACAGTCCAGCTGCAAATAGCAGAAGAACAGACAAGGGTATTATGTTGAACATCGAAAGCTGGGGTATGAATTCTCCTGTGAGGTTATAGAACAGGATCTTGTTCTGCCATATGTCTGACAGCATGCCCCCATATGAGCCTTTCCAGACAAGATAGGCAAACGATATGAGGATCCCTGCGACCATCAGGATAGCTGGATAGACTGCCATCTTCTTTCTGAATTCATGGTCATTGAGGGAATAGACAAAAAACATCAGAGCCTGAAATACAACCAGCGGCGGATAAAACAGAAGCGTGATAAAAGAAAGCACAAAAAACATAGTCTCACCTATAAAAAACCAGCTCAGGACTATTGTGATAGTGCCAAGCACTATAGGGATAAGCGTCCACATGCCCGGAAGGTTTGCCCCGTTGGTTACATACAGCAGGGAGAGGGCTGCTATTGCAGATGAAAGGCGGCTGATGCTATTATGGCGGAGAAAAAGATATATCAAAACGCAGAGCAGGACGCTTGAAAAGACAGCTATCTTGGTGTAGCCTGTCAAGGGATCTATGCCAAGCAGCAGGACTATCTCAGAGAGAAAGGAATGGAAAGGAAACTCAAAATTGATGAATGGCTCATCCTTCATCAGGGGATTTGACATGGGGAGTGATTGCGACTCTATTGAAGACTTGATAAAAGACACAGCATACCACTCATCAGCAAAATAAGGGTAAGGATATCTCATATTTGATGCATCTTGGTACTCTGGTTGCAGCAGTGTCTGGTAGCTCCCGGAATAGCTATAGTGGACCATGTATATGCTCAGGAAAGCTATCATGATGACAGCCACCAGACCCCAGTCCAGCCTGATCTCGAATTTCTTGAATTTGAAGAGGATAAAAATCAGGAGGATCAGATGCACGGACAGGATAACCGGATAAGAAAAAATATGGAACAGCTGGGTTATGAGGGCAACCGTCAGATGAAATGCTATTGCAAATGACAAAACATAAGCCAGCCTCTTCTTTCTGAAACTGCCTGACAGAAGAACAGGTGAGAAAAGAAGCAAAAGCCCCACAACCAACTTTATCATTTTCTATCATGTAGAATCACAATTTATTTAAATTTAATGTAAATAGATAAAACTATGGAGCTGGCGAGAGTCCTTAAGCTTAGTTTTCCCCTAGCAGTAGCTCAGTTCAAGCTAAAGAACGAGGGGAGCTATCTGGGCATTATATGGTACCTCCTTAACCCGCTGCTCCTTTTCATGCTTCTTATCTTGGTTTTCGGGGACAGGCTTGGGACAGGCATCCAGGATTACCCGTTGTACCTGCTTATAGGCATAATAGCCTTCAATTTTTTCCAAAGAACGACAACAGAAGCGACAAGGATAGTCCATGAAAATGCGCATCTTATCAAATCCATAAACTTTCCAAGGGCTGCTTTGGCTGGCAGCATTATCCTGAAGACGCTTTTCCAGCACATGTTTGAGGTCATTGTCCTGGGGGCCCTCATGCTGTATTTTGGGGTCCCTGTGTTCAGACTATTGTTCTACCTGCCTGTCCTTCTGGTGCTGATTGCCTTCAGCTTCGGGGTATGCCTGTGCTTTTCTGCTATTGCTGTATATTTTCCTGATCTTGAGAACATATGGCTGTTTGCTTCGAGGCTGCTATGGTTCGCTACCCCCATATTCTATGATATAGGGGGGCAGGGAAGACTGTTTTTTTTGAACCTGTTCAATCCGCTTTACTACATGATAAGGGCCTCAAGAGAGCTGATAATCTATGGCACCAGGCCGAGCAGCTGGGTCCTGGCAGGCGCTTTGGTTTACGCCCTGGCAGGAATCGTCATCGGAACATCCATCTTCAACCTGCTCAAGAGGAAACTGGCTGAACTGATATGAAAAGGATCATACTAAAGGGAATATCAAAAAGGTTCCGGATAGGCTATAGAAAAAGGCTCGGGACCCTGGCAAGAATCCTATCAGTGGTTTCAGGCAAAGAACCGAGAAAGAGCTTCTGGGCGTTAAGGGATATATCCGCAACTGTCAGCTCAGGAGAGATAGTCGGCATAGTTGGGGCGAACGGGTCAGGAAAAAGCACCTTATTGAGGATCATTGCGGGCATCTATAGGCCGGATTCCGGATCAGTCACAACTAAAGGCAAGATAATATCGCTCATAAACCTCAGGATAGGCCTGCAGCCCAGGCTCAGCATGAGAGACAATATCTATCTTTGCTGCGCCTTGTTCGGCAGCAAACCCAGGCTTGACAGCATTGTGCGGTTCTCTGAGCTTCATGATTTCGTAGACACCAAGGTGTATCAGTTCTCTGACGGGATGATGGAAAAGCTGGCTTTTGCGATAGCGGTCCATTGCGGCCCTGAAATCCTGCTCTTAGATGAGGTTTTTGCAGTGGGGGATAAGAGATTCAGGAAAAAAAGCGTAAGAAAGATAAAGGATATGGTGAAGGCCGGGGCATCTGTTGTTTTTGTAAGCCATGAGCTGGAAATTGTCAAGGCCTATTGCAATAAGGCAATATGGCTTGAAAAAGGAAATATGCGTAAAATCGGGAATACAAAAGAAATCCTCAGAGAATATGTCAGCTGACCGAATATTTCTTTACCATCCTGACAGGGGAATAGCTCTTCTTTGCTTTTCTTATTCCAGGTATGCCAAGATCCTGCTCCCTGTTCAGGAAACTATAGTCTTCAGGAACTGCCCTGACGAATTCCCTTAGCAGGTACTGATATATGCCTTTGTACCTTGTATCGCCCTTTTCAAAATGCTCCACGAATGTATTGTCGTTAAGATGCTCTCCAACTGCAAATCCGGCTACATTATCGTCTATTATTATGCATACTCCGCACAGGCTGAATTCCTGGAAATGGCTTAAAGCTGTGGTTATCGCCTCATTCTCATGGCTTAGTGCCTTTTTCTGCTCACAGCTCCTCAGGCTGCACCATTTTTTCTGCAGCTCAAAGAACTTGTGAACATTGTCCTGGTTAAGCCTGCATACCTCCGGGCCGTACTGCATGCACTGCTTTGCAAGGTTTCTCTTTGCTTCAAACTTGTTTCCCTTAAGCTCCTGTAGTTCCTTTATGGAATAGACATAGTCGAAATTGTCCCGGTCTTCCTCAGCCTTAAACCTATCTGCTGCCTTATGCACCCTTTCGAACTTTGCACCGGCAACCTTATCCAAAATGATTTCCATTATGGCTGCCGGATCATCGCCTATAGGCTCATAGAAGCTATTTTTTCCAAACCTTACAACAATATGGTTCTTTATCTCTGCAAAGCTGTGCTGTTTAGGCTTTGCCCACGAAAAAAGATTAGTGAAGGTAAATTCTGATATCTCTGGCTGGAATTCTTTTAGATACCTATCAAAAATGTCCTTATCTTGCAGCTTTATTTCCCTAAAGTCCATCATATCAGGCAGGCCAGCTGCCTTTATATAGCTTTAGGAAAGCTTATAAGGGAAGCTGCTTCACAAAAAATGATGGACAAGGTCAAGGAGTTTGCAAAGGACCCCAGAAAGGCGCTGTTCACCCTGGCAATACCTGTGGTGATAGCCACTGTGGTGCAGACCCTGTATAATATAGTGGATACTGCATTCGTCGGAAGGCTAGGGGCAGATGCATTGGCGGCGATAACATTTTCATGGCCTCTCTTCTTCATCCTGATAGCCATCAACTCTGGTATCAACACAGGCATGTCTTCTAGGATATCAAGATTTCTGGGAAACAGGCAAAAAAGGGAAGCAGAAAATGCAGCTATGCACGGTCTTCTGGTTTCAGTAGGCTTTGCACTGATGGTAAGCGTCTTCGGAATCATCTTTCTTGATGAACTATTCATGCTTTTCGGGGCTGAAGGCGAGGTCAAGGCGCTAGCCATGCAGTACATGTCGATCATCCTGGTGGGGGTTGTCTTCATGTTTACTGCTTATGTCCTTAATGGAATATTTGCAGCGCAGGGCAATACCAGGACGCCGATGAAGATACAGATTGTCACAGTGGCGCTGAACGGAATCCTTGATCCGATATTTATCTTTGCCTTCCATATGGGCATAAGGGGAGCAGCCCTCGCCACAGCTATCGCCTTCTTCATAGGTCTGGTGTGGTTTATGGCGGCTATACGCAGGAAATCTTACCTTCAGATAAGGCTGAAGAACTTCAATTTTTCTCCTGACATCCTTAGGGATATAATAAAGGTAGGGATGCCCGCCACCCTGATGATGCTCCTGATATCCATATATGTAATTTTCCTAAACCGGTTCATGGTTTATTTCAGCAATATGCATGTAGCTGCCTTTGGCATGGCTACCCGGCTGGAGAGCGTGGCAATGCTGCCCATAGTCGGATTTTCAGTCGGACTGTTGACCCTGGTGGGCATGTTCTATGGCGCCAAAAAATATGATCTTCTGAAGGATATAAGCTGGTTTGGTCTTAAGATAGGCCTGCTGATAACAGCTATAGCGGGCACAGTCTTCTTCATAGTTCCGGAGATGTTGCTGAGGATATTCACGGCAGATGAGCAGCTGCTAATGCTAGCGGTGCCGTACCTCAGGATAGATGTGTTCACATTTCCGCTCATGGCAGCAAGCATGATGATTAGCAGGATCCTTCAGGCGATGGGCTATGGGCTGCCTGGATTGATCATCAATACGGTGAGGATATTTGTAGTTGCTGTACCTCTGGCATATGTCTTTGTGTTTGCCCTAGGGCTCAATTACCTTTCTGTTGCATTGGCAATGGTGCTGGGGGGCATCCTGGCAACAGCTGTCGGCATGGTATGGCTATTGTACACCTTCAGAAAGGTGCCATCTAAGGTACCATCTCCAAAAAAGAAATAGGCGCATCCTGTAGTTGTCAGAAAGCTTGTCATTGCCCTTAAGGTTGGCATAATAACTATACCATCCATCACTTATAACCTTGTCCTTGTAAAGCCTGTGCAAACCTTGCTTTAAGTCATATTTCTGTATCTTGTCAGCAAAAGGGGAGGTAAATCCCTTTTTCCTCGTTTTCAGGATTTTTTTCGGAAGAATCTGCCCATATATTTTCTTCATGTCCGGTTTTGTCACAAAGATGCCTGGAACTTCGGTTTCTGACTCAACCAGCCTGTGATCCAGGAATGGGCATCTGACCTCCAGAGAAAATGCCATCGATGTCCTGTCAACTTTTGCGAGAAAGTTGTCAGCCAGGGTGCCGTATAGTATGTCATATTTGATCATGGCCTCTGTCAGATTATCAGAGGTCTTGAGGGCAGACCTAAGTTTTTCATCTGCCCATTTCCTGAATGCAGGAGAGAGATAGGCCAGTCCAGCATCTTTTTCTGCCAAATATCTTGACCTGGGCAGAAGGCTTAACCTAACTATCTCCCTGAGGTCCCAGAGGAAAGGTATGCGCCTTTTTGGGAGCAGCCTGTAGATCAGTTTTCTTATCAAGGCTGGAAAGCTCTTTGCAAACTCTACCCTGGCTGCATGCATATAGTGCAGATAGCCGCCAAATACCTCGTCTCCTCCGTCGCCGCTGAGCACAACAGTTGCTTTTTTCCTCGCCAGTCGGGAAAGCTGGAAAGCTGGGAACGCCCCAGCAGAAGCATATGGCTCATCAAAGTGATATGTATATAGGCCTATATCCGCATCATCCAGCGTGAAGCATTGCATGGTGTTGCTGCTAGGATATTTTCCTGATATCAGCCTTATATTCGCTGATTCATCATAGTCGCCTTCAAAAGCTATGGAAAAGGTCTTTTCCAGTCCTGTCACCGCCAGTATAGTAGCGCTGTCCAGTCCGCCTGACAAGAACAAGCCTACAGGAACGTCTGCCACCAGCCTTTTTTTGCAGGAATCCTCAATCAGTGAAGCAATGTCTGCTTTTCTTGAAGCTAAAGAATAGTACCTGTGCTTATCCAGTTTCTTGGTTTTCAGGTCAAAGACCAGAGAATGCGCAGGCTCCAGCTTATGCATATTTTTGTATATGGAGTATGGGCTTGGGATAAAGCCCAGATTGAAATAAAGGTCTACTGCGTCCCTGTTAAATTCCCTGTTTACCTCATGCCTCAGGATAGACTTAAGCTCAGATGAGAAGATAAAGCTGCTTCCATCGAAATAATAGAACAGCGGCTTTTGGCCAAACCGATCTCTTGACAGGAATAATTTTTCACCATCATAGATGCAGAAAGACCACATTCCGTTGAATCTTCTTACACATTGGGCCCCCCACTGATCATAAGCATGGAGGATAACCTCTGTATCTGATCTTGAGATGAATTTATGCCCCTTTTTTTCAAGTTCAGACCTTATCTCCCAGAAATTATATATCTCTCCGTTGTAGACTATGCACTTGCCGTTATAATGCATTGGCTGGGATGCTCTTCCACTAAGGTCTATGACAGCCAACCTAGTATGGCCAAGGCTGATATTTGCATCAGCATAGCATCCAGAAGAATCTGGCCCGCGATGCTTAAGGCAATTGTTCATCTCCTTTACCAGAGCCTTATCCTTCCAGTTAAATCCGTTTATCCCGCACATATCCGCTTACTACCCCTGCCCTCCATGAGATCCCTGCCACAAAATCATAATATGCCTGTCCAGGCCCTTTCTTTACAAATGTGCCAATAATGCCTGGAAAGAACCTGAAAAAAGAACCTGCAGTCTGAGAGGTCTGATCGAAGAAATCTGTTTTTTTTAGGTAGCTACAGTATTTTTTTGATATGAATACTGTCCATCTGGCCCTGCAATACTGCTTTTTCATGAGTGCAATAGCAGACTCTGGATGAAAATGACTCACCTTGACATCCACATATCCAACCTTTATGTTGTTCCTGGCAAGCCTGACAGAAAGGTCTGTATCATTTCCGCTAGGCAGGGTCCTGTCTGTAAAGCCTATACTCCTGAGAACTGATTTTCTTATGCCAAAATTTTTCGTGTCGATGCTGCCTACAACCTTTTGTCCTGGGAATTTTTTCCTGTGTTCGAGATCCCGACAACGGCTCCAGAAACCATCCAGAGCTGGCTGTTCAGAACCCTGCACTGCCCTGTATTTTTTTAGGTGCCTGGCCATAGAAGCGATCCAGCCCTTAGGCACGATACAGTCTGAGTCTGTCATCAGTATTATGCTTCCTGCTGATTCCATCTCTCCTGCATGTCGTGCTGCCCCTCTTACAATCTCAGGCTCAAAAAAATATTTTACATCGAATTTCCTGATGATCTCTTTGCTTCTGTCTGTGCTGTTGTTGTCTACTACGATCACCTCATAATCCTTGTAGGTCTGGTCAGTGACAGATCTTAGACATCTAGGCAAAGTCTTTTCGCTGTTTCTGACAGGTATTACAACCGAGACCTTTTGCATTCTTCACACCCAGCTTTCTTTAGGACAAGCTTTCTTGCTGCCTGCATCTTCTTGCTGCTGTAGACAGCCCAGAACCCTTCCTTGAATACGTTGCCGAAGCTGTAGGATTCATCATGAAGCTCGCAGCATCCAAGCATTTTGCCATTGTAGTTAATCACGGGCATATGCCACAGCTGGCAGCAGTTGTCTTTATTATGATTTCTCCAATCCTGCTTTACCATAAACTCCATTCCCAGCTCCTGAGCCATCTGCCTTGCTTGCTGAAGCTCGTGCTTGTTGTGCTCGAATACAACAAACTGCCATCTCAGCTTTGGCCTTTCATATCTCCTGATTTCACGAACAACAGATATCACCTTATTGAAATCTCCGCCGACCCTGTACTTAGAATATGTCTTCTGTGATGCCCCATCTATGCTTACTGTAAGCTCCTGCATACCTGAAGTGACTAATCTGGCCACCATCTTTTTGCTGAAGCAATTAAGCGTTGAATCAGCGCATACCTTGATGCCTTTGCCTGCTGCATAGCTGATTATCCTGAATATTTCTGGATTGAGGAATGGCTCTCCAAAATTAGAAAGCTGTATCTTTTCTATAAATGGGTTCTTGTCTATGAAATTTCTGAAGTCAGAAAAGCGAAGAAATCCTTTTGATAATCCTTTTTTTTTCTGGCCTGTGGGGCAGGCAGGGCATCTCAGGTTGCAGCGGGTGCTGGCTTCGATACACACAGAATTGGGCATAGGAAATGCATATGGCAACTTAAACATGTATACTAGCCAGAATAGCTTTTTGTTTATTTGCCTGATCAAGGTCCTTTTGAAGCCTGAAGTGTTTGCGCAGCACATCTTTTCTTGGAGATACTGATGCAGCCTGCTCGCCGGACTTATCATTTTATGTGCATAGGCATATCCGTACTTTTCCATCATGCTGTGGGCAGCTGCCTCAACAAATTTTGTGTTTTGGTTTTTTTTCCATTTTCTGTTCACAGTAAATCCCCTGGCAATCAGGTCCTGGTTGTGCAAAGGAGACCTGTCATAGTCAAGCATCTTTGCTGAATATTTAAGTCCAAGAAAGCTGGATAAAAGCTTCAGCTCCATTTCAGGCTCTCTTGTAAGGTCTTCATATCTAAGCTCGTAACAGCTGGGCAATGAGGATATAAGCTGTGCTACATGCTCCCATGACCTCCCTGCATAGAAGGGTGTTTTCGGCAGATATTGCTGCTGCTGCAGAGAATGGTAAACATCTCTTGGGTCCCTGATGATATGGACCACATAGGCATCTGGAAATTCTGCCCTTATCATCTGGACGTTCTTTTCTATATCCTGGTTCACCTTTACGGCAGCTATCTGTCTGTCAGTGGAATTTTGCAGCAGCTCTCTCGCATCGGGGAAAAATGGAAGACAGTTGCACTCGTCATTGAGGAAGCTGATTGAAGGGTGAGCATCCAGGGCCCTGGCAAGAAGCGTTGTTCCGGATCTTGGATGTCCCATCAAAAATAGTGTCTTTTTCATCTGGTAAGTTTTCTAATTTCTTTCAAAAATACGGCTGTATCAAATTTTTTTGCCTGCCTGATGCAATCCTCTTTATAGGATCCTGAATCAGTGATGCTTTTTACAGCCTTTGCCAGTTTATTGTGGTCGATATTATCAATCAAAACACCTGTCTTGCTGCTTATTGTCTCTTTGTATCCACCCTGATCAGGGGCTATGACAGGCTTGCCAGATGCCATGGCCTCAACAGCTGTCATTCCGAAATCCTCATCCAGCGAGGTAGTGACAAAGCCTTTGCAATGTGCATACAGCTCTACCAATGTTTCCTGGCTTACCCAGCTTACTATCCTGACGTTCTTTGGTTTGATGCTCTTTATGTATTCTGCATATTTGCGGAAATGTGTTGATTGTTCATAGCTGCCGACTATAACAAGCTTTTCATCTTTAAGCTGATTAAAAGCCCTCATCTGCATATCCACCCTTTTATGGGTTATCAGCCGGTTTACAGACAGCCAGTATCCTTTCTCTTTGCTGTGATGAAATCTTGAAGTTTCTACAGGAGGGTATATAACCTTGGCGTCCTTATCCAGATATTTTCTTATCCTTTTTTTTGTGTTTTCCGAATTGCATGCTATTTGATTGACGTGCTTTGCATATCTCCTGTTAAGATACCTATTATAGCTGACCCATGCATCAAATACCGGCCTTGCCAGCATTGGCACATTATGCTGCCGCGTATATGAATATAGGTCCCATATCTCCCGTATCGGAGAATGTACATACCAAAGATTGGGCTTGTTGTTTACAGCTGCTGACATGGCCCAGTCGCCGCCGACAATATAGAAATCATAATCCAGTTTAAGTTTCCTGAATCTTATGAGGGCTAGCTGCTGCCTTAAAGGCGCGTTCAGGGGTATTTTTCCGATAGTGCGTATCCTTACATCTGAATAACCCATCTTCTGGATCTTACCGAGCGAGAAATTTGTGGTGTAAAGGTCTGCCTTGAGATTCTCCGCAAGGACCAGAGCGACTTTCTCAGCTCCGCCGATATTATCCATATAGTTGTGAAGTACAGCTATCTTCATGCACACACAAATACTAGAGAGATATAAAAAGCTATCCCAACTTCTCAACAAGAAGCATGCTAATATAAAATGAGGAGAAAAGTGTCTGGACCGCAATGATGGCAACTGTAAGGGCAAGCATGAACACATTCTCTTGCAGGCTCGGAAATCCCCTCGAGATCCAGTCCAGAATGACAATCGAAGAGAGTATGAGGCTTATGATAAACAAGATGGCTGACAGCAAGATACCTGTCTCAAGCTTCATGTACCTGGTAATAAGATCTAGGGTCTTGCTGCCCCTGATGAACCCTGCTGATTTCATGTAGGCCTTTGTGTAGAGCCCAAAAAGGATTATCTGGTAGCCTGTTACAGAGAGAAAGCTGCCGACTATCATAGGCCTGTTATAGAGCAGAACGCCAAAAAGCCTGACCGGGCCGGTGACAAAGACAAGCATTATCAACAGCCCCAGAACAAATAAACAGAGCCCAGGAACCATAAAAAGCCAGTTGGGCGAATACATCAGCATAAATCTTAGATGTCGCCAGCCGGCTGGTATAGGCTTCAGCTTGGAATAGCCTATCCTGGGGTGATAGTCTATGGGTATGTTCTTTATCCTCATATCTTGCGCCTTTATCACCATCTCAGAGGCAAATTCCCATCCTGCAGCCTTTAGCTCGAGCTTATCCAGGGATTTTCTTTTTATGGCCCTTATGCCGCAGTGCGCATCCCTGACATCTGAATTAAAGAAAAGCCTGAGCAGCCCTGAAAGCAGGCGGTTTCCGATCCTGTTCTGAAAAGGCATAGAGGCTATACCGCCGCTGAACCTGTCTCCGATAACCATATCATAGCCTTTGTCCAAAAAAAACACAAACCTTGGTATATCCCGAAAATCATAGGTGCCGTCAGGGTCAGCTATAAGTATATAATCTCCTTTTGCCTTCTTCATTCCTTCGAGCAAGGCTACACCATATCCTAACTTACCATGCTTGTGCACCTTTGCTCCGAGAGCCGACGCAATTCTTGCTGAGCTGTCTGTTGAGGAATCAGATACAATAATCTCAGTATTTTCTTGATCTGTCACCTGTCTTATCTGCTTGATTGCCCTGCCTATGGATCCTTCTTCATTCCTGCAGGGAAGGATCACGCTAAGCTTCATTTTAGAAATCCTTGAGAAACTTCACCAGCTCTCTTGATTTTTCAAAATCCATAAATTCCTTTTTTGTCAATGCTGGGATGTCTTTTGGCCTTTTCTTCTTGAAGATGACAAGCTTATCAGCATCGACAAGCTTGGAGAGCGAATCAAGCTGCGGCTGGGGCCTGTCGCCTATCCTGGTCAAGATAAGCTCTTTTTCTTTCTTGGCTATTATGTCAAAGGGGACTTTTTTTGTTTCAAGGGCATCAAATCCAAGGTCGGAATATTTTTTTCCTACATCCGACTTAAGCTCATGCGCCTGCTTGTCGGGTGTCTGCAGGATGTCAATCTTCTCAAATACCTTGTGGCCGAAGATATCATAAAGCTTCAGCGCCTTGTTTATGGTCACGTCTGCCTCTCCCTTCTCATACCTCTGAACCATATGCTTGCTTACACCTATCTTCCTGGCTATATCGCCTAGGGACAACCCAAGCTGTTCCCTAAGGTGCCTAATTTTATAGCCTATGATGTGGGCTGTCAGTCCTGCATGGTCTGACTTTATGAAAGGAAACTTGTTCTCAAGCGAGAACTTAAACGTGGCAAAGTTAAGTGTATATATGCCAAACCTGGAATACACAACATTGTCTTCGATTGAATGGCCTGCCTTTTCTGATATTATAAGGGGAGATGCCCCTACATATGAGGCAATGTAATTCATCTGCTGCGCATACTCCTGGGATATGGAATTAGCATCCTCCAATATCTTTACAAGCAGTATCTCTGCTTCTTTTCTTGCCAGGACATCAAAGCATGTCCTGGTCAATATCTTTATGGTAAAGCCTTTTCTTAGAAGATAAAGGGAGAGCTTGTCCAGTATGCCGGGTTTCATAGCAGATGGTTATTGGATTATATATTAAATATTTTGTCTTTTGAACGAAAAGATATATATAGTCATAGTCAAAAATAATAAGTATGATATTAACGATAAGCGGGGTGGCTGGATCAGGCAAGTCAACTGTTGCGAGATTGCTGGCTAAGAAGCTTGGATTGAAGCATCATTCTTCTGGAGATTTTATGAGGCAGATGGCACAGGAGAGAGGCCTGACGCTTCTGGAGCTAAGCAAGCTGGCTGAAAAAGACAAGGCCATAGACAAGGAGCTTGATGACAGGCAGAAAGAGATCGGAAAAAAGGAGGACAACTTCATAATAGACGGAAGGCTAAGCGCCTTCTTTATACCCCATGCTGATTTCAAGATTTTCCTGGATTGTGAAACAAAAGAAGCTGCTAAGAGGATAATGAAAGACAAGAGGCATGGAGACAGGGCTGATAATATAGCGGATATGGTTAAGATAATTAAGAAAAGGCAGGCATCAGAAAAGAAGAGATACCGAAATTATTACGGTTGTGATCCATATGACAGAAGTATATATGATATTGTCATCGATTCCAGTGACAAAAAACCAGAAGATGTGCTGAAGATTATAATGGACAGGATAACTATATAGTTTTGAGCAAACTATATATCTATTTTTTTGGATATGCTGCATGCCAGGATTGGCCAAATGTAGATCCTGAAGTCATGGGATACCTGGGCCATACAGCTCAGCGCTTGGTTGCGGGAGATCCAATAGAGGATAATGGACTAGGGTATGTCCTTAGACAGCTGGACAGAAGAGAATTACTGGACATAGGGACTGCTGCAACAAACTATTTCAGGGAGCCAGAAAATGAAAGCTACAGGGGCCAGCTTAGAGCTGTAACAGAAGGCATATTGGATAAGTGGCAAGGGATCGTAAATCAGCCTGCATGACACCAAAACATTTATAAATGCCTGACTATTTCTTAGAAGCATAATTCTACGGAATTTAATTTGAGGTAGAAAATGGTTCAGATAAGGAAAAAAGATTTTGTCGAGATTGAATATACAGGCAGGACAAAGGACGACAACAGCGTGTTTGATACTACAGATGAAGCCACAGCGAAGCAGAATGAGCTGCAGGATGCAAACTACGGCCCGGTTGTAATCTGCATAGGCGAAAACCAGATCCTGCCGGGACTGGATAAGCAGCTTGAGAAAAAGGAAGTAGGCAGGGAATACAAGATAGAGCTGAAGCCAGAAGATGCTTTCGGAAAAAAGGATGCGAAGCTGATCCAATTGGTGCAGACCAGCAAGTTCCTCAAGCAGAACGTACAGCCCATGCCTGGACTGCAGGTAAATATAGACGGAATGATGGCTACAATCAAGACTGTTTCAGGCGGCAGAACACTTGTTGATTTCAACCACCCATTGGCTGGCAAAGAGCTTGTCTACGAAGTCAGGCTGAATAAGATAGTAAGCGATGACAAGAAAAAGCTTGAATCGTTCGTGAAGATAAGCCTTGGGTTGGAAGTTGAGGCAGAGATCAAAGAAGGAAAGGCTAAGGTGACCATAAAAAATGAAATCCCCAAGGATGCAAAAGAGAAGCTCATCAAAAAGATCAAGGAAATAATCCCAAAAATCGAGGATATTGAATTTATCATTAAGCAAGAGAAAAAGAAACAATAAAGTTTAAATATAAGTAATTTCACATCGTATGTTAATGAGGTGGGGAAAGTGGAGGTAATCCAAAAGCCTGATGATGAGATAAACGAAGCAATTAAGGCAAACACTGCTGATGCAGAACTTGAAGAATACCTATCAAAACAAAAGGCTTCTATAAAGGTAATAGGGACAGGCGGTGGAGGAAACAACACCATAAACAGGATCAGCGAGGTAGGAATATTGGGCACAGAAAGCATCGCCATAAACACTGATGCCCAGGACCTGCTGTATACAACTGCGGATAAGAAAGTCCTGATAGGAAAGGACATCACAAAAGGCCTTGGAGCAGGCAGCAACCCAAAGATGGGAGAAGAGGCTGCAAGGGAGAACGAGGCAGAGATAAAGAAGCTTATAGGCAACTCAGATATGGTATTTATCACATGCGGCCTCGGAGGAGGAACAGGCACAGGGTCTGCGCCTGTCATCGCAGAAATCGCGAAGAAACTCGGCGCACTGACTGTTGCTGTCGTAACGCTTCCGTTCGCGATGGAAGGCCGGACAAGATATGATAATGCAACCCTGGGCCTTGAAAAGCTCGAGCAGATCGTTGACACGCTCATTGTCATACCTAATGATAAGCTGCTAGAGCTGGCACCTGACCTTCCGCTGCATACAGCATTCAAGGTCGCTGATGAGATACTGACAAATGCTGTCAAAGGAATTGCAGAGCTCGTAACAAAGGCAGGATTGGTAAACCTTGATTTCGCTGACATAAGGGCGGTGATGAAAAACGGAGGCGTAAGCCTGATAGGGGTCGGAGAGTCTGACACAGATAACAGGGCAATAGAAGCTGTAGAGAAAGCCTTAAGCAATCCGCTGCTTGACGTTGACGTGACAAATGCCAACGGAGCCCTGATAAATGTTGCCGGGGGCCCTGATATGACGCTTGATGAGGCAAGGAAAGTGGTAGAAACAGTATCAGAAAGGCTGGCTGACAACGCAA
This sequence comes from uncultured Methanosarcinales archaeon, assembly GCA_964510025.1. Lineage (GTDB taxonomy): Archaea > Nanobdellota > Nanobdellia > Woesearchaeales > DATDXC01 > CAZDZV01. The sequence goes on from CAZDZV010000002.1 coordinate 104,004, forward strand.
GGATCATATGGGGTGCGCAGATATACGAGGATCTCGCAAAGACAATAAGGACCATGCTCATAATAACAGGGGTGAAGTCTTCACAGATATTCGGGCCTGGAAGGCTGACAAAAGACAAGAAGAGGAAGGAAATCGAAAGGGAGCTAGGAATTGACTTTTTATAAAATGGCAAATTCTCTAATCGTAAAGTTCAAAAGCTTCTGCATGGAATGCTGGAGAGTGATCAAGGTAACAAAGAAACCAGATAGCTATGAGTTCAAGACAATTGTGAAGGCGTCAGGATTAGGCATGCTTATAATCGGCGGGATTGGATTTATAGTCCATCTGATCAAGGTTATGATAGGAGGATAAGATGGCTCAAGAAGACGAGGTTATATATTCGGTAAGGGTTACAGCAAACAGAGAAGACCAGGTTATGGACTTCATAGGCTCCAATGCGAAAAGAAAGAAGCTTGAGGTTTATTCTGTAATCAGGCCGCACGGTATGCGGGGCTATATATTTATAGAGGCTGCCACCAGGACAGATGCTGAGCAGGCTGCATTCAATATCCCATACTCAAGGGGAGTGCTGCCGAAGCCTATACAGTACAATGAGATAGAGCATATGCTTGAGCAGGTAAAAAGAGAGGTAAACATACAGAAGAACGATATCTGCGAAATAATCTCAGGCCCTTTCAAGAGGGAAAAGGCCAAGATAACAAGGATAGACAAGCAGAAAGAAGAGGTTGTGGTTGAGCTTCTTGAAGCTGCCGTCCCTATACCAATAACTGTAAAGATGGACGCAGTCAAGGTAATAAGAAGGGACACGCCTGAGGAAGAATAATAAGATTTATAAATCATACTCGATTTCTGATGACCGGTGGCTTGCAGATTAGACCAGGCATTTCTTCGGGCCTGGTGAAATGTAGGTATCCAGCAATATGGCAACAGAAACTATTGAAGTGTTGGTAGAAGGAGGGAAAGCTACAGCTGCGCCTCCTTTAGGCCCTGCGCTAGGACCGATGGGGGTAAACATCGGCCAGGTTGTAGGCAAGATAAATGAGAAGACAAAGGTCTTTGCAGGCATGAAGGTGCCTGTAAAGGTAAAAATAGATACAGATACAAAGGATTTCGATATTTCTGTCGGGACTCCGCCTGCTTCACAGCTTCTTAAGAAAGAGGCAGGCATTGAAAAAGGCTCTGGAAATCCCTTGGAAGATAAGGTGGCAGATGTCCTAATAGAGCAGATAATAAAGATAGCGAAGATGAAAGAATCCAGCCTGCTGGGTACAACCCTGAAGCAGAAGGTAAAGGAGATCATAGGGACATGCAATTCTATGGGCATACTTGTAGAGGGAAAGCCTGCAAAAGGGGCTATACAGGATGTCAATGCCGGAAAGTTTGATGCAGAGATAAAAGCGGAAAAAACAGAGCTGAGCGCAGATGAGAAGAAGAAGCTTGAAGAGGAGAAGAAGAAACTGGCAGAAACGATGGAGAAGAAAAGAGCTGAGTTTGTGAAGAATGCCAAAGAGATAATAGCATCTATGGAAGGAAAAGAAAAAGGCGCTATCAAGGCAAAGCTAAGGGATGAAGGAATCCCTGATGCGATAATCAAGGAACTGCTTCCAGCTGAAGAAGCTGCTGCACCTGCTGCTAAGCCTGCAGAAGTAGAGAAAAAGGAAGAGAAAAAATAGCTATTTTAACCTTATTGTTTCTAGATCAAATTCCTCTAGCAATGATCTGATCTTTTGCTTGTACTTTCCCAGGCCTTTCCAATCCAGATAGATGAGCGTGGGCTTTGGGATTGTCCTGTCTATAGCCTGCTGCAGCATATCCCTGTCAAGGTGCTGCAGATGGTGCTTTGGGCATATGTGGCCTATTGCAATTTCCGTTTTAAGCTGCAGCTTGTTGAAGTTGTTGCAGTAGTGCGGGCCTCCGATGCCTATAGCTGATCTGCAGGAAGAGTCCGTCCTTAGCTTCATTATGACATCAGCTATAAGCTTTCCAGCCTGCTTATTTTGCCATTGCTCTGGCACCGATCCTATTTCTATGAAAAAGCATGGCTTTTCCAGATAAGGGCCATGATGGGTGCATTCAAGGCTAACCTGAAATTCTGGAAGATCATTCATCTCATTCATATATATGAATGCCTGCTTGAGCAGAGAAGCTGGCGAGATGCATACTCTTCTGTCAGCGCCTCCGGCTTCTGCAGCTGACCAGTTTCCAGGGGTATGGCAGCTTAATGTTGGTATGCCTTTCTTTGAGCTGTGCCGGGTGGCGAATATATAGATATCTGCATCAATATCAAGATCATCTGCATAGATGGTGTCTTGCTCTATCATATGTATATCCTCCATCCCATGCAAAAAAGAGACAATATTCACCCCGGCTAAATCCTTGTTAGAGGCTATTATCGCTGTGCGCATATTCTTCGGTTTGGCTGCGCAGATATAAAAAGCTTTAGAAAATCTTTTATTACTGTAAGGATTTCAGCAAAAGAGCTCTTTATGAAAATGAACAGACCATTGCTTGAGGCCGGCAGGATATACAGATGCGGGGCTGCAAGGAACATCACTACCTGGCTCGGCCGCAGGCTGTATAGGTCAACACCCTACAGCACTGCTTTGGCAGGCGCTGTGATATACATGCTGAAAAAAGCTGGATTGGAGGGCATAACCAATCTGGCTGCTTACGGGCTTCCGGCGGCGATCGGCGGCGGTGCGCTCATAGGCGGTTTGGCGCTGAGGTATGTGCCTAACCTTATCACATTCAGGCATAGGTCCAAAGCGAAAGGGCTGGACTTCAGGCATAATGCCCAGTACAGGCTAGCTCACCTTGACGAACAGATAGATTTTTTTTGGGAAAGGATGTTCAGGCAGGAGGTGGATATCAGGTATGATAATGCTGATGTAGATACAGAGTCACAGATGCATCAGAGCTGCATCCCCAGGATAAGGCAGGCTATCGCTGGATTGGGTGACAGGGAACTTGCTTATCTGGGAGTGGACAGATCAAGAAGAGAAGAAGGCATTGATGCATTGATGGAAAGGCTGTTGTCTGCTAACCCGCAGACAGACCAGCTTGAGAAAACATACAGGGCATTCAAGACATCTGTCCAGGCAGCGTTTGGTCTTCCGCTAAATGTCGAAGAGCAGAAGAAGGTTGTAGGATTTGACATAAGCTGGTGGGAGGAATGGCTTAAGCTGCCATACCTGTTTTCTGGGGACAATTCATTAGCTGAAAAATGGGCTTCAGACAAGACACTTGCAGATATAAGGTCAGATAGCGGGATGGACAGCGCCCTGAGGCAGCTGCCAGGCAGCATGTGGCAGGCTGTATGGTTCATGCTGCTTTCTAGGGAGTTTGAGGTAAACCTGGGTGTGCAGCTATCGAAATGGGAAAAAAAGTACAATAGGCAGATGAGCGTCCAGTATCTGCTGTTTCCGGGCATAGAGAATGCAGAATGGTCAGAAGACCTGCCAGAGCTCAGAGCAGAAATACCCGGAGCGAGGGCGGATATGTTCAGCAGGATATTGTTCAGCAGAAGCTATGAAGCAGCGAGGGAGGTTCTTGACAGGATGTATCTGCATCTTGTAAAGGAAGTCACCAATGTCAGGGCTGCCTATGATCCGGAATACAGGTCTGGAGCCGTGGGCTATTCAAGTGTTGATGATCATAAGGAGATAGGGATATCATTCAAGAGGCTCAGAAAGGAGGAAAGAAGGATGGGCGACGCAAGATCCAGAATCCATGGATTTCTAGGGTATCTTAAGGATAATGACCCTGCTTTATGGCAGGATAGGGAAGGCATAAGGGCAGCAAAGATCGCATTTGAGCTTGACCATAGGGGACTAAGGCAGCTATTTGGCTTAGGCAGACCATATCGAGATATAAGGCAACCATTGTATATGGCCATTGCAGATAAGGCAGCATACAGCCACAGGCTGTATGCGATAAGGATGATGCACACATTATGCATGCTGCATATGAGGGGATATAGGAATTATCTGAAAGAGCTTGCATTCAGCCAAGCAGCACCCAGCCAGACTTGACAAAAGTAACTGCTATTGCACATAATATCAAGCCCATAAGCCTGCTGAGCACATCTGCGCCCTGCCTGCCAAGGAAATTATGGAGCTTATCCGAATATATAAGGGAGATCCATGTAATAAGAAGGTTAAGGGATGCTGCTGCAAGGGTAAGCCAGATCCCCACTGAATCTGCGAGCAAGATGATGGTGGTTATCACTCCTGGCCCAGTTATCAGGGGGGTAGCTAAAGGGACTACTGCAAACTCATATTTCTCGAACCTTGTCTCCCTGAACCTCAGGCCTAAAACCATCTCAAGCCCGATTATCAGGATGATTATCCCTCCTGCCACCTTGAAGCTGTGGATACTCACCCCGAAAAAGGTAAGTATGGCATCTCCAAAGAAAAGAAAGCACAGCAAAAGGATCCCGGCGACAATGACAGCCTTGTTTATGCTATGGACCTTCTGGCTTCTGCCAAGCTTATGAGACAGTGTCCAGAACAAAGGCACGTTGCCCAGAACATCCATTATCACGAACAAAGAAAGGAATGCCTTGAAAAATTCTACAATCATCTGCACCTAGATGAAGGTGCTAGTATTTATTGATTTGTAATTATCAGAGAATCATAATATTTATATATAAGTATATTTATTTATATTATTTTAAGTAAAAAAATAAGTATATTACAATGGCAGTTGAATTCAGGAGAAAATTGTACAGAAGAGGCAGCAGTTTCGAGACCACAATACCTATGCCGCTGCTGTTTGCAATCGACAAGAGCAAAAAGCACAACGTTGTTTTCAGCTATGATCCTTCTTCCAACAAATGGTATATCAAATTTGAGAGAGCAAAAAAAAGTGTGGAGGACAAAATTGAGGAATAAGGTATTAGACAGGAAAATGAGAAAATGCCTTGAAATGCAGGCGCATACCGAACAGGAAGAGATAACAGACATAATTGAGCTGAAAGTAGCAGGTTAATGATATGAAGACAAAGAAAAAAGAATATTTCGTACATGGATTGCTGGTTTTCCTAGTATTCATCTCTGTAATATATGGGCTTTTCTTCTTCGGGCTCAGGGCAAACAAGCAGTATTTGGGGCAAGCTGTGGTGCCCCCTGCAATACCGACAGACTGTTCAGAACAGAGCATAAGGGAGCTCTGGGAATCAGTCTTCATAGTGGATTCAGATGACCTGAACATCACAACGAACACATCCCAGTCCGGAAGATGCAACGCATTTGCTGCTTATAAGGAACACCGGGAGGAGCTTCACATAATCATCGGAATGGATATGGGAAACTTCTTTATGATGGACTGGACCATTGTCATGGCTATTCATGCCAACATAACAGGCAGCATAGACGAATTCATCGAAAAGGCATCTGCACTTAACGGGACAGTCGCTGTGGATCTTCTGCAAGGCAGGAATCTTGAATTCGACCGTTCTCAGGCACATTATGGCTCTATCTTCGGTGTTGAGCAGGGAAACTGGAGCGTGAATTCAACTGATGAATATGTCAGCTATGAGTTTGAAGAGCAGGCAGTGTCCGGCAATAAGACAGAAATGAAGATTGGTATTGTAGTTGCAAACTACACCATGGACGCCTACTACTACATCAAGCTGGCGGTGCCAAAATATCCCCCTCAGATAGAAGAGTTTGCAGTTGAGCTAGAGCCCGGGCAGAGCAAGGATGTCAACCTGTCCGACTATATCGATGATCAGGACAATGAATTTGCTGAGCTGGAAATTGTCTTCGCCGGCCAAGACAACGTGAACATCAGCGTTCAGCAGGATATAGCAACAATCACCCCTATTCCCCCAGACTGGGCAGGCACTGACCACGTTACATTGACTGTCAGGGATCCTGACGGAAACCAGGACTCAAAGACAGTCAGGATATATGTAGATCTGAATGGCGCCCCTGCTATCCTTAAGGTTAGCCCGCAAATAGCCAGCCTCATAATGATGGTAACAGAATCAAGGCTTTTTGCCCATAATTCCACAGACCCTGAATCTGACAACCTGACAAGCTACTGGCTTCTGGACAATTCAGTTCTGCATACAGGAAATGATTACAACTATACTGCTCAGGCAGGCCATGTTGGAAACCGGACACTGAAGCTGGTGGTCTCAGATGGCAGCTCAAACACCAGCCATGAATGGGAGATAATAGTCGTAGAACTAGACAGGCCCCCTGAACAGATCAGGGTTTTTCCAGACCTGGAATGGGCTGTAGGCACCAACCTTACAGATGCATTCAACCTAAGGGAATATTTTGCTGAGCCAGACAGCCAGGATATCATATTTGGTGTTGAAGGCAATGAGCATATAGATGTTGTGATCGATGTAGCGAACAACGTAAGCCTGTATCCAGAGCCGGGATGGTCTGGCACAGAGACCATAAGGTTCATCGCTGATGACGGAAATTTCATGACCAAGAGCCAGGATATAACGCTGCGGGTAGGCTCAGGCTTAAACCAGGGGCCAGGGGAGCTGTGCACAGAAATATGGAACTGCAGCAGGTGGGCGCCTGAAGAATGCCCTGCAACAAGGGTCCAGGAGAGAAGCTGCGAGGATATAAACAGCTGCGGCACTGAGCTTAGAAAACCTGCTGAAAGCAGGACATGCAGCTATATGCCTGAAGACACCGGGATCATAGAGGCATCTGCTGATAGTGCAGAGATTGCCCAGCTAAGCCCTGAGCTGCCTATGAAGGACATCAAACTGGCATCGTTGATAATCTCGATATTTGTCTTAGGGGGGCTAATATCCTTGGTGGTCATAGAAAAAAATAAGTCAGGCCTCAACCTGGAGAAAGAAAAGAAGAAAAAAGACATCGAGACAGAGTCTTTGGCCAGGCTTCTGGACTATATAAGGCGCGAGATGAATGAAGGAGCAGACAAGGATAAGATCAGGAGTAAGCTGCTGTATGAAGGATGGAATCAGTATCTGGTTGACAGGGCATTTTCAGAGGTTGAGGTGCTGAAGGACGAGATAGAGGAAGGTTCCGGCATAGAGGCCATAGTAAAAGAGAGCGTGTTTGACAAGGTAAGGAAAAAGATGAAATCTTTTGAAACATGATAATCGAGCTTATCCAAGGAATTGAACCTGTTGTTTTCCATTCTATTGTGGCGCTCATCAGCCTGATAATACTGTCGAAATCAGCTGACATGCTTGTGTACGGCATATCCAACTATGCAAAGAAGCTTGGCCTTGGCGACTACCTGATAGGCTTCATCGTCGTGAGCATCGGGACAGCCTTGCCTGAGCTGGTTGCAGCTCTCAACGGTGCCATGATGAACGAAGGGTCCATTGTATTTGGCACGATATTTGGCTCAAACATCTTCAAGATACCGTTGCTGGGCATATTGCTGGTCGCTGCAAGAAAGATAAAGGTTAAAAGCAATCTTGGGGCTGCCCCTATCCTCACATTGTTCATCGTCATGCTTCCTATGGTGCTTGTGCTGGACGGCTATCTTTCACGCGGGGATGGCGCAGTGCTGCTGCTGGCCTTTATCATATATATCAGCAGGCTCTGGCGCAACGAAGGCGAACTGGGCAAGATGAAGAAGAATGTTGCATTGAAGAGCATATACAAGGACAGCATAATCTTCATTGTCAGCCTGACTGTGCTTCTTGTCTCAGGAAGGTTTTTAGTGTATTCATCCATATCACTATCGAGGGTGTTCGGGATATCGCCGTATCTGCTGGGACTGGTTATAATAGGGATAGGGGCCTCTATGCCGGAACTGACCGTGCAGCTAAGAGGGGTATTCAGCCATCACAGCAACCTTGCGTTCGGGAATGTTTTTGGAAGCATGATAGCGAACTCAGCATTGGTGCTTGGGCTTACCGGACTGATAAGGCCCTTCCAGATCAATGCGTCTATACTCTGGACTGCTGCAATAATGTTACTGACAGGAACCACCTTGGGTCTGTTCTTTATGGAAAAAGAGGAGCTGAGCTGGAAGCATGGTCTTATGCTGATATTTCTTTATGCTGCATACCTTGTTATTGAGTGGCTATTTTGATGTTATGACAGTACCCATGCCCTGGTCTGTATAAAGCTCTGTCAGCAGCGAGAACGGAGTCTGGCCGTTGATTATATGCACCCTTTCCACGCCATGCTGCAGCGCATATATGCTTGCAGCTATCTTGGAATTCATGCCTCTTGAGAACAACCCCCTGTTAAGATGATGCATGGCCTCATACAGGTCCATCCTGTCGATTACCTGCTGTTCCTCATCATATACACCGTCCACATTTGTCATGAAGACAAGCCTTGTTGCAGCAGGAACATAGCTGACATGCCTTGTTGCAGCAGGAACCTCCCTGTACTGAAATGCTGCAAGAGCTGCGGCAGATATGTCAGCATTTACATTATATCTTACAGACCTGTCTGAGCTGCCATAACCTACAGGAGATACTACAGGCGTTATCTCAGGGGCATATAGGGCGCTAATATGCTGGAGGTCTAAGGATACGATTTCACCCACATAACCAGCCTCTCTGCTCTTTTTCCTGCACAGAAAAAGCGCATCCAAAGGAGATATGCCTATAGGCTGGACGTAGTTTTCCTTGGCAGTGTTCAGTATAGCTGAGATCTCCTCTGTAATGCCTGTCAGTACAGTGTGGACAACCTCAACCTCTGTCTGCCCGGTTATGGCGCTTCTTTTGTCTCCGTCAGTGATCCTGTCTCCGGCTATAGTGTAGCGGGGCTCATAATCAGGGAAAGCCCTCTCCATAGCTGCAGTTATGTGTATCCCCCCTCCATGAACAATATTGGGGAAAACACCAAGCATCTTCATAAAAAAAATCTCCTGGGCTATCCTGTTCTTCAGCGAATCATCGCCGATTATGGCTCCGTACTTGATGACTATCCTGTGATCAAGATGGGTCGTGCTCCATCTTGCAAACTGGCCATTATGGTCCTTTACCCATCCAAGAAGTTCCCCATGCTCAGGCATACTAAGCCATCTATGAAGATCTGCTGCAAGAACCTGCCTTTCATCAAGCCATCTGGCAGTGTCTTCGCTCAAAGCTCCCCCTAACAACTCTGCAAGATCATCTATAGCCATAAGCCTAGAAAATATGTCTATGCTTTTAAAAGTTTTGCTACTTTATAGTACTAATCCAGCTTGAAGGTATATTTATATACATTGATTTTTTTCTAGCATATATGCAGGTCTATATGGATGAGGTACTAGCGCTGATAAAAAAAGAAAAGCCGGCAAAACAGAAGCTTTCCAAGATCAAGGCGAAGCTAGCGAAGAAACATAGGTTAGGCAGGATACCTACAGACATTGAGATCCTGCTGAATGCTCCTGAAAAGGAGATTCCCAAGATAAAAAAATACCTTCTTACCAAACCGACAAGGACAATCTCAGGTGTGGCTGTATGCGCAATAATGACAAAGCCCATCAGCTGCCCGCATGTAAAGAAAGAAGGGCCATGCATAATGTGCCCCGGAGGCCCTGGTTCTTATTTTGGCGACGTTCCCCAAAGCTATACTGGAAAGGAGCCTGCTGCAAGAAGGGCAATAAGAAACATGTATGATCCATATCTGCAGGTAATGAACAGGATAGAGCAGCATATAGTCCAGGGGCACATACCTGACAAGCTTGAGCTTATAGTGATGGGCGGAACCTTTCCTTCTTTTTCCAGAAGATACAGGGAAAGGTTTGTTGGATATGCGCTGAAGGCGATGAACGATTTTTCCAGATTGTTTTTTAGGAAAGGCCAGATAGATTTTGTGGGATTCAAGAAATTCTTTGAGCTGCCCGGAGACATAGCAGATAAGAAAAGGACAAGAAAGGTACAGAGGAAGCTAAAAAGAACAAAAGGCATGCTTGATCTGAAAAAAGAACAGAAAAAGAACGAAAAAAGCAGCATAAGGTGTGTTTCCCTGGTTATAGAGACAAGGCCTGATCATGCAAAGCTAAAGCATGCCAATGAGATGCTGAGGCTCGGCTGCACAAAGGTAGAGCTTGGCGTGCAGACTGTCTTTGATGACGTGCTGAAGAGGATAAAAAGAGGACATGATGTAGGGGATTCCATAGAAGCCACCAGGATATTGAAGGATCTGGGCTTTAAGATCAACTATCACATGATGCTCGGGCTGCCTGGGGTGAGCAAAGCAAGAGACCTTTTTTCCCTCAACGCCTTATTCGCTTTTGAGGATTTCCAGCCAGATATGCTCAAATTATACCCCTGCATGGTCCTGAAAGGCACCAAGCTTTACAAAGAATGGAAAAAGAGGAGATTCAGGCCGCTCACAACAAAAAAAGCTGCTGAGATAATATCTGAATTCAAGAAGAACGTCCCGGAGCATGTCAGGATAATGAGGGTGCAAAGGGACATACCTACATTCATGACAGAAGCAGGGGTGGATAAGACAAACCTGAGGCAGTATATAAGGGCAAGATGCAGATGTATAAGGTGCAGGGAGCCAAAATCAGGAAAGGTGTCAGATGAGATAGGGATCATAGAGAGGCATTATCTTGCTTCTGATGGAAATGAGTTTTTCATCTCTGCAGAAGACATGAAAAATGACACGATATTGGGATTCTGCAGGCTTAGGTTCCCCTCGCAGAGCCTGAGGAAAGAGATAACTCATGATTCTGCCTTGGTACGCGAGCTCCATGTTTATGGCCAGGCTGTGCAGATAGGTGCAAAGGGAAAGGTGCAGCATCATGGATTAGGCAAAGCTTTGCTGGAAAAGGCAGAAGATACAGCAAGGATATATTATAAAAAAAAGCTGGTAGTCATCGCTGGGATCGGAGCCAGAGAATATTTCAGGAAGCTCGGATACAGGAAGCAGGGTCCTTATATGGTAAAAAATACAAAAAATTTATAACCTATTAGTTAAAATAAAGATAAATATGGGGAGACTGCACAATTTCATTCTGATAAGCATGATGTTATGCTCATTGGTCTATGGTGCAACTGTCTATGAATTTTTTGAGGATGTTGAAAATAATTCTACAGCCTATACAATAGTGGTGGGCAACAATGCTTCGCCCCAGGAGGTCATATTTGCCTCTGATATCGCTTCAGTGACAGGCATCACTGAGTCTGTGCTTGCAAGGGAAGCTGATACCAACAAAAGCCTCCTCATATTGGGAACACCTGGCTCCAACGAGCTTATTGCGCAGCTAGCTGAAAACTGGAGCTATAGTGATGAGCAGACAGTCATGAAAACAGTAGAGAAAAGCCTGATAATCGGATCCTCAAGCGTGGATATGCTGGACATAGCTGTCCCGTATGTCGAGGATTACACCAATTTTGACGCTGCTATGGGTGACAATGTCTTTATCATCCATCCTGAACCTCCAAGAGAAGAGGACAAGACGCCGGACCCAAGCGACCTGGGCAGCGGAGGCGGGGGCTATCAATGGTCATGGGAACCGCCGCCTGAAGAAGCGCCATGCATCGTTGACTGGAGATGCGGCTCCTGGTCTGAGTGCTATGACGGGATCCAGGTCAGAAACTGCACAAACTACGGGAACTGCTATGGCACACAGCCTCCTGTACAGAAGACATGCATCATTGTGCAGGAACCAGAAGAAGAGCCAGAATTCATGGCGCCTCCTGTATTTGAGGAGAAGATACCCAAGCCAGAGCAGGTCGGAAACAATGTAAACATACCGATTGTAATAGAAAACATGAACGAGGAAGAGCTGCAGCATATGCATGTTGAGATCAATTTCAACCAGGGAAGATCTACAAAGTATGTTGATTTTATAGATATGATAGAGATAGAAGAAAGAGGCACCAGATATATAAACAGGGTGATAAATGCGAAAAGCTTAAAACCTGGAAGCTTTGACATAGTGATTAAGCTTTACCATATGGGAAAGGTTGCAGAAGAAAATAGCTATGATATCAATATAAAGGGGTGATAGGAATGTATGTGTTCGGATTTGATATACCGCTGATGGAGATATTGTTTGTTTTTTCTCTACTATATATTGTTGCCCTTATCTTTACGCTTGTTGAGATAAGGAAGCTCAGGGGCATCATAATGCTGGAAAAAGCAGACCTAAGGGAGCTGAGAAATGACCTGTCTGAGCTTAGCAGGATGTTTCAGCAGGAAAGGCAGTAGTTTTTTATATATTTAGCTTATTCTTGATTTATGTTTAAAGATAAGTTCAAAGAGAGATATGAGAAGCTGACAGATTGGGAGGTTTTCAAGGATATCTCTACACAATTCCTCAGAAGATCTATCAGGGTAAATACGCTTAAAACCAGTGTGCAGGAGGTTATTGAAAGGCTAGAGGATAGTTGGGATCTGACGAAGATCCCGTGGTGCAGGGAGGGTTTTTGGATCGAGGGGGAGAGAAGGGACGTAGGGAACTTAAAGGAGCATGTTTTAGGATATATCTATGTGCAGGAAGCTGCTTCCATGATACCCCCTGTGGTCCTGGGAGCTGAACCAGGGGAGATTGTGCTGGATATGTGCGCTGCGCCTGGCAGCAAGGCCTCTCAGATAGCCCAATACATGGGTAACAAGGGGATAGTGGTTGCGAACGACATAAGCGGGGCAAGGATGGCTCCGCTGGGCATCAATCTGCAGAGATGCGGGATAACCAATTCAGTGATCACCAGGATGTATGGGCAATGGTTCAAGGGGCTCAAGTTTGACAAGATACTGGTGGATGCACCCTGCTCTGGCACAGGCACGATAAGGAAGAGCCTCAAGACATTAAGGATATGGAATCCCAACATGGTAAAAAGGCTCAGCAAACAGCAGAAAAAGCTCATAGAGACCGCGTTCCTAAGCCTCAAAGAGGGAGGGGCAATGGTCTATTCGACATGCAGCCTGGAGCCCGAGGAAGACGAGGAGGTGGTTGACTATCTGTTGGGAAGTCATGAGAATGCAAAGATCGAAAAGATCGATATTGATATCAAGAAGTCTTGCCCTGTCTTGGACTTTGAGGGAAAAAGCTACAATCCTGAAATCAAGAAATGCCTGAGGATATGGCCGCAGGACAATGATACAGAGGGATTTTTTGTCGCAAAAATAAGAAAAGGCTAGGTTTCTTCAGAAAACTGGACAGACGGCTCGATATCCAGGACTGATTCTTCAATCTTCACTTCCGGTTCCTGCACAGCCATGCCTGTTATTGATGGCGATGATATGTAGATGCCTGCTGCTGCAACAAACAAGACAACTATTATCAGTATTATGATCAGCTTTTTCATATCAATCCCTTTGCATGAGCTTCTTTATAAATCCTGCTATTCTCTGCCACATTGACGGCTTTTTCCGTTCTACAGCCTCCACTGTCAGCTCATGGTTTGTGCAGGCCTTTGTAGAGAGCACCGCATCCTGATGCCTGAGAGCGGTTCCGCATATCTCCAGCTTGGCTGAATGAGTGCCGGGCTCTTTCAGGAAGATATCGAGCTTCACTGTCTTTCTTGATCTGCTCTCCAGGATAAATGTCTCCTGGTCCACCTCAAGCCAGTCATAATCCTCCTCTATCGTGATCCTTTCAGGAAACTCTGAGCCCTGTGAAACATCAAAATAGGCTTCAGCATGCTGCCATGTTTCTGTTTTCACAGAATTTGTCGGCAAAGCCCCGATGCTTTGGGCGTAGGCAGAGCTAACAAAGAGCAGCATCAAGATTGGGATTGCTTTTTTCATGTGTTCTCAAAGACTATCGTGTTGTTGTATTGTTGAGACTTAACCTGGGGTATTGTTATCCTGAAATAAAGGCTGTGATTTGCCTTTACGCTGAGGTTGCTCGTGAATGCAGTGGCTGTCGTGGTTATATTTAAGTATTCTGAAAATGTGGATTCATTTGCGTAGTCGATGTTCTCAATCGGGATCTCATAGCTGTCATCTGGATAGCCTGTGAGATTGCCTGAGGCGTTGATCGTCATGTTCAGCCTCACATTTCCCCTGTTTTCTATCACAGCAGGGAAACCGAAGCCTACTGTCGCATTCTGGTCTTCCAGGAGCGCTGCCAGCTGGCCGAACTGGATAGGCACATTGGTGAGCACAAACCCTTCAAGCTCTGTTATGTTGAAGTTTGCGGCAAATGAGGCATTTGCCTTTGAGGTGTCGTTTACATAGACAGTTATGTTCCACCTGCCTGGCTCATCATCATAGCTGATGGAGAAGGATCCGTTGTACATGCAGGTGCTGCCTGCGCATACAACCTCTTCCAGCGTATAGTTGGTGTATGTGGGGATCTCTTTTGATGTGGTCAGGTTCCATACCTTTAGCCATGTGACATCTATATCTTCTGTGTCTCCGATTATGGTTACGTTGAACCATGCATGGATCGTCCTCAGAGAATTGACCACAGGTGCCACCTGATACCCTGCTTTTGATGGATCATCATCTGTCATGTTGAACCAGTCTATCTTCAGGCCTGCCTCCAAGGTGAAGACATGCATAAGATTGTTCTGCTCAGCTGTGACGTTGTATTCCTTATTATCGTCAAAGTAGCTTGGGGATGAGGCATATATCGTATAGTTGCTGAAATAGGTTGTTGTGCCGCCATCGTTTACATAATCTGTCATCTGCATCTTAGGTGTGTAGCCATCGGCGCCTGTGGTAGCGTTGAAATGATAGGCTGCAGATATGTTGTAGGCTGTTATATTGATGCTGCTCAATGGGAGGCCATCAGTATCGTTAACATATGCCCTGTAGTGCCATCTTCTTATGAGTGTGGAGTTCTTATCCACAGACTCGTCATCATAGCTTACGTTGACAAAGGTGTTGTTCAGGTTCAGCGATCCCAAGGAATCATCCATATAGACACCATAGCTGTCAATATCTGTAAGGTTCATGTCCCTAAATGTATTCCCTGAGCAGCTGGTTGAGGCTGAATCTGAGACAATCGATAACCCGTAATTCCCACTCCTGTTGATGAAAGCATTTATGAAGGTGTTATTGTCCGAGCGATAGCTGCCTATGCAGGCATATGAGCCGCCGGATGAGCAGTTCCATATGCTTATGCCAGCAAAAGAATTATTGTGGGAGTACAGAGAAATATAAAATCCATATTGGACATTGGAATTCGCAGTTATATTTGCCAGAACATTATGCTCTGAGCTTGAGTACATATATATACCATGCCTTTCGTTTGAATTTGCTGTCACATTTGTCAGCCTGTTATTTCTTGAGCCTAAGTAGATATACAGCCCGTCCTCCTCATTGTGGCTGGCTGTTATATCTGACAGGATGTTCTCAGAGGAGACGCTTATATACAATCCCTGGCCATTGTTGTTTGTAGTGATGCTTTTCAGGGTGTTGTTGTGGCTTCCGCTCATGCGTATGCCGTAGTTCATCCTTGTGCCTTCACAAGAGCTGAAGTCCAGATAGCTTGCGTTAATGTTCTCCAGGTGATTATAGTTGCCCTGCAGATAGATACCTATGTTGTCGCAGTCATCCCCTCCTGCAGCTACTCTGCCGCTTATGGTGAGGTTGGTGAAGTTACCGTGATCGGCGCTGGAGAGGATCCCATTTCCAAAATTATATATGCGGCCGTTGATGACTGTGAGATTGTCGCTGCTGCTGTCCAAGATGCCATAGTCAAACTCTCCGCCATCTCCTGTGATATTGTAGCTGTTCATGTCCAGGGTTATGTTTTCTGCTGTCACTGTAAAGCAGGTGCCTGTTATGCCCACTATATCCTGCTGCAGAGTGTATGTGGTGTCAGGCTGGTTCAGCTCCCTGCAGCTGTATAATGAGCTGTTCTCCACTGCCATGTAGGTTGTGAAGTGTGTTACGTTGAAGACATAGCTTGAGCTGGTGTAGTTAAGGTTGATGCAGTGGCTGCATTCCGCATATGTGCCGTCATCTTCATAGTCAACTACTGCATTAGGCTCTTCAAGGCTGATGGTTATAGTGATGTTTGCTGTTGTGTTGAAGCCTTCCTGCTCTGAGGTGTTTACGAAGATATTGTTTGAAGTTATAGAGACTATATCGCTAAGGTTGGAGCCTGATGCATAGAGTGATTTGTTTAAGAAGAGTATCGAGCCATAGCTTGCATCGTATACTTCCAGAGAGTTGTTCTGCAGGCTGTATTCTGTCACAGTCTGGTCATAGATATGGTAGTTGAGATCCATATTTTCGAAACTGTTGTTGATTATCTGGGTTTTGGTCCCTGAAGATATGTTGAAGGCCTGGGCATTCTTTATATTGTTGCCGAAGAACCTGTTATTGTCCGAACTCTCCAGATATACCGCACTATTCAGCTTTTCTGTTATGTTGTTGGATGTGAAATTGTTGCTGCTTGAATCAGCTATGTAGATACCGTAATGCTCTCCGTCCAAGATATTGTAGTTGATCTGGTTGTCATTGCTTCCTGTCTCAAGATAGATATCAGCCGAGGCTGCATTTGGAGCAGAGGCGTTTATGATAGAAAAGCTTATGTTTGTGAAGTTTGCATTGAGGAGCCGGATGCCATAGGAAGCCAGCGCAGGAGAAGCTACACAGGTTGTTGCGTTTATTGTCTCGTTGTATATCACAGCTGAACTGAAAGATGCCCCCAGATTATATAATATTATTCCATAGGCACCATTAGACGAATTCAGCTTATACCTGTTGGAGTGCAGGACTGGCGAATCAAGCATGGGGCCGTTATTCCTGATATATACACCCATAGCGTTTTGGGTAGCGTTCATGTCGATTGTATTTGAAGTTATGCTTATGCTGTCTGTTGAAATGCCTGTTGCGCCCTGGACAACATATATAGCAGAACCTGCCCACCTGGACCTTGTGTTTATATTGTTGGATGCAATCACTGAATAATCTGACTGCCCTGAATTTACTATTGTAATGCCATATGCAGTTTGCTGCACATCCAATGAGATATTGTTGTTGGAGAAATTGTAGAAACCTGCTGACTGACCTGAATCTATCGCCGCATATATGCCATAACCATGCTGGTTGTCTACGGTTGTATTAAGTTCCATCACATTGCCATAGACTGCTGTTGCATTGCTGTTTACAAGATATACCCCATAGGGAGTCACGCTGTAGTTGGTCTTGATCGTATTGTTATGTATTAGGGAATTATTGCTGTTCTCTAGGCTGACACCATACCTGAACCTGCCAATTTTTGCAAAGTTCCTTATGGTGGCGTTTTCATAGCCATCTGTGTAGACCCCATAGTCATTTCCTGTGCTGTCACCTTCTATTACATGGCTGTTACCGTCCAATGTGATATTTTCTGCAGCTATCGTGAAGCATGTGCCCTCTATGCCTGTTATGTCAGACTGCAGTGTATAGTAGGTGTTCGGCTGGTCAAGTATGCCGCAGATTCTTGGATTAGGGCCTAAGCTCAGGGTGATGACATGCTCAAGGTTGTTTCCAGATGCGTTGTAGCTTAATGTGGCTTTCACATATGACTCATTCTCCCCATAGATGGTGTAGTTGCTGTAGTATGTCCTTGTGCCGCCGTCATTTGTATACTCTGTGATACCTGTTCTCTGGGTATAGCCTGTTGCATTTGTGGTCAGGTTAAACTGGTAGATATCTGTAATGTTGTATGCTGTAACGTTTGCATTTATCACTATATTTCCGCCTGTATCATTTACATATGCCCTGTAGTACCACTTTCTTGTCAGCCTGGATGCTGCATCCACAGATTCCATTGATGTGTCATAGGATGCATTGAGGAATGTGTTGTTCACAGAGCCTACCAGCTCCACAACATAGTCAGCGCTTGCGCCCAATATTGGATAGGTATATACATCAGTGAACGTATTATTCTCTGAAGACTGAAGATTGATTATGTAATCATCACTGGCGTACAGGTTTGCGCAGGCATACAGGTTGTCGAAGATGTTGTCACTGCCGCCATAGACTTTCAGCGCATTGCTTGTAAGATTCAGGCTGCCTGCCGTGAATGTGTTGTTGACACTGGAATAAAGGTAAAGATTGAACTCTGTATTGTTTATGGAATAGCTATCAATGACATTATGATAGCTGTTTATCAAGTAGATACCGTAGCTATCATAACTATCACCGTTGGCAGATGTATCTGCGCTTCGGATATCTTCAAAACTGCTATAGTTAGCTGAACCATAGAGGGCATAGCTGGAGCCAGAACTTACCGCATGTGCCCCGAATTCCGCTGTTGTAGCATCATTCCCTGTAAGCGCCATATCCCTAACTGTGTGGTTTCTGCCGACAAGATACAGCCCATAACCATATGCATTGGCATAGGATTCAGCGCCTGTGGTGTAGGCGTAGCCGTAAGCATACCCTGAATTGGCAGTGTTGTTTTCAAGAGTGGCGTTCGATCCAGTCACGTAGATACCATAGCAGTATGCATTACCATATGCATTATCGCCGCTGGAGGTGTAGCCGTAGCCGTATGCTTCTGTATCATCTGCTGAGCTATGCTTTATCAAATTGTCTTCCCCGGAAGCATATATCCCGTAGCCATAGGCATATACTTGCGGCTGCTGACCGTTGTCTGATGAGCTGCCATAGGCATAGCCATAATTGTTGTCTGCAGTTGAATAGGTTATATTATTCTTGTTGCCAATGAGATATATCCCGTAGCCATAGCCATAAACATAATTATGGGTGCCGCCTGTCAGGTAGGCGTAGTTGGAATCAGCAGAGGTATTATGGATAGAATTGCTGTCCCCTGAGACAAAGATCCCATATGTATAGCTGTAGGTAATGTCATCGTTATTCCCATAGTTTGCAGTGAAGTTGGAATGCTCTATCTTATTGTTTGAACCTATCAGCCTCAGACCATATGTATACACATGATAATCGCCGGTATCGCCTGAGCCTGAATAGATGCGTGAGTCTTTAACCACGTTAGAAGTGATATTGTTATAATGGCCTATTACAGAAAGGGCTGACAGATTCACCCTTGCACAGCAGCCGCCGCTTAAGTCAAGGCCTTCCATATAATTACTTAAAAGTGTGTTATTCTTTATGTCATTGTAAGAGCCTTCTATGTAAAGCCCATAACCGTAATAGTCTTCTGGGGCAAATTCGTCATCAGTGAAGTTGAGATGGTAGTTGTAAAATCCATTGTCATAAACCTTATTGTTTGAGCCTGTTATGCGGGCACCGCTGCGGGTGTTGTACTGAAATAGATTCTTTACCACCCCTATATTTGAAACATCAGCTGCATACAAACCGTCGTTCTGGAACTGGAGATCATTATCGTATATGACAGAATCATTAGCTCCAGCCAGCTCTATGCCATAACCCCATCCCCCGTTGGCCCAGTCATTGCAGCAGTAGTAGCCCATCCTTATGTCGCAGTTCCTTATGGTTGTGTTCGGCTGGTCTGAGAAGACGCCTACTGTTGCGTCATCGCTGATAATCGAATAGCCGTTGCAGTCCAGGGTGATGTTCGCTGCTGTTATGTTTATGCATGGCACCTTCACATACTGGTCATATAATATCGTATTGTTTATTATGCTGCCAATCAGCGTGTAGACTGTATTCGGGGAAGACAAGACCTGGCATTTTCCTATATCTGTCAGGTTGAATATCTTATAGTAGGTGAAATGAGATACGCTAAAGTAGTATGTGGAGGCGTCATTGCTGAGGCCGGTGCACTGGGGGGCTTCGCATTCCTGGTATGAATTGCCATCCTCATAGTCTACGCCTATCTTTGCAGAGCTGGCTGATATGCCATATAAGGTGATGTTTGCAGATGTGTTGAAGCCCTCATCCAGGGCTGACCTTACACGGGCTGCATTCGGCTGTATATCTATGACGTCTGAAAGCGCAGAGCCGGATGCATATAGTGAACGGTTGAGGAAGCGTATCTTTCCTGAGGCTGTCTCTATCTCAAGGCTGTTATTGAGGAGCCCATACTCTTTTACTGTGGAGTTGAATATGGTGTAGTGGTATGGGTTAAAGAGGTAATCGCCGCTGCCGTCCAGGCCGTACCCAAGCTCCATGGTGTTGTTGATGAAGGAGTTGTTATCTGCAGATGTGACATTTATGCCTTCCTCTGTCGTGTTGTATATTGACAGGTTCCTGAAGCAGTTTTCTGTTGATTCACTTATGTAGACGCCATGCTTGGAGGCGTTCACCAGTATCAGGGAAGTGAAGTTGTTCCCAGATGAGGCAGCTACGTATACCAGATGTTCGCTTGCATTATGTAATGTGATGCTTTCAAAGGCGTTGTTGTCGCTGCTTTCCAGATATATTATGCTGCTCGAGCTGTCCTCCATAGAGCCGCCTATGAAGGAGTTGTTGTCTGCATCATGTACAAAAATGCAGCCAAAAGAGGCGCCACAGGAATACAGGTCATTGTTCTGCAGCTGGTTGTGAGAAGACTGGACTTCCAGCAGATAGTTTGAGCTGAACATTGTGTTATTGATTACATGATTATAGCTACCATGGAGACCCACAGCTGCGCTAGTCGCATATGAGATTGTATTGTTTATTATCCAGTTGTCTGTCCCATCAACATATACGCTCGTATGCGATCCCAAACCGTCCTGGACGGTTATATTGCTGTCTCTCAATATATTATTGTCTGAACTGTCGAGATATATCTGATACCATTCAGTGAATGCATCGTCTATATCCTTAATATGGATCCGGGTTAAGTTATTATAGTGGCAGTCTTTAAGATAGACGGCCATTGCACCCCCATAGTCATTATCCCCTCCCCAGTCATTTATTGTTATGTCCTCCAAGATGGATGAGTTTGTGCTGCTCAGCTTGACAGCAGCCCTGTATGAACCTACGCCGTTAGTGCTGTCCTCAAATGTGATGTTGTCTATGAGGCTGCTGTTGCAGTTGATCAGATATATTCCAGACTCAAACTGATAAATATCGCCGTCCTTTACTGTTATGTTTGTGTGGCTGTCGGAATATACACCATAGTCTCCTGTCCCGGTGTTTCCTGTTATCCGGAAGCCGTTCATATCTAAGGTGATATTATCAGCAGCTATTGTGAAACATGTATCTGTGGTTTCGATATTATTTTGAAGGGTGTACACCGTATTCGGCTGGTCCAATGCGCCGCACACTGTAAGGTCTGGCGAAAGCGACAATGTAAAGACATGCTCAAGGTTGTTTCCAGATGCATTGTAGCTTACAGCAGCTGTCATATAGGTCTCATTTTCAGCATATATCGTATGGTTGTTGTAGTAGTATTTTGTTCCTCCAAGGTTTATGTAGTCTGTTATCTCTGCCTGCTGGGTATAGCCTGTTGCATTTGTGGTCAGGTTAAACTGGTAGATATCTGTAATGTTGTATGCTGTAACGTTTGCATTTATCACTATATTTCCGCCTGTATCATTTACATATGCCCTGTAGTACCACTTTCTGATGTAGTAGCTGTCTGCTGCAACATAGTCATCTGATGTAGAGAAGCTGCAGTTCAGGAATGTGTTGTTTGTTGTAGAGGTAAGATAGATGTCGTTTGAGGCTGCATAGAACCAGCTGTCTATGAAGGTGTTGTTCCCTTTTCCGTCAATATATACTGCATAGTCCGGATCATCATCGTATGTGTTGGTGTTGGTATCCCTTATCCTGTTTCCGGTGCCTGAGCTTATGTAGATGCCATAGTCATATCCGTTATCCATTCCCTGGATCTCCAATTTTTCAGCATAGTTGCTGTCTCCGCTGATGTATACCGCATATGCATCGTTGCTTGCGGACGGCGATCCCAGCAGCTGGCCAGTTGCATTGTTGAAGTTGCCGCTGATATAGATGCTGTAAGCATCATCATTTGAGGAGGTTATAGAGCCTGCTCCATTGACTCCGCCCTCATCGAAGAGGGTGTTGTTGGAGCCGGAGATGTAATACCCATATGATGCAAGAGTAGCACCTACTACGCTCACATCATTGTCATTTGCCAGAACATTAAGATTTCCGCTAACAGAGACACCATAGGCAGTATCGCCCGATATTGTATCAAAGGTGCTTCCTACCAGAGTATTATTGTTTCCTGAAAGTTCAATACCATAGGCTGCATCTGTTAAGCAAAAGACATCCAATACATCGCTCCTGTTTATTATGTTGTTATAGCCACTGACATAGATTCCACCGGCATATTGGTTGCCGTCTACACCATAGCTATCTGCATCATATATGCTGTTATTATCACCATATATAAAGAAGCCATATGAGTTATCATTTGTAGAGCTTATGTATCCTGCATCACAGTCATCCACTATGCTGTTGTCGATATCCAGACTGAATCCTTTGACATCATCCGCGCCTGTGCCTTCAGCATAGATATAGGATACAGAGGCCCTTCTTATTGTGTTGTTGCTGCCCATAACAAAAATGCCTTCTGCAGCTGCAGAGCTCCTGCTCTTTGAATCCATGCTTCCGGCCATATCCAGCATTGTATTGTTGCTGCCGTCTATCCAGTACAGATAGGTATTTACTGCGCCATTGCATTCATAGACATCTGTGTTGTTGATCAGGTTATAATTACCACCTATGTAGATGCCATAAAGGTCACCGTTGCTTGAATATGCAGATTCAATGGATCCGCTTCGCTCATGCTCACCAGGATTGGAGATAATGTTATTGTTGCCGTTCACTTCGATTAAATAGACATTGTCAAAATCATCTGATCCGGAAGAGCCTAGATTGTCCATTTCATTGTCGATTAGCGTATTGTTGTTTCCCTCGATGTCCATGCCGTAAATGTAATCATCGCTTGATGTCAGGTAAGAAAAGTCGTTTGCAATTATCACATTGTCGTTGCCCGAGATGTATATGCCATAGATATAGCCTTCACAGCCGTTATTTGTGATATCGTTGTTGCGGATGGTCAGATAACTGCCATCAAGATTCATCACATAGCATTCTTCTCCGGAGCCGCCTGTGTAGGTTATGATATTGTCGGATATGTTTGCGTAGTCAACATCCAGGTCAAGCATATCATACCCAGTCATGGTATTGCTGTCAAAGTAGTTGCCGGTTATTGTGGTGTTATACAGCATCCTTCCTTCATCATATAGCTGGATGGCGATAAACTCGTCCCCAAACTGGTTGCTGTAGATGAGGTTGTTCCTTATTGCTGAATGGTTGCCTTCTATGTAGATGGCAATAGCGCCTTCAGACTGGGTTATGGTGTTGCCATCCACATTGGCGTATAGGCCCCCGATCTCTATCAGCACCTGAGGATTAGAGTTTGTCTGGTTGTTCCTCACTATCGTGTTGTTGGAGACGTTTGAGTTGTCTCCATAGATTTCGATAATTCTTTCGCTGCCTTCATATGAGTCTATAGTATTGTTGAATATTATGCTATTGTCTGTATAAATACGCATAACACTATATGAAGCAGATAGATTATCAAATAGGTTATCCCTTACGACAAAGTTGCTACGAGAATCATCTGATGTTATGGCTCCAGACAGCAATGAGCTGAAACTGTTGCCTGCTATAGTGACATTTTCTGCAAATGTTTCAAAATCAATGACATAGTCGTTGTTGTTCCCCAGATGGCTAAATGTGTTATGCTCTATAGTAACATTATACCCGTATACTAGCTGGATCTTCTGGTCCTCGCTGTAATCATCATAAAACCTGCTGGATGAGATGTTGATGTTTCTGCATTCGGCAAGGTAGATGGCCTTTTCATTGTTCCTGCTGAAATTATTGTTGAAGATCATGTTGTCAGTGGTGTTGTCTGTAAAGGCTATGCCTTCTGCATCTCCGTAAACAACCCCGTTGCGGCCGTTGCGGCTTATATTATTGTAGGAGATTGTGAAATTATTTCCATGGTTTACATATATCCCTGTATATGATGCATTGTAGATTATGTTGTTGTATATCTCCACCCCTGTCACATTCAGGTTATATTCCTCTGCAAACTCCAGGCCATAATCACTATATGTATGCCTCATGACATTGTTCCTTATCCTGATGTTGGTGCCTGAGTCTATCCTGATGAAATTGTTGTAGTTGTAGTCAAGGATATTGCCCTCTATCAGCGCATCATCGCTGTTGTTCAGGTGGACAGCTATGGTCCTGTCATCCTGACTGAGCATTGTGATATTGCAGTTCCTGATCGTTATGTTCCTTGTGTCCTCGGAATATATGCCTGTGTCGACATCATCAATCCTCATATAGTAGTCCTGGCAGTCCAGCTCTACATCATCTGCTGTTATGTTCATGCAGACAATATAGTCAGGAGAGCCTGAAAGGATGACAGTATCCAGCATGTACAACGTGTTTTCTTCATCAAGGACAGAGCAGTTGGAGATATATTGCACAGACTTTATCGAATATGATGTGAAGTGTGTGACATTGAAGCGGTATTTGCCAGTGTCATAGCTGATCTCCTCGCATACAGAAGCAGGGCATGCCTCATAGCTGCCATCGTCATCCCAGTCCACGACTACAGATGGGCCTGACATCAATGTCGCAAAGGATATGTTTGCAGATGTGTTGAGGCCCTTGTCTGCTGATGTGTTTACAAAGGCGACAGTTGAGGCTATAGAGACTATATCGCTAAGGTTGGAGCCTGATGCGTAAAGTGATGAGTTGATGAACCTTATAGAGCCGTAGTCTGTATCATCTATATGCAGGGAATCGTTCTGCAGGCTGTACTCACCTACTGTTCCGTCCACAATATGATAGTTCAGCGGGACGTTATAGAATGTGTTGTTAATTATCTTGGTTGCTGTGCCGTTTGAAATGTTGAATGCAGCAAGAGCCGTATCTGATACAGTTAGGTTGAAGAACCTATTGTTTCCAGCTGTATTTTCAGAATAAACTCCATGTTTGGTTGCATTAGATAAGACCAAAGAACTCAAGTTATTGCCAGTTGAGCTTCCATCCATCCAGATCAGATGAGTTGCAGAAGTATTTATTGTTCCTGATGTGAAAACGTTGTTATTTGAAGTATCGACTTCAATACAAGAATAGCTTCCTCCTGTTGAGCAGTTCCAGATGTTTAGATTTGTTAATGTGTTGTTGTTTGAGCTTGAGTCAAGATAGATTCCGTCCCAACTATTTGAATTTGCTGTTATATTTGTAAAAGTGTTGTTTGAGCTTGAGTCCAGATAGATTCCCTGTGAATTTTCATTTGCTGTTATGTCTGTTAATTGGTTGTTGTTTGAACTTGAGTAAAGAAGGATTCCATAATCATAATTTGAATTTGCTGTTATTCCAGTTAGGTTGTTGTTTGAGCTTGAGTCAAATTCGATTCCATAATGACCATTTGAATTTGCTGTTATGTTTGTTAATTGATTGTTGTTTGAGCTTGAGCCAAGACGGATTCCATACTCATTTAAATTTGATGTTATGTCTATAAGATTGTTGTTTGAGCTTGAGACAAGATAGATTCCACGAACATTTGATTTTGATGTTATGTTGATTATATCATTCTCTTGATTATTCTTAAGGTAAATTCCACGATCAAAATCATAAATCTCTCCGTTTTTTATAGTAGATTCATTATATCCATCAGAATAAACACCATATCCATCATCGTCATCATCTCCAGTAATATTAAACCCATTCATATCCAAAGTCACATTATCAGCAGTGATCGTGAAGCATGTGCCCTCTATGCCTGTTATGTCAGACTGCAGTGTATAGTAGGTATTCGGCTGGTCCAATGCGCCGCACACTGTAAGGTCTGGCGAAAGCGACAATGTAAAGACATGCTCAAGGTTGTTCTCCTCTATTGTCAGATTGTAGCTTCTTGTGGACGCTGCATAGGTAGAGTTCACTGCATATACCGTATAGTTGTTGTAATAGGATCTTGTGCTGCCGTCACTTACGTACTCTGTAAGCTCTGCCCGCGGGGTATAGCCTGTTGAATCTGTCGTCAGGTTCAACACATAGTCATCTGTGACATTATAGGCAGTAACGTTTGCGTTTATCACTATATTTCCTGCTGTGTCATTTACATATGCCCTGTAGTACCACTTTCTTGTAAGGGTTGAGCAAGGAGACGGCGGACTATCTGAGCAGCCCACTGTCTCTGAACCGTATGTCATATTTATGAATGTGGTGTTCCTGGCATCATAGTCTACTAGCACGTCGCTGGCTGCGCCGCATTCTGAGATATTGCCATCTGAGAAAATATTATTATAGTTGCCCACTGTCTGGCCTATGGATATTCCCTGCCAGTTGTCCTCTGCTATTATGGAGCTTATGTTGTTGTTGTCGCTGCCGTCTATCCAGATGCCCAAGCCGTTCTCGCCTGTATTGCTGTTCGTTGTTATCCCCTGGATGACATTGCTGTCAGAGTCCAATAGGTGGATACCTAGACCATCCTGGGGGCCCTGGTTAAAGCTGGAGGAGATATTTATAAGCGAGTTATTGTCGGAGCTGGACAGCTCTATGCCGTCAGCATTGGAATAGGCTATGATATTTGTAAGGGTGTTGTTATGGCTGGAAGACAGATAGATGCCGGGGCTGCTCACATCCTCGGTATTGTTGTTGGCTGTTACATATTCCAGAAGATTATCATGGCTTTCTGAAAGGTATATGCCGAAATAGCTTGATTCTGATATTATGCTGCTGAGGTTGTTCTTCCTGTTGTTGTTCAGGCTGATGCCGTATTGGAAGCTGTAGATCTTGCCGTTTATCACCTTTGTTTCATTATAGCCATCTGCATGGATGCCGGAACCTGAATTGTCGCCTGTTATGTTGTAGCTGTTCATGTCCAGGGTTATGTTGTCGGCTGCTATCGTGAAGCATGTCCCTGAGATGCCTGTTATGTCCTGCTGGAGGGTATAGACGGTGTTCAGGCCCTCAAGCTCAACGCAGCTGTATAATGAGCTGTTCTCTACAGCCTTGTAGGTGGTGAAATGCGTCACATTGAATATGAACACCTGATCTGAGTAGTAAAGGTTGCTGCAGTAGCTGCATTCTTCAAATTTTGAATCATCGTCGTAATCTACGATCGCTTTTGGCTGGCTGAGACTTATTCCAGTGATGGTTATGTTGGCTGTTGTGTTGAATCCCTGCTCCTTGCTTGAATTCACAAAGACATTATTTTCTGTGATGGAGATGACCTCACTTAAATCAGTGCCCGATGCATATATCGACCTGTTCAAGAAAACGACCTTTCCGAAGCTGCTTTCCCAGTAAAAGACAGAAGCATTGTTCATATCATAACCCAGCACATCTGAATCATAGACATACCAGTCATAATCATTTCCTTGTGTGCTAATCTGTGAAAAATTATTGCTGTCAGCACTAGAAACATTAATGCCGTATCTGTTGAAATCAGCAGTTATATTTGTGAAATTATTATTCACACTTGAAGCTAACGCAACACCATCTAAAGTGTTGTAATTTGAGATCACGTCCCTAAAGACATTTCCATCGCTTCCGCTTATCAAATCAATTCCATGCTGGCTGTTATTATTGGCAACAATGCCGATAAAGACATTACTATCTGAATCCTCGTCAAGCAAAATGCCCATGGAATTATTGTCTGCAGTTATAGCTGTAAGATTATTATTACCTGCAGAATCAAAATACATACCATATTGTGTATTTAGGTTAGCGACTACTGAAGTAAAATTATTGTAATAAGAGGAGACTATCATTACCCCATAACCGTTAGAGTTTGCTGTAATGTTTTCTAGAGCATTATAATCTGAGCCTGAAATATAAGCGCCGTAGCCAAAATCATAAATCTGCCCATCTTTGACAGTCAGATTTTCATGTCCATCTACATAAACCCCATAACCTCCCTCATCGCCGGTTATATTAAAACCATTCATGTCCAGGGTTATGTTGTCTGCTGTTATGTTGAAGCATGTCCCTGAGATGCCTGTGATATCGTTCTGCAGGATGTAGACGGTGTTCGGCTGGGACAGCTCCTGGCATTCTATTGGCCTGGTGTTGTGCGCAATGAAGCTGCCGGTGCTGCTTGCTTTAAGTCCGGTGGCATCTGATACATTTATGGTCCAGGTCCACAGGCCATCGCTGCTGACATTGGTAGCGGTTGAGTTCCACCAGTCGCCGCTGCTGGTTCCGTTGGCCTGGTCCAGCAGGCTTTCTGATGAGTTAGCCAATGTGAAGTTCACCCAGATGATGTCGCTGTCCTCATCTGTGACATTTGCTGTAATGGTGACATTATAGAAAAATAAGGGGGTCTCTGGATATGTATAGTTGGAGTTTATCACAGGATAGCTGCAACGGAATTTAGTGTAAGCAGGATCAAAGGTGCCTGTTATCGCAGATCCTGTACAGTTTGTGAAATCCAGGGTGATTATGCCTTGTTGGTCTACATTTGAGGAGGCATTATAGGTTCCTGTCAGGCTCAATAGCTGAGATGTGAAGTTTATCCTTGCTGTAGAGCCGTTGTATCCTGTTGCCGTTACATTGCCGGTGGAATTGATGATTATTGTGGCATTCATGTATATTGTGCCGGCGGTGCCGTAGGCTGCATCAGGCGTGGCATCATCGCTCTCTACACCGCCATTATTGACTATCAAGCCCGGGAAACTGAGGGTATTTGAATGCAGGGCGATCCTGCCTCCTCCACCGCCGTAATATGTTCCGTCTCCTCCGTTAGCTATGATGGACCCATTCCCTGAAATAACATCCGCCCTTATGTAGACACTACCGCCACTGCCTGCATAGTTATACCCCCCATTTGGCTTGCCGGAAACATCTATTGTCCCATTGATAGAGCAGTTGCCGCTCAGATTCAGGAAGATTGCGCCGCCGCCCCTTCCTGACTGTGTGGTACCACAGACCCCTTTTGCGCCTCCAAGGCTCAACGGCTGTTTTTCAGAGCCGTACAGCAAATCAGGCTCTTTTGTGCCATAGCCATTGAAGCCTCCATGATGTGCGTTGGGGCCTTGTCCTATGGTTGCGTTGCATCCGTCAAATCCCAGCCCTTTTCCGCTTATAGACGCACCTTCTTCGATATAGACATGGACAGCGTTTATGACAACACCTGCACCGTTTCCTTCGATTTGGTTGCTGCCATTGAATAAGGGCTGCACCTCCAGCGTAGCCCCGTTTGTCACAGCTAAAGTATGCAGAGTATAGTTGCCTCCAGCTAAGGCCATATCAGCCTTAACAGTAAGGTTCACATTGGGCCCGTCTGAGAAGGAATATGTCCCTGCATGTTCGCTGGCATATCCTGCTACAGAGATAATGCCCAGAAATCTATCCGTGATAAACGTGTTTCTTACCCTTCCTCCGCCTGCCCCGCCGTACTTAGAATAAGTAGGGGCCTTTGCGCTTATGGTCCCATTGCCTGAGATTTCCTGGGATATCAACCAGACGCTGCCTCCAGAACCGGAGCTGTAGCCTCCTGAATGCCTTCCGTCTGCAGACACTGAGCCGTTGATTTCAAGGTTTCCGGAAGCGTTGACAAAGACCACCCCTCCGCCCCTTGCGTCTGCAGTATACTGGCAGGTGGCCCCTGTTCCGAAATCCCTAGGGGCGGTTGCATTGCCATACATCTTGTTGTAAGTCTGCCCGCTGTAGGGTCCGCCGTGGTGGGCGCCCCACCACCATTGTCCAGGTCCATATTGGCACATCCAACCCAGCCCATCGCCGGTTATCTCGCCCCCAGCATTTACGTGGATATTTTCAGCATCTATGCTTATGTTGCCCGCTTTTAGCTGGCCCCCGTTCTGGACAGTAATGTTGCCTGTGGCAGCTATCGCAAACCCGCATCCATGGTTGCTTCCAGAGCAGTTGGCAGTATCATTATATACAGATCCGCCGCTCTTTATGATAAGGTTGTTAAGATTGATATTGGTGCCGTCAGGGATATTATGGGCGGTGGTCACGTTGCATGTTGTCTGATAGTCTCCCTGATCGCATATTCTGACGGCAGAGACAGTGAAGTTCCTTGTCAGGGATGTGTTTATGTTGGTGGCATTGTCCCAGCATGTCACATTCCACAGGTAGAGGCCATTGCCAAAACCGGCAACAGTAGAGGAAGTATAGCTTCCGTTAGCAGAGGATATGTAGCTCTGGTTCACTGTTCCGTTTATCGTCAGGTTGCACAGCAATGAACTGTCCAGGTTATCTGTAGCTGTCCAGTTGAACATTACATCCTCATCTGCCAAGGTCTCTCCTGCGCCCGGGTTATGCAGGCTGATAGAGGGCCTGACAGAATCAATATGGAAAGTGATATTGGTCTCATTAAACCCAAAATTTCCGGCTGTGTCGTTGCACCATACATTCCAGGTATAGCTTCCGTTGGTCAGATTAAGGTAGAATGTGTCAGCAACACCTGAAGCAGGTGTGGTGTTTGTCAGGTTGGCAAGCCAGGTGCCGTTGAAATTCCCGTACAGGATGCAGGTATCCAGCGCAGTGTCATCAGTGGCATTATAGGTGAAAGACATATTCCCGTTGATATGCCAGCTGTTGTTCAGAGGGAATATAAGGCTTATTGACGGGGCAGCGGCGTCCAAAGAACTTCCCATGGTTATCACATGCTCAAGGTTGTTTCCAGATGCATTGTAGCTTCTGTTCGCTGCTTCATAGGATGGGTGTTGGGCAAATATGGTGTAGTTGCTAGGATAGGTGGTTGTTCCTGACTGGTTGAGATATTCTGTTATGGGAGTGAGCTGGGTGTAGCCGGATGAGTTCGTAGTCAGGTTGAAATGGTAGTCATCTGACCTGTTATAGGCAGTCACATTGATGCTGTCCAGCGGGTTTCCGGATGAGTCGTTGATGTATGCCCTGTAATGCCACTTCCTGTAAACGCTTGTTGCAGATCCTGTATATTCATCGTCATAGGTAGCGTTCAGCATGGTAAGGTTGTCCGCATATTCTAGGACGTAGAGGTCGTATTCGTCTACATTCTCCATCAGGATGTTCTGGAATAGGTTATGGTCAGCAGTCCAGGAAACAATGCCCAGCACCTTGATGCCGTAGCCTGAGCTCTTGTTTATATAGACATCCCTGAATACAGTGTTCTCGCAGTCCCTGGCAAGATGGATGCATGAAAAGCTTGCTGAGACATTGCTGCAGTTCCACAGGTTGATGTTCTCGAACTCGTTGCCTATGATATAATTGTCATAAAGGTATATCTCCTCATAGCTGCTTGAATATGAGGTTACGTCCTTAAAGGTGTTATTGTAGCAGTAATCATAGAAATAGATGCCACGATAATTTTCATAGGTTGTCACATTTTCAAACCTGTTCCTGTCTGAGTGATATAACTGGATACCTGAATTTGAGCTGTTGTAGGCTATAATATTTGCTATTGAACTATCATCAGCATAGTAAAGGTACAGTCCAGTCATGCTGTTGGAAACATAGATATTGCTGAGATTATTTCCCTTGCCCTGGATATATAGCCCATTAACCCTATTTGAGCTGGATGTTATATTTGTGATAGTGGTGTTATCTGAATAATATAGCTGGATACCATAGTTCCAATTTTCCTTGGTTGAAATGTTCCAGAGCTGATTATTATCTGAATAACGGAGGTATAACCCATTGTCTGTGGCGCTGAAATCAAAACTGGAGAAGCTTACATTGTTGTAGCTGCTGTAGTCCATATATAAGTTATAGTCATCATTGTAGCTGGCAGTGACATTTCTGAAGATATTATTATCGCTGTAGTACAGATAGACCCCATGATCCTGATTGGAGCTGGCAATGGTGTCCTCAACCAGCGCTTTGGAGGTCCTGTCAAGCATCAGTCCGCGGTATTGTGAATCAAGGTTGCATCCTGCCACTTGGGTATCATTTGCCATCACAAGCTCTATGCCGTATCCTGGCGAGGATGAAGACATCGTTATGTTGCAGTACCTGACTGTTGTGTTGGCTGCATGGGAGACGATTCCGGAAACTGCCTTTGTAGGAGCGAAAATTAGCAGGCTGTCAAAGGTGTTGTTCTTTGCTGTTCTGCTTATGTTTACAGCATCTGAGACAGGATCATAGAGCTGCATACCATAGAAGCTGTTGTTGATAGCTGCGTCAAGATAGATGAGGTTTTTTGCTGAAACATTCAGGATGCCTGCCTTGAAGCTGTTGTTGGATGCAGAGCTTAGATGGATGCAGCTGTCAGCGCAGCTGTGCATATTGCTGTTCTCGACAAAGTTGCCATGGCTGCTGTTGATGTCAAGGCCGTATCTGGTGTTCTCGTATATTGTGTTGTTGGTAAGGTTGTTGCCGTCGCTCAGGTACAGGCGGATGCCATAATAGTTGAGCGTTGAAGTGATATTTTGCAGTGTTGAGTTTGTCGTATTGTAGAAGTTCACTCCGCAGAGGGAGCGGCTCACATTGGCGTCCTGGTAGCTCACATTCAGGCAGTGCGAGCAGTATATAACTCCGGCGTCAGGTATGCTGCCGAAATCATGGTTGAGAACGCTGGTGTTGAAATATATCTTGTAGCCGTCAACAAGGTTTGTGGTGGGGATGGTATTGTTGAAATCAGCAGCCGAGCCGGCAACATACAAGTTATATGTGTTGAAGCTCATGCTGTTGTTCTCAAAGAAGTTTCCGCTGGAAGAGCCTATGTAGAGCCCGTATTCCTGGGAGTTGAGGGTGTTATTGAAGATGTAGGAGCTGGTTGCAGACTCAAGCTTTATGCCGTAGCCGCCCGAGCTGGACATGGTGATGTTGCAGTTCCTTATTGTCGTATTTGAGGCATTTGAGATGATGCCTGCAGCTGCCAGGTCTGGATTGGAGATGTAGTAGTTCATGCAGTCATAGGTCACGTTTTCTGCTGTAATCCGTATGCAGTCGCCGCTGTCCGGGACTATGTGGCCTGTCTGGTTAAAGACAATATTTGGCTCGCTGAGGACAGTGCAGTTAGAGGCTGCGCCTGTATAGTTCAGCGTGAAGACATGCAGCAGGTTGTTCTGGTAGTAGGTTATGTTGTAGCTTTGGTTAATCTGAGTGTAGCCGGGCTTAGATGCATTTATCTCATAGAAGTAGAAAGAAGTATCTGATGAGTTTGTATATTCGGTAAGGGTTCCTATGTTGGTGTAGCCGTCTTCACCTGTTGTCATGGATTCCGCAAGCTTGGAGCTGTTGTAGGCTTTGATATCTGCAAATCCCACAGGCGTTCCTGTGCTGTCATTGACATATGCCCTGTAGTGCCATTTTCTGACCAGGCTTGAGTCGCTGCCTATGCTTTCATTGTCATAGGTAACGTTCAGGAATGTGTTGTTCAGCGCGTAGGTCTCAAGATAGATGCTGTAGCTGTTGGTGTTCTCTATCAGGATATCCTGGAAAAGGTTGTTGTCAGCTCTTGTAGTTGAATATTGGCCATTAATCCAGATGCCATAGGAGCTGCTGCCATTTATATGGATATCACGGAAGATGCTGTCCTGGATCTCATTCTCTATATAGATGCATGCATATTCTCCAGCTGAAGAGCAGTTCCAGATGCGGATGTCTGAGAAAATACTGTCAACTGGCGTACTTGATTCAATGAACATGGAATATCGGGCATTTGAGCCTGCTGTTATGTTGCTGATCTCATTCCCATCAGAATAGCCAGACCATAGCCCGTCGGTATTGTTGAACAAGGAGATATTGTCAAGGGTATTGCCATCACAATATGACATATATATGCCCGTGTTACTGTAGTGGGCTGTGATATTTGTAAGATTGTTGCCGTCTGCATATTGCATATAGAGCCCGTAGGTATTGTTAGAGGTGTAGATCTCGCTGAAATTGCTGTAGGAAGACCAATCAATATATAAGCCATAGGTGCTGGATTTCACTGAGATATCCTTATAGCTGTTCATGTTGGAATAGTCATTTATTTTCAGGCCCATGTAAGAATTAGAGCTGCTTATGTTTGTAAATTTAGAATTGTCTGTGTCTGTGATGATCAGGCCGTTATTCTGGAATCCTGAGTCTATGGTTATGTTGGTAAGATTTGAGCTATCTGCATTGCATAGGATAAGCAATGAATATTTTTCATTGGATAGATTGACAGAGCTGTTGTGGTAGGCAAATCCGTTGGTGCCTGTCACTGTTATGTTCTCGAAAATCTGGCTGCAGTCAGCTGCTGAACCATCATCATTGGAAATATCCATCTGCTCATTTTCAATGCAGGTCAGGTTGTAGAACTCATTGTAATATGCACTTACATAGTCTATACCATAGTTTGAATTGCGGCTTGCTGTTGAGTTCTTGATTATGGTGCGATAGACAGATGAGGTAAGATAGAATCCCCTTGTATTGCCATCTGAGGTCACATTCTGAAAGATATTATCGTTTGAGCCAGAGACATAGATCCCGGTTCCGGTGTTGTTTATGGCAGATATACCCCTTATGGTATTGCTGTTGGACTCATCGTACAGCCTAACCCCGTTATTGTTATATGTGAAACTGGATGACGCAACTGTATTCTGGGTGCATTCATCATATATATAGGTGCCATAAACATTTCCTCCGGCATTTATGTCTGTAAAAACATTATAATCACATCTAAATCTGAGCTCAATGCCGTACTCTTCATTGTCATTGGCGTGTACCTGGTTGAAGTGGTTGCTGTCACTATAATACAGCTCTATGCCGTTTTCCATGTTGTAGTTCGTGGTTATGTTTGTGAAGTTGTTGGTTCCTGCAATATAGAGGTATATGCCGCTCTTGCTGTTGTTGCTTGCTGTAATATTTGTAAAATTATTATAATGTCCACTTATGTACAAGCCGTAATCTGTGCTGTTGATAACTGCTATATTCCTGAAATCATTATAGTATCCGTACGAAGACATGTAGATTCCTGCCTGCGTATTGTTTATACAGGTTATATTATCAAAATCATTCAAACTCACGGGTGAAGCTAAATATATTCCAAGATTGCCATTGTTTATTATAATACCTGTTATATTGTTGTAATAGCTGTATGTCATGTATATGCCTGCATAAGTCGTATTCTCTATGGTCATGGAAGATATTGTTGAGTAGTTGCCATCCAGATAGACACCTGCCCAGCTTGTATTAACCCTTATATTGGATATTGTGTAGTTTGAGACATCCTGAAGCCTGATGGAATTGCCCAAGTGGGTCAGATTGCAGTCTTTTATTGTTGATGAGTTTGTGTATTCTGAGAAGACCGCATATTGGCCGTCATTATAGGACAGCCCGTCAATGGTATGGTTCATGCAGTCCAATGTTACGTTCCAGGCTGTTATGTTCATGCATACAGATCCTGTAAAGTCGATGATGTTGGATGACAGATTATAGGTGGTATGGTCCTGGTTAAGGGTCCAGCACCTGTCCATCTTTGCGATGCCAATAGTTGAGTTCCCAGGTGCATGGGAAGATGTTCCGTGGGTAGTCTCTACCCTGCAGTTCCACTCATATATCCCGGAAGATGGAAGGCTTTGGCTGAAATTGGCTGCAACATGGCTGCCTGTAAGGTCCGAGGTGTTCTGGATTATTACGCTGCCAGAGCTGTTCCAGACAAACAAGGTAAGGTTGGTTATGTAATAGTCTGGGAAAGAGTTTATCGTAGCGTTGCAGGAGAAGTTATAGTCAAGCTCCACATCATGTGTGAAGTAATAGTCAACAGGGCTTATCAGGGTGATATTGTAGTCTGTCGTGTTTATTATTGTGATATCTATCGTGGTTGTCTGGTCATTGATCGACATGTCAGAGGTAGCATTAACATAGCCGAAGAATGTGCTTGTGCCCCATGAAGCAGAGGCATTTACCCAGAATGTGACATGCTGGCTCTCTCCTGGATTCATAGATATTGTATAAGGGTTGGATGACTTGTTTGTCCAGAAAGGCGTAGAGGGGGTCGTGTTTACAAGGCCGTATTTCTGCTCCCCTATAGCCTGGTATGTAAGGATATAGTCATTCTGAACATAGTCGTTTGAGCCGTCAACTTCTGTGTATAGGCCCCCCTCATAGGATACGCCCTTTGGCGCTTGCTGTTCTCCATCCCATTGATCGCTTGACTCATCATATGTAAAGATAATATCTCCATTCCTGTATAGTATCGCTTCTACCTCATAGATATCGCTGCTTGCATCATCATATACCATGTCCCAGTGGAATACGACATAATCGCTGTCTGTGCAGTAGTAAAATGTCGTTGCCTCATAGGAATTTTCCTGTGGATAGGAATCAGCTGAGTAAGGTGTTATTATTACATCTGAACTATCCGACATCTCTGATCCGTAATTGCTGCAATCCTCGTCATTGTCAAAGTTCAGCAAGCCGTTGTCGCAGACATCGATATCATCAAACTCCTCTCCGTAGAATTCAAAGCCAGATTCCCAGCCTGCATCGCCTGTAAATGAGAAATCCATGAAATAGTCATCTGAGATGAAGAACTCATTGTCAGAGCAGCCATACCAGTTATTGCCCAGATCATCCAGCTCAAACGAATAGTATGCAGCGGGATCCAGGCTGACGTTTATGCCTGTACAGGCCCCCTGAATGCAGTCGACGGTGAATGTTATGTTGAACCATCCGTTATACAGCACATCTGTATCAGCTGTCGGCGTTATCCAGTCGATGCTCAGCTGGATAGGATCTGTTGTGTATGTATATTGCCTTTGTGACTGGTTCAGGTTTCCGGCTGTATCTACTGAATAGGCTGTGAAGACATTATCCCCAGCCGGCAGAGATGTGAAGTTATGCTCATACCTGTATGCTGAGGCATTGTAAAGAGCTTTGACTTCAGAAGCATTCAACGTCCTGTTGAAAACAACTATCTCATCTATAGAGCCGTTAAGGTCCCATGTTGTGCCGTTATAGGGTGCCCTTCCTATCCTGAACTCTTCTCGGGTTGGATTGGGGCAGTAGGGCCAGTCGCCAACATCCTTGAGATCACCGTTGATATAAAGGCTGGAGTTTGTGGAGTTCCACGCTACAGCTATGTGGTTCCAGCTGTTTTCAAGGCTGTTGACATAATATCCTCCCTTGCCTATACCTGCATTGTTCCATGCATAGTAGACTACATCTGTGCTTCGCCTATACAAGGTTGCATAGCAGTAGTTTGAACCTGTCTGCTCCTGGGCTAAAAGTATCTGGTAATCATCTCCAGCATCCTCCACATATGCCCAGAATGAATAAGAGGCATTGGACTCATTTGCGAACAATGCAACTGCCCCGTCTATCGAATCATCATCTCCGTCAAACTTCCATGCCTTTCCAAACCTGCCGTCTGCCTGGCCGTTGTCAAGGTCAGGGCCATCTCCTCTTGTTGTGTTGCTTGACCATGAGGCGTTTCTCTGGTAGGACGAGCTGTCGACAGGGTCTCCTGTAGAGTTGAGAGAATCCATCGTCATCCATAGCAGGACATCGTTGCCATGCTCAACAAATGCATAGTGATGATGGACGTCAGATGTGGAGATGTTAACCTTTGCATGATCGACAGCTCCTGAATTGTTGGAATCACTGAATGCCACATACGGCGGCGTAAGGTCTATCTTGATTATCCTCTCTTCTGTCTCGTTCTTGTGGCCGGCCCTATCAACAGCAGCAGCCTTGTAGCTGAGGTTGCCCTCCCTCAAGCCAGTGACATTTGCATAATAGCCAGCTGTTGAGTTGTAGAGCATTGAGATTTCAGAAGCAGATAAGCTGCGGTTGAAGATAATTGCTTCGTCGATGGAGCCGTTGAAGGGATTTACACCTTCACTGCCTATATACCAGTCATTTGACCCGATTGTCAAAGAGCCTGATGGATTTGCGGATGCCTTTTCAACCGCGTTATGATAGATTTTTATGTTGCTTCCATTAGAAGTACATACAACAAAATTCCACTTATTATACTCAACCACATCTGTATTGGTAGTCGCTCTATCATTGCTGTAATCATTCAAGATGCACTCTAGTTCTTTGTAGTCTCCATCATCAATTCTAAACACTATCTCATATCCGCCCAAATTATAGATAAACTGATTGGTGGTCTCTTCAATTGGATATATCCATGCTGCCATAGTGATACTTGGTACACCATTAAAATCCATATTCGGTTCAGACACCAATAAATAATCCCCATCACCATCAAACTCAAACCCTTTCCCGAACCTTCCTGCTGTTACCTGATGGGCATTGCCTACTACAGAGCCGTTGTTGCTATATCCTGATTCGTCCAGCACACCGCCAGATGCATTCAGGCTGTCAAATCGCCACCAGCCGACAAGCGAGCTATCGATGTCAACAAACGCATATGTGTCTGTGCCTGCGGCTATTGAAGCGTTTACGAGATAGGTTGAGTTGCCCAAGACAAAATCTGTGGCTTTTGTCGGCTCTGAGAAGTTGATGTTTATGCCGACCGTATCCACTGTAAAGGTAAGAGTTGAATAGTTCTTGTTGCCATCTGCATCAACAGAATAGGCAGTGTATGAATAGGAGTCATCAGCCAATGTCAGGTTTCTCTCCAGATGGTATTGTGACGAGTTGTATAGGGCTTGTATCTCAGAATTTGATAGGGTCCTGTTGAATATTATGATATCATCAAGGGTCCCATTGAAGTCATTGTTGGCATTTTCACCGTACCTTCCTATGACCAGACCGCTTGTTCCGCTGATCATCGTACCTCCTTTTTTAGAGGATATATCTCCAGACTGCCCTTCAACGCTGTTGATATATAATATTGCATTTCCGCTGCGATTTACATTGACAAAAACGTGTGTCCACTCTCCTGATATATCTCCAACATCATTCTCCACCTCAAGCCTATCTCCGGTATCATTATTGATATGGAATTCTATCGGATCGCCTGCTTCATCAGCCCTGTAGATAAGGCCAAATCCTTCTCCATCTGAATTGTACCAATTGCCTGTCGCTACAATGGCCAGAATACCCTCTTCATCGGTAGGTTTTATCCATGCTGAGACAGAAAAATCAGTGGCATTGTCTAGGGTTGCAACGATAGCATTACCTGCATCAACATAGTCCCCATCACCGTCAAACTCAAATGCCTTTCCGAAATACCCTGAATCTGTCTGTGCTGCATTGCCTTCAGCAGAGCCGTTGTTCTCCCTGTGGGACTCATCCACTACATCACCTGAGGTATTCAACACGTCAAATCTCCACCAGCCGACAAGCGAATCGTTGAAGAATGAATAGGTATTATGTATATCAGTAACTGTTGCGTTGAGCTGGACAAAGCTGTCATTTACAGCGCCGTTATCTGATGGAGATGGATGGACAAACCTTATCTCTGCCACTATCCTGTCCTGAGCCTCTACTGTGACCAGGTTCTTGGCGCCTGCAGACTGAGATATCATCGGGGAATAAAAGCCGTAGTTATCGCTGAACAGCATATATTCTGGCATCACATTTGCAGTAAGAGTGGATATGCTGAATTCGTTTAGGGAATGGTTATCAGCTGAATCCACGGCGCTAAGCTGCTCGTAATCAGTGTAATCCCACAGGGCTTTTCCCTGTATATACAGCTGCCTGATCTCGTCTGATGACAGGCTTCTGTTGAATGCCAAAACCTCGTCTATGGTGCCGTTGAAGAAGTTGTTCGCTCCGTTGTAAGAGCCGATATATATGTCCTCCCTCTTATTTCCGACGTAGCATGCTTCTGAATCCTTAAATTCCCCGTTGTAGTAGGCTAAAGAGTGATTGCTGGAGTTAAGGACGATACAGTAATGGCCAAGTTCCTGCCAGTACCCTGAGCCCAGGCTAACTCCATTCAGGCAGTAGGAATCAGATGTAGTGTCATTTCCGATACCGTATCTTACAACTGCATCTGTATCAAACATGATATGCGTATAGGTTGAGCCAGAGCCATAGCTTCCAACAACAACCATATTGCCGTTGTCTGGATTCTCATCTGACCTTGCCCAGGCGCAGATCGTAAGTTCGGTGTCTACAAGATTGTCATCAAAGGACGTGACCCCAACATAGTCGCTGTCGCCTTCAAAGTAGAATGCCTGGCCAAACACGCCGGGAGCAGTGGCTATCGCGCCCTCCAGCGAGCCGTCATAGCCTCCGCAGCTGTCTGCTGCATCCCCATCCCCTCTCCAGCAGCTTATAAGACTAGAATATCCTGTAAAGTCAGAGCTGTTATAGCCCAGGCTTTGGTCCCAGTAGCCAAGCCTCAGTGAAATGTCCGTATCCAGGCTTCTCTGGTAATCCAGCGTGGTTATATTGAAGGTATCATAGCCAGAGCTTATGTTGAACTGCTTTATCGTCTGCGTTGCTTGTTTCTTGAACCTGGCAGAGGTGTTCTTAAAGATGCCCCGGACCTGGGCATGGCTAAGCGAAATGTTGAAGATCATCACTTCATCTATAGAGCCGTTGAATGACCTGCCATTTTGGCCAGACCTGAAGCCGATAGCTGAGATTTCAGGTGCTCCGCTTCCGTAGGTCTCATTCATGGCGATGCCATCTACCTCGCCATCTACATAGAGCGTCCTGTTGGTTCCGTTCATCGTGACAGCGACATGATACCAGACACCATATTCAAGGGTTGTTGAGCCTTCTGTAGAGCCGCCGCTCGGAGGGTATTGGTCAAACATCAGATTCTGTGTACCAATAATGAAATAATTCTTTGTTGCTGTGGTCACATACTCACCATAGAT
Organism: uncultured Methanosarcinales archaeon; assembly: GCA_964510025.1. Lineage (GTDB taxonomy): Archaea > Nanobdellota > Nanobdellia > Woesearchaeales > DATDXC01 > CAZDZV01. Next base: position 144,391 of record CAZDZV010000002.1, read on the forward strand.
AGAATGTAGGTCTGTAGTCTTTTTATAGTGCTTCACCCATGCCATGATGGTGAAATTGGTGTCTTGTATGATGCCCCCATCAGAGAGGTTGACATAATCCTCCTGGCCATTTAGCTGAACGCACCTTCCGTATCTGCAATCGCTTTGATTTATCACTGTCTTGTTCCTGGTGTTGGCATCATTATTTCCTGACCAGTCATGCACAGTCACGTTTTCTTCATTTTCAACAGAAGTGTCAAAGTTCCAGTAGCCGATAAGGTATCTGCCAAGACCCCAGCTGCTCCATCTTGCATCCCCATTCAGCGTCCCGTCATTGCTGAACCCAGAGCTGTCTGTAGCATTTATCCCGGCTCCCTCGTCAAGCTTCCACCATCCCACTAAACCTTCTGACACCAAAGAACTGTTGGCAGTCCTGCCTGAATTATATAGCTCTGTAATATTTGCCTGGTTCAGGGATATGTTGTAGATCCTTACTTCGTCTATTGAGCCGTTGTAATTAAATACCCCGTTAAGCGCTCCAATGTTGACTGTAAAACCATCTGATAAATTGCTTATGGCCCTAGTCAGCTGGACAGTGGATCCTATATCTCCATCCCAGTAGACAGTTGTATGGTTAGATGCATTGAATATAATAACAAGGTTATGCCACTCCTGAAGAGGAAAATCATCTTTCAAAACATGATATCCATCATCCTCATTGTTAATATCATTGTAGACCCAGATATCATCTAGTAAGACCGTCCACCAAATTCGGTCGGTTCCAGAATTATAGAAGCTCAATAGAACATTCTGCTCTGCAACAGTGTCACCTGAGGATTCTACATTTATCCACATAGAAGCTGTAAATTCTTCCATATTGTCAAAATCACTCTTTGTGCTCAATTCAACATAATCCCCATCTCCATCAAACTCCAGATAGACATCATCAGACTCATCTATTGCAAGAGCTGTGAAGTTGCCCACTGCGGCTATGTTTTTGTCTGTTGCGTTGCCGCTGAAATAGCTCTCGTTTTCTGAGATCACTACCTCATAGGTCTGGGCGCTCAGGTGGGGGACAATCCACTCGATGTAATTGATATATGTGTCTGAATCTGTGTCATATGAGTCAAAGTTAATCTCAACAGTCGTGGAATTTGTGTCATTCAAAGAGCCGTTGACAAGACCTGCCATCACAAGGTCTGAAACATTCGCATGCCAGTAAAGCCTTATGGCATGTTCCTTTACCCTGCCGTCGATGTTTGTATAAGCGAGTATGTTCTCATAGTGGACATCAGACACGACCTTTACCTGCTTCCTGTCAGAAGAGAGATTTTCCTCCACTGAATAGGGGCCCTCGGTATAATATTCCACCTCGACTTCCTCGACCTCTTCTTCGATTATTATCTCTGTGGTGTTTGACTCAGACTCATTCATATCAGCTGCGAACCTCCCTGTAATAGAGGAAAGGCCTGAGCCAGAGGAAGTCTGGACAGGAGCCAGCTTTCCTGGCTCAATGTCTATGCCGAACAGCCATTCCACAAGCGAAGCAAGATAGCCTTTTCTTATGTCCCTGACCAGATACCCGGTCAGCTGGTTTCTCTCATTTTTTATGGCAATGATCTGCTGGTTAAGCTCGAGCACCTGCTCCTTCTCCAGGGGTGCCTCTGTCTTCCTCTGCTCCAGCTCAGATATTGTCTTCTCTATGGCATCTACCTTTTTCTCTGTAACGTATTCATCAACTGTCTTTTCCTCCCCCTTATCGATGACTTTTATCTTCTCTTTGCTTATCTCCTGCTCCACGCCGAACCTCAGCTTTTTCACAGTGAAGTTAAGGGCTTCTGGGGTAAGGTTAATGCTTAGGTTGGACATGGTCGAGTTCAGGTTCACTTTCTTTACCCACTTAACTGGCCGGCCTATCACTGCGATGCCCTGCTTCAAGGACTCGGATTTGTTGACAACTGTTTTTTTCGCCACCTCCACCTGCATGGTGTTTGAAACAGAGAAGGTCTCTGTGTCATTTGCTATGAAGAAGATATGCTGGGTGCCTGTCCAGCCAAGGTCTGGTATTATGGTGGCAATATCCCCGTCTACCAGGACAGTGACGTTGTCTGAGCCATATGCTGTAAAGTATAAAGTATCATTTTCAGGATCAGAGACATAGCTGCTCAGGTTGATATCTGTAAGGTTGCCGGGATCTATGATCTGCTTCGGAAGAGTCCCCCATACAGGCGCCCTGTTGGGCATCTCTTCCAGCGTTGTATATGTAACAGAATCCAAGCTGAGAGATGCATTGTCTATCTCTACGATAAGCCAGTAAAAGCTCCTGTTGAATCCGGAAATAGCGCATGTCTCTACACAGATGTTGCTGAAGCTGATAACATCCGGAACAAATGTTGCAGACAAGTTCAAGGAAGCAGAATAGTTGATGTCTGTGTATGGATAGTCAAGGCTGAGGTTGTAGTCTACATAGATGACCTGGGCCTCTACGATGTTGTTGTATGTTGCTCCGTATGCCCCGTAATTAAGGTAGAAAGGCTCATCCCAGGAGCTTTGCGCAGGCTGGAGCCCGATGAAGTTGCAGCATTGCTGGTTTCCATAGCAGGATGTAGTTGATGTAGCATTATCCTGGCTTATCACCGACCATTTTGTGCAGAGCTTCTGCTCATTAAGCGAGGTTTCAGTGCCGGCGACTGACAGGTCTATTATGCCATCAGTTGCCTCAACACCGTTATCATCTGGATCATAGGATGTGCCTGGATTATAGTCCAGGTCTATGCTGATTTCGCTGTCCCCTTCATAGAGCGGCTCGACAACCATCGCTGTAAGGTGGAGTATGGACGATATGCTGGGATCCTGCTTCAGCTCTGAGCTGTCGAATATAAGCAGCTGCTCGTCATCGTTCTCTATGTACACTTTTGCTGATCCATACAAGGATACGCTGCCTGATAGCTTCACTGAGTTAAGCTCAGCTGGGTTGGAGACAGACCAGACATAGTCATAGCTGTCATTGGCTGCCAGGTTAATATTGTCTGTATAGCTGAACTCCTTTGTCACAGTCACATAACCGATAAAGGCAGGCCTCAGTGTCAATGAAAAGACAACAAACATTATAAGCAGTATAGGCACAAGCCTCAAGGTGAGCTTCAGGTGCTCCTTATACTGCTCATTTGCCTGCTCCAGCTCTTTCTTATATTTGGAGTAAAGGTCAAACCATTCCTCTCTTGTCCTGCCTGATATCTTTTCGTTCAGGAGCTCAGCCAGCTCTGCCCTTGTAAGGACTCCATGCCTGTGCAGCTCCAGAATCTTCTTCAGCTGCTCCTCGCTTCTCTTTCCAAACTCCCTTATCTCATCCATTTTTTAGCTTTTTTTCTGGCTCTTGCATAGACTGTCCAGATATTCCTTTCATCCCTGTTCAGCAGTTCTGCGATCTTCCTGAACGATAGGCCTTTCTCTTCCTTGAGGTAGAATACAATGGCCTCAAAAACAGTGTGTTTTGTCTTGAAAATAGATTTAGGAAAATAGATAAGGTCCTTAAAATAGCTCAAGCTGTCTTCTTCCCCACTGCTTTCAACCATCTAGAATACACACATTATATTAATCCTTTAAATAACTTTCGCTTTTGATACATATATTGTGTGTTTTTTCTTAATACATACATTGTATGTATTTTAGATTTATAAATGGCCTGTTTTTATTTATGAGTTACACATTGTATGTATAATTTTTAATCTAAAGAAGAATTCTCTATTTACATACAATGTGTGTTAGATATGGACTGTATAGAATCCTCTAGCAGGAATCAAATCTAGACCTAACGAACATGCAATTTTAAACCATCCCCTCAAGAAATCTTATAACTGGAAGATATATAAAATTTAGTATTAACGAGATGGTAGTTATCTGCTTGCGTCTGCCTGCCGCTCCATCTCAAGCTTCTTAGAAATGGCATTTGAGCTCTGGCTCAGGTTATAAGCAGCTACAATCTCATCTGCCAAAAATTCCTCAATGGGCTTTTTTGACTTAAAGGACTTATGGTATGCTCCCTGGGTCATATACCTCAAAGACAGGTCGATCCTTCTCTGGGGACTGCATTCCACTGCTTTAGGGTAGCGGGCTCCCCCGTATTCTATCGTGATTATCTCTTCACGCTGCGCGGAATTCTCAAGGGCTTTCACAAAAACCTCTATGGGATTCTTTTTTGTCTTTTTTTCTATGATAGAAAGCATATTCTCGACTATCTGAGAGGCATTCTGGGCTTTTCCAGTTATATGGCCGCTGGACTTGAAGTGCTTGCCGCTCTTGTGGCCAGGCACCATTATCTTATTTATAAGCCTCTCTATAATGAATATCTTCGACTTGTGGAAGCGATTGCCTGCATATCTTGCCCCTGTTTTCGGGACTATCTTCGGATCCAAAGAGATATAGCCAACCAATCCTGGATCATCTACCTTTATCCCTTCTGTTGACCATCTGTTAAATGCCTTAATCATTTTCTAGCTTTCTCAATCTTTCCCCTAAGCAGCGCATTAAGGCTCTGATCATTCACCTTTATGACCTGCCACCTTACACCTGGAATGTCTCCCTTGGATTTTCCTTTTGCGCCGCCGATGCACTCAACAACAACCTCATCGTGCTCATCTATAAGCTTGGTCGCCCCGTCTCCTGGGCAGAAAGCTGTCACCTGCTTTCCGTTCTTCACAAGCTGGACCCTTACGCATTTCCTTAATGCAGAATTAGGCTGCTTTGCCTCAAACTGAACCTTTTCCAGGACAATTCCTTTTCCCTGGGACGAACCGCCCAACGGGTCTGACTTTGCCTTCAGGTTTTTGGCTCTCCTTACAAATTTCTGATCATGCCATCTACCCCTGTGCCTTCTAGACTTAAGCTTCTTGCCTGAATTCAGTCCTTTTGGCTTTTTTCCCATTTTAATTCGGAATTTTATTTGATTTAAAAAGGTTTCGCATTCAAACAACCTTAATGTCCTCTATTGGGAAATACCTCTTTACTATCTGCTTAAGGTTTTGAAGATTCTTTGATTCCCTGCCTATCAGCAAACCCTTGGCGGACTTATCCGCGCCCACGATGGTAATGATATTGCCCTCATTCCTCACTTCCCTTGGGCTTATCGGATAGACAAAATTCCTGATAAACTGCGCTGCATCTGAGCTGAACTCAACTATCTTTATCTTCTTCTTCAAAAGATTCTTGATCTTTTTTGCATTAAAGCCGTTCCTCCCTATAGCCCTTCCTATCTCCCCTTCTTTCACTATGAAGACAATCTCATCGTTGTTGTTGATGCAGTCCTTGAGATGGGTATTTGTAAGGGTCTCAAACAGGGAGATATAATTCATGAGATTGGTATCGTATTTTATCCTGGTCATTTAACTATTCCTAAGACCGAAATTGAGAATTGCTTCTTGCAGAAGGTGCCCAGCTCATCATTGGGCAGGTTTATCTTGGAGGATTTGACTTTTGCTATCTTGGCATAATGGTTTATCTCCTTTTCCACATCCTCCGGGCAGTTCAGGCTCAGCACAACGCTGGCGAGCTTACCCTGCCGAAGCTGCTTGATCGTTGCCTTTGTCCCCAAAACAAGCTTATCTGTTTTCAGTAATTTTTTTATTTCGTCTTTGGTTGCCATAAGAACACCTATTTCTTTATTTTTGTTATGAGAGAAGGAAGTCCGGTGCCTATAGGAATAGGCTGGTTCAGCATCACGTTCTCCACCACTGAATTCAGCTCGTCTTTTTCTCCGATCAGGGCTGCATTCACTATGTGCCTAACAGGGGTCTCAAAGGAGGCTCTTGCCAGTACAGATGATTTTTCACTGACAACACCATATCTGGTAATGCCCTTGATGGAACCGCTGGCGCACATTGTATCAGCGACAAGCATTATGTGCCTGACATCAACGTTCAGGCCTTGGCTCTCTATCACCTTGTAAACCTCGTTTATTATAGACTGTCTAGCTGCCTCTATTCCGTGGATGCCTGCAATCTCAAATATATCGTTGCTGGTAACCCTTGTTGTGTCGGCCTCTTTAAGCTTAAGGACCTCTTTTAGATTAGAGCCTGCTGTAATAATAATGTATTCCTCGCCTCGTCTGACAGGAAGCACCTGGGAGATGCCCTTTATCCCCTTGATATGCAGGTTCTTCGCCTTTTCCTTCATCTTGTACAGCTCGTTAAGGCTTTCATCTTTCTTCCTCATCTTAAGTATCAGTGAATTTTCAGATTCCTTAACAGAAAAGCCTTTTATCGATGACTGGATTGACTTGATAACAGAGTTTGTCGTGATCCCTATCTCCTTCATCTTATCCTTGTTGAGCCTTGCTTCGATGGTAAAATCAGCGATATTGATAAGGAACTCATGGACCAGCTCCATCAATTTGGTCTCCTTTATAGACAGGGCCAGCTTTCTTATGTCTTTGCCCTGGGAGTAAGGCTTCTGAAGATATATCTCCATCATGGGCGTGCTCAGGTTTTTCCTGCCGTCCAGTATCTCAATTATCCTTGGAAGCCCCATAGTGACGTTCATCTCAGCCACCCCGGCAAAATGGAAGGTGTTAAGCGTCATCTGGGTGCCTGGCTCGCCTATACTTTCGGCCGAGATAAGCCCGACAGATTCTCCTGGCTCCACAAGCGCATCTTCATATTCCTGTACAGCGTTGTCAAGGACCTTCTTAAGCTTTGCCTGCGAATAGTTGTCAGGCAGAAACTCCTTAATCTCATCTACTATCCTTTTCGGCAGTTTTTTTTCATAATCAGTATAGATGCTCAAATAAATCACCCTATAGACTTGATAATCCTCTTGACATTCAGCTTTCCATCCTCAGATTTAGAGACATCGATGCCGTCATCGCCATACTTAAACTGTATTATCTTTCCTGCAGCCTCCCTTATAGTAAGGTCATATTCAGCTCTAAGATCCTGGAGAGCATTTGCCAGCCTTCTGTAGAGATATCCTGACTTCGGGGTTCTTAAGGCTGTATCCATAAGGGAATCCCTGCCAGTGACGCTTCCGAAGAAAAATTCATAAGGGCTTAATCCGTTCTTGAAGCCGCTTGAGATGAACCCATGAGCAGCTGGGCTAAGGTCCCCTTTCCTGAAGCATGATAATGTCCTTTGCACATAGCCTTTCTCTATCCTTTTGCCCCTCATAGCCTGCTGGCCTACACATGCTGCCATCTGCGCAAGGTTAAGCAGGTTGCCTCTTGCTCCGCTGTCTGCCATAACCATGGTATGGCTTCCTTTGTCTGCGCCCTCTGCCACTATGGAGCCGCACTTATTTCGCGCCTTGTTAAGCACTTCCAGTATCCGAAGCTCTAGGGTTTCCTTAAGGCTTTTTCCAGGAAAGCTCTCAAGCTTGTTGCTCTGGTAAAGGTCAATAAGATTATTTACCTCTTTTTCTGCATCTGCAAGAGCCTGGTCAACCTTTGTCCTGGCTTCCTCTGGAAGATCTGTATCAGATATCGCTGTAGTAAGGCCTGTCTTGAAAAGCACCTGGATGCCAAGCCTGAAAAGCTTGCCAAGTATGTCTATGCTCGCTTCTTTTCCATATTTCTTATGGATATTCCGAAGCAGCAAGCCAGAGCCTTCTCCGAGATTATTACGATCCATCACACCGCTTACAAGCTGTCCGTCCTTGATCACTACGTATGCATCCCTTTCCATATTGGTCTTCTTGTCAAGCTTTGGATCATAATGCCTGGCTTTTCCTGTAAAGTTAAAGTCTTCTGGAATAATCACTGAAAACAGCTCTTTGCCCGATATGGCCTTTTTCCGCGGCAATTTTGAGAAATCCTCTACACCGATAGCAGCCAGTATATCAACTGCCTCATGCCTTGGAAGGACCATGTCCTTTGTCAGTATGTAGTTGCCTGATATTGCATCCTGAACACAGCCAATCACACTCAGGCCGTACCTTGGTGAGATAAGCTGGGTCTGCACCTCCATCAGTATCTCTGCCTCAGCTCTTGACTCTTCTGTCTGAGGTATATGCAGGTTCATCTCATCACCGTCAAAATCAGCATTATAAGGGTGGCACACTGCAGGATTAAGCCTCAGCGTCTTGCCTGGCAGGACGATCACTCGGTGGCACATCATGCTCATCCTGTGCAGGCTTGGCTGCCTGTTAAAGATAGCTATATCCCCATCCACTAGGTGCCGTTCAACTATATAACCTGGCTGAAGCTCCTCTAAGCATGCCTCTTTTGTCTCTTCTGTTATCTTCTTTTTCTTACCATCCGGCCTCACGATGTAGTTGGCCCCTATATATTTTGTAGGCCCGTTCTCAACGAACTTCTTCAGGTAGCTGATATTCCACTCATTGACCCTCTCAGGCACTGTAAGCTTGGTAGCTATGACCTTTGGGACACCTACCTCATTCAGGTTAAGCATAGGGTCAGGGCTTATTACTGTCCTGGCGCTGAAGTTTGTCCTCTTACCTGCCAGATTATGCCTGATCCTGCCTTCCTTGCTCTTTATCCTCTCTGTAAGTGTCTTTAGCGGCTGTCCAGACCTATGTCTTGCAGGAGGAAGCTGTGCAATGTTATTATCAAAAAATGTTGTGATATGATACTGAAGAAGATCCCATAGATCCTCGATTATTATCTCGGGCGCACCTGCATTGATATTCTCAAAAAGCCTTTGGTTTATCCTGACGATGTCTCCCAGCTTGTGCGTAAGGTCGTCTTCGCTCCTCTCTCCTGATTCCAGCGTGATAGAGGGACGCATGGTTACCGGCGGTATGGGGAGTATCGTCAGTATCATCCATTCTGGCCTGACAGCAGATGGGTTCAGCCCAAATACCTCACAATCCTCATCTGTGATCTTCTCCAGCCTTGCCCGTATCTCAATAGGATTCAGCCTCTTCTCGTTCTCCATAAAGATTGTTGGTTTTTCCAGCCTGACCTTGTGCTGGCGCGCCTTGCAGTAAGGGCATTTGTTTATTGTCTTTAAATTGGAGATGACATCCTTAACATAATGTCTACGTTCTTCGGTCCCTTTTTCCTTTTCTATAGCCTTCAGCTCGTCCTTTATCTTTTCGATCTTATTCTTTGGTATAAGGACCCTGCTGCATTCCCTGCAGGTGCACTTCAAAAGGTTGAGAAGTATATTCACATACTTAACATGCACAACTGGTCTGGCCAGCTCGATGTATCCAAAATGACCTGAACACTCCTTCAGCTTTGAGCCGCAGGTCTTGCACTTGAGGCCTGGATCGATCACTCCCAACCGTATGTCCATCAGCCCCCCATCTACAGGATAGCCTTCTTTATCGTAAAGCTCAGGTGTGACGATCTTAGCAGATGCCATCTGCTTTATCATCTTGGGCGAGAATATGGAGAATATAATGTCGCTGACTTTCTTGCTGAGATAGGTCTCTTCCTCCATAATCCTATCTTCCTCCTTTGCCTCTTCCTTGGTTTCTTCTTTAGCTTCTTCTGTAGCTTCTTTCTTGGATTCCTTAGCTTCTTTCTTGGTTTCTTTCTTGGTTTCTTCTTTAGCTTCTTCTGTAGCTTCTTTCTTGGATTCCTTAGCTTCTTCCTTGGTTTCTTTTTCCATTTTCAGTATTTGCTCTTAAGCTGCAGCCTTGGATATATGCCCAGGCTTTTTATCTCGTCAAGCAGTAGCTTGAACGCATAGCTGATCTCTATCATGCTTATCTCAACATTGTCGCCGCAGATAGGGCAGTAGCTCTTGTTCTTAAACTCGTCCCTCACTGCAATTATCCCGCATCCTTCACAAACCGGGACGATAGTCCTGTCTGAGTCAAACCTTTCCTTCAGCAACAGGGAGGCGCCGTGCGCAACAAATGTGTCTTTTTCCATCTCACCAAGCCTGAGGCCTCCTTCTTTTGCCCTTCCCTCGGTAGGCTGCCTTGTCAAAAGCTGTATAGGCCCTCTTGCCCTTGAATGAAGCTTGTTGGCTACCATATGCTTCAGTTTAAGGTAATACATATTTCCGATATAGATCTTAGCATGGTATTGCTCGCCGGTCTGGCCGTTGTAGAGGGTTTCTGTGCCATTTTCCTTGAACCCTAGCTTCAGCAGCTCTTTCCTCAACTTTGCCTCTGGCTCAGCGCCGAATGTTGTGCCGTCTATATAACGGCCGTTTAATGCCCCTGCTTTTCCGCCTATCATCTCTATCAGGTGGCTTATGGTCATCCTCGATGGTATGCCATGCGGAGAAAATATAAGATCCGGCCTTATTCCAGATGCGCTGAAAGGGATATCTGCTTCCGGGACTATCAGCCCGATCACTCCCTTCTGGCCGTGCCTGCTTGTAAACTTATCCCCGATTTCAGGGATTCTCTGGTCTCGAACCCTGACCTGGACCATCTTGTTCCCCTCTTCGTTCTCTGTCACAAGCACAAAATCAACAGCTCCTTTTTCACCGTGACGCACAGATACGGAGGATTCCCTTCTTGTCGATGATGCCAGGCTGTATTCATCCAGGCTGCTGAGGAACCTTGGAGGGGATGTTTTTCCTATGATCACATCTCCTTCAGAGATTGTTGCCTCAGGATAGATTATGCCGTCATCTTCAAGATACCTGTAATCATGCTCAGACTTGTAGCCTTTAACGTCCTTGTCAGGAATGCTTACCTCGTCAACCAGTCCTCCTGCGTACCTCAGCTCCTCTGCTATGCTCGGCCTAAAATAGCTGCTTCTTGCAAATCCCCTGTCTATTGACCCCTGATTCAGGATAATGGCATCTTCCATATTATAGCCCTTATAGCTCATGATAGCCACTACAATATTCTGGCCTGCAGGATGCCTTCCATAGTCTGAGATATTGTGCATCATGGTATTGACTATCGGGATCTGGGGCTCATGCAGCAGATTTACGTCCATATCCATCCTTACTGCAAAATTTGACGCATAGAAGCCCAAAGCCTGTTTCTGATTTTTTGAACCTGCATTAAGCCTGGTAGACTGGTTGAAATTTCCATAAGGTACGAGGCTTGTGGCAAGCCCCATCATGGCAACAGGTGATATCTCAAGGTGAGTATGCTCCAGCGTAAGATCTTTTTCAAAAAAAGCTACAAGTGCGTTCTCCTCTTCTGCTGCATCAAGGTATTCTATTAGGCCCTGCTCTTCCAGATCAGACCATACCATCTCATTTTTTTCAAGCTTCTTGATATGCTCTTCAGTTAGAAGCGGCTGCCCGTCCCTTACAACGATAAGAGGCCTTCTTGCACGGCCTCTAAGGTTCTCGAGCTCGATGATGTCTATCTTCTCGTCATAATGTATATTGATGTTCTGAGATATACTGTTCTTCCTTCTGTCCTGCCGGATCTGCTGGACAAAATCTATAGGTGATTCTACATTGCCGATGAACTTGCTGTTAAGATATACTTCTGTCATTTTATACTATTGTATTCAGCCCGTAATTCTTAAGCTGTTTGATCAGCTCTGCTTCATCTGAGTCTGTAGATACAGAGCACAATAGGCTTAGGTTCTTCCTCAATCCTATATTTGTGCCCTCTGGGGTCTCGATTGGACATAACCTTCCCAGATGCGTGGCGTGCAGCTCTCTTGCTTCGAAATTCTCCTGAGAAGCTGAAAGCGGGCTAACCACTCTCTGGAGATGCGAAAGCGTCTCAAGGAAATTCAGCCTTTGGATCCTCTGTGAGATACCTTTCCTTCCGCCCACCCAAGAACCTGTAGCCATAGAGGAGTATATACGCTGGGTAAGCAGCTTATCCCTGATTATGACCTTTATGCTGGGGAACTTCCCTCTTTTCACAATCCTCTGGAAGTTGTAGAGCAGATCTCCGATCAGCACCTTAAGGTTCAGCCTGAAAAGATCAGCCAGAAGGTCTCCTGAAAGCTTGAGCCTTTTATTTATGTAATGGTCTTTGTCATCCAGCTCAATATTCCCGAGAGAAACCTCTATATATCTTTTCAGCACCTTGCACAGATTATAGGCCTTGAATATTCTGTCCTCCTTATTGACGCCTATGTGGGGCATCAGGTATTTATCCAGGATTTCTTTCATGCGCTGTATCCTGATCTCCTTTGATTGGGTGATGCCTATCTTTTTAGCAACATAATCTATGGCCTCTTCCTCTGTCTTGATCTCAACAAATTCCAGGAGATTTATAAGGATCTCGTCATACTGCTTCTTAGGATTGATGAAATTTGTAATCTCCTCGTCCTTCAGAAGACCCAGAGCCTTTATGATCACAACGATGGGTATCCTCTTCACCCTTGTAAATGTCAGATAGAATATACCGTCCTTAAGCTTCTCTAGAGTATGGGGTATCTTGAATGAGCCTCTTTCTGAGAATAATTTTCCGACAAACTGGCTTGGGCCTGTTGAAGGCTCTTCCACCAAAAGCCGGTTTGCAGCCAGGTCTTCAATGCTGATCAGCACCTTTTCCGTGCCGTTTATGATAAAATATCCGCCTGGGTCCTCAGGGTCCTCTCCATGCTTCAGCAGGTCTTCCCGAGAAAGCTTGTTAAGGTGGCAGAAATTGCTCCGTAGCATGATAGGAAGATTTCCTATCTGTGTGGTGAAGCTCTCCCTCTGCACCCCATTTATATGGGCGCTTACCTCTATATAAGTCGGTGCAGAATAGCTCAGCTTCCTCAGCCTTGCCTCTACAGGATAGATCGCCCTCTTGCTGCCGTCAGCTTCAGTGATCTCGGGTTTTGTAGCCCATATCTTATCAAACCTTATCTTAAAATCATCGATATTGCTGGGAATTATTGTGGGCACTATCTCCTTGTTCTCCTCTATTATCTTCTGAAGCTCTTTTTCCATGAAATCATTGAAAGAGGCTATATTTGAATCTACAAATTTCTGCGTCTGGAAATATTTAGAGATAAGGGTCTTTCCGTAATTATCCATTCACTACCACCCTATAAAATAAGGATTCCCCTGCTGTAGGACTTTCTCTCACTATTTTGATGACATCTCCTGGCTTTGGCTTCAGATGCTTTATTGCTGCATCGTTTTTTAGAATTTTTGGGAGCTCTTCCTCAGTTATCTTATAGTCTTCAAAAAGGGCTTTCTTCTCTTTTTGGCTTAGGACTGTATGGTTGGGAACAAGTATGTGTTTTGTAATATCAACTTTCTTCATCTTTTCCTCTTCATTATGGGCCGGACGAGATCCGACGACTGAAAAGTCAGTCGACACCTTCGTGGGTTTCGCTTCGCTCAAGCCCACTTGTCCTTGGATGGGCCGGACGAGATCCGACGACTGAAAAGTCAGTCGACACCTTCGTGGGTTTC
>CAZDZV010000002.1:157713-186688 GCA_964510025.1 uncultured Methanosarcinales archaeon
GCTTCGCTCAAGCCCACTTGTCCTTGGATGGGCCGGACGAGATTCGAACTCGCGACCGCCTGATTGCTTTTCAGGCGAAGCATGCCACTTCGCCTTGCAATAAAAGTCAGGCGCTCTACCAGGCTGAGCTACCGGCCCGCGACGTTAAATTCCAAAGGAATTCGGCGTCTTTGGAAAAAAACGCCCTGGCCGGGAGTTTCACGATGCCTGTAAAGGCGAAATCAATTTGAACCCGGGTTATCGGAGTGACAATCCGATATGATAGGCCAGACTACACTACCAGGGCATTTGTCTGACTCACAGCACATCATCTTTCTTTTGGCTAACTATTTATTTATAGTCCATCGACTAAAGAAAGATTAATGCACATTTTTTTAGTGGGTTTGGATTTTGTATTTAAAGGTTTCGTTTTTTTACCCTGAATTGCTATAAAAATTTGACAATCTTGCAGGGGTCATCACTATATATAATATCTCTTCTTTGGCAGATTTGAGCTATTTTTTGGAAAAGTTCTGTTAATGGGCCGGACTTGAGGACAGCTATCTTCTTTTTTTCGTGCAAGGCAAGAGTAAATTCATTTAAGGTGCCAACCTTTCCGTCAAAAAATATAACTGCATCTGCTGCATAAATTAGAGGGATGTTCCTTTCAGGGATGCCCAAACCGGTAAATTCATATTCTACATCCGGGTCAATGGAAAACCCGTATCTCCCTATATGCTCCTGCTCATCTTTTGCCGGAGAATATACAATAATCCTGCCCCCCTGGAGCAGAGCCCCCCTTAGGGCTGCATATGGGTAGCCGTGGCAGCCGCCTGTTAGCACGATATGTTGATCTTTAGCGATTTCCCTGCCTAGTTGCTTTGCCTTCTGAGAAATTTCCTGGACAGCTGCCCTTCCTGATCCTGATACTGCTATTTTCATCTCAAAGCCTGAACCAGCTCAGTAGCTTTTTCTTTGATTTTGTCTGCGTTGTAAATGGCTCTTCCGACTATTGCATGCCAATTGCTGCCAGCTGCTTTGGCTCCTTCTGTAAGGGAGCCGCCCTGTGCTATAAGCCCGGGAGAATACAAGATTGGCCTAACGCCCTTTTTTTCCAGCAACGCCCTGTATTCTGCTATCTTTTTTGGCCTGTTTCCAGGAACAACATAGTCTGTTACGCCCTGATCAGCAGCTATGTTGTATATCCTTTCAGGTGCGTCTTTCCTGAGAAATCCTTCCTCATCCTCAAGATAGCCAGGGTGGGTCATCTCTCCGCCGACGATTATCCTGATGCCTGCTTTTTTGGCTGCTCTTATCCATTCAAGCTCTGTTACAGGTCCTGCCTGGGGGAAGATGATGACAGCATCTACGCCCTTGCATGCGTTCATGAACTTTTCTCCGGTTGCCGGGATATCTGTGCCTGCTTTTTGGTGGTCATATATTATTGGCAGCTCGGTGATGCTTCTTATGGTCTGGAGAACTTTTCTCAGTCCGAATGGGATGACCAGCTCAAATCCGATTTTGTATGCCCCTATGCCATTGATGTCGCATGTATTTTTTACTATCTCTTCTGCCCTTCCCAGGCTAGGGACATCAAGGGCCGGTATGACTGACTTTTTCAGTTTTATCATTCTATCTCCAGCTGTATGGATCCTTTTTCCATTCAGCTATCCTCTTCTGGTCATCTGGAGCTATATAGCCTTCTTTTTCAGCAACCTCTACAAGTGCTGAAAAGGTTGTCAGTGTCAGAAGCTTCACATCTTCAAAGGCTTTTCGCGCTTCCTCCAGCTCATAGGTAAATATGGCCATATTGGCTATCACCTCTGCGCCTGCTTGCTTGACAGCTGTGACCCCGTTCAAGGATGATTTGCCTGTCGATATCAGATCCTCGATGATTATGGTTTTCTGCCCCTTATCCAACTTACCTTCTATGAGATTCTCCTTGCCATGCTCCTTCTTCTTTTTTCTGATGTACACCAAAGGCAGCCCTAATGATTCAGCTATCCATGATGCCCATGGTATCCCTGATGTTGCAATGCCTGCAACCGCCTCTGGCTTCAGCTTATAGTCTTGTATGAGCTTCAGAAAACTCTCCACGATGATCTTCCTCTTTTCCGGAAATGACATAAGAATCCTGTTGTCTGTGTAGACAGGGGAGAGTATACCTGATGTCCATCTGAAAGGGGGGTCTACCCGTAAGATAACAGCTTTTGCGTCAAGCAGTATTTTTGCAATCTCCCTATCCATATGAGACCTCCTTCCCCCTTATCTCGAACACATTTCCATTGTCAAATACAATATTTCCGTTGACAATTGTCATTGACGGCCATCCTTTTAAAGTTTTTCCTTCAAAAGGGCTCCAGCCGCATTTAGCCAGAAGATTATCAGCCCTTACTTTTTGGCTATGCTGCAAGTCTACTGCAGTAAGGTCTGCATCATAGCCAGGTTTGATAGCCCCTTTGCTTTTGATCCTGAATATGCGGGCTGGATTTCTGGAGGTCAACTCTGTCACCCTTTCAAGGGTGATCCTCTTTTTGTTAACAGCATCCAATAGTAGCGGAAGCATGGTTTCCACTCCGGGAACACCATAGGGCTCAGCCTCTTTTTTTTCATCCAATGTGTGAGGGGCATGGTCTGTTCCGACTGTATCAATCAGGCCTGTCTTGATTCCGTCCCAGAGGGCAGCCTGGTCTGACCTGCTCTTGAGCATGGGCTTCATCTTGGCCAGGGCACCCAGCTTGTCAACTTCCTTGAAGCTAAGAAACAGATGATGCGGAGTTGCCTCTGCAAAGATGTTTTTCGTCTTGTTTTTCCTGATGATCCCCAGTTCATCTTTTGTCGTGATGTGGCACAGATAAAGCTTATTCTTTGTCTGCTTGATCAAGCGAATGGCTTTCAGCACATTCCTGTTTTCAGCATGGACCGTGGTTATCAGTGAATTTTTGAAGATGCCGAGTATCGTCTCTTCATCGCTTATCCTCATATTTCCGGTAGACTCGTCCATGAAAACCTTGACAGAAGCGACATTCCTGGCCTTTTTTATTTGACCCAGGTTATAGGTCGATGAACCGAAATGGAAGCCGTAGTTGACGATTGATTTTTTTGCCAGCTCCCTTTTCTCATCCAGCAGCTTCAGTGTCACTGTGGGGGGTATTGTGTTAGGCATGTCCAAAACAGTTGTTATGCCCCCCTTTGCAGCGGCTATGCTTCCAGAAAGAAAATCCTCCTTATGGGTCAGTCCTGGCTCTCGGAAATGGACATGCGGGTCTATGATCCCTGGCAGCACTATCTGGCCTTTCATATCTATGATCTCATCAGCGCTTGGCTCTTTGCCCGTGATTTTTCGGATCCTGCTGTCTATCAGGATATTTTTTCTTACTAATCTGCCATCCTGGACTATTCTGCAGTTCTTGAGAAGCTTCATTTTTGGTAATATTGCCTGATAGGCACCCTTTTTCCTGACTTAAGCCTGGCAAACTTGCCGAGCTCTGTCAGCTTCCTTATCTGGGCTGACGCAAATACAGGCCCGTCTTTGCATACAAGCTGGTCATCTATGCAGCAGCTGCCGCATATGCCTATGCCGCATTTCATAAATCTCTCCAAAGATGCCTGGCATTCTATGCTGTTCTTTTCGCAGATATCGAACACCTGCTTGATCATGATTTCAGGACCGCATGCATACACTGTTCTTGTGTTTCTGGTTATCATCTCTTCAAGTATATCTGTCGTAAATCCATGGATGCCGAAACTTCCATCATCAGTGCAATAGATTATCCTGTTCCTGTTCTTTTCAATCATGGCCAAAAGGCCCTTATCCTCAAGATACAGCAGCAGGTCTTTTGATTTTGCCCCCTGGATGATTGTTGAATCCTTTATATGCTTGATCAGCTGCAAAGCAGGGGCCATGCCCAGGCCGCCGGCCACTATTATTGAATTGCCTTTTGGTGAAAAGCCATTACCGAACGGACCTCTAATTCCGACTTTGCTTCCTGGCTTGATCCTGGAGATGGTTGTTGTAAAACTCCCTTTTTTTTCGATTGTAATACCAAAATAATCATTTTCTAGGTATGAGACTGCAAACGGCTTCTCATCTACACCTGGAAGCCACAGCATTATGAACTGTCCTGGCTCGTACTTAATCTTGCCATCCAGGATGAGTGTTACTGCCTTAGATGTCTCCCTTACTATCTTTTTTATTTTATGGACTTTATGCATTCTCTCAGTTCATTTTCCCAACTCTTCAATTGAGCTATATTTCTCCTTCTTCATCTTCTGTATCATCTCATCACAGACTTTCTTAAAAACATCCATCCCCCTGAAGTATATTCCTGAGCCGATGCCAACTGCTGTTGCTCCTGCTTTGAGCATATCCAATGCGTCCTTCCCGTATGCTACGCCGCCGTAAGCGACAATCGGAAGATCGACAGCAGCCCTTATCTCCTTCACTTTTTCCAGCGCGACCTTCTTTATGGCAGGGCCGCTTATGCCCCCTTTACCGTAGGCTAGGATGGGCTGTTTCAGCTGAGGGTGCACGATTTTTTTTTGCACTGTATTTATGGCTGAAATAGCATCGGCCCCTGCATTTTCGCAGACAGCCGCAATCTCCCCTATGTCTCTGCAGTTTGGGGTCAGCTTGGGCATTATAGGTATACTCACAGCATCTTTTAGCTTCTTCACCAATACTCTCATCGCTGACCTGTTTATGCCAAAAGCCATGCCATCATCCTTGTTCGGGCAGGATACGTTCAGCTCAATGATAGATGGCTTATACGGCTCTATGTGCTTGGCAATCTTCACATAATCATCAACTGTAGAGCCGTAGACTGACGCTATCAGGGGGACTGAAAGCTCTTTCCATCTGCTATAGTCTATGTTCCTGTATCCTGGGGTTGAGAGCCCTACGGCGTTATATATCCCGTTTTCGACCTCGACAACAGTAGGATTATTATGGCCGGGGTGTTCAACAGGGCCGATTGATTTTGTGGTTACAGCTCCTGCGCCGTTAGCTGCCACCCTCTTCAGCAGATCTGCAGAAGTGCCGAGAAAGCCAGAAGCAAGCACTGTAGGGTTCCTTAGCTTAACCCCACAAAGCTCAACATCTAGCATTTTAGATTATCTTTATGTCTCCAACATCCATGCTCCTTTCACAATAGTCGCATCTGACCCTAAGAGGCTTTTCCCTTGATATTGTGAACTTTGTGTGGATTTTTTCCATGTTGGAGATGCATTTCGGATTGTTGCATTGGATTATATTGAAGACCTGCTTGGGAAGCTTCAGCTTGAATTTCTTCTTCACATCATAGTTTTTTATTATGGATACTGTCGCATGAGGAGCAAGCACAGCAATCTTGCTCACCTCTTCTTCGGTAAGGTCTCTGCCGCCTATCTTTATTATGCCTTTCTTTGCCCCCGTCTTGTTGCTTTGAAGATTGGTGGCGATCGAAACAACATTGCCGTGGCTGTCAAGCGACAGAATTTCAGCCACCTTAAACGTATGGGATGAAGGGATGTGGTCTATGACAGTTCCTTCCCTTATTGCACTTATCTTAAGCTCTTTCATTTTGCTTTTCCAGTGACCAGAGCCAGCAGAGCCTTCCTGACATAGACTCCGTTTCCGGCCTGCTGAAAATATACAGCATTCCTGGTTTCATCTAGCTCGGGCTTTATCTCGCCTACCCTGGGAAGAGGATGCAGGATCTTTAGGTCTTTTTTTGACTTATCCACTATCTCAAGGCCGATCTGGTAAACACCCTTGACTTTTTCATATTCCAGCGGATCCGGGAACCTTTCCTTCTGGATCCTTGTCATATATAGTATGTCCAGATGCGGCAAAGCCTTGTCAAGATCCTTGACCTGTGTGTATTTTATCTTTGCAGCCTCAAGCTCTTCCAGATATTCGGGTGGCATCTGCAATGAGGCAGGCGCTATGAAGAACATCTTTACATTGAAGTTCATAAGCGCCACAGCAAGGCTATGCACTGTCCTGCCATATTTGAGGTCTCCGCAGAAACCTATGGTCAGGTTGTCAAGCTTTCCCTTTTCCTTCATAATTGTGTATAGGTCAAGCAGTGTCTGTGTCGGGTGCTGGTTTGCTCCGTCGCCTGCATTGATGACAGGCACTTTAGAAGCTTCTGCTGAAAGCCTGGCTGCGCCTTCCCCAGGATGCCTCTGTACAATGACGTCCGCATACTGCTCCACCATCTTTATTGTGTCGAACAAAGATTCCCCCTTCTTAATCGAGCTTGTGCCAGATGAAGAGAATCCAAGAACCTGGCCGCCAAGCTGCTCCATGGCAGCTGCAAAGCTCAGCCTTGTCCTGGTCGACGGCTCGAAGAACAGCGAAGCCATTATCTTTCCCTTGAGAAGATCTGGGTTCGGCTTCTGCTCCATCTTCTTGGCCACATCAAGAATATGCAATACCTCTTTCTTAGAAAGGTCCCTTATTGATATTATATCGCGGCCTTTGAAATTCACACTCTCCACCCCTACTATTTTTTTTGGCCCTATAGTATATAAACTTATTGCTTTTTTCTCTCAAACGGATGATAATAGTCTTCTAGTGAATTTACTGATATCTTCTGGTTTAGCTGGGCTTTGATTGCATTTACAGCTGCCTTGGTTGCAGTGACTGTTGTAATATAGGGTATAGCCAGTTCAACTGCCCTTCTTCGGATTTTTGCTGAATCGCTTTTTGGATGCGTGCCCCTGTGGATGTTTATTATTAGGTCAAGCTCCTTCTTTTTCATCATCTCCAAAATAATCGGGTTGTCCCTGATTTTCGGAACCTCAAATGACTCGATTCCTCGCTTCTTTAATGCTTCCCTGGTTGACCTGGTACAGTAAAGTCGAGCACCCATACTGACCAGCTCGCTAATATAAGGTGCTAGCACTTCTTTGTGTTCCTGCTTGCCAATCGTAACCAGGATATTGCCTTTTGCCGGCAGCGAGGTGTCAGCACATGCCTCTGCCTTGTAGAAAGCCTTGTTGAAATTCTCATCAATGCCCATTACTTCTCCAGTTGACTGCATCTCAGGCCCAAGCGCTGGAACCACCCCTGGTAGTTTGAGGAATGGAAAAACAACCTCTTTCACCGAGGCAAAATTGGGCTCCCTGTATTCTTTTAGGTCCAACTCCTTCAGTGTTTTCCCGAGCATCAGTTTTGTGGCGATCTTTGCCATTGGAATCCCGATTGTCTTGCTAACATAGGGTACGGTCCTCGATGCCCTGGGATTTGCCTCAAGAATGTATATCTCGTTGTCTTTCACAGCCATCTGGATATTGATCAGGCCTATTGTCTTCAGCTCCATGGCCAGTTTCTTTGTGTAATCAATCACTTTTTCCTTTATTTCAGAAGAAATATTCTGGGGAGGGATTACACATGCGGAATCCCCTGAATGAACGCCTGCCTCCTCGATGTGCTCCATTATGGCAGCCACAAAAACATCATTTCCATCACATAAGGCATCCACATCAAGCTCAATTGCATTGTCAAGATATCTGTCTATCAGCACAGGATGCTCAGGGCTCACGTCTACTGCCTCCTCCATGTAGCTTCTGAGCTCTTCATCATTGTCCACTATCTGCATAGCTCTGCCGCCAAGAACATAGCTAGGCCTAACAAGGACAGGATATCCTATCCTGTTTGCTATTGCCAGCGCCTCTTCAAAGGACATTGCAGTGCCCCACTCTGCAGATGGCATCTTCAGCTTGTCAAGAATCTCACCAAATTTCTTTCTGTCTTCAGCTGTGTCAATGCTTTCTGGCTGGGTGCCTAGGATATTCACGCCTGCTTTTTGAAGCTTCATGGCCATGTTTATCGGTGTCTGCCCTCCGAACTGAAGGATTACTCCTTCCGGCTTTTCCCTTTCTATTATATTCAGCACATCCTCGTAAGTTAAAGGCTCAAAGTAGAGCTTGTCTGAAGTATCGAAATCCGTAGAGACGGTTTCTGGATTATTATTGATTATCAAAGCCTCATAGCCTTCTTCCCGCAGGGAGTAGACTGCATGAACACAGGCATAATCAAACTCCACTCCCTGGCCGATCCTTATCGGGCCGCCGCCTACGATTATTATCTTCTTTTTCTTGGAGGGATTTGACTCGTCCTCATGCTCATATGTTGAATACATGTAAGGTGTCGCTGCCTCGAACTCTGCTGCGCAAGTATCGACCATCTTGTATGTTGGTATGATGCCATTCTTTATTCTGAAATCTCTGACAGCCCTCTCATCCCCCTTAATAAGAAACGCTATCTGCTTATCAGAGAATCCCAGCCGTTTTGCCCTGATCAGTGAATCCTTCTCTAGCTTTATCTTGGATGAGGATTCAAAGATATTCTTCAATTTTTTCAGAAACCACCTGTGGATCCCTGTGAGCTTGTAGATCTCATCAATTGAATATCCAAGCTGGAATGCATTCATAATATGGAAAAGCCTTTCGTGGGTGGCCTTTTGGAGCAAAGCATCTATTTTCTTCCTATCCCCAATAAACTTATCCTTGCCATCAAATGCAAGACCATGCCTTCCTATCTCAAGAGACCTTGCTGCTTTCTGTATGGATTCCTCAAACGTTCTTCCTATCGACATTGTCTCGCCAGTTGCCTTCATCTGGCTTCCAAGCGTCTTGTCTGCTGTCCTGAACTTGTCAAAAGGCCATCTTGGGAATTTAGTCACCACATAATCTACAGCTGGCTCAAAGCATGCGGAGGTCGATTTGGTGACATCATTTGGAATCTCATCAAGGCTTTTGCCCACTGCAATCTTTGTCGCAACCCTTGCAATCGGATACCCTGTTGCTTTTGACGCCAGTGCAGAACTCCTGCTTAATCTTGGGTTGACTTCAATTATCGTGTATTCGCTGGTAAGGTAGTTGAATGCAAATTGAATGTTGCAGCCACCTTGTATCTTAAGTCCCCGTATAATCTTTATTGCGCTGCTTCTCAGCATCTGATAATCTTCATTGTTCAGGGTCAGGGCAGGAGCAACCACCACTGAGTCTCCTGTGTGGATCCCCATTGGGTCTACATTCTCCATCGAGCAGATGATTATGCAGTTATCCTTGCCGTCCCTGATCACCTCAAATTCGATCTCTCCCCATCCAGCCTGGCCAAGGATGGCTTCTTCTACAAGAATCTGGTGGATCATGCTTTGGCTTATGCCCCTTTGGGCAACAATATTAAATTCCTCTTCGTTATACACTATGCCTCCGCCGGTGCCGCCCATAGTATAAGCAGGCCTTATTATCACCGGATAGCCAAGCTCCTTCACGTATGCCTTGGCATCTTCAAATGACTCTACTGTCTTGCTCTTTGGGAGAGGTATTTCCAGCTCATGCATGAGTCTTTTGAAGCTCTCCCTGTTTTCCCCGTGCTCTATGGCCCACATGTTCGTTCCAAGCAGCTCCACATTATACTTCTTAAGAACGCCCTGCTCATAAAGCTTGGTTGAAAGGTTAAGCCCGTTCTGGCCGCCCATGGTAGCAATTAATCCATCCGGCCGCTCCTTTTCGATAATCTTTGATATGGTTTCCACAGTAAGCGGCTCAATATATACAATATCTGCTGTAGTAAGGTCTGTCTGGATTGTGGCTGGATTGGAGTTCACAAGCACCACAGTTATGCCCTCTTCCTGCAATGCTTTGCAGGCCTGGGTCCCTGAATAGTCAAACTCGGCTGCCTGGCCGATGATGATCGGGCCTGAGCCGATTACCATCACTTTTTTTAGTTTTTTCATTTTAATAATTTAATCCAGTCATCAAATATGTGGTTAGAGTCAAGAGGTCCAGGCGCAGCTTCTGGATGGAACTGAACCGAATGGATATTGTTTTTATTGTCGCATACTCCCTCAACGGACTTATCATTAAGGTTTATCATAGTAACCTGGAGATCTGTGCTATCCACAGAAGATTCCTCTATGGCAAATCCATGGTTCTGTGCTGTTATATATACCTTATTTTCCTGTATATTTTTCACAGGCTGGTTTGAGCCGCGATGGCCGAACTTCAGCTTATAAGTCTTGGCGCCCAGACCAAGGCCAACAACCTGATGCCCAAGGCAGACCCCGAATAATGGGATTTGACCGGCGATATTCTTCACGAGTGATATAGCCTCTTTTGCCTTCTCAGGATTGCCGGGTCCGTTGCTTATCAGGACTCCGTTGACTTTTGAATCTATGATCTCCTGCGCAGTTGTATTGTAAGGAAACAGCTTTACATTCACCTTCTTGTTCATCAACCAGCCGATGATAGAATGCTTCACCCCAAGATCTATCATGCCAATGGTCTTTTTCCCCTTACAGTCAAAGTCCTTGACAGTCTTAACAGACACCTTTCTTAGAAGGTCCACCTCAGATATATCCGGCAGAGATCTGGCCTGAACAACAGCTTCCTCTTCACCTATATCATCCGAAGAAACCAGAATAGCATTCATTGCGCCCTTAATCCTCAGCTTCCTGGTGATCTCCCTTGTGTCTACATCGCTTATGGCGGGTATGTTGTATTCCTTGAGAAACTGGCTTATGCTTTTGGATGCTATCCTATGATCATAGAACTCGCTTTCCTGCCTAACGACAAACCCTTCTGGCTGGATCTTGTCTGATTCAAAGAACCCTTTTCTCACGCCATAGTTGCCGATCAGGGGGTAGGTCATGGTAAGGATTTGTCCTTTGTAAGAAGGATCAGTCAAAGCCTCTTCATAGCCTACCATGGATGTATTGAAGCAGAGTTCCCCTCTTGCAGTACCTTCAGCCCCTATTGATTTCCCTTTGAAGACTGTACCGTCTTTCAATGCTATCAAAGCCCTCATGCAGGATCACCATGAAACAAGAGCGCCTGAGAAAGCAAGAATTTTATGCTCCTGATGTTTATTCTCATATCAAGAATAAAGAGAGATACCGGCTTATTAATATAGTTTTCGTTTTTATAATAACTACTTACCGTCGACAAAAAAAGGGTTTCCCCTAAGAACACTCACTCTGGGAAATGAAAAGCATGGATTATTTATAAATTTTTTGGTAGTCTTTGTCCACCTTATCTGCGTATTCTTTCAGGCGGTGTATTGTGGAGTCCAGCAGAAACTTCTGTATCTTTTCGTCGAAGATTTCCTTGATAGAAAGGTTCTCGGTTATCCTGTAGTTGCCCTTCATGTTCTCTATAAGGAACATCTCTTTCAGCCTGCGGAGCTGCCTCCTTATGTTCGGTGGGGTGACGCCAAGCTTAGAGAGCTTGTGTTTTTTTCTTTCTTCTATGACTAAATCCTCTACGTCATCTGCGGAAAGCTCATGCTTTGCCTTGAGCATTACATTAAATATATCTACTATGACATCCCTGGAATCGCCTGGCTGCAGCAGGCCCAAGCTCAGGCACAGCTTTCTTACAAGGTCCCTTCCTTCAGAGTTGCCGGGCTTTTCGTATCTTCTTAACGTGATCTCATCAAGCGGGATGTCCTTGCTGATTGTTTTTTTCTGCATACCAGCTAATATAAGATAGGTTGTATTTATTAGTTGCTGCTAAACCCACTTGATAGTAAATTTTGACCACTTAATTCATATGAATAGGACCTAGCGGAGGGGGTGTCCAGCTTGCAGAAATAGCGTTGACTTCTTCAAGGGTATGCAAGCCAGTCGAGCATCTGCCGATATACCATGCTTAGACCTTGTCAAAATATATCTCAAAAGTCTTTCCCTTTATCTTCTCTTCTGAAGAATTGCCCATCTTCTTGGCCGGAGCTATCTCAGATATCTTTATCTGTGCAGCCCCTACTTTCTCCTTGATCATGTTTTCATGCTTTGAGAGCATACTGACCTCTTCTTCACCTGCCTTTATGGCCAGGGCAATTGGGTCATTCTTGCTAAGGCCTGCCTTCTTCCTCAGGTTCTGGACGCGCCTCATCACTTCCCTTGCATAGCCTTCTGATTCAAGCTCATCGTCCAGGCGCTTGTTAAGATACAGGTAACCATTCTTGAAAGACGCTTCCTGGTAAGGCTCTGGCACTATCCTTTCCACCATGATGTGCTCTTTGGTTATCTTGAACTCCTTTCCATCTGCCTTGATGATGTGCCTCCCGTCTCTTTCCATGTAGTCCATCACGGTCTCAGGCGTCTCAGAACTGAGCTTTGCGATAATCTTCGGCGAGTCTGCTCCGAAATCAGGACCTAGCTTCTTGAAGTCTGCCTTAAGCTTCACCTTCAGTCCTTGCAGCCTGTCTGTTATCTTAACCTGCCTTAGATTAACCTGTCTCTTGATTATCTCAGAAAGCTGATTCACGGCCTTTTTTGTCTTTTCATCCTTGGTCAGTATCATCATCTCTTTCAACGGCCATCTGATCCCCAAGCCTATCTTCTCCCGGGCAGCAAGTCCTGCCTGGATGACATTGCCCACCAGATCCATGTTCTTCTCCAGCTCCAGGTCGATGTCTTTCTCTTTCGGCTTAGGCCATTTCAAGAGGTGGACGCTCGCTTCCTCCAGCCTAAACTCCTTTTTCAGGTTCTGGTATATAGCTTCTGTGGCGAAGGGAGCTATAGTCGAGAACATGGCAATGGTATCCATCATCACATCATATACTGTATACAAGACTGTCTGCTTCTCCTTATCAGAACCCATCGCTGATTTTTCCCTTACCAGCTGGATGTAGGTCCTGGAAAGCTCGAGGAAAAGCTCCTCGATCACCAGCGGGACCTCGTTTATCCTGTACTGGTCATATAGCTTGGTTGCTTTCTTGATTGCAGAATTTTTCTTGGATATTATGTATTTTTCCTCTGTCGCAAATTCTCTTGCCTTTGTGCCTACATTGTGAGCCAGGTCTGTCAGAAATCTGTGCAGATTCCAGAGTACAGTCAAATTCTTATGCTTCAGCTTTGTGTCTTCGCTGTTATAGTTGAGATCAAGGCCGGGGCTTGCTCCCCCTATCATGTAATACCGCAAGGTATCGGCGCCGTATTTGTCAATAACCTCATAAGGGGATATTATGTTGCCTAGGCTCTTGGACATCTTCCTTCCCTTGGCATCCTGCACAAACCCGTGCATGTAGCATGCCTTATAGCTGTGCTTATCCATGCTTACCATAGACGCTACAAGAAGAAGATTGAACCATCCCCTTATCTGGTCCTTCCCTTCAAGTATGAAATCAGCAGGCCAGAGTCTGCCAAACAGATCCTTTCTTTGAGGATAATCCAAACAGGTCCATGATGTTGTTCCGGCATCTATCCATACATCTAGAATATCAGGTATCCTTTGTTTGTTTTTTCCGCATTTGCATGGTATGGTAATCTTGTCTATCCATGGCCTATGCAAGTCATCCGGAACCTTTCCAGCCAATTTCTTCAGCTCATCTATGGAACCCACCACATCATACTCTCCGCATTCGCATCTCCATATAGGCAGCGGGGTTCCCCAGTACCTCTGCCTTGTTATCCCGTTGTCTCTAAGATTATCAAGCCATGAATCAAACCAGTTCTTGCCTGCCCAGTCTGGCTGCCAGAATACCTTCTTATTAAGCTTCTTCATATTTTCGACGAGATCCTCTACCTTAAAAAACCATTGTTTCGTTGTCTTGAAGACAACAGGCGCATGGCATCTCCAGCAGTGGGCGTACTCGTGGTCGACAGGTGTTGAGGCTATCAGTGAGTCGCCTAAAGCCTCTATGAACTTTTCATCATCTTTTTTTGCCCTGAGGCCTGAGAATTTCCCCATGGTATCAGGAAATTTCCCTGATTCGTCTATATTGTTAAAAGGGGGAAGCCCATTCTTATGCCCGACCTCATAATCCTCTGGTCCACACCCAGGAGCGCAATGCACAAGTCCGGTGCCGGCTGAAAGGTCCACATATTCCGATGACAGGAGGACCGTATGAAGGTTGTCAGCCTTGATATCCTTAAATGGCTTGATCTCGTCCTTCCATGGGTGCTCATATCCTACGCCTTCCAGCTCCCCGCCTTTGAGCTCTTGGACTACCTTGTAGTTCTTGCCGACAACCGACCCCATAAATGCGCCGACAAGGCCTTTTGCGATTGTCCATATCTCTTCATCAACCTTGATGCGGACATAATCCAGCTCTGGATGCACCATTACAGCCAGATTGAAGGCAAGTGTCCAGGGCGTCGTGGTCCAGATAACCAGGTATTCATCCTGCTTCCCTGTAAGCTTCAGTTTTACAAATATGGACTTGTCTGTTATATTATCATATTCAAGCTCATGCTTTGCCAAAGCAGTGCCGCAGTGGGCGCACCAATGCATAGTCTTCTCACCCTCATACAGCCTGTTGTTCTCATGGGCTTTCTTGATAAGCCACCATTCCCCTTCCATAAAGCTGTTCTTTATGCTCTGGTAGGCGTTTTCAAAGTCCATCCATATCCCTAAGCGGACGAAATCCTTGTTCATTTGCTCCAGGTTCTCTTTAGAGAGCTTCTTGCATTGATCTATGAACTTATCAACGCCGAATTTAGGTATATCATCCTTGCTTTTCATCCTCAGTCTTGCCATGACCTTATGGGCTGTCGGCAGCCCATGCATATCATAGCCTGCACGGTCCCATACGTTTAAGCCCTGCATCCGCTTATATCTGAGCAGGCAGTCCTTCATCGCCTTGTTCCATGCCTGGCCAAGATGTATCCTTCCTGATGTGTACGGCGGGCCATCAAGAAAATAGAAGTCTTTGCCGCCCTTGTTCCTTTGCTTTATTTTCTGATATATGCTGTTCTGCTCCCAAAATCGCAGCATTGATTCTTCCTTTATCATAAGTTTCTAGAAAATAATGCAGCATTTATAAAGTTTATGCGGCTATTTAAGGACACAGCTGCACTTAATGCAGACATGCGCTTTCTTTTCAGCGTCGAATCTTGTGTTGACACCCAGCTTGATAATGCTCTCGCATCTAGGGCATTTAGGCTCAAGGACAGCTATATCTTCAAATATGTTCACAGTATTCATTTCCAACACCCTTTACCTTATAATAAATCAGGATTTATAATATTTTTGTTATAATTTTAAAATTTATAATCTGTCTTATATAATTTATATAATTAGCCCTTAAAGAATTTTTGCAGCTTTTTCTGGCCTTTCCCTTCTGCCAGCTCCTCTTTGCTGTAGCCTATGACGCTGAAGATGCTTTCCACAGCTGGAATTATCTGATTCTTTATGTAGTAATCAGCATCATAATCTCCCTGCCTTACCTCTGAAGGAGGCTTTGCCCTGTCCCTTATCATCTCGCTTCCGCTGGTAACAAGATAGCTGATGATGGAGCCTGCGCCGATGTCGCGGCCTTTCCTCTTCAGTCTGGCTGCAACAGCGACGTGCGGATGCACAGAATCATATTTGCTGACATCCTTCTGCAGCTGGGTCCTGATTATCAGCCTGCTGTTCTCTATGCTCTTGCCCCTGATTAGCGAGATTACCTCTTTTATATATAAGAACGCCTTTTGATCATCCCTTGCCTGCAGAATAAGCCTAAGGACATTCTCCTGAACCTCCCGGGCAATCGGGCTCCAGTTCCTCCGAACAGTCTCAAATCCCCGTATCTTAAGGCTGCCTTTCTCAGATAGAAGGGCATATTTCTTCTTAGCCCCTGATTCGCCTGACCTGGATGCTACAAAGATGCCTGTGGGATAGAAATCCTCGTAGCTCAGCTCCATAACTCCCGGAAGCTCAATATTTATCTCCTCCAAGAGCTTTTCTGCGTCAGATTTTCTCTTGCCCGACAGGGTAAGAAAAACTGAATCTGTATCTGAATAGACCACTGTAAATCCTGATTCCTGAGCCTTGTCGATAACCTTATGGACATAATATCTGCCATAGGCTGTTATTGCTTTGACGCATTCCAGGCTGTACCACCTTGCTGCAAAGAAGCCAAGATACCCATAGAAGGAGTTGGCCAGGAGCTTCAGGGCATTAAGCCTTGCCTCAAGCAGGGGATTTGTAGAAGTGTCCTTTATAATTTCAAGTATTCGCATCCGCCTCTTAATAAGGTCCTCCATCATGGTTGGGATAAATCCCTTTTTTTTGCTGCAGAACCATCTGTCATTTTCATCGGGAGGCATATTTCCGTCGTCCTGGCAGCACTCACAGCAATATGTCCCTGGCGAGATGTTATGAGAACTTATTATGCTGGGATACAGGCTCCTGAAATCAAAGACGACTATATTCTTATAGACTCCAGGCTTAGGCTCGAAGACAAAGCCGCCCTTAAAGGTATTTGACCGCCGCCTCTTTATATCATCATATGAGGGAGTATCAGGAGATACAACATCAAAGGACGATTCATTCTTGAGAAGATAAGACTCTACAAGCTGAGAGAATGCCATCCTGCTTACGTCAAACAAAGGCAATCCCACTATCTTCACCATCTCCAACAGGTTAGGCAGCATTTTTTCAGCAAGCCTGAAAGCGAGATATGCGTCATGAAGATTGTAAGCCAGGAAATCTGCAAGCTCGTCGCTGTTTGCGTCCCAGAGCGCTCCAAGCCGGGTTATGTCCACCTCAAGCTTTTTCTCTCCCAGCAGCTCCTTAGCCACATCCCCAAGCCCATAGATATCTGTATCCAGCTGGCCGGCTAGTATCCTTGAGATAAACCTGTATAGGTCAAAGTGGGCCCTGCCAAAAATCTTTGATACTGACTGCCGGGGGCGCCTGATTACAGAAAGCTCTGAGTAGTCTGCTCCGATGTCAAGGCGAATCTTGTATCTCTTAGCTCTTGCTGCGATGTATGGAAGATCGAAATTGTCTGAATTATAGCCGACAAGAAGATCCGGCTTGTGCTGCTCGACTAGCTCCTTGAACCTTGTTATCAGGGATGCCTCGCTGTCTACAAACTCAACATCCTTGCCAGCAGCGACCTTTTTCCAGGTCACAGACCTCTTAAGTCCGTGCCCGTAAAAGGAAAGCATTATTATCGGATTCTTTTCCGGGTCGATATTCCCATCAGGGCTGTAGGTCTCTATATCAAAGGACAGCAGCCTTAAATCAGCTATCGTGTCATCGCTGAACTGGGCGATATCTTCTGCCTTGAACACAGGAACCTTGGACCTGGCGGCGATAAAATCACCCTCTGCCTGGATCAAGGTCATGGGCACTATGTTCTTGTCTATCAGGTACCTCTTCACGAAAGGGATGTCGTATTCTGTTATAGTATCGATGATCTCCCATTCCTTTACAACCCCCATTATGACCGGGATGTCGCGGGGAAGCGTTGTGTACACCTTCAGGGCTTCGATATCGCTGCCCAAAAGCTTCTTGCTTACTGCCACTACTTTGGTTATCTCTGAGATTTCACCGTCCCTTTCCACCCTTATCTTCTCCAGCTTTTCACTGACCTTCTTGCCTTTTTTAGGTATCACATAGAAATACGGCCTGAAACTGTCATCCTGCACCATTATCTGCTCTCCATCCGGAGTTTTGCCAAACAGTTGCACAACTGGGACATTATTGACTGCCTTGTATTTAGCATCTATCATGTAGAATTGTATCTTTTTTGCCATGCTATAGGGTTATTGACGAGACTATTTAAAAGTTATGTAGGTTTATGCGCAGTTAAAACAAAAATATTTATAAACAAACCAATTTTGCTTAAATCCAGGGGATGCAATGAACCGTGAAGAACTTTCTATTGTGAAAAAATGTCCAAAATGCGGCTCCCTAAGCCTGGTGTTCAGGCAGGGAGAGATAAGATGCATGGAATGCGGCTTCAAGCAGAGCTTTAGAAAATGAAAAGGGTTGCGATAATCGGAGCAGGAAATGTTGGGGCTACTGCAGCGATGGAGATTGCTAAAAAAGAGATAGCTGATGTGCAGCTGGTAGACGTAGCTGAAGGTATTCCGCAGGGGAAAAGCCTTGACCTGATGGAATCAGGCCCATTACAGCAACATGACTGCAGGATATGCGGGTCAAACAGCTGCGCTGACATAGCTGATTCTGATGTTGTTGTGATAACAGCCGGGCTGGCCAGGAAGCCGGGGATGTCAAGAGACGACCTTCTGATGAAAAATTCTGAGATAGTGAAGGGTATCTGCTCTGAGATAAAGAGATGCGCCCCTGATTCTGTAGTGATCATGGTCACAAACCCTCTGGATACGATGAGCTATCTTGCTTTGAAGACCACAGGCTTTAAGCCGGAAAGGATTATAGGCATGGCAGGCGTTCTTGATTCAGCCAGATTCAAATCATTCATAGCTGATGAGATCAAGGTATCGAGAAAAGACATACACGCCATGGTTCTGGGCAGCCACGGGGATTCCATGGTGCCCCTGCCACAATACACTACAGTAAGCGGCATACCTATAACCCAGCTGATGCCAAAGCAGGATATAGACAAGATAATTGAAAGGACAAGAAAGGCAGGAGCAGAGATCGTATCACACCTGAAGACGGGATCTGCCTATTATGCTCCGGGCTTTTCTGCTGCAGAGATGGTGGAAGCTGTCATCAAAGACAGCAAGAGGATAATGCCTGCCTCAGCTTATCTCCAGGGACAATATGGTTTCAGGGATATCTTCCTGGGAGTGCCTATCAAGCTGGGAAAAGATGGGGTAGAGCAGATAATCGAGATTGAGCTGAATGATGAAGATAAAAATGCACTGCAGAAATCAGCTGAAGCTGCCAAAAAAAATATAAAAAAGGTGAAAATATGAAATTCAAGGACCAGCGCGTCGGTGTTTTTGTGGACGTGCAGAACATGTACTATTCGGCTAAACATCTGTATAAGTCGAAGGTTGACTTTGCCAGCCTGTTGAAGAAATCAGTGAATGGGCGCAAGCTCATCAGGGCAATAGCCTATGTTATAAAGGCTGATGTGAAGGATGAGAATAACTTCTTCGAGGCTTTGGAGAATATAGGATTCGAGGTCAGGTCCAAGGACCTGCAGATTTTTTATGGCGGCCACAAAAAAGGGGATTGGGATGTGGGGATCGCCATGGACATAATGAAGCTTGTTGCCAAGCTGGATGTAGTAGTCCTTATAAGCGGCGACGGTGATTTCAAGGAGCTTCTGGAGCATGCAAACGCCCTCGGATGCAGGACAGAGGTACTGGCTTTTGGCAAGTCTGCATCATCACGCATAAAAGAATCAGCCAATATGTTCACTGACCTTGACAGCGACAGCAGGAGGTACCTTATCAGGAAGAGACAAAATGTCTGATATACTGAAGAAAAAGAAGCTTGGCGAGAACATCTATCTGATGGATGTTGAGGCTCCGGACATTGCAAAGAAAGCAAGGCCAGGACAGTTTGTCATACTGAGGATTGATGAAAAAGGGGAGAGGATTCCCCTAACAATCGCAGACTATGACAAGAAAAAGATCACGCTTGTCTTTTTGGTTGTGGGGCATACGACAGAGAGGCTCTCGCAGCTCAAGAAAGGAGACAAGCTGCTCGATTTTGTAGGGCCGCTGGGCAAACCCAGCCTTATAAAAGACTATGGCACAGTCTGTATGGTTGGGGGGGGATTAGGCATAGCTCCCATCTACCCGATCGCAAAGGCCCTCAAGAAGAACAACAAGATAATTACAATAATCGGTGCCAAGACAAAAAAGCATCTTTTTTGGGAGGATAAGTTTAAGGATATCTCGGACAAGCTGCTTGTTGCCACAGACGACGGCAGCAAAGGGCACAAGGGCTTTGTCACAGAGCTGCTGAAAAATGTACTTGAAAAAAACAAGGCCAACCTGGTCATAGCGATAGGCCCCCCTATAATGATGAAGGTTATCTCAAAACAGACCAGGGGCAGGGTCAAGACAATAGTGAGCCTTAATCCGATAATGGTTGACGGCATGGGCATGTGCGGGGGATGCCGGGTAGTTGTTGACGGACAGACAAAATTCGCATGCGTCGATGGGCCTGAGTTCGACGGCCATAAGGTAAACTGGGATGAGCTTATAAACAGGAACCAGATGTATGGCGCTGAGGAGCATAAATGCAGGCTTGAAAAATGAACTTTTGCCCATATTGCAGCGCATCACACTTTAAGCTTGTGATGTGCGGAGAAGACATATTTTTTTGTAGGGAATGCAACAGATTTTTTATGTTCCAAGAGCTTAGCTTGAAATGCCCTAGATGCGAGAGCGTTAGGGTCAGAAAAAGCGACTTTCCCAGCCCGAGCGGAGAGCTTGTGTTCCAGTGCCTCAGCTGCAAGAAAAACACATCTGCTTCGGAATTTCTGATGTACAACAAGATAAAATGAAAGATCCTATAGAAGTGCCTGAACAGGATGCCGGCAGAAGGATAAAGAACTTTGATGAGGTATGCCTGGGATACTCTGAAGAGCTGGCAAAGCAAGAGGCAGAACGATGCCTCCAGTGCGAGAAGCCTTTGTGTGTCCAGGGCTGCCCTGTTAACGTTAACATACCAAAATTCATCAAATACATCAAGGAGGGCAAGCCGGACAAGGCGCTTAAGGTTATCTTAAAGACCAACAATCTCCCCGGGGTCTGCGGAAGGGTCTGTCCGCAGGAAAACCAGTGCGAAAAGGCATGCGTATTGAACAGGGCCGAGAAAGCCATCAACATAGGCAAACTGGAAAGATACGCCTCAGACACAGGCAGCAAGCCTGAGGCTGAGATAAAGAAGAAAAAGAAGAAGATTGCTATCGTTGGTTCTGGCCCGGCTGGCCTCACCTGCGCAGCTGACCTGGCACTTATGGGCTATAAAGTGACAGTCTATGAGGCACTGCACAAAACAGGAGGGGTGCTGTCTTACGGTATACCTGAATTCAGGCTGCCAAAGAGGATCGTGGAAGAAGAGGTGCGCCATATAGAGGCGCTGGGGGTCAAGATAAAGAAAAATTATGTTATCGGCAGGATATTAAGTGTGGATGAGCTTATCGGAAAGTATGATGCGGTATTCATAGCCTGCGGCGCAGGACTGCCCTATTTCCTCAAGATAGAGGGGGAGAACCTTGCAAATGTCTACTCTGCAAACGAGTTCCTTACGAGGGTTAACCTGATGAAGTCTTACAGCTTTCCGGAGTATAAGACCCCGCTGAAGGTCGGGAAAAAAACCGTTGTAATAGGCGGGGGCAACGTGGCTATGGATGCAGCCAGGTGCGCACGACGTCTTGGATCAGACGTAACAGTCATATACAGAAGAAGCTTAGAGGAGATGCCCGCAAGAAAAGAAGAAGTGAAGCACGCGAATGATGAAGGGATAGAATTTTTGATGCTAACCAGCCCTGTAAGGATACTGGGAGAGAAAAAGGTAGAGGGCATTGAATGCATCCAGATGATGCTCGGGAATCCGGATGATTCAGGCAGAAGAAGGCCTGTACCGATAGAGGGATCTGAATTCAGGATCCAATGCGACCAGGTTATAGTGGCAATAGGCCAGGGTCCGAATCCTCTGCTTCTGGACCAGCTCAACGTGATGAAGGGCCCCAGGGGGAATATTGTCGTTGATGCAAATTGCCGGACTTCCAGGCCAGGAATATTTGCTGGCGGCGATATCGCATCAGATGATGCAACTGTGATAAGAGCCATGGGCATGGGCAAGACAGCAGCTAGGGCAATCATGGAATATGTGGAACAGACTAAACTAGGGGAATTTAAAGATACTACTAATAAGTAGTTATAAATAGAAAGATTTATATAGTAGTTCTTATGTATAGTCTATGTATAGGTGAATACCATGTACAGTATGGATAAGGCTCAGTTTGACACCAGGGTATCAAGGAGAACTAAGGAGATTAAATCAGGCAATAGCTCCCTAGGCTCGCTTATGGCAGAAGGCATGTATAGAGAGGAAGCCTATGATAAATTGATTGATGCCAGGAGAACAGCGTATGACTCTCTTGGACGGGCAATAAGAAATATGTGTTTAGAAAGCGGATATCTGGAGCCTGGTGTGCTGCTGGCCAGCCAGGAGATTGGCAGCCAGATGGTAGAGCTGCAAGCTCTTGAACGCATGGTTGATGAATATAATGAAGAAAGGTCTCCGGACTGCACCGGATGGTCCGCAAAAGCAGATAGGCTTGTGCAGGGTGTCAATGATGCTTATGTCCTAACAAGAGAACTCCTGGGAACCGATTCAGATACAAACTCGGTAATCCTGTCTTATTTATACGCGGTTGCTGCCTCGCACTGGTCCGTGCCCATAAGAGATAAGGAGGACATGATGGCTAACAGAGACTACAGGGAAAGGATAACGCAGCTGCTAGCGACCACAATAGTCATCAAGGGCAGAGAAAACCAGGCGCAGAACCTGAAGCCGCAGCAGCCAAGTGAGGTGCTGATAGATATTATTAGGAATAACAGCAGGCTGAGAGGACTGCTACGATGAAGCATTTTACCATAACTAAACGCATCGCCAAGCACGGCAGCCAGTCAATAATAGTCATACCAAGGCTTTTAGAAAAAGATTTAAAGCCGGGCACTGTTGCGGAAGTGAACATAAGCGTGATCAAGGGGCCAGAAGATGTATAAGAGCAACTCGCTTTGGGACCAGGAACAGGAAAGATACGAAGCTACAGGCAGCCCTGGACAAGGATATCATGGGGCTGACTATCATTCAGGTGAAAAATATCAGGAGAATCCGGGAGAGGAATATCAAAAGGATGAAGCTGCTGAAGTAAGAACTGAGAAAAGCGATTTTGAAAAGACGGTCGATGATAATATACCGAAATATGAGAAAAAGGAGCAAGGTATCGTAATCGAGAAGGCTGCTGCCGAGATACGGCAGGAGATGGAGCAGGAAACCGAAAAAGTGAACAAGAACAGCAGTAGCATAAGGTCGATTGAAGAGGCCATCAACAAAGCAATGAAAGAGCAAAAAGAGGTAGTCAGGCTATGAGCTACGAGAACCCGTTTGGGATAGGTACCCAGGTGCTGAATGACCTAAATTACAATGTTCTAAGTCATGGCGATTTGGGTGCACACTATGACAGCCTGGTTAATGCTGATTTGCCGCAGTATACAGCGAAGTTCTATAGCCCCAGCGAGACTGAGCAGATTGCTGATCTGAGATATAAAAAGATAGAGATCGGCTATGACAAGGGAATGAAAGATCTCACAGAGGCTTTTCAGGGTATCCCTATGGAAGCCTATATCCCTGCAGCAGCTGAGACATCTGATACAGGCTCTTCGAGCCCATCTATAAGGCCCCAGGCAGAGATTGTAATAAAGAACCCCCGTAAAGAGATAGTGGAGGAGATCATCAGGGCGCAGAGGGAGGTCGCTGGCAGAGAGCTTGTCCTCGAGCAGCTCGATGTGGAAGAGATCATAATCAGGAGAAGATTCAGGAGAATAAAGGTAAAAGATTTAAAGAAATAGTATTCTTTCTGCCATATGAAAAAAATTCTGGCTATAGCTGTGCTACTTATACCTCTTATCATTTACCTGGCGAGTTTCAAGATAGCTGCATTTGATGAAAGATTTTATAAAGGGGAGTTTTCCAGATATGGGGTCTATGAGAACTTTCCTGAGGCTGATTCTATCAATTCAGGGCTTCTGCATTACCTGCAATATGAAAAAGAAAGGACTCTGGTCGATATTGATGTCTTCAATGCCAAAGAAAAGCAGCATCTGCTAGATGTCAAGATAGCCGTACAGATGCTGCTCAGATTGCTTAGCGTATCTGTTTTCATTTTCATAATCTTGATATTTGCTGCATATTTTTCAGATAAAAAAAGTTTCCTGGACCTGCTTTCCAGGATATTCATTCTTGGGGGCACAGTCACACTGATATATGCCTTCTTATTTTATCTTCTTGCTGTCTTGAATTTTGGATTTTTGTTTGATGGCATGCACAGGCTTTTTTTCAAGGAAGGGACATGGCTGTTTGATGCCTCAAACGCAGTTGTCAGGATATACCAGGAACAGATTTTCTACGATATAGTTGTCAGGATAGCAGCTTTAGCTTCAATTATTTCATTGACCCTCATACTGGCAGGTATAGTATACAAAAGACACTACCGCCATCTCCTGAGATAGTATCTTTTTGAGCTGTTATACCCAACTTCTACCCACCCATAATGTGGGTGGGAGCTCGGATGCGCCAATCTTAGTATTCTGCTCAGCAGCAGCCAGTGATCCGATATAACCAAGATCAACAAGATCCTGTGCCACCTCTGCGCATAAAGCCTGGAACATCTACCCGGTTGCCTCAGAACCCTCACCCCAATGAATCTCCACAATAAGCCATGTATCTCTGTGCATCTCTCCTGTCTGAGATTAAGGCTGTGGGCATTGCGGACAAGGTATGTTCCTGATGTTTTTGGCATATAAATGTTTTCGCAGAGAAAAATATATAAACCAGCTGACGAATGAGGATACAACATGAGAAAAAAATTTATCGCTGGAAACTGGAAGATGAACAAGACAATAAAGGAATCTATAGCACTAGTCAGGGATCTGAAGGTGCTGGTCAGGAGTACAGACAAGGATGTCCTTGTGTGCCCCCCTTTTGTCGCGCTGGCAGATGTCAGGGAAATACTGAAAAACAGCAACATCAAGCTGGGGGCCCAGAACATGCATCATGAGGACTCGGGCGCTTATACAGGGGAGATATCCCCCTTGATGCTGAAAGACCTATGCGAATATGTGATAGTAGGGCATTCTGAAAGAAGAGCATATTTCGATGAGGACAATTCTACAGTCAACAGGAAGATAAAGAAAGCCCTGGAGCATGGCTTGAAGCCTATAGTCTGTGTTGGCGAGAAATTAGAGGAAAGAGAGGCTGGAAAGACCAAAGAAATCGTAGGGAATCATGTAAAGGGCGCTTTCGAAGGATTGTCAAATAAGGATGCCCTAAATGTCACTGTGGCCTACGAGCCGGTGTGGGCTATAGGGACCGGCAAGACAGCAACAGCAGAACAGGCAGAAGAGGTGCATCGCTTCATCCGGGACCTTATCAAGGAGAGCTACGATAGGCAGACTGCAGAAAAGATAAGGATATTGTACGGCGGCTCAGTAAAGCCTGAGAATGCTTCTGAGCTGCTCTCAAAAAAGGACATAGATGGCGCGCTGGTCGGCGGGGCTTCCCTGGATGCTGAAAAGTTTTCAAAGATAGCAAAATGAACAGCATCAAGCATAAGATAATAATCACCCTCATCAAGCTTGTGCTGATAATAGGTTTCTTTATAGGAGCTTATTTCCTTCTTGAAGCGCTGGGCATCATAGAAAAGATTAGACAGGGATTTTTCCTGCTTCTCAACATCTAAGGCACATTCACTATTAATTTATGGGGAGTGCCGTACATTTCCCAGTCGGTGTCAAAATATTTCACCCTCAGGTCGAAGGTATAGATCCCTGGAACCGCGTCCCCTATCCTCATCCCGACAAGGAACTTCTCCTGGTCGTACCTTTTTATTGTCTTGGTTATGTTGAGGGGGCCGCCCATCTGGGTGGAGCTTCTCAGCCAGGTGTCGGGATCAACACCGCAGCCAGAAGTGTCATCATGATCGCACAAGACATTTGGGCCGTCATATGCCTTGCTGAAGATCACATCAATGCGGAAATCAACTGGCGACTCATCCAGAATGTTCATTATGCCAACACCGAAACTATCTGACTTCTTCTGCTGTATTGTCTTGCTGTCGAAGGGTATGGCCACCACCTTTCCCTGAGAAAGCAGGTCTTCAATCTCCTTCTTTTGCCTTTCTTCCCACTGGAACACAGTATCATCTGCATGGCCCAAAAACTTGTTCATAAGGTAGATGCCCATCCCAAATATGACTATCGATATTATGGTGATGACCAGGAAATTCAGGGACAGCTGTATTGCTTTTTTGCTCATCTTAGAATGGTTCCCTGTCAAGGATCTTGTTGTATTTATATTCTTCGGTTTTCTTTGCATAATAGGTTGAGCGGTACTGGTTGATTAGCTTCAGTATATCAGAAGAAACCTGCTCAGCATTGTCAATGAACTTGAGCTCGATGCTTCTGGGCTCCATAGCTGTAAGCTCCACGATAATGTTGCCTGTGTTGAGCCAGGATATCTTCTCAAAGGTAACCTTGACGATATTCTTGTATGGGATGAAAAGCTCACTAAGCTGCATTATCAGGAAATTCTGATAATAGTTGAATCCGTCCTGCCTGAAGACATACCTGATCTTGCTAAGCGCGTAGTACTCAAGAAGAAGGATGACAGCTATGATAGCCAAGGCGACAGCCAGGGCAGGGACAATCAGCCCTAAGAAACCTAGCTGGAGGCCGAACTCTGAAGCTACTGTCTCAAATATGCTGAAATCAACAAATGAATTCAGGACAAAAGCAATCAGCAGCACCAGTGCGAGGATCCCGACTATCTTTATAAAAGTCTGAAAGAGAATTTTTTGGGAGTTTGGCTTCAGCTCTGCTACTGCATCTTCCATTCTAAGAGACTATTTCATACTCCTTGACTATGAGTATAAGGAACAGCACAAGTATGATAGCTCCGACTATTATCAAGGTAAGCCCTGAAGCAATGCTCTCATACAGGATCTTGAAAAGGCCCCATCCCATTATCGCTATTCCCAGCCATAGGAACTTGTCAAGGACTAGCTTCATTATCTCAAACTCTTCAGATTGCGTAAGCCTTTTTTTCATAAAAATCCCCCCTTTATTCAACCTCAATTATGAAATCTCGGGCTGTTAATGATTGGTTGGTCGGTGGAGTAGTGCTAAACATGCTGTACAATTCCAACTGGCAAAGATAGGTATCCTGATCAACTGATTTCTCTGCTTTTACCAATACAATAGATGTTACAATATCTCCGGCCTGGACCACCTTTTGCGCTGGCGGCTGTATATCGACACCTGTTGTAGATGTGATGCCATTGCAGTTTATGGATGTATGCAGATTTATTTGATCCGTGGTGTTGGTATTATAATAAGAATATTTGAAAACCGCTGATTTGCCCGGAGCTAACTGTATCCTGTCCCGTGAAAATTCTAGGGGATTATTTGATGTAGGCTGGACCGGGTCTATTTCCTGATCAATAAGGTCGCCAATCTTTTCTGTTGCTCCTCCAAACAAGGTCCTGACAAAACCAAGGCCAAGAGCCAGCATGACAATTGCGATGATCAAGATTACAATTGCGTTGACAGAAAGTTCCAAAGCAGCTTTTTTGTTCTTCATTTGTATCTCACCTGTATAGTGAAGTCAGTTGAATAGCCGATCTGCTCAGCTGCATCATCTATAAAGTTCAGCTGGCAGAGGTACGTGTCTTCAACTGCATTTTTCGGTATCTTGAGCAAAACCCCAAAAACAGCAGATTCTCGTGTTGCAATATTTTTAGAGTTTGATTGGGAACTGAAGGCAGTCAAACCTGGACAATCCACATCAGCTGATACCGAGCTCCAGTCAGCAGAAGTCGGATTATATAATGCTGCCTTGATGGCCTCATCATCCCCAGGATTGGCTATCACCACCTCTCTGGACAGGGTTATTGTATTGGATGAGCTTGGAGATGGAGGATCCTGCTCATTTTCCAGAATGGTCTCAAACTTATCCATCGCTCCTCCAAAAAGCATGCGCACAAAACCCAGCCCTAATCCAAGCATGGTTATAGCGATTATTAATATGACGATTGCATTGACTGACAAGCTCAGAGAGCCCTTTTTTGACATTATGAACATTCACCTCTCTTTTGGAACAACTAGTGGTTAATTGAGATAACTCATTTATAAACTTTTCTATGAATATAGATAGGAAGCGCTGGCGTTTTCTTAGGTGGAAAATCAGGCATCTATGATATATTGTAATCACTATAAAGTAGATAAAAATAGAAAGATTTATATAATAAATGATTTTCACTTTTTTTAAGTAGTTAAAATGATTGGAATAAAAAACGATAATCTGAAGTTTGAGAGGCTAAAAAGAGCGGTGTCCGAATGGGTAATCGCCCTGGATACAAAACAGTATGCCTTGAAAGACAAGCTGAACGAGATAGAGCTAAGGCTGAAGGAGCTGGAGGACCTACATAAAAATGTTTAGAATAATCAGAAGATCATTCCAAAAAGTAAGGAAGGATGTCACGGGCCTGAAAGAGAATCTATCAGAATGGATAATGTTCTACAACAAAAAGCACAAGGAGCATGACCGGAAGCTTGAGATCCTAGAACAAAGGATAGTATTCCTTGAAAAGAGGGAGCTTGAGAAAAGGTGGTAGTATGGAAGATGACGAATTTGTGCTGGATGAAGTGAGAGGAGCTCATGGAAAAAAGCCAAAGATGGCTATATTGAACAAGAAAAAGATTAGCTCATATGAGATGGATGAGCTATTTTTGGACCTATAGTTTTATAAAAAAAAGCAGAACACGAAATCAAGATGGTAAATAGCTTAGCAAAAATGGCAATGCTTGGGACCCTGGCAGCTGGAGCCGCAGCAGCTTTGTACTGCAGCAGCCCAGATGCGACAGAGCCAAAACCTGAAGGCCAGGCAGCAGCTGTGGAAGAGCGCCCCTTTGAAAATAGATTCCAGGAGATAGAAGCTCTAGAATCAGGGATGCCAACCGGTGTCAGAGCTGAATTACTTCCGAAATACGAAAGGCTGTTTGAGCTTACAAGAGAAAGGGACTTGCACAGGGCTGTACAATATGGATACAAAGCAATGCAAGCTCATCGGCAAATAGGGAACCATGCTGAAGCAGTTGCCTATGGTGCAGAGCTGGCAGATCTCCTGACAAAGCATGGTGGAAAGGTCACCGAGTTTCCTGCGGCAGATGTTAGGGATGACATATTCTATCAAAGAGGCTGCGACCTTGAAAAGCAAGGAGCCTTAGAATCAGCAGCCAGCTCTTATGCTGCAACATTCTTATATCCTCATGATAAGCATGATGAAGCCCTCGACAGGCTAAGAGCCCTGCCCAGAGACAGAGCATACAGGGGGCTGGAAGATAACAAAGGGATTACAGACCAGGCTATTGGAGCTTGCCTGCAAGACCTGCTGAGGCATTATCTCGGAAGCATATTTGATGTTGAAATTTTTGAAGCCGGAAAGGATCATCCGCTTGGCGATTCCCTGTCTTATATACCCAAAGTACACAGAAGCGAAGGATATACATCAGCAAGGTGATCACCCGTAAGCTGCTTCTCCCCAAGCAGC
>CAZDZV010000003.1:0-94646 GCA_964510025.1 uncultured Methanosarcinales archaeon
CTTAATGCCGGAAATCTATCCCGTACAGCCTTGCTAATCCTGCAAATTGGCCACTCCGGCACTCTCTCATAACATGATGAAAATTCAGAGGCATTTAAAAAACTTATCAAGAAATAGAGTCAAGTTTTGATTCGATCTCCTTAATCTCTGCCTTGAGCTTGTCCAGCTCTGTAAGCTCCTTTTTCTCCTTTATCACCTGTTTGGGCTTCTTTCTTCTGGGAGATTTCATCTCAGATGGCAGCAATGATTTAAGCTTGGATACAGAAGACGAAATATCCTTGATATTTGACTTTAATTCCTCTATCTGTTTCTGCCTCTGCTCAGTCTGCCTGCTGAACTTTTCATGACCCTTTAGAATTTCCAGTATTCCTTTGGAGCTTTCCAGTATCTCCTTTCTCAGCTCATCAGATCCTGATACGTTTACAAAAAAAAGTGATTTTTTTTCCTTTTTTCCCATTTTATACAGATTCAGGCTCAAGAAGCGTATTGTCTATCTTCTCTATCCTCTCTTCTACTTCTGCAATCTTAGCGTTCCAATCAGCAAATTCTTCATCCTCTTTCCTTTTTGCGTCAGTTATCTTAGATAACGTGTCCTTTGCCTCTTTTATCTTCTGCTTTATTGAATGGATCGTATCCATCACGTTTCTGTACTGATCGATCTTTACAAAAACCTTTGCTTCCATAAAATCACCCTTCAAACAAGACTTTGTCTATATATTTTAATTTCTGCTGAACATAATTCAGGTTGCTTTTCAGCTTCCCATACATGCTTGTCTCCTCTTTTTCTTCCCAGTTAACCTCTAATAGGTTTTTCTCAAAGCTTTTAAGGCTTGTCTTTATGCTGTCGATGTCATAGTTAATAGCCTTGAAAGTGTCTATCATTATAAACGGTTCCGGATGTATAACCTGTTTTTTCTCCTCTGGCTTGGATTCTACTACTGGCTTCTGAACTTTTGGGGTTTCCTGAAATTTGGGTATTGGTTCGATATCAGCGAAAGTCTGCGGCCTTATATCTGGAATTTTGTAGGATTCAGAATGCATAGCCTTTGGAGCAGGGATCGGCGCAGCAATAGGTTTTTCAGGATGCTGCTCTTTTTTTGGAGCTTGAGGAATATTCTTTAGCTGTGGAGGCGGGATAGGAGGAACATCTAGCTCATCATCATCAGAACTGGTTTTTTTCTTAAATCTAGCTAAAAAAGACAATCTACCACCCTCAGGTTTTAAAAATATTTACACTATTAAAATCTTTTGGAGCACTTTTAAATAGTAATTGTGGGCTGCGAAGAAAAATTTATATATGTGCTTGGGGATTAGATGCACATGGATGACATATTCAAAGGGGACAGCAAAATTGACAGCAGCGAAAAACAGGAGTCTTTTAAATCTGCGCTGAGCCATCTGGGAAGGGGCATAAAGCTGCTGTTTTTCAGCAAGTTCAGCATAAACCTTTTTCTGCTGATAATAATCATGATTCTCTCAGCTAGTTTCAGCTACTGGGCAAAGCCGCAATATGTTGAAGCAGCTGATAACTGTACAGAAGCTGAACCCTGTCCTGAATGTCCTGAATGCGAACCATGCGCCCGGACCAACTGCAGCGATTGCCCTGAGAGGAATATCGTGGAGTATGTCTATCGGTACATATGCCCGAAAGGAGGGATCGTCAACAGCAGCGAGGATTGCATACAGCTTGTTCCTGATACAGAGCCGGAATATACGAGCACCTCTAATGGAGTTTCAATCTCCCTGGATTCAATTGAATACGAGCTTGATAATGGCACCGTGAAAATAAGAAAGATCAATTATACTGTGATAAACCAGGGAAGGGAGGAAATCCTGCCTGAAATTGGATTAAAAGTCTATGATAAATACACAACTGAAATCAAGCAGGGGCATTTCATCAGGACCTTCATCATCAGTAAATTGCTGGAGCCCGGAGACTGGATAAAAAGGTCAGAAAATGTCATTGTAGACTACGATCTTTCTGAGGGAACAGTGAGACTGGAGCTGATTGACAGCCTTCCCGATCCAGATGAACTGATAACTGTTGTTTACAGAAGATTTGATTTTTCTGAGTAAGTTTTAAATATTAAAATAGCATTTTAGGACTTTGGGGGTTATTTTGAGGCATATTTTGGGTATTCTAGTCCTTGTACTTTTATCTAGCAATACCTTTGGCGTAATCAGGATTAATGAGATAATGTATAACCCGGAAGGCAACGACAATAACAAGGAATTTGTAGAGATATTCTCTGATGAAA
The DNA here is from genome assembly GCA_964510025.1 of uncultured Methanosarcinales archaeon. Lineage (GTDB taxonomy): Archaea > Nanobdellota > Nanobdellia > Woesearchaeales > DATDXC01 > CAZDZV01. Next base: position 2,259 of record CAZDZV010000003.1, read on the forward strand.
AAATAAATCTCTCGGATTTTTTGATAGGGGACACCAGCTCCAATGACACCTTGCAGAAACTGAAGAACGGCAGCAAACATTATTACCTGATAGTGGAGGAGGAATTCAACATTTCAGGCATAGTCTCATCAGCCTATTCCGCTGGCACCACCATCGGCAATGGACTAAACACAGATGACTCTGTCTATCTGTACTACAACAACAGCATAGTGGATAATGTATCTTATACTGATAGCTGTGAAAGCGGGTATTCCCTAGAATATCATAACGGCAGCTTTTGCTGCAGCTTATACAGGGGGGGCACGCCAGGAAAAGCCAACAGCAACAGAAAGATCGACTATAGCGGGATTGTGATCACGGAATTCTATCCAGACCCACCAGGCGACGACAACACCCCTATGCCTGGAGGAGAGTTCATTGAACTGTACAACAGCGGATCAAATTCGAGCGACCTGTCAAGTCTGTATCTTCAGGACTCGTCCAACCACAGAATCTATATCTCTGACACCACAACACTGAACGGAACAAGGATAAATCCTGAAGGATATCTTGCAGTATATACAAACGGCTTTTCTGGATTCCTGAATAACGAGGATATGGATGAGATAAGGCTTTTTGACCCAGAGGGCAATCTGATCGACAGAGTTGCATATGGCGGCTCCACAGAGGGGCTATCCTGGTCTAAAGTAAACAGCATCTGGCAACTTCGCCTTCCAAGCCCATCTGAAAAAAATCCTGCAGAAGAGGTCGGCATGGAATCTGCTTTCAGAATCGAAGCTGTCGAGAACCTTGGTTCAGACAACAAGGCTGAATTTGGGGATATCATAAAAGCCAGAATCAGCATATACAAAGGAAATACGAGCAAACAAAGTATAAAAGCCTATATTGAAAATGACGAAACAAGGATAACAAAGACAACCAAAGCAACGCTGTATGACAATTTCCGCAACTATACACTGACACTTCCGCTGCAGATATACTCCAACTGCAAAGGCAAGTATGGAGAAGGGGAATACTACGTCAGGGTAGGCTGGACATCTTCCTCAGCAGCTGAGGATTCCTATAAGATAGATGTTGAGGGAATAAATCTGGATAACTGCGACAAGATATATGTTGAAAGGAAGCCAAGAAAAGGAACGCTTAAGCACAGCCTTCTGGAATGCCCGAAGAACGTAAGAATAGGGGAGGAATTTTGCCTACAGGTAGAGCTTATAAATAATGATGGCATTGACCATTATGTCGACCTGTCCAGCTATGTGTACAGGGGGCCAAAATGCTACAGCGGCGACAGAGAGCTGAACAAGAAACAGGTACTCGTAAGGTCAGGAGAAACGAGCAGATTCGAGCTTAGCAACACAGTCGATGAGGCAGAGCCAGGCGAATACAATATTAAGGTCAAGATAAAGAGAGATGACCAGAAGACTGAAAAATCCGTAACCGAGAAGATCATGCTCTTGGCAGCACAGGAAAGGACTGAACAAGTGCCAATGGGCGTGGCATCCACTGAGGAAGAAGAAGTGATCAAAGCAGAACTTGCAGAAAAGCTAGAGCATGTTCCTGAGCTCAGGATGGTCTATGAATCTTCTAATTTTAAATCAAAGAAGATGATACCATATTTTCTGATTACCGTACTTACTTTTTTGACAATATTTCTGGTTGTCAACAAAAAGATATGAATTTCCAAAACTTTTTAAATAAAATTTGATTCTTATTCGGCTATGGAGAAAAATTATATCCGTTTTAAAACAATAATAGAGGTTCTCGGGAAACCAAAGGAGCATGTAGAGCAGGCCCTCAAAGGCTATCTGAGCCAGATCAAGGATGATTCTTCACTTATGGTCGTGAGCGAAAGCATGGCAGAGGCGAAACAACAAGATAATATGTTCACCATCTTCGCAGAGCTGGAGATGGTCGTAAAAAACCTGCCAACCCTTGCGAGTTTCTGCTTTGATTATATGCCCTCTTCTGTAGAGATTATAAAGCCGGAAAAACTAGACATTAAGAACAACCAGCTATCAAATTTTTTTAATGATCTACAGGCTAAGCTGCACAATGTTGACCTGATTGCCAAAAGGCTGAAAAATGAGAACGATTTCCTGAAAAAAAATCTAAAAACCTCACTAAAAAACGTCATCTTGGTTGTAATTGCGACAAAAAAGGAAATAAGCAAGGATGAGCTATCCGGACTTGCAGGCATCGAGCTTAGCGAGATAGATACATTCTTACAGGAACTTCTAAAGGAGGGAAAGATTAAAAAAGAGGATTCCCTATATAGACTCAGGTAAAGATGGAAGAGCTAAAAAAGAAGGTAGAGGCCTTATTATTCTCTTCAGCCAGAAGCATGAGCTTAGAAGAACTGACCCGGCTCTGCCGGGCAGGTGAAGAAGAAATAAGAAGGATATTGGAGGAACTGCAGAAAGAATACTCTGAAAAGGCATCAAGCCTAGCTGTTGTGCAGGATAGAGATATGTGGAAGCTTACCACGAAGGAAGAATACCTAAACCTTGTTAAGAATATCGTTACAAAAACTGAACTGTCCAAAACGCTCATGGAGACGCTGGCTGTTGTCGCATTCAAGTATCCTATGAAGCAGTCAGACCTCATAAAAATAAGGACCAATAAGGCCTATGACCACCTGAAAGAGCTTGAGGAACTAGGCTACATAACCAGACAAAAATACGGAAGAACAAAACTAATAAAGCTTTCTCAGAAATTTTTTGACTATTTCAGCCTTCCGCCAGATAAGCTAAAGGAACAGTTCAAGGACTTTGAGGATCTGGCCGTAGCTATAGAAAAAAAAGAAAATGAAATCAAGGAAATAAAGAAGGAGCAAAAAAAGAAAGCAGCAGAAGTGGACCTGGTAAAGGACGATGGGGAAAAGGTCAAGCTTGAAATTTTTGATGATGCTGTAGAGCAGAAAAATGAAGAACCAATCCAAAAAATAGAGCCCTACAGCGAAACCCTTGGAGACCTAGAGGTTGTTGATGAAGCTAAGATAAAGGCAAAAAAAATAAAGAAGACGGAAACTAAGGAGGACAAGCCCGAAGAGCCTATCCGGGTGGACAATGACGTTGATGAGAAGGTAGAGAAGAGGGTGAATGAGATCCTTGGGCTTCAGCTATCAGAGGCTGAACCAGAGGTTTCTCCTGTTGACCAGAAGGTAGAAGAATGGCTACATCCAAAAGAAGAGAAACCAGAGCCACTGCACCAAATCGATGAATCCAAATGGGGGCAGAGCTCTGAGAAAAAAGACATCCTGTACAAGAAGGATACAAAAGAGGGTAAGGTCCAGTGATATTCCTAGTCAAGTGTCCAAGGTGCAAAAAGAATATGAAGTACCACACAAACACTACTGTTTTAGCCCAGAAGAGGAAGAAATGCGTATATTGCGGAAGGAGTTTTCAGGTCAAGGATAATATAATCAAACGGGCAGCTAAATTCTAAAATTTTGCTTTTGTAGCCCCTAAAAACGAAAAATTTTACCCAAAGATTTATAAATAGATAAGGATTATTTTAGGACAGAACAATCTAAAATTCTCGACTCAAAATGGAAGAGCATAAACAAGATAAGCCAGCGGTACAGGAGCGGATTTTCCCCAGAGAGATAGAAGATGAGATGAAGCAGAGCTATGTAGACTATGCTATGTCGGTAATTGTAGGCAGAGCACTGCCTGATGCCCGTGATGGGCTGAAGCCTGTGCATAGAAGAATCCTGTTCGCAATGAATGATCTTGGCATGTTCCACAACAGGCCTTACAAGAAATCAGCAAGGATCGTAGGGGAAACACTTGGTAAATACCACCCCCATGGTGATTCTGCCGTATATGACAGCATTGTCAGAATGACGCAGCCCTTTTCCTTAAGATACCCTCTAATCGACGGCCAGGGAAACTGGGGTTCGATTGACGGAGATAGCGCAGCAGCTATGAGGTACACAGAGTGCAGGCTCAAGAAAATTGCTGAAGAGATGCTGAAGGATCTGGATAAGAATACTGTAAAATATTCAGATAACTTTGATGGCAGCCTCAAGGAACCCACTGTACTGCCATCCATGATACCTAATCTGCTGGTGAATGGAAGCTCAGGGATAGCGGTCGGTATGGCGACCAACATACCACCCCATAATATGGGCGAGATCGTTGACGGGGCCATAGCGCAGATTGATAACCCTGATATCTCTCTAAATGAACTTATGAGCTATGTTGCAGGTCCAGATTTCCCTACAGGCGGCCTGATATGCGGCAGGAACGGCATCATAAATGCTTATTCTACAGGCAGAGGGAGCATAACTGTCAGAGCCAAAATAGAAGAGGATGAAGAGCGCCTGGTTGTGAAGGAAATACCGTATATGGTTAACAAGGCAGAGGCAATAAAGGAGATTGCAGACCTTGTGAAGAACAAAAAGATAAGGGGCATAAGCGATATACGGGATGAATCTGACAGGGAAGGGATGAGGGTAGTTATCCAGCTGAAAAGAGACGCTAACAGGCAGGTAGTACTTAATCAGCTGTATAAGCATACCAGGCTGCAGAACACCTTTGGAGCAATAATGCTGGCGCTAGTTGACAATGAGCCACATGTATTAAACCTCAAGCAGCTGATACAGAATTTTATCAATTTCAGGAAGGAAGTCATTGTAAACAGGACCAGATTTGAGCTGGCAAAGGCTGAGGAAAGAGCCCATATCCTTGCAGGGCTGATAATTGCGCTCAACAATATAGACGATATTATAAGGCTGATCCGGAAGAGCAATTCCACAAACGAGGCTCTAGAGAGCCTGATGAACCAGTTTGAGATCGATAAAATACAGGGTCAGGCCATACTGGATATGAAGCTTCAAAGGCTGACCTCACTGGAGCAGAATAAGATAAAAAGTGAGAGAGAGGAGCTGCTGAAGCTTATTGAAGAACTTCAGTCGATCCTGTCTTCTGAAGACAAGGTTTTTGGCATCATAAAGAAGGAGCTTGCTGAAATGAAGGACAGATATGGCGATGAAAGAAGAAGCGAAATCATCGACATGGAAACTACAGAACTCAATATGGAGGACCTTATCAAGCCGGGAGAGATGGTCATAACTGTTACACATTCAGGTTATATCAAGAGGCTGCCTGTTGATACCTACCGCAAGCAGAGGAGAGGCGGCAAGGGTGTGGTTGCAGCAGGCACAAGAGAGGAAGATTTTGTGGAAAGCGTGTTTATAGCCAACACACACTCTTATATCTTATTTTTTACAGACAAGGGAAAAGTGCACTGGCTTAAGGTCTACTATATCCCGGAAGGAAGCAGACAAGCGAGAGGCCAGGCAATCGTGAATATGCTGAAGCTGGATAAAGACGAAAAGATAACGACCTATGTTCCGGTCAGAGAGTTTGATGACAAACACAATATAATCATGGTCACCAAAAAAGGCATTATAAAGAAGGTTAATCTTCAGCAATTCAGCAATCCAAGACAAAGCGGCATAATCGCCGTTAACCTTAACAACGGAGATGAGCTAATAAGGGCTGCACTGACGGACGGAACCAAGCAGATCATACTAGCAACAAGGAACGGTAATGCCCTTCGTTTCGAGGAAGACAAGGTGAGAGAGACGGGAAGGACCGCTAAAGGGGTGAGGGGCATAAACCTTCGTGCGGATGATGAGGTCATAGGCATGGTCGTTGCAGATGACAAAAAGACGTTATTCACTGCTACTGAAAACGGCTACGGAAAAAGATCAATGATATCCGAATACAGGTTAACCAACAGGGGCGGGGTAGGCGTAAGGAATATAATATGCAGCGAAAGAAACGGCAAGGTCGTTTCTATAAAGTCTGTAGAAGATAGCGATGATCTTATTTTTATCAGCAAAAAAGGCATAATTATAAGGACAGCTGCAAAAGGGATATCGGTGATCGGCAGGAATACCCAGGGTGTAAGGATAATGAAGCTGGCAGATGGGGATAAGCTGGTCGCTACTGCAAAGGTTACTAACGAATAGATATATTTTTAAAATTGCTTAGCAAACCAATACCTTATGAAAGGACTAGCGATCTGCTGCAGGGGCATAGAGGATATCTGTGCCCTGGATATAAAGGAACTTATAAACTCTGAAGCATCCATAAAAGAAGGATGTGTTGTTTTTCCTGTCAAAGACTCTGAGGAGCTTTGTTTACTGACATATAGGTCGCAATGCTGTGAGAGAATACTATCCCTTATTGGGGAGTGCAATCAGCCCAGTGACCTGAGAAAGCTCTGTGAAAAGCTGGATTTTTCCCAATGGCGCGGAAAAAGCTTCAGGGTCAGCTCTAAAATTATCGACAACGAGATAAGCAGCGAAGAGCTTAACAGCGAGGTTGGCTCATACATTGAAGGGAAGGTAGATCTAGAAAATCCTGATGTAATCTATTTCGTGTATGTTGTTGGAGACCAATGCTATCTGGGTGTGGATTTCGGCGGAATGTGGCTGCAGAAAAGAGCCTATAGGATCTTCCACCATAGATCTTCCCTAAGATCAACCATCGCATATGCTTTGGTAAGATTATCCAACTACAAATGCGGGGATAGGATTCTTGACTGCTTTATGGGCAACGGCACAATCCCGATAGAGGCTGGATTATTTAGCCTAAAATTTCCTGTAAATTATTTCAGAAAGGAAAGATTCGCTTTTCTTAAGCTGGGGATCAAGGCAGATGTCCTTAAGGATATGAATATCGACATTATCAGACAGGAGATTTACGGCAGCGATAAGGAATGGCTTTCTGTAAACAGCGCAAAAAAGAATGCCAAGATCGCAGGCATCAATAAAGCATTATCATTCTCAAGACTAGAAGTCGAATGGCTGGACACAAAATTTGATAAGGGATCTGTAAATCGGATCGTCACACATCCCCCCAGACTGTCGAAAAACAAGAACGGCAAGGATATCGTCAAGATCTATAATGAATTTTTCTATCAGGCTAAGTTTATACTGGATAAGGATGGAACCATTGCACTGGTCAGCAATCAGACCGCAGATCTTAAGAAATCTGCTGAGAAAAATGATTTCAGGGCTGAGATAGAAAGAGAGGTATGGTCTGGAAAAGAAAAGCTGAAGATAATTGTCTTTAAAAATGCTTAGCACGAAAAAGATTTATCAAATTTTTCTGGCGCTGGTTGTAATATGGTGCTTTTTAATTATCATTGCCACGATTTTTGACAATATGCTAGCATATGATTTCTTTTCAAGGATATGCCACCAAAAGCCAGACAGGACCATATCCATATTGGGAAAAAAGATGCCTGTATGCGCAAGATGCTTTGGCATATATTCTGGATTTCTTCTTGGGACTTCCCTTTACCCCTTTCTGAAGGAGCCTCCAAAAAAATGGCTACTTATTTTAGCCATACCTCTAGCACTTGATGGCATTACGCAGCTAGCTGGCCTACGAGAGAGCAATAACACATTAAGGCTAGCTACAGGGATTATGCTGGGCTCTGTACTGCCTTTCTACATAATCCCAGGTCTTATTGATTTTGTAGAAAAATATATAAACAGAAGAAGCCCAGGAGAGAAACGGTGAGAAGATGGATGATATGCTTAAGTCGGTTTTGCTTGCAGGTCTTATCATTGGGGTGTTATCAGGTATACCCATAATAAATATAGGGTGCTGCCTCTGGGTTATCGGAGGCGGCATATTAGCTGTATTTTTGCTTAATAAATTCAGCGGAAAGAAGGCTGATAAAGGCAAGGGGGCTATGGTCGGGCTGATCAGCGGCTTGGTAGGGGCAGCGATAGCAAGCACACTTGGGGCGATATTCAGCATCTTATTCAAGACAGCACTCCTGAGCTTCCTTTCAACAATGGGCCAGCCTGTGGAAGCTCTTCAAGGTGGAGTAACTGCTGTCGGCCTGATAATCAGCCTTATCTTTAACCTGGTAATATTCGGCCTGTTCGGGCTTCTAGGCGGCATCCTTGGCGCAGTGATCCTTGAGAAAAAATGAAGTTTTTGCTACAAGAAAACGTTACCATCTCACCACAGACTATAGAGAGGATCGGAAGTATGCTGAGCGTTTTCGGGGTGTTGATAGTGGTGCTTTTTGTCCTTGCCTTTGTTGCCGCAATAATAAGCCTGGTATTCTGGGTGCTGATGCTTATAGACTGCGCAAAGAGGAAATTCAAGAATGATAATGATAAGGTAATATGGATACTCATCATCGTGTTCTTGCACTGGATAGGGGCACTGGTATATTACTTTGCAGTGAAGAGGCAGGATAGGCTATGAAAAGAAAAAAATTTCCAACGTTTGCTGTTATAGTGTTAGTGCTGGCTTTGATATGGCTTCTAAATGAATTAGGGGTCTTGATTATGGAAATTCCATGGTTTCCGCTGATATTGATCATAGTAGCTGTAGGATGGATTGTAAATCATTACAGCAGCAGATAGCACCAAAACCTTTAAAAATGCATATATACTTCTTTGGTATGTAGGGTTAGCACTTAGCTTACGGTCAAACCGAGGAAAGTCCACCCACTGAGGCCTTCGGGATTGGTTAAACTCCGATTCCGGGGCGGAGCAGCCACTTGCGAGAGCAAGATGCAGCAATGTGTGGCAACGTTACAGAAACGAGACCACCTTGCAGGAGGATGAAAGCATCGAAGCTCCTGGCGACAGGAGGGAGATAACATGCAGACGTTCTGCAGGGAAAGGATGAAACGAACAGCCCTGGCTTGTGCAAGTTCACGAGAACGCTTAGTTAAATGCTAAGACAGAGCATCGGTGGCTGAAAAATGTCCATTTTGGCTCTGACAGAAGGTGGCTTATCTAACCCTATATTTTTTTTACAAAATGGCACAAGGAAAAGTACAAATGCCCTCTGGCATGGGGGGACTGGTAAGGTATTTCGATGAATACAAGAGCAAGATAGAGTTTAAGCCAGGCCATATAGTTACCTTGTGCATCATAGTAATCATTATCATGGTCTTACTATATTCTTTCGGAGCGAGGATGTTGGGATTAGCATGATACCCGGAATGAATCCTAAGATGATGAAGCAGGCCATGAAGAGGATGGGCATCAAGCAGCAGGAGATAGACGCAACTGAAGTCATCATAAGGACAGCAGACAAAGAGCTTATGATAAGGAATCCGCAGGTTTCTAAGATAGACATGATGGGCCAGGCAACCTATCAGGTAGTGGGCGAGGCTGAAGAAAGAGAGATCTCTTCCGAGCCGGAGATCAATGAAGAGGACATAAAGACAGTCATGGAGCAGACTGATGCAGACAGGGAAAAGGCAACAAAAGCTATCGAGGAAAACAACGGAGACCTGGCTGCCGCCATATTATCGCTAAAATAATAAAGTTTATTAATTTCTTTTCTATTCTAGGCAGCTATGGAGAAATTTCAGGAACTGAGACAGAAAGCAGAGAAAAGGCTTAAGACAGCTGACCATATGCTGACAATGACCTATCCTTTTGTCCAGGATCCAAAGCTGCTTATGGCTGTTGTGGAAAACCTGTTTCTGGCCCTAGCCAACGCCATGGGATCTGTCCTGTATTATGAGCGGCTCTTCAAGCGCATACCGCCTTTCCAGGATACATTTATCTCAAAATTTAACATGTTCAAGGAAAAATGCAGTCCCAAGTATAAAATAGACGCCCAATATCTGCAGCTTATAATGGAGATCAGGGATATAATAGTAGAGCATAAAAAGAGTCCTGTGGAATTTTCAAAGAAGGACAGATTCATAATATGCTCGGATGATTACAAAATGAAATCAGTCACAGTGAGCCAGCTGAAAGATTATATAAAAAAAACAAAGTTATTTATAACTGAAGTGCATAATATATGCAGTAAGGATGAATCAATATTTAAGTGATGCAGTTGAAGAGATCAAGCGGGTAGACCATCTGGTCACTGTTAGCCTGAGCTATACAAGGACTGTTGATGTGATCAAGTCCGTCATCAACAGGATGATAAGCACATTTGACTGCCTAATATCTGCCCTGTTGTCGCATCTGAAAGAGAAAGATACAATAGATGAGTATCCGCTGAGCCCTGCAGTCAGGACAGGCATTCTTCGAAAGCATTTCAAGGACAACAAAGACATAAATGAGCTACTGGACTTCTATCTTCTGCTTAGAAAGATAATAAGGTCCGAATATGAAAAGCAGAGAGAGTTCAGGCGGCATGTCACAATGATAGCACATCTGGATGACGGCGAAACCATTGAGGTTACTATCGATCTATTGAAAGAATATTTCGAAAAAATAAAAAACAGCTTCAAGCTTGTTAAGGAGAAGGTCAGCGACGATGAATGTTGAACTGTACAACAAGCTTCGACAGAAAGACTGGAAAAGATCTGAAATCAACAAGGCGCTTAAGATATTTGGTAAAGCTGAATCCAGCAAGGCGGAAAGAATAAAGAAGCTGGATGCGGCCATATACTGGTTTGTTCTGATAATCACTATTTTCGGCAACCTGGTTATCTCGATAGCGCTGGTGCCTTTTTTGCTTGAGTTCAGCAACCTGTTTCTCTATATGATAATAACGTTGTTTGCACTGATGTTCGGGGCCCTTTTCGACCTGCTGCTGAGAGATATCGAGTCACTGGAGCAGAAACACATATTTATTGCAGGGCTGTTCATACCCTCTTTGGCAGCCGTGAATATATTTTACATCACCAGCTTCTCCAACTATGTTGCTGTCAAACTCGGATTAGAGAATATCCATAACCCCTTTTTCGTATCTGTTATCTATGTTATCGCTTTTGTGCTGCCATATCTCGTTTACAAAATAGTGAACAAAGAGCCTTTCTATTAAGAAAGGGTGGCCAGCGGGATTTGAACCCGCGCCAGGAGATCCACAGTCTCCTATGCTAGCCAAGCTACACTATAGCCACCATATGTTTCAGAATTTCAAAATGACTTATAAATCTTACTAGAAAATGTTCTTTTTCTGAATCGTCTCAATTCCCCTTTCACTTATCCTAAACAATAGGTTCCTGCCTTCGCTAATTGACCTGTGCTTCCGCAATACAAAGGCCCTCAAGCCTTTCTTGAAGTTCTTAAGTTCAATGAGACATTTGCTTCCGTATTTGAGAATATCCCCTCCTACCATCTTAACATTGCATTTGTTTTCAAAATCAGCATACACCTGGTTTGTCAACAGGATAGGTATGTTCTTCTTTCTTGCTATCTCATTGAGGTAGGCTATCTGCTTGCCCAACTCCCTATTGATGTCATATATATTATCGCTTTTCCCTAGTTCCAGCCTATAAAGCATCGATATCGTATCTATCACCACCAAACCAACCTTGTTGTCAATCACCTTTCTCAGCTTATCAAAGGCATCTTTCTGTTCCCTGAATGTGGTGGGCCTAAAGAAGATCATCTGCTGCAGAACATCACTAAAAGCTCCAGTAAGCTGCTGGAGCCTTTCCAGAGAAAAGCCGCCTTCAGTGTCAACAAATATCACTTTTTTCTTGCTCAGGGCAGTATGGATTGATGTCAGAAGGCAGAATAGTGTTTTTCCTGAACCTGCAGGACCATAGATAGTTGTGACAATATCCTTATCATAGCCTCCTTTAAGAAGACGATCAAGGTCTTTTGATCCAGTGGTTATCTTGTTGGCCATATATCCTGGTACTCCAGAGAAGTTTTAAAATGTTTGCAAAACTTTAAATAATTAGCAAGCTGCACCCAAGGATTATGAACATTTTGCTTACAGGCCTGTTGTGGATGACATACATCCTGTCGCTGTATATCACTGTGTACTGGCTTATAGTATTTTTTACAGGCAAAAAAAACCTGGGCTTTGACCATAAGACCAGCACCAAGCTGGCCAGGTTCCCCTATGTATCTGTCTTGATCCCTGCATTCAACGAGGAAAATACCATAATACCTGTAATTAAGTCAGTTCTAAACCTGGATTATCCAAAAAATAAACTGGAGATTATTGCAATAAATGACGGCAGCACTGACAGCACCAAAGACCGCATCATTAGCTTCATGCAGAAAAACAAGGCACATAACATCAAGCTCATCGACCATAGGAACCAGGGAAAGGCCGCTTCCCTAAACACGGCGCTCAAGATAGCTAAGGGAGAGTTCTTTGCATGCCTGGATGCAGATTCTTTCGTTGATAGAAAGACACTTAGAAAAATGCTGAAAACTTATGAGCAAGGCAACGAGAATTTAGCTATCGTCACCCCTGCCATGAAGGTGAAATCCCCAAAAACCTTTCTGCAGAAGATTCAATGGCTGGAATACCTTGTTTCATTATTTATCGCCAGGCTAATGAGCCACCTGGACTGCATCTATGTGGCGCCTGGCCCATTTTCCCTGTACCGGACCAAGACAATCAAGAAGCTTGGGGGTTTTGATACTGATAATATCACAGAGGACCAGGAAATAGCCTACAGGGTACAGAAACACCACTATAAAATCAAGCAGTGCTATGATGGCTACGTTTACACTATAGCGCCCAAGGATGCCAGGGGCCTTTACAAACAGAGAAACAGATGGCTTAAGGGAGGGGTATTGAACATCATGAAATACAGAGGGATGATGCTGAACAAAGAGTACGGTGATTTTGGGCTGATGCAAATGAGCATCAATACAATCATATTCTTTGTCAGCCTGGCTACCTTGTTTTTTTTCGGCCTCTATTTCCTTAAGCCTTTGTACGAATTCATCAGGAATCTCTATCTGGTTAATTTTGATATAAGACCTTTCATAAGCGACTTTCTTACCTTCAAGTTCGAATTTTTGGGCTTGGATATTGAAAAAATGATCATCCTCTATCTTTTGCTGCTCATATCATTCAGCGTGATATATCTAGCGCATAAGAACGCCCATGAGAAGTTCTACAAGAGGAACATCTTTGTGCTGCTTGGATATTTCTTGGTTTACTATGTGGGGCTTTCCTTCATCATCCTTGTTGTTTTCTTTGAACTACTTCTAGAAAAGAAGCATAAATGGACTTTTAGTTAAATTTAAATATCATCTTAGTATCTGACTTCAGAATGGGAACCGAAAGGAAAATCAGCAAAGATAAGTATGTCTTGGCGTTTGTTCTGACTTCCATCATCTTTGTGCTGGGGCTTAGTATAGGGCTGGTGTTTGACAATCTACGCCTCAAATGGACGGAAAGCGAGAGCAGGCAGCAGGAAGTTGACTATCTCAGCCTTCAGTTCCAATATCTTTACCTGACAACCCTCAGCGACAAAAATGCAAGCTGCTCTGTGCTGAATACAGCCCTGCAGAGCGCTATCAATGACCTGGGGGAGTCTTTGCAGACATTCACAAGGTATCAAGATGAGACGAAGATGAACAAGAAGGAATATGAGCTAGCAGGCCGCACATACCTTCTGGATAACCTGAAATACTGGCTTTTTGCCAGAAAGACCAAGGAGGAATGTGATCTAGACGTAGTTACGATCCTCTACTTCTATTCCAGAGACAACTGCCCAATCTGCCCTAATCAGGGAGTTATACTCACATATTTCAAGAAAGTGTTTGGCGATAAGCTGCTGATATTCCCTATAGATGTGGACTATGAGGAAAATGAGCCTATAATCACAATCCTGAAGAACCAATATGAAATAGTCAGCTACCCGACACTGGTTATCGAGAACAAGAAGTACGAAGGCGTTGTGGGAAACGAGCAGCTACGGGAAATAGTATGCACAGCTTTTAAGGATGAAGAAGAGAATTGCTAAATTCCTGAAGGATGACTATGTTATCGTAATATTAGCACTAATTTTTTTTGTCATAAAGGCGCTATACCTAACAAAGGTCCATACCATAATATGGGATGAGGCTGTATATCTGGGGCTTGGGAAATATCTCTATTCTTTCGGTAAACTGGGGTTTTGGGAGATAATCAGGCCGATAGGGCTTCCGTTGATCCTGGGCGCTTACTGGAAGCTTGGACTTGACTATATCTTCTTTTCTGAGCTGACCATCATATTGTTCTCAACAGCGGCAATCATATTAACATACCTAATAGGCAAGAAACTATTCAATAAGAGAGTAGGAATAATAGCGGCTTTTCTACTTGCACTAACCTCTGTTTTTTTCCTTTACACAAACTATATCCTCACAGGGATACCTTCAGCTTCTTTCATCTTGCTTGGGGTATATATCTATCTTGTGAAAGCAAATAAGTTCCTTTCTGGGCTTTTCTGCGGCATCGGGGCCCTGTTTAGGTTTCCAAATATGGTTGTACTTTCTGCTGTAGGGCTCACCCTCCTGGTAATTGCAATAAAGCAAAGCAACCTATGGGAGCCTGCAAAGAAGGGAGCTATATTTTTCCTCGGTTTTCTGGCAGCACATATACCGTATTTTATATTCAATTTTTTTATTTATAATCGGGAAACATCTAAGATATACCATGCTGTATTCCGTCCTTGGATATTGGCATTTTCCCACCAGTATAACCCTGCAGAGAGCATAGCAGCCACTAATTTTGGACTATTTCTTTACAATATCTTCTATTACCTGATACAACTACTAAAGGAAAATACCCTTCTTATCTTTTTAATTCCTGGCCTTGCATATATTTTTCGAAAAAAGTTGCATGAAAATGAGGGAATCCTGCTTATTCTGAGCACTTTTTTTGTTTATCTGATATATTTTACATATATATCTAACAAGCAAACAAGATTTATGCTGGTCTTCCTTCCGTATGCTTGTCTGATCGCAGCGTTTGGATTCTACAGGCTTTTTACTATAAGCAAGAAAGACAGAATAAAGGTGCTACTGGTGATATTTGTAATAATCTCAATCATAGGCGTGGGTTCGAGGAACATTAACTATTATGACTGGAGACTAAAGGAGGAACTGCCGATTAGCAGGGATTACTATAAATTTTTTGCAGACAGAACAGTGGAAGGGCCGATACTTACCACCGACCCTGTGCCAGTAGCCTATGTAGATGCGAAATTTATACCGTTCTATTTTTCTGTAGATCTAGGCAAACAGATTTATGAGGAAAATATCAACAGCTCATTTGCTATCATCTACAGCCCGGAATCATTTTACTGTGAAGATGAAGAATGCGAGGACAGGCTGCACCAGTTTTCAAAAAAGATAAGGGAAGAGAACAGGATCATATTTTCAGATATATACGGTGAAAGGGCATATTATATCTATTTGAATACTGATTTCAAATAACAAATAATCTGTCTTTTTCCTATTTTTGATGCACCGAGGCTCCTCTGCCCAAACCTATACATAACTTCTGAGATTTTAGGATTCCGAGAATACTTCAGAAGATCGAACAAAACCTTATAGCCGCATTTTTCAAATTTTGCCTCATGATGTTTTAAAACTTCTTTGAAAAAAGCTGTCTTTACACCAAAGAAACCAGAAACAGGATCCGCGACACGGATCCCATTCAGCATCAGCCTAATCCGGCCCAAAATCGTAGCGGTTTTTGATATTATCCTCCTTTTCATCGTCCAGTTTCTTATCCTTGTTCTTGTTCCGATAACTATGTCATGGTCCTTCAGCCTGTCTGCTATCTCTCCGATTTTTTCAACAGGATGCTGTAGGTCTGCATCGATTACAACAATATTCTTTGTCTTTACCAATTTTGCAGCATGTATGACTGAAGCAGTAAGCCCCTTGGTTTTTTCCTTTTTTCTGTCAATGAATCTCACACTTTTGATCTTCTTGGCAATCTTTTTAGTGCTGTCTTCACTTCCGTCATCAACGACGAGTATTCTTACCTTGCTGTAATTTTTTTTTATCAAACCGATAATCTTAGAAATGTTTCTCTCTTCATTCAGTGTAGGGATTATCACTGTTGTATCATTCATTTTATCTTAATAAAATCCCCAATAGTAAAACCTTCATCTTTTTGCGAAGAGCTTTGCTTATGGGTCTCCTCATGCTGCTCTATAAGCTTAATCCCTAATCTCTTTTCCAGCTTTCTTGCCAGGTTCAGGCTGGGCTTGTATCTGCCTGTCTCTATGTTATGCAGCAAAGAGACCTTTTCATTTATCATCTTTGCAAAGTCCTCCTGCTTTATGCTCAAGGATTCTCTTTTTTTCTTGATAATTTCTGCAAAATCATCTACAATCACAAAGAGAATCTCTTTTTTCTGGATTTCCTTTTTCTTTGCAGGAGGTTTCTCAGGCCTGATCTCTTTCAGAATTTTGCCATATCTGGAGCAGTTTTTACATACTGTCAACAGGGAACCCTCTATCTCTGCCTTAAACATCTGGCCTTCAGAACCACACATATCACATATGATTTCAATCCCCGCACTATAGAATTTTTTTTAGTTTATAAATCTTATTGGATTTTCAATAGCTCAACCATTATTTTCCTGCTGTCTCTGGGTCCGTCCCATTCAGTGACGAAGATGTTCTGCCATGTACCCAGCATTAGTCTGCTGCTCCTTATCGGGATAGACTTGCTCACACCCGTAAGGGTAGATTTAATATGGGCAGCTGCATTATTGTCTATTGCATCATGCAGATAGTTGTCATGCTCTGGCACTATCTTATTCACAGCCTTGATTATGTCTTTTGTGATATTTGGATCAGCATTCTCGTTTATTGTAATGCCTCCTGTGGCATGCGGAACATACAGAACGCAGATTCCTTTTTGGATATTTGATTTTTTGACTATTTCTTCTACCTCATCTGTAATATCAATAAGCTGATGCTTGTGTGAGGTTGAGATGGTAACTGTTGGCATGTGGTATGGATCTGCTATAGATATAAAAGATTTTTGTTAGTTAAGTTTATAAGTGATAGTTTATTTATCTACTATAAAATGACAAAAATACAATATATTCCTTATGGGGTCTGGAACACCAGGCGCAGCCGGGGGACAGGCATGGAGCGCAACGAGGTAGGGTCTGGATTGCTAATCATTTGTAAGGAGACAGATGAAGCTTTCTTAGTAAAACGTAGCTATGCCGGTCAATACTGGACCCTTCCAGGAGGCAAGATGAAGCGGACAGCAAGTGGAGACTGGGATGATCCGCTAGCCTCTGCTGTTAAACAAGGATTTGAAGAATTACGAGTGTTGCCTGTCGGACGGGTTAGGGCTGATCCATTTTATATAGAAGATAAAGCAAAGGGTAGATGTTATCATGTATTTGCTTTGGAGGTAAACGAACCAGAAAGAATGAACTATTCTCCGAGACCAAATTGGGAAATCGGCGGCCATAGGTGGTTCAGCTCAAGACAACTGGGGGCAAGAAGGGATATATATCCTGGCCTTAAACCAGTTATTATAGAAGCGTTGAAATAATCTATTTAGCATGCGCACTTCCTCTTTCTAACCAATAGTTAATACCTGGTGAGCTTGTTTGTACAGACTCTGGTGTCTGGTTTGTAAGCTGTGCGATCCTCTGATATGCAGTCTGGACCATCGTATTGTCTGTCCTAAGGAGTTGTTTAACCAGGTCTATTAGTTCGGCCTCATCCACCGTCTCAGTAAAACATCGATTTCCTTCTCTTTCTGCCATATAAGCGCCGCTCATCGTATTCATAGCACACCTCTTTGCCCTTTCAACAATAGTAAGTCCTGCTGGAGTTATCTGAGTTACTTTCCAGGTCCCTCCCACAGCTCTGTTTTTTCTAGCATTCATATAAGCGTTTGACAGATAAAAAGTGCATGGAGCTAACTCTAAACCTGTAAAATCTCTTTTCAAAGAATCTAGATATTCTTCTGCCAATTCTTTTCCATCACCCATTGCAATATAATGGTAGTCAGTTCCTATTCTCCGTATGCATCTTTCTTCCGGAACATAGAGAATAATCCCCCTTGTGAATTCCCCCATTTTTTTGTCAAAAAAAACATAAGTTAGAATAGGGTAATCCCCAGGGGATAGTTCACCAACTTGAGAATGCACCTGGCTGAAAGCCTCTTTAACACCCCTTTCTATGAAGTCATCCAACGAAGCTGAACCTGCTGTCTCATAGACAGGATGTGAAGTGAAATCTCGATTGTTGTCTGGATTAGAGTGAGTGAGGTCATTCAAGGCATCAATCCAGTTTAGCGCAAACAAAGGCTTTAAACCAGCTTCCATATACCTTGTAAGAGCCTTAGGTTGAGGACTTTCTACAAAAGCTAAACTGCCATGGAAGTCGGGTGCCCTATAATTGAAAAGTTTGTTGATTCTAGTAGCATCAGTCACTCTTTCCCGAAGTTCAATCCTTCGATCAACGCCGGCAATAGCTCCACCCCTATATACAGCTACAATATTAATAGACATAACCCTCTAGAATTCTAATTATGTTTAAAAATGTTTCTATTAATCACCACTTTATAGTGGCATATCTTTTATGACAGTATTCCCTTTGACCTGCACCACTATATCTTCGACACCTTGTCTGTGGCCAGCCCCAGCTGCCATCTTTAGCTCATGTACTGCCTCTGTAGCCCACCTATGGGCAACTGCCAGGGCGTTTAAATACGCTGCGTCAACTGGATGACCTTCATCCAACTGGGTAAAAACATACCTTAGTACTTCATCCTCTGAGGGTACATAGATCCTATTGCTTGTATCTGATGTCCTAACCATAGCGCCAGGAACAGAGGCAGCCAACTCTTGCAAAGCCTTGGTGCCTCGCTGACCGAACCTATTGGGGAAAGCCAGATCCGCTATATTAAAGTGTCCAGTTAAGTAGTGATGTTCCTCTCCAGCTGGTTCTAGCCTTCTAACTCCAGGATGTTGGCTTGGAAATTCAATAAGAATTGGGTATGATCCATGTTGGGCTGCTTTTAATACAGCTCTTTCTGCACAATAATCAGGGCTAAATCCCACCATGATATCTCTTGGAGAGTATCTGCCGGTATTATCCACCTGTCCACAGACATATGCGCTATTGGAACCGTGGTATAATTGTATCCTAACCACCTTTAATTATAATTTATATAAATTATAAATTATATTACTGTATTTTCTTAATCATATATAAGTTTTTTTGTCAAAATTAGTAATATTTATAAAAAATGACTAATTAATAATAGAAATGACTAATATAACACAGGATGTTCGTGATTTTCTCAATAAAAATCCTTTTATTGTAAAAGGGCTTGATTCTAAGATAACCAATATCAGGGCATTGTCATCCTATATTCTAAAGGAATCAGGCATCAATGCATCTTTGCATGCTGTAATGTCTGCTGTCAGAAGGTTTGAAAAGGAACAAGAATCTAGCGAGAAGCCAGATGTCGATGCTGTTTTTCAGGATTCTAAGATCTCGACAAAGTCAAGGCTGCTTATGATCACAGTGCAGAGGCACTTCAATGTTCTTAAGAATATACTCCCGGATATCCTTGACAGCATACATGTATCAAAAGGGGATGTTTTGAGGATAGTTGAGGGAAGGGAGTCTATGAAGTTTGTCATCGACCATTCCAAGAAAAAAGAGGTTATAAGGCTGATACCCAAGGATGAGATAGTAGAAGTCCAGGAAAACCTGGGAGAAATCAATATCCACCTGTCTGATAGGTACGGAGATATGCCCGGGCTTATCTCACCCATCATGAATGAACTTGCCGTAAACAACATCAACATAAACGAGGTTATCGGATGCATGCCTGAGCTTATACTTATCGTGAAGGAAGATGATATATCACAGGCACATGATGCCCTGCTTAGATTTTTTTATACAAAATAACTTTGATGCTATTCAAAATTATGGGAATGTTTTTAAAAAGACAATATATCCTATAGGAACATGGCAAAAGAAAAGTTTGTCCTGGTGAGTCTGCAGGAAAACAAGGCCAAGGAGTTAGCTCAGGTGATCTCAAATGAAAGCTGCAGGAAGATCCTGGATTATCTGGCAGACAAGGATGCCACAGAATCTGAGCTTGCTGAGAAGCTGAATATACCTATCAGCACGGTCCACTACAACCTCAAGCATCTTGTGGATGGCGGCCTGGTCAGTGTTGAGGAATTCCATTATTCCAAAAAAGGAAAGGAGGTCAACCATTATAAGCTGGCCAACAAGTATATAATAATAGCCCCAAAAACCACTTATGGAATAAAAGAGAAGTTGAGGTCTATCCTGCCTGTCGGCCTACTAGCCTTGGCTGGAGCAGGAGCTATCCACCTTTATAACCAGAATATTACAAAGGCTACGCCAGAGCAAGTCATGAGAGCAGCTGCACCTATGATGGAGAAAGCTAACGCTCTTGGTCTAGCTACAGAGGCAGTAAAGCCGAACTACGCTGCCTGGTTCCTATACGGCTGTCTTTTTGTAATCCTTTTGATAGTCATTTTTGAACTGCTTAAAAAGAATAAATAGACGGATACATGAAAATGAAACAAATAATCTTTTATATGGTTTTTGTTCTAGCGCTAGCTGGCTGCCAACGGATCTCAGATGACAAGCTCAGCTATACTGTTGGAGGATGTAATGAGGATAACTGGATAAGGGCCAAAGGTGAGCCCCAATTTCAGGTGGATATTGGCGATAGCATTTCCATCAAGCAGAAGCAGCCATATGTCTGCTGCGCAGAAATAAAGGTACATTATGAGGTTGAAGACAGCACAGTGAATATATATGAAGATAATGAAGGGGAGATATGCAAGTGCATGTGCAGCTATGATATAGATATCCAAATAAATGAGCCAGATATCGATAGAGTCAAGGTCTACGGAATAAAATACGAAGGCTATGAATATGAGC
This sequence comes from uncultured Methanosarcinales archaeon, assembly GCA_964510025.1. GTDB lineage: Archaea > Nanobdellota > Nanobdellia > Woesearchaeales > DATDXC01 > CAZDZV01. Next base: position 22,881 of record CAZDZV010000003.1, read on the forward strand.
TGCTATATGATTCTAAGAACCTAGATATGGCGGCTGAATGCAGCAATGCTGATGATTGCGTAAGGGGAGGCTGTTCCGGGACGGTCTGCCAGGCAAAAACAGCTGAGCCGACATTTACAACATGCGAATACGAGCCCCAATTCGAATGCTACACCATGATAGAATGCGGCTGCGTACAAGGTCAATGCCAGTGGCAAAAGACAGAAGAATTCAATTCCTGCGTAAAGGAAAAGTCTTCTGAACCAACGCCGACAGTCGGCTGAATTGGCAAGATTTTTAAATTTAAGATATTTCTGAATGCCTATGGCAGCCATTATCGTAACAGGCTCTGTAGGCACCGGAAAAACTACACTCAGCAAGAAGCTTGCAAAACAATTAGGTTTTAGATATATAGATGTAAACATGCTCATCAAGGAACAAAGGCTTGCAAGCGGCTACGACAAAAAAAGAAGGTGTAAGATAATTGACATTAAGAAACTGAACAAAGAGCTTATCAAGCTGCTGAAAAATGATGTGGTGGTGGATTCTCACCTTAGCCATTACCTGCCCTCAAAACATGTTGATTTATGCATTGTCACGAAATGCAAGATAAAAGAGCTGCACAAGAGGCTTAAGAAGAGAAGATATCCAAAAGAAAAAATAAGGGAGAACCTGGACTGTGAGATATTCGATGTCTGCTTAACAGAAGCTATGCAATACAGCCATAATATATTTGTTATAGATACAACAAAAGGATTAAATACAGATAAAATTTCAAAACAGCTGGAGGAGAGGCTAGATGAATCCGCAGGCAGAAGAACTTAATGAAATCATAAAGCAAAGCAATCCGGCTATATATGAGCTTCTTGCTGAGAAGGGAAGAAACATATTTTTTCCCAAGAAGGGGATATTGAGCCAGGCAGGTGCTGCAAAAGGAAAAAAGATAAATGCCACTATAGGGATCGCTCTAGAGGAAGACGGAAGCCCGATGAGGCTCAAAAGCATTGCGAAAAAGATCAAACTGGAGCCAGGAGAAGTCTTTCCATATGCTCCCAGCTACGGCAAGCCTGAACTAAGGAATAAATGGAAAGAAATGATCTTTGATAAGAATCCGGGCTTAAAGGGCAAGCAGGTAAGCCTTCCGGTTGTTACAAATGCGCTTACACATGGATTAAGCATGCTCGGTTACCTGTTCGTCAACCAAGGTGATACCATAATCCTGCCAGATAAATTTTGGGGCAACTACAAACTTATATTCATCAATGGACATGGTGCAAAACTGGATAGCTTTGATACATTTAAGGGCCAAGGATTTAATGTGGAGGGTCTGAAGGAAAAACTTGATACAGAAACCGGTAAGAAGATAATACTCCTAAATTTTCCAAATAATCCGACAGGATATACCCCACTGGAAACGGAAGTGCCGGAAATAAAGAAAATAATACTGGAAGCTGCTCAGAAAGGCAATAAGATTCTGGTCATTATTGATGATGCGTATTTTGGCCTTGTATACAGAAAAAATGTCTATAAGGAGTCTATCTTCTCTGAACTGGCAGATCTGCATGAAAATGTCTTAGCAGTCAAGGTAGATGGCGCCACCAAAGAAGACTATGTCTGGGGGTTAAGGGTAGGCTTCCTGACCTTTGGCATTAAAGGAGGTACAGAAGAGTCGTATAAGGCCCTGGAAAGCAAGGCAGCAGGCGCTATCAGGGGCAACATATCTAATGATTCGCATCTTAGCCAGAGCCTAGTATACCATGCTTTTGGCGAGCCAAGATACCAAAGTGAAAAAAAGAAGAAATATGATATTCTGAAAAAAAGATATAAAGAGGTCGAGAGAATTTTGAAGGAGCATAAGGAATACAGGGATGAGTTTTTGCCTTTGCCGCATAATTCCGGATATTTTATGTGTATCCAGCCAGTGAAGGATGCAGAAAAGATAAGGCAAATACTGCTGGAAAAATATGACACCGGCGTGATTGCTGCCGGAGGCTTAATCAGGGTAGCCTTCTCTTCTGTTCCCAAGCAACAGCTCGCGGAGCTTTATGAGAATATATACAGGGCCTGTAAATGCATATAGGGACAGATTTCTTCAAATAGTTATTATTGCAACAGAATTTTTTTAAATAAACAATAGGCTTCTATTCAGAAACGGAGGGTAAAAATGGACAAAATAGACGAGAAGAACATGGCTAAACTTAGAGCCCTGAATAACCCAAAGGTTATAGATATTGTTGAAAAATATATCAAGCACTGCAAGCCTGCGAAAGTAACTGTCATAACAGATTCCAAGGAAGATATCGATTATGTCAGGCAATTATCCATAAAACTCGGAGAAGAATCAAAACTTGCCATGGATGGACACACAATCCATTACGACGGTTATTACGACCAGGCAAGAGACAAGGAAAACACAAAAGTACTGCTTCCGGAAGGGAAAAAGGTAAGCAGTTTCATAAAAACAGAAGAAAGGGAAAAGGGACTGAAAGAAGTGCTGGGCTTCCTAGAAGGGGCTATGGAAGGAAAGGAGATGCTCATATGCTTTTTCTGTCTAGGCCCGAACAACTCAAGATTCTCTATTCCGGCACTGCAGCTTACAGATTCCACGTATGTTGCTCACAGCGAGACAATCCTCTACAGGCCGGGATACCGGGAGTTCATGAAATTGAACGGTTCAGATAAGTTCTTCTATTTTGTGCATTCAGCCGGAGAGCTTGATGACAGAAACAACACCAAAAATATAGAGAAAAGAAGAGTATATATCGACCTTCAGGAAAACAGAGTCTTTACTGTGAATAACCAATATGCCGGGAACAGCGTCGGACTTAAGAAGCTGGCACTGAGGCTTGCTATCAACAAAGCCCATAAAGAGGACTGGTTATGCGAACATATGTTTGTCATGGGAGTCAGACCGGAAGGAAAGAACAGGGTGACTTATTTTACAGGGGCCTATCCTTCTGCATGCGGGAAAACCTCTACAGCCATGATACCGGGGCAGTCCATAATAGGGGATGACATCGCCTATATAAAAGAGGGCGAAGACGGCCAGGCTTATGCAGTGAACGTAGAGCAGGGGATCTTCGGGATAATAAAGGACGTAAATTCTGATGATGATCCCATAATCTACAGGGCGCTGACCACACCTAGGGAACTGATATTCTCCAATGTCCTTGTCGTAGATGGAAAGCCTTACTGGCTGGGGATGGGCAAGGAGCTGCCTGACAAGGGGGTAAATTTTGCAGGAGAGTGGCACAAAGGCATGAAAGGTCCGGATGGCAATGAGATTCCTGCTGCCCATAAAAATGCCAGATACACAATAAGAATCAATGAGCTTGATAATGCTGATCCCAAAGCTGATGATCCGGACGGAGTGCCTATTGGCGGTTTCATCTACGGTGGCAGGGATTCAGATACAACTGTCCCTGTTTTTGAGTCGCTTTCCTGGTCTCATGGAGTATATGTCGGATCCATTGTAGAGTCAGAGACAACCGCTGCAACATTGGGCGAAGCAGGGGTGAGAAAGCACAATCCGATGGCAAATCTGGATTTTTTGGTGGTCCCATTAGGACTCTACATAAAGAACCATCTTGCATTTGGCGATGACCTTGATAAGCCACCAAAGGTATTCCATACAAACTATTTTCTTAAAGAGGACGGGAAATACCTCAACGGCATGCTTGATAAGAAAGTATGGCTGCTCTGGATGGATGGCAGAGTCAACAGCGAATTTGATGCCATCGAAACGCCTACTGGATTTATTCCGAAATTTGAAGATCTAAAAAGGCTTTTCAAAGAACTGCTTGACAAAGAGTATACCAAAGAAGACTACGAGAAGCAGTTCTCCATAAGGGTCGGGAAGCTGTTGGGCAAGCTGGAGAGGATGAAAGGCGTTTTCGAAGCAGAGGATGATATACCTGAAACCTTTAACAAGCATCTGAAGCAGGAAGAGGCACGGCTGAAGGAAGCTATGGAGAAGCATGGCGAGATGATTAGCCCTTTTGATTTGGAGTAAATTTATATATCCTTTCTATTTTTTTGTGTTTATGAAGAAAAGCCTGTCTGGTCTAGAGATTATGTATATACTCAAAGAGCTGGGCATAGTTGAAGGTTCTAGAATAGATAAAATATACCACCCAGACAAAAAGACCCTGCTTCTGCAGTTCCATGTAACCGGCAAGGGCAAGCATATATTGAAGATTATTGCAGGAAAGTTTATCTTTTTCACAGAAAGCAAGCAGGACCAAGAAGAGCCGTCTGGATTTTGCATGTTCCTGAGAAAACATATGGGGAACACACGGCTGAGATCCATTACGCAGCTTGAATCTGAGAGGATAGTCAGGCTGGAATTCGAGGGTAAGGAGAAGAATGTCACATTGATCGCGGAACTGTTTGGCCAAGGCAACATATTGCTGCTGGAAAAAGGGATTATCCTTTCAGGAGTTGACTATCAGAAATTCAAAGACAGAGAGATAAGACCGAATGTCAGGTATGAGTATCCCAGGCAGCCTATAAATATCTTCAATCTGGAGAGGAAAACAGCAGAAGCTATCCTTCGAAATTCAGAAATGGAGAGCTTGGTCAAAAGTCTTGCTATAGAGTTCGGTTTTGGGGGGCTATACGCAGAAGAGATCTGCCTCAAGGCTGGGGTAGACAAAAATGAAAAACCAGGAAATGTTCAGACTGAAAAAATATTGGGGACCATCAGGGTACTTCTAGACAAGGAGACAGAGGCAGGTATTGTCTACAAAGGAGAGGCTTTTGATGCAGTTCCATTCAAGCTGGATGTCTATAAAAACCTGGAGTTTAGGCGCTTCCCGAGCTTCAGCAAGGCAATCGACCACTTCCTTGAAATACACAGGGAAACTAGGAAAACACCCAAAGAGATAAGGATAGAGAAAGTAATGAACATAATAAGGAACCAGGAAAATAAGATAGAGGAGCTTAAAGAAAAAGAGATCAAGGAAAGGGATAAAGCTGAGGCAATATACCAAAACTACAAGACTGTCGATGAGATCCTAACAGAGATAAAAAGAGCATCCAAAAAATATTCATGGAACGAAATCAAGAAAAAACTAAAAGGACATAAGATAATAAAGTCAGTGAACACAAAAGATAAAAAAATCGTAGTCAGTCTTCAGGAATAATCAGTTTCTGCCGCATTATATAATATATTGAAGCCAGTATCAAGAGTCCACCAAGGATAAAGTTTACGGTCAGGGTTTCGCCTAAGAATACCACACCCCACAGATTTGAAAGCACAACAGTTGTTAAGGAGATTGTGCTTCCCTTTGAGGCTGTGCAAAATTTGTACGCATAGGTCATGGTAATCTGGCCAGCTATGGAGAAAAATGCCATCAAGCAGAGTAGGAGAAAAAGGCCAAAGGAAGGCATTTTGAAATTAGATGCCGCCACAGGGCTAACCAACAATGTGCCGAATATACCCAATGAGTAGAGTATTATCCAGGAATTATCGGTTTTTCTGGCCTGCTTTATGTATACAATTGCAAACCCAGCTGCTATACCCCCTATTATGCCAAGGATATCCCCTGTAAAAAATTCACCTATATCAACCCCAGTGACAACGATCAGCCCTATTATCGCTATGACCAAAGCAAACAGCGTATTTTTGCCTATCCTTTCCTTTAGCATAAAATGAGACAGGATAGTTGCAGATATCGGGAATGTATAGGTGAGCAGAACTGCCCTTCCAAGGGGTATGTAAGAAAAGGAGACAAAGTAGAGTGTCATGGCGATTCCACCAAATATCCCCCTTAAGATAAGCGCTTTCCTGTTGACTATTCTGATTTTTACTCTCTTCACTAAAATTAAAAATGATATAAACAAGAAAGTCATCAGAAAACGGTAAAAAACAACAACAGAGCCATGCAAAGAACCTGTGGCCATTTTTGCAAGCAAAGCCATGAAGCTGTAGAAAACAGTGCTTATGAACATGATAAATGCTCCGTTCATTCGCAAATCAGGATTGCCAGGAGTATTTAAATATTTACAGTAAAGTTTTTAAATAAAATCCTATTCTTATCAGCTGGACGGTCATAGGGGCCTGGTCCTACCTGTTCCCATTTCGAACACAGAAGTCAAGCAGGTCTCCGTTTCTGGCTGTACTGCCTTATGCGGGAAACCAGAAAAGCTGTCCGCCTTTTTTCATAATCTTTTTAAAGAAAGCAGCTTTCTTTTTGATTCTATGAAAATAACAGTTATAGGCACTGGTTATGTAGGCCTGGTAGTGGGAACATGTATGGCTGATATGGGTAATGATGTTATATGTGTTGATGTTGATGATTCTAAGATAAGCAAACTTAAGAAAGGCATACCTACGATATATGAGATTGGATTAGAGGAGCTGCTGAAAAAGAATATCGGGGAAAACAGAATATCCTTCACAGATGATATCAGGTCAGGTATACAAAAATCTGACGTCATCTTTCTGGCGGTAGGCACTCCGTCGCTTGAGGATGGAAATGCAGACCTGTCTTATATAGAAGATGCAGCAAGGGAAATTGCAAGGCATATCAACGGCTATAAGGTTGTCGCTACAAAAAGCACAGTGCCGGTTGGAACAGGAAAGAGGATAAAGAAGATTATCAAGCAGCAAAACAGAGATGCCGACTTCGATGTCGTCTCCAATCCTGAATTTCTTAGGGAAGGCAAGGCTATCAAGGATTTTATGAATCCATACCGGATTATTATCGGATCGGATTCTGAGAAGGCAAAGCGGATCATGCTGTCCATCTACAAAAGCATGGAGAGAGTAGGAAGACCGATTCTTATAACTAATCTGGAGACTGCTGAACTTATCAAATATGCGAGCAATGCAATGCTAGCCACAAGAATATCTTTTATGAACCAATTAAGCTGCCTTTGTGAAGCAGTAGGTGCAGATATTAAGACAGTCGCGATAGGCCTCGGCCAGGATCCACGAATAGGGCCAAGGTTTCTGCAAGCAGGTGTGGGGTACGGGGGCAGCTGTTTCCCTAAGGATGTAAAAGCGCTTAAGGCCCGTTTGCAGGAAGAAGGATGCTGTTCTGAACTGCTTGAAGCGGTAGAAAACATAAACAGCAGGCAGAAACTTGTAGCAGTAGAGAAACTTAAAAAAATAATTCCTGACCTGCACAACAAGAAGGTTGCCGTATGGGGCATAGCTTTCAAGCCAAACACGGACGATATTCGAGAAGCGCCTTCTGTAGTGATAATAAAAGAGCTGCAAAAGTCCGGAGTTAAAATAAAGGCGTTCGATCCAATTGCTGCCAAAGAGTCAAAAAAGATACTGAAAAATATTGAATATGCTGAGAATCCTTATGATGTAGTAAAGGGTTGCGATGCCCTGATTATCGTAACTGAGTGGAATGAATTCAGGGATTTAGATAAAGAAAAGGTAAGGAAGCTTATGCGACAACCTATAATCATCGATGGGCGGAACATCTATGAACCTGATGATATGGGGGGCTTTAACTACCATGGGATCGGAAGGGGGTGTGACAAATAAAAGCGATTATTTTGGCAGCAGGATATGCAACAAGACTTTACCCATTGACCCTGGACCGTCCCAAGCCACTGCTGGAAGTGGCAGGCAAACCAATAGTTGAGCACATAGTCAGAAAGATAGAAGAGATTGATGAAATCGACAGAATATATATCGTTACCAACAATAAGTTTTTCAGTCATTTTTGTGAATGGAAGAGTGGATTTGAATCAGATAAAATCATAGAGGTAGTGAACGATAATACGAAATCCAATGAGGATCGCTTAGGCTCATTAGGCGATATAAAGTATGCTATAAGACAGAAAAATATTGATGACGATATAGTTGTAGTTGCTGGAGACAACTTATTTGAATTTGCCTTAAAGGGCATTCATGATATGTTCAAAGAAAAAGGCACCACGATAGTGGCCTTATATGATGTGCAGGATAAGGAACTGGCCAAGCAATACGGGATCGTACAGATCAATGATGAAAATAAGATGATAGATTTTGCTGAAAAGCCAGCCAAACCCAAATCAACTTTATCCTCTACCGGCATATATTTTTATCCAAAAAATGTCATCAACTATCTGATGGATTATGGGAGTGCTGGAGAAAACACTGATAAGGCAGGCAATTTTTTAGAGTGGCTGTACAGGAGAGAGGATGTATATTGCTTTGTTTCTGATAAAAAGTGGTTTGACATAGGTTCTAGAGAGCAGCTGGAAAAAGCAAAAAAAGAATTTAGAGCCTGATTAATCATTAAAAAGCCTTACATATACGGCTTTTTGTTCTAAACTTTTGGAAATATTTAAATATAATTTACTAGTATTACTAGTAAAAATGGTGATTTGAAATGAAGATGGTTGTCTGGAAGAATAAATCAAATAATCAACTATGCGCAACGATCCCAAGTTCATCAGACATTAAGGAAGGAGATGTGGTTGAGATAGAAAAATCTTCGATCAGGAAAATTGCTTATAGCGGAGTTGTTGGTGACTTATTCCATTATGGGCATTTGCGATCGATACAGTATGCCAACTCTATATCTGATTACAATATCTGCGGTGTCTTTACAGACAAAGCTGTTGAGGAATACAGGGTCAAGCCTATTGCCAACCTAAAAGAGAGGAAAGCTATCTATTCCGGACTTAAGTGTGTTGATAGGGTCATGGTGCAGCACAGCAGGGATCCTACTGATAACCTCAAAAGGATTCATGATGAATTCCCAGATGCAGAGATAATCTTGATACATGGCACAGATCTAAATTATGTTCACGGTTCTGAATATATCAAAAGCATAGGTGGGAGGATTGTGCAGCACCCTTACTATGGGAGGCTTTCGACATTCAAGATCATAAATAAAATCATAGAAAACAGGGACAAATTCAAGGACCTGACTGATTTTGCATCACTGATACAGGGAAAGGCAAAAATTGACCCGGAGTATGAGCGGGGCAACAAGACCATAATCTCAACAAAAGCAGAGACCCTTAAGGCTTTGAAGCCACTGCTGAAAAAATCTAGGATTGAAAATATACTGTCTTTCACAGTGTCAGACTGGAAGAACAGGAAAGAGAAGATAATCAAGGGTATACAACAGAAATTCAGCGGCAAAATTATAGTAAGAAGCTCTGCAATCAATGAAGATAGCCTTGAGACATCCATGGCAGGATGTTTTAAGAGCGTACTGGATGTAAATCCAGGTGATATGAAGCAAACTGAAAAAGCGATAAGAGAGGTTATCAATTCCTATAGAAGCCAGGTTTCAGAAAGTTCTTTCAACCAAGTTCTTGTGCAAGAACAAACTACAGATATTGCTATGAGTGGAGTAGCCTTTACAAGAACACTGGAAAGCAACGCGCCTTATTACGTGATAAATTATGATGATTCAACAGGAAAGACAGACACTGTCACAAAGGGCATAGCAAACAAGACAATCAAGATATCCAGGTTTGCCAAGCAGATGCCTGAAAATATGAAAAAGATCCTGGAAGCAATAAAAGAAATCGAGGAAAAAATACCCAACATCGGGCTGGACATTGAGTTTGCCATAAATAAAAAAGGAGAGGTAATCATATTCCAGGCAAGACCCCTGGCTGGCAGCATACATGATGATGAAAAAGATGCTGAAATAGCAGGCAGAATCTCCTCGCTCAAGGCGAGGTTCCAGGAGCTTTCACGCAGAAAGAAGCATCTATGTGGAGATGAGAGCATTTTTGCTGATATGCCTGACTGGAATCCTGCTGAGATTATAGGAGATAATCCAAACAGACTGGATTTTTCACTTTATGATTATATAATAACCGACAGCGCATGGCATAAAGCCAGATCATCGCAAGATTATTACAATGTTGATCCAGCGAAATTGGTTATACTTTTCGGAAACAAGCCATATATTGACGTAAGAAACAGTTTCAATTCCTTTACACCTAATTCAATTTCTCAGTTTCTCAGGGAAAAGCTGGTCTGCTTTTATTGCAACAAACTTAAGAAAAATCCTCAACTTCAGGATAAGGTCGAATTTGATATAGTATACAGCTGCTATGAGCTCGGTTTTGATGAAAGAGCAAAAGAGTTGACGGAGGCAGGCTTTAGCAAACAGGATATCCACAAAATAAGGAACTCGCTGGTAGACCTAACAAACAACCTGGTCATGAACTCAAAAGCCACCATAAGGAAAGACCTGGATTCACTTAAGGAAATGGAAGACAATCGAAAAAAAATATTCAACAAATACCCAGACGATGTTGTAGGGCTTCTCAACAATGCCAAATCGCTCCTTGATGACTGCAGAGACAAGGGCACAGTGCAATTTTCGCGGCTGGCTAGGCTAGCGTTCATTGGAAAAATATTGCTACGGAGCCTCGTTAAGAAAGGGATTATCTCCAACCAAGCGTATGATGATTTCATGAATTCCATCAAAACAGTTGCTTCAGAGATAAATGAGCATTTCAGATTAATGACAGCAGGCGCCATGAGCAGAGAGGATTTCCTGAAAAGATACGCCCATCTGAGGCCAGGAACCTATGATATCACCAGCCAAAGGTATGATGCAAATCCTGATCTTCTAAAGGCAATTAATTCAAAACATCTGGAGACAAAACAGATGCCTTTTGTTCTAGCTGGAGAAAAAAAGATAGATTCTATACTTAAGAAAGAGGGACTGAAATTCAATTCTTCTGAACTGTTTGAGTTTATAAGAGAAGCTCTGGAATCCAGGGAATACGCTAAATTCGAATTCACCAAAAATCTGAGCGATGCCATCGAGCTTATAGCTTCAGCAGGAGAGAAGATGGGTTTTACAAGAAAGGAGCTTTCATTACTAGACATAGATGACCTGTTCTTTAGCAATATAACTAACAGAGATGAGCTCACCAGATATTGGCAGGGCCAGATAAACAAGAGAATGAAAGAGAGGGAAATAAACAACAGGCTGGTGCTGCCCCCAATTATCTTTTCAGATGAAGATTTTGACGTAATAAACTACTATCAGCCAAAACCAAATTATATCACACAAAAAAAGGTCAGAGCCGAGTTTGTCAGTCCAGAAGATATTTCACGAATTGAAGGGAGGATAGTGCTGATAGAAAACGGTGATCCTGGATATGACTGGATATTTACAAGAAAGCCTGCAGGGCTGATAACTAAATACGGAGGGGTGGCTTCACATATGGCAATACGCTGCGCTGAGTTTGGGATACCGGCAGCTATCGGCTGCGGAGTACTGTTTGACCAACTTAAGAATTCAGATGGCGCTGTACTGGACTGCCACATGAAAAAAATAAATATGATAAAAGGTGATCTCAAGTGTTAGCAGCTATAAGCCAGAGAAATGATGTAAACAAGCATGGAGCCTCCTATGATAATCTAGAGGTAAATTATGTCAATTATTTTGAAAAATTTGGGATAAAGAGCATCCTAATTCCCAACTGTACAGATGATGTAGCAGGCTATATCAATAAGCTACCCATCAGGGCAGTCATACTTACCGGCGGGAATGATATCGATCCAAGCCTGTTTGGAGCCAAATCCATGACAGGTCTTTCTGTTTCCAGGCAAAGAGATAAGACAGAGAGAGAATTATTACAAATAGCAACTAAAAAGAGAATTCCGGTTCTAGGCATATGCAGGGGCATGCAGTTTATGAACATTTTCTTTGGCGGCAAATTACGATTTGTCAAGGGGCATGTTGTGGAGAAACATAGTGTGGGCCTGACTGAGCCCGCATTAGAAGGAAAGATAAGCGTGAATTCTTATCATAAATTAGGCATAACCTATGATGATCTGTGCAGAGATTTTAGAGCATTTGCTCAGTCTGATGACGGCATAATTGAAGGCATCTGTCATAAATCTTTACCCATAGCCGGCCTGCAATGGCATCCCGAAAGAAAATGCCCTAACAATGCAGTCAATGATAGGATAATGAAAGCCTTTGTTCAAAATAAGCTGTTCTGGAAAAAATGAAGGCAATCATCTTAGCTGCGGGTATGGGGACAAGGCTGGGCAAATATACAAAAGACCTCCCAAAATGCATGCTTGAATTTGCCGGAAAGAGCCTTTTACAGCACCAGGTGGATGCACTAAAGGCTGCAGGTATCAATGATATAATCATTGTAAGGGGCTACAAGGCAGATAAAATTCAGATTCCTGGTGCAAGATATTATTTGAATGAGCGATATGCAACCACAAATATGGTGGAAACGCTCTTTAAAGCAGAGCCTGAGATGGATGATGAAATCCTGGTCTGCTATGCTGATATTATATATGAAGAAAAGGTTATAAAGAGGATATTGGCATCAGAAGCAGATATCGGGGTTGTAGTGGATATAGATTACTGGGATTACTGGAATAGGAGGCTTGATAATCCAGAAGAAGACACTGAAAGCCTTCTGGTTAGAGGGGGCAGGATCGTTGAACTAGGGGATACAAAATGCACTATGGATAAGGCTAAGGCCAGGTATGTCGGACTCATTAAATTTTCAAAAAAAGGAGTGGCAGCCTTAAAGCAGGTCTATCACTACAATAAGAAAAAATATTTTGATAGTGATGAGACCTGGCAAAGATCAAAATCATTCAAAAAAGCATATATGACATGTATGCTTCAAGCATTGATTGATGCAGGATATAAGGTGGAGCCTATCGAGATCAGCCACGGATGGCTTGAATTCGATACTGTTAAAGACTATGAGCTTTATGAGAAATGGCTGAAGGAGGGCACTCTGCATCAGTTCTTCTTAGTGAATAAATTTAAATAACCCGCAATAAACCGAATGATAATGATAGAGAATCTTGCTGTTATGATCTTCGGAAAGGATAACTATTATGGTCTGAATATCATTAACTCTCTAATTAAGAACAATATGCCACCAAGAGCAATTCTTGTAGAAAAAAGGGTGCCCCTTAAAAAGAGAGCATTACATAATTATGTTCAGCTTTTTAGAAAAAAAGGACTGAAGGCGTGCATAAGGAGACTATTCAGGAGAGTCAGTGATATTCTGGTTATGCTGGGATTTCAAGAGAGCTGGGAATCCTACAATACATATAAGAAGGCTGAAAAGGATTTGAAAAATTTTAACCATGGTCTAAAATTTGAGGATTTTGATTTTAAGAAATACGGCATAGAGATAATATACTGCGGCAACAATTCTCAAGAAGCAATAGACTATATAAATAAAAACAATATCGAAATAGTCATCGGAGCACCCAAAATAGTCTCAGGAAGAACTCTTGAGCTGTCAAAGGCTAAATTTGTCAATTCTCATCCAGGTTATCTCCCTTTTTTTCGGGGGAAAAATTCTGAAATATGGAGCGCTTACTACTTTATGAATCCGGGCGCAACCCTGCATTTTATGGATGCAGGTGTCGATACAGGGCCTATAATCGACAGAACATTCTATCCTTTTAAGGAATATGATAGTTGGGGGACCATCAGGCTGAAAGGAAAAGACAGATGCATAGATTTGTACCTGAAACATATAAATAGCCTGTGCAAGGGGCAAATCAGGTGGGAAGATACTGCCAAACAGGATCGAGCTGTCGGAAAGATGACATCAGGCATCAATATAAGAGAATATATCATTGCACGACAAAATCTTAAATCGATAAAAAGGATAATAAGAAAGCGGAGAGCATTAGGGATCAGGAATCCAGGAATGCTTACGCCCAATTAAGCTATTTCTGCGCCAAAAAAATCACACAATTGCTTATTTTATGGATGCCAGGAAGCTTTTTCCTATCATCCATTTTCTGAAGGTAGATATCCAGCTTTTTGGCCATTTTGGGTGCCAGAGTTTTTATGGTTAGTGATAGGTAACCAGCGCCGCCTGATCTTACTATCTTCAATCCGCTTTTTTCGATCAACCTTTTCAATCTTGAAAAAGAATATGCATTCTTTTTCACTAAGCCCCGTTTCTTGTGTGCACTTAGTTTTTGGTATTTTCTTTTCATGGTCTTTGAAAAAACAGCTCCAATCTTGGTTACAGCCAACCCCATATAAATAAACCATGTATCCTGCCATCTTAATTCATATCTGCTGTTTGTCAAAATATATACCAGATTTCTAGGCCACTTCTGCGGGGCATCCAGGCTGCTTATGCCATACATATTTCTTTGAGATATAATGAAATAACCGCCAGGCCTGAGTACCCTTTTCACTTCTTTAAGGCATCTCATGGGATATTGCAGGTAGTGAAGGAATCCCAATCCAATAACACAATCAAAACTATTATCCTGAAAATCTAGCTTTTCTGCATTACCTATCAAGAACCGGAATTTAGCCTTGTTCGATCTTTTTTTAACTCTTTTACAGTTTTGTACTGCTAATCCATGCAGGTCTTCGGATATGTCAATTCCTGTTATGTTGAAGCCCCTTCTATAGATCTTCGCAGAAGTAACTCCAGCACCGTAGCCAAGCTCCAGTATCTTGGATCCCTTGCCTAAGTTTAGATCATCAAGGTATTCTAAGGCTTTTTGCTCCCTTTCCTGCAACCTGATTCCCAGAAATGTGTCTTCTTTGTAGTAGTCAGCCCACCTTTTATAGTTCTTATCCTGATTCCATTTCTTTTTGACCTGATTAAGTTGATCGTATTTCATTCTGGCTTTTTTAAAAGAAAGACTATTGCATTGCCAAATTTATAAATTCCTGGGATGCTCCTTTGGTCATTGGCTTTCTGCAGCTTTCTGTCTAATTTTCCTGCTAATTTTCTTGACAATTTAGCAAGGCTTTTGGAGTAGAATCCTGCACCATCAAACCGTAATATCTTAAAGCCGGCTTTTTTCGATAGCCTGCTGAGATCTTGAAAAGAGAATGCCCTTTTCTTAATAGGATTCTCCCTAAGCATAATAAGCCTTTTTCTGTATCTTTTTATAGGTTTTGAAAAAGGGGATAGGGCTGACGTAATCCAAATTGCAGGATGCAGCAAAAAGGTACCTGTCCAGCTAAGTTCATATTCAGATCCAATGAAAAGAAAAATAAGGGCGCGAACAATCTTCAAAGGACTGTCAATGCAGCCAACTCCATATTTCTTGTTGTTCTGGGTCAAGATGAAATAGCCGCCCGGCTTCAAGACCCTCTTGGCTTCTTTCATGCATGCAAGGGGATCCTGAAGATAATGCAGAACCCCAAGCTCCAAAACGCAATCGAAACTATTGTCCTTAATATCCAGGTTTTCCACATTTCCAACCTTGAAGTGAAATTTTGCGTCTGTCTTTATGTTTTTGCAGTTTTTTGTTGCCAAATTCTTGAATTCTTGTGAGATATCTATGCCTGTTATATCAAGGCCCCTTCTCAGCACTTCCATCGCCGTAGTACCTGCACCATAACCCAGTTCCAGAACCTTAGCATGCCTTTTGAGGTTCAGGCTATCCAAGAATTTCAGGACTCTCGATTCCCTTATACGGAACCTGATGCCCTGATAATCATAATAGACTTCGCAACCTTTTTTGTAGTACTCTAATGTTCTTTTGACTTCCTCAGGACTATTCCACTTATTCTTCACATATTTAAGATGAATATCCTGATTCATTGTTGATAGTTTTCAATCTTGCTTTAAAAGTTTTTCGTTCAGAGTTAACTTTATAAATGGGCGCTTATTATTTGGGGTCATGGGGAAATTAATCTGGATTACAGGTCTGGCAGGTTCCGGAAAAACCACCATCGCCAGAAAGCTCTATTCAAAATTAAAGGAAAAAATGCAATGCGTAGTCCATTTTGACGGAGACGATGTGAGGCATATTCTAGGAGACGTCTATGGCCACAACATAAAGGACAGGATAACTACAGCGTATATCTACTCCAGGCTATGCAGTTTTCTGACAAGCCAGGGAATAACAGTTATCATGAGCACTATCTCATTGTTTCATGAGATTCAGGATTATAATTCAAAAAATAATGAAGAATATTATGAAATATTGCTGGATGTTTCTAAAGATGAGCTGTTAAGGAGAAATCAGAAGAAGCTGTATACACATGTCAGGAAAAATGTGATGGGTATGGACCTGAAACCTGAATTTCCCAAAGAGCCTGCTCTGATTCTGCCAAACAACAACATAAATGAGCTGGAAGAAAATATAAAAAGGATAACTGAACTGATCCTAAAATGATCCCCAAAATCAGATCTGTCTTTTATGCGATCCGCCTCTACGGACTCAGAAGCTTCCTATACAACGCTGTCTCTATTCTCACAAGCGATTTTATCGTGGTGTCATTCCAGAAAAGCGGGAAGACCAAGTTAAGAGTGATGATAGCAAAAGCACTATCTCTGAAGTATAACATCAAGAATATAAAGCTGGATCTGCAGCAGATGACCTGGTTCAGGCCAATACCTAACATCCTGATTTCACATGGAGGAAGCACCAAAGACAACAATAGGCTGAATATAGGTGAAATCTTCAAGAATAAGAAGATAATATATCTTGTCAGAGATCCAAGAGATATCGTGGTCTCTTTGTTTCATGGTTCAAGGACAAGGGATAAGGTCTACAGCGGAAATGATATCTCAAAATTCATAAGGGACCCTAACTGCGGTTTTTCCAAAATACTGGAATTCTTGAATGACCGGGCGAGTGAGATGAAAACAAGAAAAAAACCTCACATACTTGTTAAATTTGAAAACCTCAAGAAAGACCCTGGAAAAGAGCTAAAGAGGGTTCTTGATTTTGTCGGAATATCTGTTTCCGAAGATATCATACACAAGGCTGTAGAATACGGCTCCTTCAGTCACATGAGAAAGATGGAGATGAACGAAGAGATAAAGGACTATAGGATGCTGCCTGGAGATAAAAAGGACCCAAATTCATACCGAACAAGAAAGGGAAAAGTGGGCAGTCATAGAGAAGAGCTGAATCCGGAAGATATCGCTTATGTAAATAATGAGATGAAGAATAAGCTAGACCCGCTATTTGGATATAAGCCAGATTAAGATTTCAGGAATTTTCTAGGACTTAGCGATGAAAAGGCAATTTCCAAATCTTCTTTGGTTATTTCTTTGATTACTATAAGAACAAACAGATATACCAAGACAAGCAGAATAAAGTATCCGATAAACATGATTCCGGAGCTATATAAAAATCTGGATAGGATGTATATTATTGCTGTAGCAAGCGTAATTCTCGCAAGCGATACAGGGCTGATGAGGGTTTTAAATCTGGTCAGTACATAAACAGAAGCAAGAAGGAAACCAAAGATAGCAGCGGCCAAAGTAGCGATCGCTGCCCCCCTAAGAGCCAGCAGCGGAACTAGAATAATATTCAGGATTAAACATACTGCCAATGACAGCGATGCAAAAATAAACGTCAACATAGGCTTATTTGCGCCTGCAACAAATGAACATAATATCATGAATATAGAAAAAAATGTGAATGCAAACACCAGTATGCTCATCACAGGAGCAGCTTTCATAAATTCAGATGAGTAGAGCAGATTCATTATCTGGGTGGAATAGCTGCTTATAAGAACTGTAACCGGAAATAAAATTAGAACAGTGTACCTTAGGGCCTGGTTGATATATTTTTTTGTGAGCTTATAGTCCCTTTTTGCCACAGATGCAGAGATTGATGGCAGCATAGTCATAGGAAGTGCTGTAAATACAGATAGTGTTATCCTTGAAAGGGTGTTTGCTGCTGTATAATACCCGGTCAATATGTCCTGCTGCAAGATCCTTTTAACTGCCAACAAACCCAGGTCATTTGTGGTTATAGTCACAGCATAGAAAAGCGTCAGGGGAAGGGCAAATTTCAGCAAAGTGAGCTTATTGAATTTATGATCACTTTTTTTTATTTTAGTGAATCTTAATACAACCATACATGCTATCAAAGGAGCTAATATGTATGCTGCTATAGCTCCAAAAAGACCAAAACCAAGGTAGACCAACAGGAAAGCAAATATAACCTTAAAGATGGAATGAACTGTCTCAGAAATCGCCTGGTTTTTGAACTGTCTTATGCCATTGAGATAACCTTTTGAGTAAATACCATAAATGCCTAAAGGAAGTACAATAAATGCAGACAACCTTATAAGTCCTGCAAGCGATGGATCCCTGAACAGATGCGCTATGTTCTCTGAAAAAAACAGATAAATGGACAGACAGATTCCTATCAAAATAAGCTGCAATTCCGCACCTGCTTTTAGGACTGCATCTGCCCTTGTCCTGTTTTCAGATATGAATTTAGTTACAGCTCTTGGAACTCCTGTTAAAAAAAAGGTTTTTGTGATCAATACCAATGACAGAATGAATCCCAGATCCCCATAAATCTCCACACCCAGCATGCGGGCAAGACCTATATGGATCAAATACCCAGAAAGCATTATGGTCAGCTGGGCTACCATAAGGTAGACTGTGCCTCTTGCCACTACATTCTTCATTCTAACCTATGGTTCCAGACTAGCTGTCCAACCGCTTTCCTGGACAATTCCAGGACAAAAAAGGCTGTATAAACCATCAGGGTATATTCAGAAAAGCCCAACAATACGCCCAGAAACATCAGGTTGAACGGATACTCCAGCCTAAACAGTTCAAAAATAAAATAGAGAAAATCATTTTGGCTCTTGAGCTCTGAACCTTTTAAGGATTTTTCTATTCTTAGCCTTTGCTTATCAGGGTACCAAAGCGGATTCAGTGTGATTGCCTTATTCAGCAGAAAGGCAACAGCACTAACAATACCAAGCATTATAAATAATAAATTACCGGTGGAATTATAAAGGCCAAGGCCGAAACAAACCAGAAGAAACGGATCAGCTACATAATGGCCGAGCCTATCCAAATAGACACCATTCAGGGAGAACTGGTTCTTATATCTGGCAACAATTCCATCAGCGCAGTCAATGATGAACATCGACTGGAACACCAAAAGTGCAACAAGGGTTATGATATAGTCTCCGGCAAGCAGAAAAAAGGCAGAGACTATCTGCACAAGGATCCAGAGCACAGTAATCTGATTTGGCGTAAGGTTAATATAAAGGAATAATCTAGCAGGATAGTATGCAAGATAGTCAACAACAGGATAAATCAGGCCTCTTCTCTTGCTTTTTGTCCTTTTCCTTAATTGCCCTATGGTCGGTATTTTCATTTCTTTTCCATATCAGCCAAGAGACCAAAAAAAATTATCTGTATGCCTACCATTATCAACAGCACACTCAATATAGCAGATCCCAGGTGACGCATCCTCCCAGTTATCAGGAACAAGTAAACAAGCCATAAACCAATTATAAACCCAGGAATCAGGAACAATGTTCCCATAGTGCCGAAAAATTTTAACGGCTCGTAGTCTCTATATGTTCTGAGTATGTTGATCCATGCTTTTATTGCGTAGTCAAAAGGATTACTGATAAGCCTGCTTTTGCCAGGTCTTTTTGCAAAATATATGGGTATTTCCTTTATCTTAAATTTCTGCTTCACTGCACGGATTATCTGTTCCTGGGTATATGTATGTGTCGATCTCAGGTAAATTTCTTCAGCCACCGTACGGGTGAATGCTCTGAAGCCAGTCTGGGCATCTGTGATCTTCAGACCTACAATGCTGGATATCACCTTTGAGAAAGCCAGATTACCAAGACGTTTGATAGCCGGCATATGCTCAATCTTTCCTTTGAATCTGGATCCCAAAACCAGATCATAGCCGTCCTCTATAGATGTGATTAGCTTAGGTATATCGCTGGCCAGATACTGTCCATCTGCATCTGTGTGGATGATAACATCAGGATTATGCTCGAGGCATTTTTCAATTTCTGTCCTAAAGGTCTCAGCCAGCCCATAATTCTTTGGATGCGAATATACTGCTGCTCCTTTTGATTTAGCAATTTCAGCTGTCTTATCCTTGCTTCCATCATCTACAATAATCACCTCATAACTGTAGCCTGAAGCAGCCATAACTTCCTTTATATTGTCAATTACTTTTCCTACTGTCTTTTCCTCGTTATATGCCGGGATTGTAATTACTACCTTCATTTTATAACAGTGTGATTTATTTGCCCATTTAAAAACTTTTGCCTGAAGCCTTGCTCACGATTAATTCCATCTTCGGATTTAACCTGAGAAAATAAAGAAGTCTTATGAGCGGAGATAATAGTCTATATTTTTTTGCCATCCTCTCCATCCCTATATCCCTGTATCTAAGATTATTCTTTTTAAGGATTTTATAGATGTAAGGTGCTTTTACGAAGTTCAGATGCTGTACATATCTGTCTTTTCTTCCAAATATGATGAGATTCAGCTTATTAATTACCCTATTTTTTATAGGTATCCAGGGTATCCCGTAATGCCTCTCATAGGGGACCATGTAGTTAGGAACCCTTAGGTAGATTATTCCCCCTTTTTTTGTGACTCTTTTCATCTCGACAACAGTTTTTTCGATATTATCTACATGCTCCAGCACAGAATTGCAGACCACTATATCAAAGAAATTATCTTTAAAAGGGTTTTTTTCCCCATATCCCTGCTTTATTGTGCATTTCTTATATCCAAAAAGCAGCTTAGCTATCATTATCCTTTCTGGATTAGGCTCTAAACCATAGCATTTCGCCCCCTTTAGGTATGCTTCAAACAAGGGGCCGCCCCAGCCACACCCAACATCAAGTAGCTTCTTATCCTTCAAAGAAACGACCCTACTTAACTTGGATATTACATCTTTTCCGATCTTTCTGTTTATCCTATCCCTTATCCGCCTCTTGTAGTCCTTGGTTAAGCCTAACTCAGAAATGTACATATCTTTGAGGTTATGTGTGATCTCTGCGATATACTTACTATTCATGATTTTTCCTCAAGATATTTTAGAAGATGCTTCGAGCCTATGGGCTATTTTCAGAACATCCAGCGCTGCTTCCCCACTTATTGGGGAAGGTTTGTCAGATTCTACGCACCCGATGAACGCTTCTATTTCAGCCAGCAAAGGCTCCTTTTTGTCTATATTAATCACAAGCTCTTTGCCTTCTGATACACTGTCGAATGATTCTGGCTGCTTGTTATACGATGGATTCTCATAAAATTTCAGGTCTTGGGTTAGGTAATCTGCCTTAAACATACCCTTTTCCCCAAACACAGATATCTCCCTAATTTTTTTGGGTGATAGATAGTTAATATTCAGTGTAGCGAGCACATCATTCTCATAAACCATAAGGGAAGTAAGCGAATCCTCGAATTTGGGATGCAGCTTCTGCTGTGTTTCTGCATGTATCCTCTTTACATTGGAATTGATAAGATAGTTGATAATATCTATATCATGGACAGAAAGATCGATAATTACCCCAACATCTGCTATCCTGCTAGGAAAGGGCCCAATCCTCTGAACGTCTATTTTGTATATTGTCCCTAATTCGTTTTTTTCCATCCTCTTCTTTAGCTCTATAATGGCAGGATTAAACCTTTCGATGTGGCCTATCATTAACTTGACAGGCTTGCTGTTCGCTGCATTGATGATATCTTCTGCTTTTTTCTCGTTTATTGCAATAGGTTTTTCCAGAAGAATGTGGATACCTCTATCCATGAAGGCAACAGCAACATCTCTATGCATCTTGGTCGGCACAACTATGCTAGCAATATCGATATCTTCTTTATCCAGCAATTCATGATAATCGGTATAATATTTTGCATTAAACTTCTTGGCTACGGCCTTTGCTGTTCGCTCCTTGGTATCGCATACTGCAACCAAGTCAACCCCCCCTAATTGGCTGTATATCCTAGCATGATTGATACCCATGAGGCCTACTCCAACAACGACGGCTTTTAACATTTTTTTATGATACCTATAATCTTTTCTATCGATGGCCTGTCTACACCCGGATGAACTGGTATGCTTAGGACCTTTTTGGACATTTCTTCGGCAACCGGGAAATCACCTTTTTTATATCCGAATCTTCTGTAGAAATGCGCTAGATGCAGGGGCTGAGGATAATAAATATTTGCGCCTATGCCATTGTCCCTCAGCCTTTCTAGAAGCTGGTCTCTGCTCAGTTTATATCCATCTACCTTAATGGTGTACTGATGAAAGACATGCCTATTCCCCCTCCTAACGTGTGGGACTATAATCCCCTTGATCTCATCCAGCCCTTCTGAAAGCAACTTTGCATTTTCAATCCTTCTACTATTCAGCATATCGATTTTCTTCAGCTGCACTAACCCAATAGCTGCCTGGATATCTGTTGCCCTATAGTTGTAACCCAGATCAACATAGTCGTATCTACCGGCCTGGCCATGGTTGATGAATCTTCTTGCCTTATCAGCTGCATCATCATCGTCAGTAGTTATCATCCCACCTTCACCGCTCACAAGATTCTTTGTAGCGTAAAGACTGAAGGCACTTACATTCCCAAATGTGCCTGCCTTTTTTCCATCTGATTCTGCGCCTACTGATTGGCATGCATCCTCAACAATCTTTAGGTTGTTTTCTTGCGCCAACTTTTTTATTTGCCTGTAGTCATATATCTGGCCATATAAATCTACAGGGACTATAGCTCTTGTTTTATCTGTAACGGCCTTTTCCACAGAAACCGGATCAATATTAAAAGTGTCTGGCCTGATATCTGCAAAAACAGGAGCGGCTCCCTGCATCAGTATGGTGCTAGCTCCAGCAACAAAGGTAAAAGCACTTGTTATAACTTCATCTCCTTTATTAATACCCATAGAATTCAGACAGGTATGCAAAGCAGTTGTTCCGCTGCTGGTCATAATGGCATGCTTTGACTGACAGAAACTGGCAAACCTTTCCTCAAACTCCGATGTTACCCTTCCTTGCGTGAGCATCCCCGATTCTAGTACTTTTACTACAGCATTTATCTCTTCTTTTCCTATCTGAGGCTTGGCAATCGGTATCATAGGCTACTATACCTTTTTTTGTATTCTTTGAAAGCTTCCATTAATTTGGACTCCTGCTCTGGAGGCACTGCCTTGAAATAGCTCCCTTCAGCCACAGGCTTAAAGTCTCTTTTTCCTTTTTTCAACAGATCCAGCGACTTCAGCATAAGCTCCTGTTCTTTGTCCTGGATCCTCAGGAATATATCTACTAGGGTATCATCCGGAAAGACATCTATATCTTCCTTCATTACAAGCCTTCCTTTGTCTATCTCCTCACTTATCAGATGGCATGATACTCCTTGTTTGATGCCCTTGAGGATGGCCCATTTTAGGTTGTCCAGCCCCCTATTAAACGGAAGCAATCCAGGATGCATATTCAGTATGCCAATCTGGAAGCACTCTATCGTCTCTTTCTTCAGTATCCTCGCCCCAAGAATCACCCCTAAGTCTAAGGCATAATCCCTGATCAGGTCGTGACATGCTTTGCTGTTATGGGCAACCACATGATAAGGTATTCCCAGTTTTTGGGCAATCTTCCTTGGATGGGTGTAGTGCAGGCCTTTTGGCGATACGCGTATCTTTGACTGATAAAAATTTAGCTTGACCTTATCAGC
The DNA here is from genome assembly GCA_964510025.1 of uncultured Methanosarcinales archaeon. Classification (GTDB taxonomy): domain Archaea; phylum Nanobdellota; class Nanobdellia; order Woesearchaeales; family DATDXC01; genus CAZDZV01. Next base: position 46,241 of record CAZDZV010000003.1, read on the forward strand.
AGCCAATATGCATTCAGGCATATGGCCATTAAGGAAGAGATTAATGAGACCTTCCTGTGTTTTTTTATGTTCAAAGTTATAAGCGAAAATACCTATTTTCATTTTAAGGCCTTTATTATCTGCTGTGATGCATTTTTTTCATAAGGAAACCTGATGGCCTTTATTCTCTTGAGCAGATTATCGTCTTTAACAAGTTGTCTAGTTTTTCTTAAGATCCTGGCCTTATTTGCTCCAACTAAAAAATTTTTTCCTGCGTCCACCAGTCTCATCCATTCACTATCTTCCCTAGGTATCAGACACGGCTTGTTGAAAACCAGAGTTTCTTCCTGGATACCCCCTGAATCGCTCATGATGAACCTGGCAGCCGACATCAGCTTTAGGAAATCGATATAACCCAGGGGTTTTATCAATTTTATTTTTTTCGACACCCTTATTTTATTTTTTCTGATCGTTCTAAGGGTCCTGGGATGGATAGGAAAGACAATATCTATCTCATCTGTGAGTATATTGAGAGCACTTATAATGCTTTCAAGCCTCTTTCTATCATCTGTGTTCCCAGCCCTGTGCAATGTAACTAGAACAAACCTGTCTTTTCTTAGGCCCAATCTACTGAGTATGTCTGATCTGCTGAGGAACTGCCTGTTTCTCAAACAGGCCTCGAAAACAGTGCTCCCTACCAGATGTACCTTCTTTCGGGGTATACCTTCTTTGATAAGAATGTCATAAGCCTTTCTGTCAGGAGCAAAAAGAATGTCTGATATGTTGTCAACAATTATTCTGTTGATCTCTTCTGGCATCTGCCTGTTGAATGACCGGCATCCTGCTTCTACATGCGCTACCCTTATGTGGAGCTTTGAAGCAGCTAAAGCACCAGCAAGAACACTATTAGTATCACCAAGGACAAGTACAATATCCGGAAGCTCTTTTAGCAGTATATGTTCAATGCGATCCAGCATTATCGCTGTCTGCCTTCCCTGCCTGCATGAGCCTACCTCCAGATTATAGTCCGGCCTTTTGAGCTTCAACTCTTCAAAGAAAAGAGAGTCCATCTCAAAATCATAGTGCTGGCCGGTGTGTATTAAGATATGATCAAACTTTTTGGGGAGCTTGGTAAGCAAGGGAGATAATTTAATAATCTCGGGCCTTGTTCCCAGAACAGTTGCTATCTTCATGTTTATACCTTTAATCTGAACAATCTTATAAATATTATCTTAATTATGAATCTCGTATGGCTGAATATTACCTTCAGCAGCCTTATATTGGATCGCCCGTATTTTCTAGCATGCAATGTTGTAGGGTATTCCTTTATCTTGTAGCCCTTGAGTATGGCATATACCAGTATTTCTGCACAGCAAAGAAAGTCATCTGATCTGAACCTTATATCCTCTATCACCTTTCTTCTATAGGCCCTAAAAATAGCAGTATAGGTATAAAGGTCAGCATTCATGATAACCGAATAAATCTTTGAGATTGCCTTGCTTAGAAACAGCCGATAGCCAGCAACGTTCTCTACCTTTCCTTTTGGATGGTAGGGGGAGGCGCTTACTATATCTGTGCTGGGATCCAGCAGCCTTAAGAGATTTACAATCTCAATGGGGGGATAAGTACAATCACTGTCTATAGGTACGATGACATCCCCAGTGGACGCCTTAAACCCGGTCCTTAAGGCAGCCCCGAGATTCCTGTTTTTATCATGTCTCAGGATCTTGATATTTTTTCTGTTTTCATAAAACTTTTTTAGAAGTTTGTAGGTATTATCTTCAGAACCATCATCAATGAAGATAATCTCATAACTGTGTAGCAACCTCTCTGCCTTTTTGAGCTGTCTTACAAGAAAAGGGACCCCTTCCTCCTCATTGTAGCATGGTACAATAATCGATATTTTCATTGTCTTATCAAACTACGCCCATTTTATAAATATTGCTGTTTTAAACAAACTGCTTGATCACAAAAGGGCTTAATTTCTGTATCAATGTGGCAGGTAATTTGCTCCAGATAGACTCTAAAAACCTGAACCTAGTGGTATTCACAGAAGGAACCTGCCGGGCCGTGTTTAGATAAAAGTTAGATGGTATCTCTACCATTTCATCAGCCCATCTCTCCTTGAAATTATATAAGCCCCCGTCATTTGCAAATTTCGTTGCTCCTCCAAAATTAAAAATAGAGTAATTATTCTCGCATCCATACTTTATAGCCTCCCAAAAAAGGGCATGATAGGGCTGCATCCTCAGAACTGACTTATCATATTTGACACCGGCATACCAGTATCTTATCTTTTTATTATAGCAAAGAAGCCAGATAGCAGCTACAGGCATACCATCTAATTCTGATATATAGATCCTGGTCAAATCTTTGAAACTTGCAAGGATATCGTTAAACATGCTGTAAGGGTAGGCAGGGACCCCGCGAAACTTCCTGGTACTTAGGAAAAGCCTGAAAAAATCATCCAGCTCTTTTTGGGAGTTGCCCTGCCTTACAGAAAGACCGCTCTTCTGGGATTTCTTAATCCCCCATCTTACGCTGCTTTTTGGCAGCCTGGCCCAGACATCACTGGGATCTTCAGAGAGCTTAAGGTAGAAATTGGTTACAGGTTTTTTAACTATAAACTTCTTAATAGGGGTCTTGCCCCTTATTTCAAGATAACCTGCATTTCTTTGTACAGTGAGTGTCTTAGCATGCTCAACAATTTCAGCTGTAGCCGCGTCTTCTTCTGACAACGGCCCGGTTGAGACAGCATATGGTGTAGAGACTATCCTCCTGCCAAAGAGAAGACTGTCTGCTTCAAACAATGGCAGGATCGACTTGATTTCTTCCTGCCTGTTCCTGGCAACAAGGTAGAAAGGTCTGAAGCCAAAATTTTTTCTTACTATCTCCTTCCATTCGATAGTGTGCTCTATAATATAATCCTTATCTTTCAGAAAATTTCTGTAGTCTTCTTCATCCTGTTGTTCCAAGATTCTTATGTCATATACCATTTTTATCCAGCAACTTTTTGGTTTGCATTATCTTATAATCTTTTGCAATGCTCTTAATTATATATTCACAGATTCTTTTTCTTTTTGCATACCTGGTTTTTTGCGCAGCAGGAAGGCCCCTAATATCATCAGACAGATCTATCGCATGGAAAGTGTAATTTATCGGTATCTTATTCCTTTTCACAAGCGAGTAGCCGAACCTAAAAAGGCTTAATCCAGCCATGTAAACAAATACTGTCTGGAAGGGGAACCTGAATACAGGTATGACTGTTGAGGGAACCTCAATAAGTCTGAAGTTTCCCTGCTTCCATATCGAATCAGGCGAGGGGCGGTATGGCCTGTTTGGCGCAAATCCCCAGACCATCTTTGGCCCGTGTGTCCTTATTTTAAAACTTATCAAGCCATTTATCAGCTGCAGAGGGGGGTAAAAAAAGCTTGGCAGAACAGAAGAATCATAGCTGTAACCTAGCTCTTTTATTATCCGCAAAGCAGACTCATCCATATCATAACCAGGCGCCTTGAAGCCCACTGGTTTTTTCCCAGAAATCTTCTGGATTAGACTATCTGCTTTTTGTACCTCTAATACTTTCTGGCTATGCGTTAGGTTTCTAAATCCAAAAGCATGGCTATATGAATGACTTGCTATTTCATGGCCTTTTTGCACTATCTTTTTTACAAGATTTCTTTTTTTAGCTATTTCCAAGTCTTTAGCTATTACAAAAAAGGTGGCTTTAATGTTGTATTCATCGAAAAGTTCAATAAATCTCGGTATAGCACTATAAAATATCGGATCCTCAGCTATCTCAGCCCTTTTTCCATAGTACCCCAGTACTGTCCATAATCCGTCTAAGTCAACCTGCACCGTACCTTTCAGCATTATTTCGCTTAATCTAGCAGGTTATATAAATTTTTTGAGAATCAAGGAAGATTATCCTTTACCATCAGATTATAGAATATCTTAAGGCAATTCCTGTAAACATAAAAACTCTTTGGCCAGGTAATGAGTTTCTTCAGGGACATGAGCATAAAACTGGGCCTTGAGTAAAATTCCTTATAGCATTTCTTGGCAAATGCTTCCACCTCTTTTGGGTCTACTTCGCAGGTCCTTAAGGTGTTTTGGCGGTGGAGAGAATATTTTGACCAGTCATCGTCCTGGACTATCCACTTTTTGCTGATGGCTGTCTGATACAGCTCGGTGCCTGGAAAGGGAGTAGTTACATAGAATTCTGCCAGATGGGGATTTATTTTTTTTGCGAAATCCAGAGTCTCCTGCATGGTTTCTTTCGTATCTCCCGGCAACCCCAACATAAAGCTGCAATTTGTTATTATTCCGGATTTCTTTGTAAGCTTGATTACTTTCTCGACCTCTTCCAGAGTGATGCCTTTCTTGATATTGTCAAGGATTTTCTGGCTTCCGCTCTCTACGCCATAAAATATGAAAAAGCAGCCAGCTTTTCTCATTGCCTTGAGCATCTCCATGTCAACCCTAGTCACCCTTGCATAACAGGTCCATCGTATTTTGAGTTCTGCCAACGCGCTGCAGATTTTTAGCAGCCTGGGCTTGCTGCAAGTAAAAGTATCATCTACAAACATTATCTGCTGTATGGCATACTTGTCTTTCAGAAATCTAAGCTCTTTTATGATGTTCTCTGCACTTCTCATTCTGAGATATTTCCAGAAATGGCCAGAAGCGCAATAGGTGCACTTTTTTGTGCAACCTCTTGCCGTGACTACAGTTGTGAATCTTTCTCCCTTTATGCCAGACTGCAGAATCGGTCCGGGCTGGTATCTGTGCCTAGGCAGAAGATCTCTTGCAGGAAAAGGCAAAGAATCAAGATTTCTTATCATATCTCTTTCTCCTGTCCTCACAATCCGGCCGTCTGCCCGATAGGCAATTCCCTTTATACTGCTCCAGTCCCTATTGTTCTTGAACTCTTCAGTTATCTCTAATAGGGTATATTCTCCTTCACCAATTACTGCGATATCAATATTCTCAATGGACTTCAGGGTCTGTTCAGGCAGGCTTGATACATGCACTCCACCGGCTATGATAAGATTGTCTTCAGTCTTTATTTTGGCAGCCACTGCTTTCATGAGCGGCATAGTTATTGTGGTTGCAGTCAATCCAACGATATCTGCCTTGCTCTGTTTTATTTCTTGTATGGTCTTTTCAGTAGTATAGTTAAGGGCGTTAGAGTCAAGCACATCGACCTCAATGTTGTATTGCCTCAGGAAGGAGGCGATATATGCGATTCCCAGTGGGGGATTTATATCTGCGCTTTCTTCCCTACCGCCAAAAGCTGCCGAAAGATACGGTAAATTTACAAGCAGGACTTTCAATTTCTTACCCTCTGGATTAGTACTTTTACCGACTTTAAAAAGCTTTCTTTGAATGTTGCAAAAGCTTTAAATAACCAGCAAAAAATCTTTGAACCTATGAGAAAACAGGTTTTTTTGCTAGTAGTAATAATTGTATTGGGATTTTCCTTACGACTTTATGATATTGGTAGAGAAAGCCTGTGGCTGGATGAAATCGCCTCTGTAAAGATAGCTGAATCCGGCAAATCTGATTTTGGGAGCCCCCCAATTTACTACCGTTTTCTCGGAATATGGATGAATTTTTTCGGCGATTCCTCAGCGGCTATCAGATTCCCTTCCTTTATATTCAGTCTCTGTTCAGTTATTCTTGTGTATCTCCTCGGAAAAGAAATTTTTAATGAGAAGATTGCCTTATTAGCTACATTTTTCATGGCAATTTCAATGTTCCAAGTGGTGTATGCCCAAGAAGCCAGGGCATATAGCCTTCTCTTATTCTTGTCCTTAAGTTCTGCCTTATTTTTCATGAGGATAATCTCAAAAAGACGCAGTCTTTCCGACTATGTACTGTATTCAACCACCATCATTATTGCAAATTATGTGCATTTTCTTGCGCTTTTTTTGATAATAATCTTTAATCTTGTTTTTTTAGTGAAGGCAAATAAGAAAGAGAGCCGCAGATGGTGGATTTCTCAGGCAATGATAATCCTGGCGATAGTGCCACTTCTGGCCAAATTATTGCAGGTAGTGATAAAGGTTATTTATCTGGATTTCAGGGATATTTTTTATCTCCTTGGCATCAGCCATGCTTTATATTATGTTGCATCCAGCCTGGCTTTTCTGTTTTTATTACTGGTCCTGTTTAAGTTTGGCAATTTCTTATCCAAGAACCGAAAAAAGGTTAAAACAGGGCTGATAAGGTTTTTCTCTGAAAGACTATCGAAGAGAAATTCTTTTGCTGTGTTTATAATCCTATTCATACTTTCTATAATCTACCTTCTATCTGTAAAATATCTCGCATCACCTTACAGGATGTTCCTTTTTAGATATTGCCTTTTTCTAACTCCAATTTACTACCTATCATCTGCTTTTTTAATATACAGTATCGGGCACAAGAGATTCAGGGGGGCCCTCATAATACTGGCTGTAATAACGTCAATTTTCAGTTTGTCTTATTTTTATCTGGCCACAACAAAAGAAGAATGGGATAATGCGGCAACCTACCTTCTTGATGCAGATACAGGTGATCTTATACTGGTAGATGCAGGCTATATGAAGGTTGCACTTGCTTATTATTATAAAAAAGAGGTTAAGATAGCACCTTTGGTATCTACAATTGACCAATCAGCCATGCTGCGTAATATCAGCAGCACAATCGATTCAGCAGAAAAGCTGTGGCTTGTACAGTCACATAACTGGAAAACCAAGGACTTTTATAATAGTTATCTGAATAAGAAATATACTCTTTTGTCAGCTAAGCATTTCAAGGATATTGTTATTTATACCTATAAATCATCTTAGAAACCTTTAAATATGTTCCAGTGCAACCGAATTCTATGAGCATAATTACCATAGTGCTGTTTTTCCTTTATCTTTGGGGGTTCGGATTTACAGCCAGCAGATTTGTTCAGAGTGCTGAGAATTTTCTGGAAAGGAACCTTATGAGACTAGGTATCGGCCTGGGGATATTTCCTATTTTGGCTATCATACTTAATTTCTTTCATATACCGCTTGACTGGCGGATATTCTTGCTGCTATCCATGGGCTGGCCAGCATTCATACTGTCAAAAAGAATAACCAGAATAAAGATACCAAAACTCAGCATAAAGAGGTCAGATATATACATCATAGCAGTCTTAGCGCTTTTTATTATCACTTTTTTTGTCTATGCAAGGGGAGCGTTTATCTATCCTTATCTTGAGAACCAGGATCCTTGGGGGCACACAGTCGGAGCTAAGTATGTTGCTATCGAGAAAAATGCATATGATCCCTCAATTCAGGATGAGCCCGGCAAGATAAAGAGCGTACTTGCGTATATAGAGCCATACCCTCCTGCTTATGATGTACTGATGGGCGTGCTACACCAGACAACAGAATCTATCAACTGGACCATGAAGTTCTTCAACGCACTTCTTATCTCTCTAGGGATTGTATTTTTTTATTTTTTCGCCAAACAACTCATAGGGGACAGAAACAAAGCTCTGTTTTCCACATTTGTCTTTGCCATGCTACCATGTTACCTCAGCCATTTCATATGGGCCCATGCCCTTGTCATTACAATTTTCTTTCCTTTGATGTATGCTCTTGAGAGGATGAAGGTTGACAAAAGATGGAAATTCATTGCTGCAGCAATATTTGCCAGTGTATGGGTCAGCCAGAATCTTTCACAGCCATTGAAATTAAGCATTCTTATTCTTATATATTTTATTGCTGGGTCAATAGTCTATAAAAAATTGCAAAAAGAAGTTGTCTTTGCGGCTGCAGCAGGATTCTTGCTTTCCTTGTTTTGGTGGGGAGCCATGATATTTCGGCATGGCTTTGCTTCCTTCATGGCAGATTATGGCGCTTCAGTAGAGAATGGCTCCGCGGTATCCAGTATAGGCATTATCCCCAGGATAGGCAATATCTTAGCTAACCTTTTTAATCCGGGCGGATCTGCATCTAGGCCGTACCTTTTCCATGATTTTTTCGTAGCTAAGCCGACAAATATGATAAATAATCCAATCGGAATAGGTATTTTTGTCTCAATAATTGCGTTGGTTGGAGTCGCTTATGTCCTGTATAAGCAAAGATCATCTCTTGTTCAGCCTAAGAATTTCTGGCTATGCCTTACTATGCTATGGCTTATATATACTTTCCTTGGCGTAAATGGAGAAACTTTCAACATATATATCGCCAGAGGGGCATTTAGGGTGTGGATGCTGCTCGCCATCCCTGTTGCACTAATCTGCAGCGAGGGAATTGAATTCCTTTACCGCTATAGAGATAGGCTATACGTATGGATCGGCCTGCTAGTGGCACTGATCATGTCCATGAATTATGCAGACGATGTTGGTGGGGAATTTCCGCTGAAAGGGATGTTCTACACAGTCTCTCTGATAATAGTATTTATCAACATTGCTATCCAATCTATCAATACTTTCGGAAAAAATAGGCTAAAAATATCCAGATTTTCTATGCTTTCTGTGGTTTTTATTTTTTTTACAGGTATATTATTGACATCAGGCTATCAAAAATACAGCGTTAATACAGCTATCTGGCCAACAGAGGGATCTTTTTCAGGCGGGCTACCTTCAGAACCATTTGAATATGCTCAATGGTTTAACAGCCTCCCAACAGGCACAAAGGTTTTCTTATACACTCCTAAAGACAATATCCCCATAGGATTGGATGCCTTCAGCTGCTACTGGTGCCCGGATATTATCAGATTCCGAGAGGACATCCTATCAAGGAATGTTACAGAACTATACTCATTCCTAAAAAGAAAGGACTATCAATACTTTGTATTGGGAAGAATGGATTACAGATATTTGGCTGTTGATAATGAAACCACACGACTTTTAAACCAGAGGACAAATGAGATTCTTTCTTCTGGGCTATTCAGACCCGTGCATCAGGTTGAGAATGTAATGATAGCCTTAAGAGTGCTATGATTCGAACCTGCAAACATATTCGTCATCAATCATTACCATGTCGCCACCTGAACCCATGCAGCAGTTGTTCTTGGTTCTGAATTTTGTGCACCATGCTTCATGTCTGGTGCAGATCCTTTCCATGCATCGATCGTAGCCCTCTTGCCCGATATTAGTTATTGCCCCTATACTCAGGATGATACAGCTAATCATGCCCAGATATATCAGTATAAGCAATGTCAGCTGCAATTTATTTAGATTTTTCATTTTTTATTATCACGTACTCTATCAATCCTAGCTTCCGTAAAACAGGAACCTTATAAAAAACTTTGTTTATATGGTGGATAACAGGCACCTTGACGGGCAATAATAACCTATATCCTTTCTCGACAATCCTAAAATTATTTTCCCTTAATATTGAAAAAAGCTTCTTCGCAGTTATCCTGTTGTGGGGCCCTTCCGGCATCTTTAATCCAAGCTTCTCCGCCAACATCAACAAAGGCTCCCATTTGGGATTAGCCATAGAGATAATTATCTTTGTTTTATCTTCCGTGACCTTTTTGAGATTTTTTATCGCAAGACCTACATCGCTTAGATGCTCGATAACATCCGCCATTATTACATATTCAAACTTTTTACTAAGGCTGAGTTTTTCAGCAGGCATTACCATAAAATGGACGTCCGATTTTCTTTTTTTTGCTATCTTTATCATGTCACCGCTTACATCTATCCCTACACCTCTATCAGGCTGCAGACTAATTATCAGGCTGCCTGTTCCGCAACCTATTTCGAGAATCTGTTTTTTTGGAGGGACTATTTGACTGTAGAGTTTTTTTAGGCTAGAATAGTAATATTCATTCTTTTTTTTATAGAAATCATAGTCCTTAGCTATATTATCGAAATGCTCGGTAATATTATTATCTACCATATTATGTAAATTTGATCTTCCTCATAGCAAAAAAGCACATCTTTATCAGAAGCCATCCATGCGAAAATCTCCGTATATTGGTGTCTCCGTAGGTCCTTTCCTGATATCTTATGGGAACTTCAACTATCTTGAGATCCATTTTAGAGGCTCCAAGCAACAGGTCAAAATCTCCGAAAGGATCAAAATCTCCAAAATATGACCTGTTCTTCTTCAGAATATTGTAATTCCTCTTAGATATAACCTTTGTGCCGCATAGGGTGTCCTTAATCCTCTGGCCTAAGAGCCAGGAAAAAATCACGCTGAACATCTTATTGCCTAGAAGGTTCAGACCACGCATAGCCTGTTTTTTCATGGGATATACAAGCCTGCTTCCGTTTATGAACTCGCCCTTATTTGATACAATAGCGTCATAGAACTTGTGCAAGTCTTTTGCCGGAACCGTCATGTCTGCGTCATAGATCATCAGGATATCCCCCCTAGCCATCTCAAAACCCTTTCTAACAGCGTCTCCCTTCCCTTTTCCATCTTGTCTCGCAAACTTAATATCTGGGAATAAGCCAGCTATTCTTTTTATTTCCTCCCATGTATCGTCCTTAGAGCCGCCCTCTATGAAGATTATTTCTGTTTTCAAGCCTAATTTCGGCAGGCTTTTCACTATCTTCTCGATATTACCCTCCTCATTCCTGGCAGCAACAATGATTGAGACTTCTTTTTCCTTTCGGGGCTCTAAATTCACCGGCCTTGCAATGATATAATGAACTAGGCAAAGATGCCTTATCAATGGAAGATTTGCAAGATATTTGTTAGCCAGGCCTGATACCAAGGGAATGTTTTTTGGCACCAAAATCTTTTCTCCATTTTTTACAATCTCAAAATCTTCAAGATTAAGCAGACCCTGAATATCGCTGATATTCAGCCAATTTGTGAACGGCTGCCCCATCTTCAGGTGCATTCTTTCAGTTAATCTTAATAGCGGCTCCCACAAGTAATTATAGGCGGTTATTATTATTCTGGTATTGTTTGTGCAGTTTTGTCTGAGGTTATGCAGCACCTGCTGGATATCTTGAAAATAACCTATTGTGTCTGTTATCACAATATAATCAAATTTTTCCTCTAGCCTGTAGTCAGCTGCAGCAGATTCAATAAATCTGAGATGAGGGTACTTCTTGCTGGCAATATCGATCATCTGTCCACTAAAGTCTATTCCCACACCTCTGGAAGGCTGCAAGGCATTCAACAGAAATCCAGTTCCACACCCTATCTCAAGGACAGAGCTTTTTTTTGGGATATGGAATCCAATCAGTTCAGCAATTTTTTTGTTATAATACAGATTTCTCTTGATCCACCTATCCCTTTCATGTGCTTTTTTGTTGAAAAATTCCTTTAGCCTATCCATTTTCCAAGAACCATTTATGTGTTTTTTTAATTCCTTCCTGCAACGTTGTCTTGTGTTTCCATCCCAGTCCGTGTATTTTTGAGACATCAAGGAGTTTTTGGGGAGTGCCGTCTGGTTTAGATGGGTCCCATTCTATCTGTCCTCTGAATCCAACAGTCTTGGCGATCAGCTCTGCAAGCTGCCTTATTGTTATATCTTCTCCTGTCCCGACGTTTACAAATTCCCCTATTTCACTATAATCATATTTCTGCATCAAAAATATGACAGCTTCTGCCAAATCCCCGACATAAAGAAATTCTCTCCTAGGCTTACCTGTGCCCCACAGAAACACCTTGTCTTTTGCTTCAGAGAACTTTCTTATCATAGCTGGCATGGCATGGCCTGTCTTCAGATCAAAGTTGTCATAAGGCCCATATAAATTTGTAGGCATGACCGAAATAAAATTTGTCTTATATTGCTGGTTATAGAATCTGCACATCTTTATTGCCGCTATCTTGGCCATGGCATATGCCTCATTTGTAGGCTCAAGTTTTCCTGTTAAAAGATGTTCTTCTCTCATGGGTTGTGGGGCAAATTTCGGATATATGCAGGATGAACCCAGATTCAGCAGCTTCCTGACGCCATGCTTGTAGCTCGCATGAATTACATTAGCAGAGATCATCAGATTATTGTAAATAAATTCAGCTGGATATGAGGAATTTGCCAAAATACCTCCCACCTGGGCAGCTGCCAGAAAAACATAGTCTGGCTTATGTGTCCTGAAAAAATCTTCCACTTGTTTCTGGTTTGCAAGGTCAAGTTCAGCATGTTTCTTGAGAATCAGATCACTATACCCTAGCTGTTTAAGCTTGGCAAGGATAGCACTGCCAACAAGGCCCCTGTGCCCTGCCACATAAATCTTTGAATCCAATTCCATTTTTTAGAGAACATCCATCTCGGCCATATCCGCATCTACCATCAGTTTAACAAGGTCCTTAAACTTAACCTTTGGCTTCCATTTAAGCTTTTCCTTTGCTTTTTTCGGGCTGCCAAGCAAATAATCAACTTCAGCGGGCCTGAAATATTTCGGATCAATTCTCACAATGGGCTTACCTGTATCTAAATCTATATATTCTTCTTCACTGTCTTTCTTGCCGTTAGATTCTATATTAAAACCAGCATATCTGAATGCTTCTTCAAGAAATTCCCTTACAGTATGGCTTTCACCTGTAGCTATAATGAAGTCATCCGGCTTTTCCTGCTGAAGCATCATCCAGACCGCTTCCACATAATCTCCAGCGAATCCCCAGTCCCGCTTAGCTTCAAGATTGCCTAGATACAGGATACCCTGCTGTCTGGCCTTTATGGATGCAATAGCCCTTGTAATCTTTCTGGTTACGAATGTCTCCCCCCTTCTTGGTGACTCATGGTTGAAAAGTATCCCGTTGCAGGCAAAGATATCATAACTTTCCCTGTAGTTAACAGTGGCCCAATAAGCAAATACCTTGCTGCACCCATACGGCGATCTTGGGTGGAAAGGTGTCGATTCTGTCTGCGGACTCTCGGTTGCTTTCCCAAACATCTCACTGCTGGCTGCCTGGTAGAATCTTATCTCTTTTTTTATGGTTTTGATAGCTTCCAAAATGCGCAGTGTTCCAAGAGCATCCACATTTGCTGTGTACAAAGGAACCTCAAAGCTCACTTTGACATGGCTCTGAGCTCCAAAATTATAAACTTCATCAGGCCTTATATCATTTATTATCTTATTGACATTGGAGGAATCTGTCAAGTCACCATAAACCAAGTGGAGCCGATTATCTTTATCGTGCGGATCTTTGTAGATGTGGTCAATCCTTCCTGTATTGAAAGAGCTTGACCTTCGTATGATACCATAGACCTCGTATTCCTTGCGGAGCAGAAGCTCTGCTAGATAGGAACCGTCCTGGCCAGTAATTCCTGTGATCAAAGCCCTTTTCATGAAAAACCCCCAAATCTCTGGGATAAATTAGCCTATTTAAATGTTTTTATTTTATACAACAACCTTTTGTAGCAACTTTTATATACCATAAATAAACCACTGATTTCATGCATATGTTAAAAAATGAAAAAAAGGTTTTTTTTATCTTTTTAACGGCAATCCTAGCGTGCGGTGTCTTTTTAAGGCTTACTAATTTTACAGCAGAGGGATATTCTCATGATGCATTGAAGACCTTAAGCGAAGGGCTAGCTTATTTCTATGATTATCCCGGAGATCCATCCGGTATCCAGGCCTATCCTCCTTTAGGAAACATAATCATGGCTTCTACCTGCCTCATGTCAGGCGAGGATTTTTCAGGCGTGGAAAAAGTACCCCATTATTTTTATCCTGCTATGTGGGAATATGTTGCAAGAAGCACCTATAATGCGATAGCTGAGTGCCATTTCGCTGTAAGGTTCTTCAGCATAGCCAGCCTGTTCATATTTGCTTTCTTATGTATGCTTCTATTCGACAGATTCCTAAGCCTGATACCTATCACCATATATACACTCGCACCATATATCCTGCACTGGAGCAGGGTAGTCCATCATGAGGCTATACAATGGCCTTTGACATTCCTAGGTCTTATATTTCTTTACAAGGGCTATGCCTGCCCGGATAAAAAAAGGGAATTCAGATTTTTTCTCATTGGTTTTTTTATTCTCGCGCTTACTACATCTGTAAAATGGACCACCGGCGTATATGTTGTCCTAGCTTTCTTTCTGTACCTGCAAAAGAACTTCGGTGTGTTTGCCAGGAATATTGAAAAGATAAGGGAGAACAAGAAATTCTTATTGCTGAAAAGCGCCATTGGTGTAATCAAGAATTCAGTTGTCTATGGCATAGTCACATATTTGGGAGTAACGCTTGTATTCAAATTCAATATTTTCAATCTGCTGAGGACATATGGATACTGGCAGATGCGTTATGGGGAATATGGTGGCTTCAGCTTAAGCATTAGCAGGATAATACAGAATTTATTTGCGATGTTTCTTTATGTGCTCTCTCCAGTGGAGGCTTTGCTGATTCCTCTTGTGGTGGTCTTTCTTGTAATAATAATAAGAAAAGCAGCCAGAAAAGAACTGAGATTATCGGCAAAACACAGGTTTATTCTTGCATTGTTTTTAGTCTATTTCTTCACAATGACACAGGAGCTTGTAGGCAGCGAAGAAATATTTCGGACAATACTTTTCTATATCCCCTTTTTCATCCTATTTGGCATTTGCATTGACTTCTTTATACGGAAATATTTGCCCAGGCATAAAAGTCTTTTAAGGTACGTTTCAGCAACAGTTTTTCTTATTGCGTACCTTGTCATCAACGCCAATAACTTTGTCCCATATTCTTTGGCATACAGAAATCCTGTGATGGTACCTTTAACCCCCGTTGTGCTTGGACATGAAGGGACAAAAGACCTGCATCTGGGAGCAATGCTGGAAATAGTCGAATATGACCAGATCAGAAAGGATATCGATGCTTTGAATATGTCAGAAAATGAGACAATTTGGGGGGAAAGGCAGATAATGGTCAGGGTGGACGAAAGGTATCCTGATTATGTAATGAGGCAGCAGCTGAAGCAGGAATATGGCAGAGAGCCCACACTGAAGGAAAGGATAAACCTAAATATAAATCCGTTAGGTAGAAAATACAGGTATATGCTGGTAACCGAGCCTGATATGGTTGAAGGAATAAATGCGACCCTTTTGAAAACATATTCGGTTCAGGGCAGGCCCTACTTTTATCTATATGAAGTACAATGAAGGCTTCGATTATTATAATATTCAATGAGATCAGGAAAGAGCTATTTCCGTTGCTTAAGGAGATAAGAGAGCAGATTGATGAAACGCGGGATTTTGAGATTGTGCTGGTGCATGAATCAAACAAAAGACTAAGGCCACTGAGTGAGTTTAAAGGTGCAAAATACATAAACATTCCAGAAGCCAGAGGCTTCGCTTATAACAGAAACAAGGGGCTGGAGCAATCCAGTGGCGACATAATCATATTTATTGATGATGACTGCTATCCAGCTAGGGGTTGGCTCAGAAATTTGGTTAAACCTTTTGCTAACCAGACTATTTCAGCGGTTATGGGAAATGTTAAAGTCAAGAAATCCGGGTATCTGGGAGACTGCATATCTGAGCTTGGGTTTCCGGCCGGAGCCAATGCGGGCTTTAACAGAATATGGAGAGTTGATAAGAAAGGACTTACCAATCATCTTTCAACCTGCAATTCCGCAATCAGAAGACACGTGTTTGGGCAGATTGGAAGATTCAATGAGAGGTTGGTGTATGGGGCAGAAGATGCAGAGTTATCCCACAGGATGGTCAAAGCAGGCCTATTAATCAAATATAATCCTGATGCCCTTGCTTACCACAAGCCAAGAAAAGATCTGGCCTCTTTCATAAGATGGCAGCTTAGAAGGGGGAGGGCAAATTTTTATTTCAGACAGGAAGTAGGCGATATTGGAGACTTTATGAGACTGAGATTATGGTCAAGCTGGAACATCATAAAGAAGAATATATCTAGCATGAAGATTTTTGGGGTGGCATTCCTGCTTTTTTTGAGCTTTTTTTTACAGCAGATTGGCTATCTTTCAGAAAAGACAAAATGAGATATAGCAAAATAATAAACTATTTTTTGCTGGCTTTAGGATTAATCGTACTAGTCCTGTTTGTCAGGTCCCTGGATTTCCATTCTGTAATTGATGGACTTAAATCGGCAGGCTTCAAGGTAGTATTTATCGTATTCTTACTGATGCTCTTAGATGTCTGGCTTAAGGCGCTCAGATGGAAGGTCTTAGTAAAGACAATCACGGGCAAGACCATCGGGCTCTGGTTTTCTTTTCTATCGATCTTTGCAGGAGTCTCTTCGGCAAGCCTATTTCCGGGCAGGAATGAGATTACAAAGCCATTAATGCTAAGGAAGACCTACGGCGCAAGCTTATCCAAGACAATCCCCACAGCTCTTATCGAGAAGGTTCTTGATTTTATGGGTTTATTGTTCGGATTCTTTTTGGCACTCATATTCGTTCAAAGCTCTGATTACAATCAATACATAATCCCTTTTTTGTCTTTAGCTGCCCTATTGGTTCTTTTTCTCTTCGTATTTCCTAGAAAGCTATGTAAGCTAGTTTCTATAATCATCAAGAAATTACCTCTTTCTGTGAAACTGAGGAAAAAGGCTACCCATGTAAATATCCAGGCATTTGAATGTTTCGATGTACTCAGAAAAAAACAGACTTCGCTTATCTTTTTTATCCTGTCTATACTTCCGGTCTTTGTTGAGATTTTGAAGATATATTATATCTTCTTGGCTTTTGGGCTGCCTATCTCATTCTTGGCTGCAACTATCGGCTATGTAGGAAGCCTTCTCATAGGTGTTATAACAATGATCCCTGGAGGGGTAGGTGTTACTGAATTTTCAGCTGCAGCCATAATAAAGACACTGTATGACAGCTACGATCTGAACAAGATAAAGTCAATCATATTTGTAGACCGCATAATCTCTTATTATTTCATACTTGTTGCAGGCGGGTTTATTCTGCTTTTTTACGAGAAGATGCTGAAGAAAACTAAAAAAGTAGAATTTAAATAGTACGGTATATCTACAGAATCATCATGAACAGAAAAATAGTCAATAAGATATGGGGCTATGAGGAATGGATCGTCAATAGGGATTATTGCGGGAAGAGGCTGGTCCTTAAAAAAGGTTACAGGTGCTCGATACATCTTCATAAGAATAAAGATGAAACATTTTATGTTACGAAAGGCAAAGTGCTTATTGAACTGAATAACGAAAAAAAGATATTAACCCCGGGAGATTCCATATTGGTTAAACCGGGAATGAAGCACAGGTTTACCGGGCTGGATGACAGTGAAATAATAGAATTTTCAACACATCATGAGGATTCCGATTCATATAGGGAGGAGAAATCAGGCAAGGTTGACTTGTCAAAAATTGAGCTGCCAGGTGATTAAATGAAACATATTTTAGAAAAGCTGGGAAAAACCAGCATCCTAGTGATAGGAGATATAATGCTGGACAAGTATATATGGGGCAATGTTTCACGAATAAGCCAGGAGGCCCCTGTGCCAATAGTGGATGTTCATGACGAGTATCACTCCCCCGGTGGGGCAGCTAACACAGCCAATAATATTGCTTCTCTGGGAGGCAACTGCTATCTTATGGGAATTATCGGAAATGATCAAGCGGCCAAAATACTGATGAAGGAGATTAGCAAAACAAAAATAGATACCAGCAATATCATTATGGAGGATAACTATAAAACAACAAGAAAAGTAAGAATAATAGGAAATAACCATCAGCTCTTAAGAATCGACTATGAATCAAAGGAGTATATCAGCAGGAAGCTCGAGCAAAAGTTTGTATCCCTTATGAAAAATGCAATAAAGCAAGTGGATGCTGTCATAATATCGGATTATGCAAAAGGGATGATAACAAAGACCTTAATGGACAGGGTAAGGGTCCTGGCTGGCAAGAAGATAATAATAGTCGATCCTAAACCTAAACACAAGCTGTTCTATCGGGATGTTAACCTAATCACCCCAAATAATAGGGAAGCTTGCGCCATGCTTAAAATGGAGATTTCAAACTGTGAAAATATTAAGCATATCGGAACAGAGCTGGCAAGAGAGCTAAACACAAACGTCCTTATTACAAGGGGAGAAAAAGGGATGACATTATTTGACAGCACCAATATATCAGACATACCTACAGTTGCGAAGGAGGTATATGATGTCTCTGGAGCAGGGGATACTGTTGCAGGTGCTATCGGCCTTGCACTGGCAGCAGGAGCCAGCATGCAGGATGCGGCAACAATTGCAAACCATGCTGCAGGCATTGTAGTGGGAAAGAGGGGAACAGCTACACCAACAATTGAAGAGCTTCGAAAAAGCCTGAAAGATGAATAAAGCCATATTTTTCGACAGAGATGGCACAATCAATGCTGATCCAGGATATGTGCATAATGTCAAAGATTTTAAATTACTGGACGGAGCCATAGAGGGACTGCTTTTGCTAAGGGATTTTAAGCTATTCATAATTACCAACCAATCCGGCATTGGAAGAGGCTACTACAAAGAAGAAGATATGCACAAATTTAACCGAAGACTGATTGAAGAGCTTAAGAAAAACGGCATCCATATAACTGAGATATATTTTTGTCCACATAGCCCCGAAGAAGATTGTGAATGCCGCAAGCCCAATACCAAATTTGTGGATGAGGCCAAGGATAAATATGATTTAGATATGAAAAAATCGTGGGTAATCGGGGATCATCCAAGCGATATTGAACTGGCGCATAGAGCTGGATGCAGGTCGGTTTACGTGCTTACTGGCCACGGCCAGAAACATATTAAGGAAATGAAGAGTAAGCCGGATTTTATGGCATCTAATCTGCTGAAAGCTGCACAATATATACTCAGAAGTCTGAAGTAACATGAACAAAAAAATAAAAAAAATCGTTGAAATCGGCAATATAGCGGATCGGCTGAAGCATCAGGGCAAAAAAATTGCCTTTTGCAACGGATGCTTTGACATACTTCATATGGGGCATATAAAATTCTTAGAAGAGGCTAAAAATCAAGGAGATATCCTGATTGTAGGCCTCAACTCTGACTCTAGCATCAGGAAATCCAAAGGCAAAGGAAGGCCGATAAATAGGGAACAAAATAGGGCAGGTTTATTAGCTGCTCTGCAATTTGTAGATTATGTCGTGATTTTTTCGCAAGAAAATCCCATTAAGCTAATTCAGAAGATAAGGCCCGACGTGTTTGTAAATGGGGAGGAATATGGAAAAGACTGTATAGAGAAAAAAGCTGTGGAGGAATGCGGCGGCAGGATACATCTGGTCAAAAAAGTGCCTGGGTTATCTACCAGCAAACTTGTAGAGAAAATTATCGGTCAAAGATGAACGTAAAGATAATAAGGGCGATCGACAGATTAATAGGTGCCCCATTGTGTTTTTTGTTTTCTTTTGTGAAGAAAAAAAGGATTAATAATAATCCAAAAAAAATTCTTTTTATCCAGCTTTGGGGCATAGGTGAAACCATTTTAACGCTGCCTGCGATCGAAGCGGTCAGAAAAAAATATCCCGGAGCAAATCTGAACATCCTGTGTACCCCAAGAAACAAGGCAGTGTATACTGATAATGCAAAGATAGACGGACTGCTGATCCTAAAAATGAGTTTGTGGTCCTACTTAAAGCTTATCGGTGCCTATTTCAGAAGATATGATATTGTTATAGATTTTGAAGAATATCTTAATATATCCACATTAACGGCTTTTCTTCTGGGGAGATTTACAGTCGGATTCGATAATGGAACAAGATCATCACTATATGACCTAAAAACAGCATACAATGACCGGCAGCATGTTGTTGAGACGCATCTTGACCTAGTTAGATTATTGGGGGCAGACTGGAAATCAACTAGCTTAAGTAAGCTTAGGTATTCCGAGCATGTAAAAATCAGGGTAGAGAGACTATTAAAGAAACTGGGCATCACAAAGAAAGACTTCATAGTGGGATTTGGGGCCGGAGTGGCAGAATCAGCAAAATCCAGGATGTGGCCACAGGAAAGATTTGGCAAGCTAGCTTTAGAAATATCAAAGAAATTCAGAAGAACTAAATTAATATTTTTAGGTACCGATGCCGAAAAAAGGCTTAATGATTGCATAATATCATCGATAAAAAATAGGCTACCAGCATATAATCTGGCTGGCAAGACGAACTTAAAGGAAGCTTTCGCTGTGATAGAAAGATGCAGCCTTGTGGTTGCAAATGACACGGGCATAATGCATATTGCAGCTGCACAAGGTGTCAAGACTATAGGCCTATTTGGGCCCAATATACCTTTAAGATGGGCACCTTATGGCCACAAGAATCTCTACCTTTATAAAGGCAAGGCATGCAAATATTCGCCTTGCATAAATGTACATAAGGGTGAGGTCCCGGAGTGCAGGTTGCAAGAAAATGTATGCATGAAAGCTATAACTGTCCAGGACATAGTGGGTAAGCTCTAATAGATAATTTTATAAATCCAACTTTTTTTCTTTGAGATATGAATTATACCAAGAAAATTGTGGGTGGAACCGGCATACTGTTTTTCATGGGCGGATTATCATCACTTTTTGCTTATTTTATACGGATGTTCTTAGCCAGAAATCTCGATCCAACCAATTATGGCCTGTTTTATTCTGTCTTTACTTTTATCATGTTTTTTCTGTTTTTTAGAAATCTAGGACTGGGAAATGCGCTAGTAAAGTACATACCGGAATTTCAGATAAAAAAGAAGCTGAACCACATAAAGACGGCTATTTTCTCTGTATTCACCTTTCAACTGCTCAGCTCAATGTTGTTTGGAGCTGTATTCTTCTTTCTGGCGGATTTCCTTTCAGTACATTACTTCAAGAATGAATCTGCAGCTATACTGCTGAAGCTTTTTGTATTTTATGTTGTAATGAGCATCCTCTTCCTTATACCCAAGAACGTTCTGCAAGGATTTCAGAGAATAACCCTCTTTTCTCTTATAGAGCCATTAAAGCTTATTATCGTCTTTCTGCTAATTCTGTTCTTTTTTAACAGGGGAGCAGGCGTATTTTCAGGAGTCATAGCATATGTGCTGGTCTGCCCAATACTTTTTTTCATACTCATATCACCTACCTTAAGGACGTTCAATATCTTCAGATACAAGATAGAGAATTTTGGGCCAATAACCCGAAAGCTTATCTTTTTTGGGCTGCCAGTGCTGGTGACATCTGTAGGTGGCAGAGTGATAAGCTATATCGATACGTTAATACTCACCTATTTCAGGCCACTGGCTGAAGTAGGCATATATAATGTAATTCTTCCTTCTGCCATGATAATCGTTACAGTCGCAGCATCTGCGTCATCTGTTATCTTTCCAATGAGTTCTGAACTATGGATAAAAAAGGACAGAAAAAGGCTGCATGATGGAATCAGACTGATGCATAAATATGCATTTGTGATCATTGTTCCGATAATATTTACGGGATTTGCCTTTTCTAACCTGTTTATCCATCTGTTCTTCGGAGGGGAATACACAAGTGGATCACTAGCCCTGCAGATACTGTTGGTCGGGGTGCTTTTCTATATAGTGGCTTCAATAAACAACAGCATCATTTCAGGCATAGGCAAGCCTGAAACGGTCACAAAAATCATCTTTGCTGCAGGACTGCTTAATATCGCGCTAAATATTGTACTGATTCCTACATATGGCATCAATGGCGCAGCAATCGCCACCAGCGTCAGCTATCTGCTAACGTTGTTTCTATCCACACATAGACTGACAAAATATGTAGAGATAGATTTTCCACTTAAGGAGTGGCTTAAGTCGATATTTTCGGCGATATTTTTTGTTTCCGGCGTGTTCCTGATCAAAGAATCACTTAACATAAATCCATGGTTCGAGCTCGTTATTTCCGTCTCTGTGGCAGGATTAATATATATGGCGGTGATTTATTTCTTAAGGATTGTCGACCTTAAAGAAATCAAGTACTATGTGAAGCTGTTAAGATGAAAACCAGAAAGGTTCTAGTGAAGAAAGTCCTGTCTAGTCTGAATAAACACAATGTCGGCTACTGCGTACTTAGAAATTATGGCTTCCTGCTTCGGGATAGCAAAAAGGTCCTATCCTCTGAAAAGAGCGTGGATATGGCCATAGCTGAAAAAGACCTGATGAAGTTCCATAAGGTTGTGATCAGCATGGGTTTCAAAAGAAGAAAGCCCTCCTTTTCTCTGAAGCATATATCTTATTTCAAAATTTTGGAGCTGGAAATCGTTAGCTTTGATGTTCAGGTAGGTGGGGTGCACTGGAATGACATATGTTATCTTGGCGAAGAGTTTGTAATAGGGAATCGAATCAAGAAGTCTTTCTTTTACGTGCCTTCTGACAACGATATGTTTGTAATGCTACTTCTTCACTCAATATTGGGAAAGCGAAGATTTAAGCCGGAGTATAGATCAATATTGAGTAAGTTAGGGATCCAGCCTGATTATGTCGCCGCTAGGATCAAGGCTATATTCGGCGCCAGGCTGGCCAAAAAGATGGTCCGTTTGGCCGGGAGCAAAAGATTTGACGAACTCTTAAGGATGAAATACTATCTTATACCCTATTTTATCTTTAGGTCATTTAAGAATTCAGTTATTTTCGCAAGACTATTTTTAAGATGGCTTAGGTGGAAAAGGTTTTTTGTGCCTTATCCCTTTATCGCAATAATGGGGCCGGATGGCAGCGGCAAGACCACAGCAGTTGCAGGCTTGGATAAAGTGGTTAAAAATTGTGACCGCAAATCGATTATTGTATATTCCGGCAGAGGTAAACATAATGTCCTTCCTATCAATAAACTCGGCAAGAACTATAAAAAAAGAGAATTGGAATCAGAAAAGGCAGGGGCTCCCAAAAAAAGCCTTAAGAAGACTGCCCTCTACACTTTTTCCTCTTTTTTCTATGCGCTTGACTTAATGCTAAGGTACATATCGGTGCTACCAAAGCGCTTAAACGGGCATATTGTGATATCAGACAGGTATTGCTCAGATATATTCCTAATGGAGAATGTCCCTTTCTTTGTGCGTAAGGGCCTATTGATGCTTTTTGCAAGGCCCGACCTAACATTTTATCTCTATAATTCTGTTGAGGTCTTGCATGAAAGAAGGGGCCATGATATTGAAAATTTGCGATGGCAAATGAAGAATTTTGGGTTACTTAGGAAGCGATTTGATTCTGTTGATATAATAACAATAAACAAAAAACAGACACTGGAAGATTTAGGCAATATCACCTTGGAATGGCTGCTTCATAACTGGTATTAATCCATCCAGACAGCATGCTTAAGCTTCCATCCTCCTTTCTCTTTTTTCCATAGATGCGGTGAACGCGCCTTATCTACGGTCTTCCAGAACTGCTCCTCGGTTATGCCTATATACTCTAGGAACGACTTAAAATATTTGGAGGGAAATTCTTGGTCAAATTTTTTCACCAAAGCAATACCTTCTTCCCTTGTTATCTTGCCATTTCTGATCTCCTGCGCAGCATCATAAGTTGCCCTCCCGATACCAAATTTTATCAGTGTTGTGAAGTAATGAAACGGGTCTATCTGGTCGTCTATGCTTGAATATTTAGAATAGGAGCCTTCTGTCCTTTCTGTATTCGGCTTAAAACCAGTATGCTTCACAGCATAATAAAAACACTCTTGAGGATCCCATTTTAAGTAGTATCCAAGATAGTGGACCTCCACCCCTACTTTCTCTATTTCTTCTTTTTTCGGAGGCATATATGCTTCTAAATCATTTAGTGATAGACCTTTCTTCTCTGTAAGGTCTTTTATGTTCACTCCTCCCAGTTTTATTGACATCGGATTGTCATTGGTAAAGAATTTCTTGTCCATAGTGGGCTTTTCATTTTCTTCTATGTTATTTCCATATTCAGCCTGATTTTCCCCATAGAAAACAAGTTTAATATCATTCATAGCAGCGAACTTGGGGCCTATGAACTTCTGTCCGATGATAAAAGGCTGGAAAGGATGCAATAGATTCAGGAAGGCTAACTTTGTTAGTAGCCTGTGGATTTTTCCGTTAGGAGTAAAAAGTATGTTGTCAAAACCTGCGTTGATCCATGACTGAAAGTTTTCCCATCCTATCCTTGTGTACTTGTGTGGGCTCCAGGTAACTGTCAGAGGATGCATGCCGTACCTGTACTTCAATATATGTGCAGTGAAAGAGCTATCTTTTCCACCACTGCCCGGCACTACACAATCGTATGAGCCATCTTTGCTCCTATGCCTGTTGCAGAGCTCAATTAATTCTTTTTCCCTCTTTTTCCAGTCTATCTTTTTGTTTTTCCAATCGTTATATCTGCATGCATCGCATATACCATCCTCGCCGAAACCTATTGTCTGCTTTTGTTGTTTATCTGTGCTTTTGAATTCTACAGTAGAGCTAGGTCTTTGGTTCGAGATAACGCATTTCCTGCAAAATCTTACAATTTTTGGCAGACCGTATTTGACTTCTTCCATTTTACAATTTTGAAAAACTTTTCAATATCTTGAGGCCAATTTTTCCGCTTTTTTCAGGATGAAATTGGCAGCCATATATATTATCTTTCTTAACCACCGAGCAAAATTCCTGATTTCCATAGCTTGTTGTGGCCAGGATATGATCTTGGTCATCAGGATCTACATAATATGAATGAACAAAATAACAGTCACTTTCGGGTGGAATGTTCTCCAGGATCGATCTGTCCCAACTTCTATTCTGTAGGAGCGAATTCCAGCCCGTATGGGGGATGGAATAGTCCTGCATGTTCATTTCTGGAATCTCCCTTAATTTAATAACTTTTCCCTTGATAATATCTAGCCCCTTATAGGTTCCGAACTCCTCGCTTTCAGAAAATAAAAGCTGCATCCCAAGGCAAATCCCCATTATGGGCTTCCCTTGTCCGGCATATTCTTTTATGGCATGAATTAAGCCAAGCTTTTTCAGATTATTCATCCCCTCACCAAAAGCGCCCACTCCTGGAAGCACCAGGCTTTCAGACCCAGCAATCTCTTCGGCAGTCTTTACCAACTTTATTTGGCATCCAATCTCCCTAAAACCGGAAATGACGCTTGTCAGGTTCCCTAATCCATAGTCAATTAGCGAGATAATCTTGTTCTTCCCCCTATTGACATGAAGCCGACTCGTATCTTCCCTGATAGGAAGATGCCCGAGGAATTTTTTTATGTCTTGGATTGTAGTATGATTATAGTGGAGGATAGATGCCATGGAGATTGCATTGCATCTTGTTTTATCTAAGCACACAGATATGTCTTCTTTTTTCCCAGCGCCCCCTGAAACTATTACAGGCACATTAACTGATTCGACTATCCTCTTTATCAAGTCAAGATCATAGCCCTTTTGCATGCCTTCATGATCAACAGAGGTTATCAACAGCTCCCCAGCGCCCAGTTCTGACAATTTTTTTGCCCAATTTAAGGCATTCAGTCCTGTCTTTTCCCTGCCGTTATCTATATAGGCTTCCCACCTATTTGCGGATATTTTTTTTGCTTCAATCGAACCTACTATGCACTGGGATCCAAACATCTCGGCAGCTTCGGTAATAAATTCCGGATTTCTTGTAGCTGCTGTATTTATGGCAACTTTATCAGCACCTGCCCTTAGAATCTGCTGGATGTCAGAAAGCTTCCTTATGCCTCCGCCAACTGTCATCGGTATAAAAACACCCCTGGATACTGTATTCTTTACTACATCCAAAAGATTATTGCGTTCATACAAGCTCGCGACTATATCCATATATAAAATCTCATCTGCTCCCTGTTCATAGTATTTTTTAGCCAGTTCGGAGGGATTTCCTATCACGCGCAAACCCTCCAGCTGAATACCCTTTACAACATTAGGGCCTTTTACGTCAAGCCTGGGTATTATCCTAATCTTTTTCATCTTGAAAATCGCTCATGATCAATAAATGATCTGATTGTCTTTATTTTATTCCTGTTTACTCCCACCAAGGACCTAGCGAACACGTTAGTGGGCACTATAACTATATCTGCGAGATTGAGAAGAAAGTCCAGATGTCTATCCAACTTGGACCGGGAATAGGATTTCAATGTATGGACTGCTGTGGTTCTCAGAATGACTTTTGCAAGAAAAGTCTTCAATAGGAGAATTTTAGAAGAACTGAAGCTATGGATTATATCAAATTTAGTTCCCTGTTTCTTCAGGGCAATGATGGGCGACAGTATCTTATTGATGAATCTAGGTAAGATGGGCCCCCTATGTATAGGGATTCCCCTGAAATGGCTATGCGGAGGAAACCTTTTGTCTCCTTCGGAGATTATATATGGATTGTGCTTATGTTTCTTCAGTTCTTTTGCTAGCAAAAGCAGAGTTATATGGGATGATTCTGAATATTTATTTGTAAATGTCGCAGGCAACAAAGCAATATTTAATTTTTTTTCCGTATTGTATATCCTTAGGTATTCTTTAATGACCTTTTTTAGGTCAAAATCCTTTGATTTTTTGTAAGCAGCTGCAGCAATCTTCTTTCTTAGCGCACTGCTACTAAGAAGCCGGTCTATCTCTTCGGCCAGGGAGATACTGTCTTTTGGTTTGGCCATCAACACATGCTTATCTTTCTTGACTATCTCCCTAAGCTCAGGAAGATCTGTTGTAACTACAGGCTTTTTAGCAGCCATAGCCTCGAGCAAACATGAAGGATTTCCTTCTGTGCCTACCAGGTCCTTGTAGGGCAGAACCACTATATCAGCTTCTTTAACATATCTTTCAATATTAGGAAGCGGCTTGCATATGAATACTATCCTGTCTTGGATCTCTTGGGGAACAGTGTAGACTTTCTTAGAGTCGTCCCTTGTGATTACTGTTAGCACAGAGTTTTTATGATCTAGATGTACCAAAGCCTCTATTAGAACGCCTAATCCCTTATTTTCCAGAGAGCTTCCAAAGAACAGAATTTTTTGTCTCATATATCCACAAACTGCTTTTGGGTGGGGGTATCCCATATTTGTTCGTCAGTTATGACTTTAAGAAATCTGCTGGCGCTTCTACCATCACCAAACTCATTGCTTTTTTGCACCTTAATCCTTCGTGTTTTTTCTATAGCCTCTAAGATTTCCTGTGCATTATGGCCCACGTGAATTATATCCTTATTTTTACTTCGGTTGTTCTGTCTGCTGCCAATGTTGATGGAAGGTACACCATAGAATATTGCTTCCCTGATGCCCGCACTTGAATTGCCGATTATGAATTTCGCATTTTTCAGCAAAGTAAGATAGCTTTCAAACCTCATCGATGGCAGTATCCTAAAATTTCTGTCGGATTTCAGTTTTTTTATCTCCCTTAAGATAATTTCTGAACCTGTATCGTTGTTCGGATAGATTACCACATAATTTTTTTTAGATTTCTTTGCAGCATTAACTACCTCTTTGATATGGATCTCCAGCTCTTCTAGCTCTGTGGTGACTGGATGATAGCAGAATATCGCATACTCTTTGTAGGGTATCTCATAGTGGGTTTTTACAAACTCGAGAGAAGGAAGGTTATCAGAAGTCATAATATCAATATCAGGAGAGCCGATCACAAATATGCTGTCCTTTCTCTCGCCAAGCTGAATCACCCTTTTTTTGGCAGCTTCATTGGCCACCAGATGTATGTGACTCATTTTGGTTATAGTGTGCCTTATTACTTCATCTACTGTGCCTGACACTTCTCCGCCCTCTATATGCGCTACAAGGACATTTACCAGCATCCCAACTACAGCCCCAGCCAGGGCTTCTACCCTATCCCCATGGACAATAATCATATCAGGATTAAGCTCCTTAACATAATTACCAAAGCCAACTATTGTATTCGATAGAACGACATCCATATCAGTATTATCTGTCTGATTGTTAAAAGGGTATATGTTATTATAGTTGTTTTCTTCTATCTCTGTTATTGTCTGGCCGTATTTTGATAGCATATGCATACCTGTTACAAATATATGGCATTCAAATGCATCATTCTTCTGGATCACATCTATCAGGGGCTTCAGCTTTCCAAAGTCCGCTCTAGTTCCAGTTACAAATACTATCTTCTTAACCAATTTGATCCCACCTTAGTTGCGAATTTTTTTCTATTTTGACTTTTGCCCTTTTGCCCAGGACCTTTTCATAATCTTTGGCAGGTATATTTCCTGTGCCAGGCCTTTTGACCCAAAGGTTTCGTTCTGTCAGCAATTCGCCTTTCCCTATGTTATCTATAGCAACTACACTGGCATAAGCAAAGTCTATCGTTGGTTGTTCTTCCTTGAGGATACTTTTCGTCCCCCCCATAGCCTGCTTTATGGCTTTTGCACCGTGAATCAGGTCAGCTAATCCAGCCGGATCAATTGAGATGGGGACATCCGGACCAGGCCATTTTTTATCCGAGGTAAAATGCTTTTCCACAATCGATGCACCTAGTGCCACAGCTGCAAAACAGGTGTAATTGCCAATGGAATGGTCACTTAGCCCAATGACTGCTCTTGGGAAGGCATCCTGCAGTTGTTTTAAGGCGCCCAGCCTTACCTTGTCATAGGGCGTAGGGTACATTGAAGTACAGTGCATAAGGGCATATTCTACATTTGCCTTCTCAAGAATTGAAACGCTTCTTTTTATGCTATTTATGTCATTCATACCTGTGCTTAAAATACAAGGCTTTTGGAAAGAAGCGAGATGCTTTATCAGAGGATAATTATTGCATTCGCCAGAGCCTATCTTATAGGCAATTAGGCCCATCTTTTCCAGCCTGTCGGCAGCGGCTCTTGAAAATGGGGTATTAAGGTAAATCATACCCAGCTTTTCTACATAGTCTTTGAGAGAGCGTTCCTGATCCTCATCAAGGGAGCATCTTTCCATAATCTCATATATAGATTCATCTGAGTTCCCAGGTATGACTTTCTTGGCTTCAGGCACCATCTCATCTTCTACGATATGGCACTGGAACTTAACACATTCAGCACCCGCGTTATGGGCATCTTTTACCATTTGTTTCGCTTTTTTAAAATCACCTTCATGATTTATGCCTATATCAGCTATAACTAACGGAGCGTATTCCTTTCCCACCAGTCTACTTCCTATTTTCATCGTAATGCCTCGTTCCTCTGAATTTCAGACTTTTTCCTTTGTATAAATCTTTCAGGGCTTCTATGTATCGCTCAGCTTCTTCCATGTCCCCTTCTGTATTTCTATAATGGTCAAGTATAAGCTCTTTGTTTGCCGCATGAAGCGCATCATATGCTTCTTCATCAGACATGTCCATTACATTAACCAGCATAAGGTCTGAATTTTTGAACCTATCAAAAAAATCTTCAGGACCGCTAAGTTTCCCCATCTTTATCAAAGTATAATACAGGTCAGATCCAGGGTAAGGGGTGACGGGCCGGATTGTCCTGCAGTGGCTGTAGGTGTTGTACTGTTTGATTAGCCTGACATTCTCCTGCAGGCTGTCTTTGGTATCACCCAGATTATTCCATATGAAATTTAAGCCTACGCCAATGCCACCGACTTCCTTGATCATCCTTAACACTTCCAGGTTTTGCTCGGCAGTTGCATTTTTATTCATCTTTTTTAACACGTCGTTGCTGCTGGATTCAAAGCCTATGTTAATGAACTGGCAGCCGCACCTCTTAAGTATCTCTATCAGTTCCTTATCCATTATGTCTACTCTAGCGTTACATGTAAATTTTATCTTAAGATCCTTTTCTTTAAGGGCCTTTTCAAAATTAAGCATCCTTTTTTTGCTTACAACAAACAGCTCATCATAAGTTATGAAGTAGTCCACTCCGTATTTATCATGCAGGATTTTTATTTCTTCAATTATGTTCCTTATCGACCTTAATCTGATACCTTTCTCCATCCTATAACAGAAATTGCATCTATTAACGCAGCCTCGGCTGGTCAGGATTCCAATACTTTTTTCATTTTTCTCCTGATTGAAGAGCTTCAGGCAGGTAGTGTATCTTTCCATCGGAAATATCTCCCATAAGGGAAATGGAATCTCATCTATGTTCTTGTAAATTTTGTTCGGTCCTGTTATGACAACTTGATTATTTCTCATAAAAGCAATGCCATCCACTTCATCGAGGTTTTTGCTTCTAACCTTACATCTTAATAGGTCCACAATAGTCTCTTCAGCTTCCCCTATTGTTATTATATCAGCATTAGTCTCCCTTAAAGTATATTCAGGTATTGGCGAAGGTCCGTGGCTTCCAAGAACCAGCCATGCATTCTTTTTGTGTTTGTTAATCACCCTGCATAGTTCACGAACAGTTTCATTGAATCTCGCCGCCAAATAGCCTACCCCTATTATGTCATAGGCATTGTTATCCAGATGCTCAGCAAGCTGCTCATTGGTATAGTGAAAAATGTCCATACAATATGCTTCTACAGAGGCCCCTTTTTTTTCCAATACAGCAGCAAGGTATGCTGGCCCAAGAGGGAAATGATTATCTTCCTGATACACATCATGCACTATGAATAGGACTTTATCTTTTTTTGTAAACATTTTTCAAATAATGACTGGCTAAAATCCAGTCTTTTTCATTATCTATATCTATCGAGCTGATATCATCCATTATAATGGCCCTTGTATCACCGCCAAAAACACTTTTTGCCTGCCTCATCAGGATGTCTTTTTTCATAAGGTATACGGCGCCGTTAATCAGGTATAACTTCGAATCCTGTCTTCTTGTAGCAATCTTCTTGGTTGTCATGCTTAGCCTATCTTTTTTAATCTTTACTATGTTGGACTGGCTATGCCCAAGTCTACGCACCGATACCACTGAATCACATTCAGGCAGCTTCCTTATAGCTTGATCTATATGTTCTGCTTTCCTTAAAGGAGATGTGGGCTGCAGCAGCAGGATATGGTCGTAGTGACCTGCTTTTTTTACAACCTCCTTCAGGACCGGCAGCATTGGAGTATCGTCTTTGGCAAGCTTTTTTGATCTTTTAATGATATCTATGTTGTATTTCCTGGCGATTAGTGCAATATCGGGGTCTTCTGTAGTGACTATAATCCTATCAATATATCTAGACCTTTTTGCCTGTTTTATGGTATAATATATCAACGGCCTCCCGTTCAGAAGCTTAATGTTCTTCTTTCTTATGCCTTTTGAGCCGCCTCTTGCAGGTATCACCGCCAGAATTTTTTTATTTTTGTACATCTTTTTTCACCAACTCCACTATCCTTTTGGATGCCCGGCCGTCTATCCTACCCAGAACCTTTTTGATAAAGTCAGCGCTTCTAGCTTTAAAAAGGTTTTTATGTTTCAACACTTTTTTGACTGATGATTTAATATCATCTTTATAGCTTATGTTTAAGGTAACATCTTCTTTTGTAATCCATTCTACAACAAAATCATCTTCCAGTATATTTAAGGTTATCACTGGCTTTCCAAGTATCATTGCTTCAAGAGCTACATTGGAACCAAAGTGGACAATACAGGCAGATTCGCTTATCAGCCTGTAGAAATCTTTTCCAGTATCAGTATTTAATTCATCGGCCATTTCTTTGTATTCGGCTAAGTTCTTTTCACGCGGATGAGGCTTTATGATTATCTTGTAGTCCAGGGATTTCAACTGACCAATAATCTTTTTGAATCTCAGAAAATATTCTTTCCTGTTAAGATAACCCTCTTCTATAATCGGGCTCGTCGCTATAAGAATCTGCTTATTCTCTGACTGATCCTTGATATATGGGAATATCTCATCATACACAACAGGACCAGTTATTATAATGTCTTCAGCAGGGATTCCTAAGCTAATAAGCTCATGCTTTGAGACTTCACCGAAAACCAGGAATCTGGCCCTGATTTCTGGATTTGCCAGCCGTTCAGGTGTCACATCATATCCATGTTGCACATAATAGATGGGTATATTCTGGCAGGCAGCAAACAGGCATTTTTCAAATATGCTTGAGGCTCCTGTAACAATTACTGCCCGGATATTTTCTTTTTCTACAATCTTTTTCATAGTGTGGCAATACAACACTACGAAATACAGAAACTGTTCAGAGAAAAACAGATCAAAAGCATATTTAAATCGGGGCCAATAAGAGCCTAGAAGCCTATGCTTAAAATTCTTATGCAGGCTTCTCCACTGGCTATGGATAATTTTTGATTCTTTTTTTGCCTTCTGTTTTATGTCGTCGTCCACATACTCGTAGATGCAGCTGTATTTTGCCAATTTCTTGTAATTTCTGGAAGAAAGTGGATCTGCAAATAAGACGAGATCGTTGATACCTTGCTTTCTCATCTCTTCTAAAACGGTCTGAATACGGAACATCCTTCCATTGGATTCAAAGTTAGAGAATGTCAGCAGAAGCACCTTTTTAGTTTTATCAAATGTTTTTTTTTTGCTAAAATATCTGATCTTCTTATTCTCGTTGTACCAGATAAATCTGGCCAGAATTTTTGACCATATGGCAAACCTTATCTTATGGAACATGGAAAATTTTCTTATGTAGTAAGGATTTATCTGCTTAGGCAGTACGTGGGCTGCAAAAAGCCTCCTATAAAACCAGCCAACAGGCAAGCTGCCAATCTTCAGAATGTCATCTAGGCGGATATCATCTACCTTTCTCTTTCCCCAGTCTATCACAAACTTCTCTAGGTCAGTTTTTTCCATGTTTTTTCTATTATAAACTTAATATTCTTGTCTATATCTTCAGCTGTATCCAGGATTGCAGTGTGTCTTATTTTTCTGTATCTTCTGATTTCAGCTTCAAGTACTTGCTTATCAATCTTTGGCCTTATAGCTGATTTTTTCACGGCTGAAAACATCCGGCTGTCTTTTTTCCGGGTGTTGATAAGTTGCGGGCTGCATTCTGTGAGGAACACAAAGTCAGGAGCAGGAAAAATTTTACATAAAAAATCGAGGATTCGTGATTTGCTATATTGCGCTTTGAAGTCGTAGAAATACCTGTCAGTCATGACCAGCATGTTTTTTCTAAGCTTGGGGTAAATCTTGAAGATATACCTTAACAGATATTCAAAAAAATCATATATCAGGATAATATCTTTCTTAAGGCTTTTAGGCGAGGCTGTCATTTGCTTGTGGAGCTGCATTTTTTTTGTCGATTTTGACAGCAATTTTGTTAATGGAAAAAAGGGATCCCACCCAAAATAATATCCCGACTGCCCGTTAAAGAAAGAAGATATAGGCCTGTATCTTTCAAGTGTCTTTCTTGTCAGCGTTGTTTTTCCTGATCCATTTGCCCCTATCAAAGATATCAAGCATCCCTTTCTGGATAGGGATATCTTTCTTTTTAGATAGTTGAGAACCTTTAGGCTTATGGAAAACCATTCCTTAGGAGCCAGGATGGCTTTCCTTAGGATATTCAGGTAAAGAGCAATCTTGCTCGGCTGCCTGTTTTTTATAATTGCATTGAATAGGCTGCCGGGATTTATATATTCCCAATCAAGATTTTTTTCCAGCAATCTTCTGATTATTTTCTGAGTATGCGGATCAATCTCAAAATTTTCATATATTATGTGGTTTACATGTATGATCAGGCTATCTTCAGGTGAGGGAAGTTTCCCTTTTTTTCTGGAAAAGATATGCTGTTTGTCCAGGATTACCAGATTATGCCAGGCAATCTCCCTGTGGAGATGGATAGCAATCAGCTTTGAGTTAATCAGCTTTACGTACATCCTTTTGTACTTTTCAACCGATTCCGGCAAATAGAGGATGAACCCTTTTTTTTCCAGTGTTTTTGAAGCACCTTCATAGTCCTCTCTGTCAAGAAACAGAATATCAACATTAGAATTCCTGCCTTCAAAAATCCTTTCACACTTGAAGAGAAGGTAATCCAGGTTTTTGAACAGCCTTATTGTATCTTGAATCTCCTTAAGCATTTTTCAACAGATTATAATATTCGTTTAACATGTTTTTTTCATTGTGGTCACTTATTACCTTTTTTCGTGCCATTTTGCCGAGTTTTTGCCTTATTCCTGGGCTGTCTATCAGATAACAAATAGCTTTTTGGATCTGCCTGACAGAATAAGGAGAAACATATATGACAGAGTCTCCACATATCTCCCTGATGTTCGGAAGATCGGTCGTTATTATTGCGCATTCACAGGCCATAGCCTCGAGAAGGACCAAAGGCGTCACGATTCCTGCATTTTCATAGCGAAACGGCAGCACGAGGATATCAACCTGATTGTATATATCCACAATATTGCCTGCTCTTCCATGCACCTTTATATTATTGTTTATCTTTTTTGCATATTTTGCCGTATTTCTGGAATAATCGCTAAGATAGACATCTATATTGTTTTTTATACCTGCAAAACTGTCGATAGCCTCCTTAAGTCCGCGTGAAGGGCCGTTATGTCCGATATAGGCTATGTTAATGCCTTTTTTCT
Source organism: uncultured Methanosarcinales archaeon (assembly GCA_964510025.1). Lineage (GTDB taxonomy): Archaea > Nanobdellota > Nanobdellia > Woesearchaeales > DATDXC01 > CAZDZV01. Next base: position 80,426 of record CAZDZV010000003.1, read on the forward strand.
TCTTGGTTTTTCTGAACTTAGTTATATCAATGCCAATTTTGATCACTTTACAGGGAATCTTAAATTGTTTTTTGACGCTATTCAGCTGCACTATCAGTTTGGCTTTTTTGAAAATCTGCCTTTTTGCAATCATGGGGATCAGATAGGACAGTGAGTTAAGGAAAAAATGTTTGAATCTCTGGAGGAGATTTCTGCAGTCGTATTTTTTGTCTCGGAAATATATAATGTATTCTATAAAAGACCGAAGATAGCCATAATAGCTGGATTTTGGCGTAATATAGTAAGAAAGGATGACTGGCCTTATCTTGAGTATTTCAAGAAAACCAGATGAATGAACATTGTAGAGGTCTGCTTTTCTGTTCAGGACAACATCCAAGTTTTTTGATTTTAGATGACTGTATATCTTTTTTCCAATCTTTGTTGAAGCTTCCTCTGCCCTCTCAGCTGAGTTCACAAGAATAGATATCATTTTATGCTGACCCGTTCAATATCAAAGTTGTCATCCCCCCCCGGGCAGCTGCTGCAAAGATTCAATGCTTTTTTGTTCTTCAGGACCTGTCCCCTAAATCTCATGAATTTCTTGTTGTTCCAGATATGCTTTAGGTCTTCATTTTCGATGTTGCCGAATAGATGCTCGGACTTGTAGTCTATGCAGCATGGCACTACAGAGCCGTCCCAATAGACAGTTGCGTCAGTCCATAGTGAAGGGCATCCATTTTTTACCTCTCGTCTGTTTCTTCTTAAGGATATATCATCAGGCTGAAACTGCTCAGCTTCCTCTTTTGTATTCACTATGGTGGTCTTTAAGACAAAAGTATCAACCTGCAACTGTCTGGCCAATTTTTTTATGTCCTTTATCTGATGTTGGTTGTGCTTCATAACCACAAATTGAAGCTCCAGTCTGGGATAGCGGCTGTTCTGCCTTTTCTTTTCCTTCACAATGCTTTTGATACCATCTACTATCTTCTGATAGTTTCCGTTTTTCCTGTATTTGGCCAGTGTTTCCTGGTCAACAGCATCCAAAGCCAAAAGAAGATTATCCAGCTTTGAATCCACTAATCTCTGTACTGCCTCTTCTGTGTCGAAGAAATGGCCGTTTGTCATGACGGTAACCTTGATTTTTTTCTTTTTTGCGTAGCTAATCATCCCGTAAATATCCTTATGCAGCATTGGCTCTCCCCATACGGATAGAAGCAGGTTGAACAGATAGGGAGATGTCTCATCTATCAGCCTCTTGTAAGATTCAAGATCCATGAATCCTTTTTTTCTGCCAAGAGTATTCTTTCCAACAGGGCAGAGCGGACACTGAAGGTTGCAGAAATTGGTAGGTTCTATGCTTATGCTATAGGGCATTCCCCAGACTTCATGGCTCTTTAACAGCAGAGAGAGCCTTACCTTTGCCATATTAATTAGCTTCTTCAGAGTGATATGCCTTCTTCTGACCAGATCAAAGAACGTGCTGATCTTGATAAAAGTGTTATTCATCTATTATACTGGCTTCTGGCTGTTTATAAAACTTGTGAAACCAAATATAACAGGATCATCTTTTTTTGATTATCTTTGCAGGTACGCCTGCCACGATACAGAAGGGAGGCACATCCTTATTCACTACGCTGCCAGCTCCGACAATGCTGCCCCTGCCTATCCTTACGCCATCCAGGATCACAGCATTGGTGCCTATCCACACATCATCTTCAACCACTATGCCTTTCTTTGTGAAACCCTGCTTGTAGATCGGAGTTCTTTTATCGCTGAAGCTATGGTTAAATGACATAAGCTTTGAACCAGATGCGATCCTAACGCCGCTGCCAATACTCAATCCGCCAAGACCTTCAAGCACACAGAACGGGTTCACAGTGCTGTTCTCGCCTACCTCAATAAATCCTTCACCGCCGCATTTTACGATGGCATGGTTGAAGATAATGGAATTATTTCCTATCTTTATGCTCTGCTTAGTATTTGCGCAGATGTTACTATACCCACTGATTATGACCTTGTCGCCAAGCTCAATATTTTTCGCATGTTCAATAAGACTGTTTGGGGCTATGAAACAGTTGCGTCCAATCTTCCTAAAGCATATCTTGTAAAAAGGGTATCTCAATAAGTTAAAGACATATCTGGAAAAAATTCTTATCAGATCAAAAAAATCCTTATTTCTCAGCTCTATCATTGGCTTCATGTTTTTACTGAAAAAGGTTTTCTGCTTATATTTTTTTCGTTATCTTTAAATAATTTACGTGATTTTGTAGTGGCTATGCTAAGACAGATATTTAGATTGTCCAGAAAAAGCTTAAGGAGTCCACTCTTGCTTTGGCTGGATCCTGAAAACTACAGCATTACCAGATTTATGAAATTTGCTGCAAAGCAGGTCAGCAGAAAAGACAAGGTTCTTGATGCAGGAGCCGGTTCCTGCCCTTACGAGAAGCTGTTTAGCCATGCTAAGTACGAGTCCTGTGATTTTGAGGATATTTTTGACAAAAAAGCCAAGAATAGGCATGATTTCATCTGCGATTTGGTGAAGATCCCAAGAAAGAACGGACATTATAATGTTATACTGAACACGCAGGTTTTGGAGCATGTACCAGACCCCCAGAAGGTTCTGAATGAGTTTTTTAGGCTGCTTAAGAAAGGCGGAAAGCTATTCCTTACTGCTCCCCAAGGCTGGGGAATCCACGGAGAGCCCTATCACTTTTTTAATTTCACAAAATACGGGCTCAAACTTCTGCTTGAAAGAGCGGGCTTCAAGATTATCTTCATCAAGCCCAGGGGCGGATTTTTCTGGTATCTATCCAAAAGGCTAAGCACAATGCCACTTTACATATTCAGCCAATATGTTCTGGAGCAGGGGAAATCCAAGCTAAGGATCAGTTTTGGGGCATTGATACTGTTTCCTTTCTGCATATTATCCCACCTGGTGTTCACGTATATCACTCCCCTTATACTGCTGCCATTAGATTTCCTGGACAGGAAGAAGGATTATACTTTGGGCTATGCCTGCTACTGCAAGAAATGACTATTTCAGAACCTTAAGTGTAACATCTATCTCTTTATAAATCTCTCCCAGTACAAAGCTTGCCTTGTCACGCAGGAAGCCTGGGAAAAGCATGCCGAATCTCGTCGGTATCAACTTTGTCTTTTCGATATAAAACTTCTTTTTTTGCTTTTTTATTGCATAGTGATTATCGGGATTGATAATATTGTCAAAGGTGGTTTGATTGAAAAAGTGCTTATGGGTTATATCATTATAGGCGCCTTTGCAGTTATAGTATGGCACGATTATCCTGATCAATGCTTCTTTCTTGCATATCCTATGGAACTCATCAAGAGTCCTTACCGGATTTTCTAGATGCTCAAATACATTGTCTGCTATAACATAATCAAAGGCATTATCCCTGAACGGATAAGGATATCTGTCAAAATCAAAAGATTTATCGATGCCTTTGGCTTCTTGCAAATCAACATTTACAAAATCCTTCAATATCTTTTTTCCGCAGCCAAAATTAAGTTTTTTCATAGACTTTCATATGCTTCTTGTAGTTTACATCTGCATTGCACTCTTTTTTTACCAACCTAAAGGCCCTGTCAGCCAGTTTATTTCTTAATCTGGCATCATTTATAAGCCTTATCATAGATGCTGCCATCTTCTGCTCATCTCCTGGCTTAACTAGCATTCCGGTTTTAAGATGCTTAACCAGTTCAGAGCTTCCTCCCACGTCAGTAGCTATTACGGGCCTTTTCATAGAGAATGCTTCAAAGATGATTCTTGTAAGCGGCTCTGGCCATAGAGAAGGTGAAACGATAATGCCGCTCCGGGCGTATTCCTGCTTTATTTCTTCTCTGCCGACCTGGCCCAGGAATACTACATTTTCAGCAAGATTCAGGGATTGGACCAAATCCATGAGCTTTTTCCTGGATGAACCTTCTCCGGCAATCCTCAGCTTAGCATCAGGATGCCTATCAACCACATATCTGAATGACCTGATCAAGAAGTCAAACCCCTTGGACGGTCTTAATCCACCTGCAGAAAATATCCTTTTTGGATGCCCCTTCCCTTTTGGCTGCCAATCCTGCTTCTGGACCATTATTGTATGGACGTTCTTGATGCTATCTTTTAGCAGCTGCTTTCTTACGAATTCAGATACAGCAACATAGGAATCAATCTTCCTGAGCCATTTTCTTATCCTGATATTTTGGCTGTAAAACCAAGGAAAAAGAAGAAAACCCAAGAACCCTTTGCTGTAAGTTTTTCTGAAGGTTTCATATAGGCATTTTTTGTAATCTGCTTTGCTGCAGTTCCGCTTTATCCTGTTTTGTTCCATACAAACTGAAAGGTTGCATACAAACTGGTATGACCTCACTGTCATTACAGTGGGGATATCTAGCCTTTTTGCAGCCTTAACAGCAGCTATCATCATGGCATAATCTTGGATATGCACAATATCTGGTTTTTCCTTGCTGAATATCTGTATCAGCTGTTTTTCAATATACCTGTCGATTATTCTATGGCCGATCAGAAGTACCAACTTCGGAACAAATTTGAGCAAAGGCAGGGAGTAATTTCTAAAGGGAAGTTTTTCCTTAACCTTAGATGTGATTACAAATAAATCCTGCTTTGATTTCAGATTTTTTGCCAGCAGAAAGCTACTTATCTCTGCACCGGACCATTTTTCACCTAAGAAGGTCGATATTAGGGCTATCTTCATTTTATTTTCTTGTAATATTCTATGATTTGCCTGGTTACAGATTCAACAGAGTATCTTTTTGCGATTTTTCTTCCTTTATTTCCGAGATATGTTCTTATATTCTTATTTTTTATTAGCCTTATGATGGCTTTTCTCAGCCCATCTATATCACCGGGTTTTACCAGTATGCCTGCATTTTTCACTATTTCAGGGATAGCGCCTATCTCCGAAGCGATCACTGGTTTCGACGAAGCCATTGCTTCAATGGCAATCCTTCCGAAAGGCTCAGGCCATATAGACGGAAATACCACAATGTCTGAGCCAGCATATATTTTTGGTACCATGCTGTAATCTACAGGCTGATGTATCTTTGCATCAAGTTTGTTCTTCTTGATTATCTTAAGCAGCTCCGTTTTCAGGATGCCCTCCCCGTAAAGGTCTATGCTACAGTCTAAACCTTTAGCTGCCTGCAGCAGGACATGGGGACCTTTGTATTCTGTCAAAGATCCTAGGTAAATAATCTTTGTCTTTTTGTTTTTCTTTTTACTGCTGTAGAATCTATTGAATTCCACCATATTCGGTATTGTCTTGCTTTTGAGCCCGTGTTTTCTCAGCCTTGATCTGACATAGTCACTTATAGCAATTAGATTGCATTTTTTCAGGGATCCATTTAGCCTTTTATAGTAGCTATACACATAAGACCAAAATGCAGGATTATACTTCAGATAGAACCTATTTTTTATCTTACCTATCTCATCAGAATCCAGCAGACAACCAAGAAACAGGGAAAAGCTGCAACTATGGCTGCAGGCCTTTGCCCCATATAGCAGGTCTCCTTTTGGACATAAGGCAGGATAGCTTTCAACTGTGGCTACGCATCCAGTCTCAGCTGCAAGAACAGATGAGCCGATGAAATGCACTATATCAAATGAGCCCAATCTCTTGATTTCAGCCTGGATAGAGATAGGGAATAAAAGGCTCCTAACCAGATTATCTTTGATGCCTGTAACACCGGTTCCTGTTCTGAGTTTCCGGTGGATATGGATGCCCTGGAATGTCTCATCTGCCTTATACCCTTTTAATCTCGAGGTAAGTATATGAACATTAAATCCCTTTTTAGCAAGGCTTTTAGCTAGAAGAAAAAGATTGATCTCACCTCCCCCCATTATCTTAGGATGGAAGTATTCTGATACAAATAATATATCCATTTATTTTATGTAATAGAAAAGCCTATTTAAATCTTAGGAATTTTTTACAGCAATCTTTCTTACTATCTTCTCTATCTTGTTCTGGTTTTTCTTGATAATCAGGTAATTATAGAAGCTTATCCCGATCAAGAACATAAATCCCAAAATGATCAAGAAATCCAGGGTTCTGCTGATGTTCAAGACGCGTCTGGCTATCATATCAACTGAATTCGGGAATATGACGAGCAAAATAAAGACAATCCATGCAGACACCCAAAACCATCTTTCTTTAGCATCAATCTCTTTTCTTTTGCTGTATAGTGTTGTAATATACAGCATGAACAGACCGAAAAAGATTCCTACAAACTGTATGCCCAATACCATTTTACCACCTTCTTAATCTCCATGAAATCATATTGAATACGATCTTAATCCCATCCAATACAGTCGTTCCCTTATACCTATCCTTGTAGACTGTCTTAATAGGCACTTGCCTATATCTTAACTTATGCTTGCCTGAATTTGCGATCATCTCTGATTCCATGCTATAATCAGGCGAATTCCACCGGATCTTCCTATAGGCAGCAGCTGTAAAGGCCCGGAATCCGCACTGTGTGTCTTTTATGTCGATGTTATATAATAATCTTGTTATCCAGTTTATAAAATTGTTGCCAATCCTCAGGATAGCGGGCATGTCCTTGTTTAAGGTCCTGTACCCGAAGACTATATCTGCTCCCTCTAGAGCTGAGATAAATTTCTTAATATCCTCTGGGTCATGCTGACCATCAGCGTCCATGGCTACCAGTGATCTTGCGCCGCTCTTTAGGGCAAAGTCACATCCGGTCTTGAGTGCAGCTCCTTTTCCAAGGTTGAGGATATGTCTTAAAATAATAGCATCCTTCTTAGCAACAGCCGCAGTCCTATCGGAGCTGCCGTCGTCCACCACCACAATATTCTTATAGAATTTCTTGATTTTTTTGATTATATCCCGGATTGTCTTTTCCTCATTTTTCGCAGGAATGACAATCCAAACCATTTTAGGAAATCTTCAGCAGCCTTATCTTGAAGTTAAGGGTCTTGTTGCCCAAGGGATGGGCGGCAGGATCTGTACCATATGCTTCTTCAGGCGGTATCCTAAATGTCTTTGTCTCATTGATTTTCATGCCCAATACAGCATCATCAAACCCACCTATAACCTGGCCTGAACCCACTGTAAATTCAAACTCCTCAGTATCTGTCAGCGGAGTATCTTCTGTTATCTGTTTTTCCTGCCAGTCTACTATAGTGGAGTCAAAGACAGTCCCGTTATCTATCCAGCCTATGTATGCCAGACTTATAGTATCACCTAGCTTTACTGTCTTGCCTGATAGTGTAATGGGCTCTTGCTCTTCCCATTCTACTTTCCATACCTGAACCTTCTGCCCGGTAACGGTAGTTTTATCGCTGACGATTGTGTAGTGCCTGGATCCCAGTCCATCGAAGAAAAACAACCTGATAAACATACTCTTTGCTAAGGGCGGATCTACCAACAATGCCCTGGTGTCATCTCCCTGACCGATAAGTACCACAGATACTGGGGCTGTGTTTTCTGAAAACTTCTTCTCCAAGAGGTCAGTTTTTCCCGGATAGACAACAGATGCAGGGTGCATGTCGCCTTCCGGTGTCGGGAACGTTACATCATAATTTGTAAGGTTCACTATGGGGCCATTTGCGCAACTAAGCAAATCCCCCTCATGAGTGCACCTATTAAGGTCTGACCTGAAAGAGGGCCAAGGAGCAATCCACTGATCAGCCTTGGTTTCCTGGATCTCATAATAATAGCGGTCTGCTAAGTCGGGCGTAAGATTAAACCTGTTCTCTAGTATGTCGGTACCGGAATCGTAATTTTTTCCTATTACACTCTGCCACATGCTTGCACGCTCAAAGTCCCATGAGCCAAAATGGGCCCAAACACCTGCTTTTCCTATCATATCCTGGGAGGTTATGTAATATTGGTCAATCAAGTCTGGGCAGTGCGTAAGTTCTAGAACGTTTTTTGCCTGCTCTGGAGAAATCACGGCTTCCAGCCTTTTGCTTGCATCTTCTCTCTCCATCAATATGATCTCGTTCAGGAGATTTATGGAAACAACTGTATCATTTAAATAGCTGTCTAGGACATCAAAAGCTTCTTCCTGGCCGCAATTCAGCATCCTCAGAATACCAACATTGACCTTCTCATCATTTGCAAGTATACTTTTTCCAACCCAGTGGATCCTTCTTCCCTGGTCACCACCATCAAAGGTAACCCTCCGTTCCGCTATCGCCACAAACCAATGGCCGAAGTCCCACCATGATGTTATAATCGCATCCTCAGAACTATCCTTAATCGCAGTGAGGCTTTCGTACCATGTATCTGTCATGCTGGGCATCTCCTGCCTGGCTGTGCTATGAGCTGCTTTCAGCGGATTTATCAATAATAAGGACACCATTATAATAACAAATGCCTTTGAAAAAAAGCTATTGATATTCATCTCCTTTGTAATTATTTTTGATAAATATTGGAACACTGTTCCGATAGTTATTCCAAAGGCTATTGCAAACGCAGGAACCATCAATATGGCGAACCTGACACCTTTTGTAAATGAATAGGCAGTACCCATGAACCATATCATCAACAGAAGAGCAAGCTTTATGTCTATGTCATCACCTTCCTTCAGATAGAATATCTTCAGCAGGCCGGCTATGATCGGCAGGGCAATTATAATGATAAATGTAACCGGGTCATTCAGCGATTCTTTCATATATATCACAACTAAGTAATATAAAGTAGAACCGACCAAATAAGCTATGTTGGCAAAATTAAGCTTTTTTCTGTTGAATAGAAGCAGGCTGATACCAACCAGGCTTATCCAGAAAAGAACATTTCCCCCCATATGGGAGACGATACTGCTCAGCTGAGGGGGATTGAATTCAGCTACAGTTGTCAGTACATTCGGCCACAAGGTTCTGACAGCCACCTCTTTTAGCCTGATAAAGCTGAACAGCCTTACAAAACCAGATATATAGAAATTCAGGCTTCCCTTGAACCATGTCACAAATATACCTGTTGTAGCAAGGTATGTTAAGGCTATTATCAGAGTGTTCCTGACCTGCAGCTTATTTACAAAATTCGCAAATCCCTGTCTTACATCCTTGTAGTTGCTGATAAACACATATATCAGGTAAATACCTATGGTTGCAAGGACAAAATTAAAGACATATGCCCAGCCAGGACCCCAAAGAAAACTAAAGACCCCTGTCAGAAAACCAGAAAGGCTCGTCAGGATAATTTTCTTCTTAAGATCTTTTGTCTCAAAAGCTTCCAGAAATATCCATACAATAAACAAGGGCATCATGACATTATACCCATCAGTATCTGCAAATCCTGCAGGTGTCCTTCCTAATAAGGAAGAGTTGATGGCTACCATTATGGCTGCGAATAATCCGCCTACTACTCCGCCAAAGCGCCTGGCGATGAAAAAAGCCGGTATGACTGACAGTGTAATCAATATAACCGGAAGCAGGAATGCAGACCTTAATAGCGTGAAATTTCTGTTAAAAAAATGGACAAAGCTGTAAAGATTAGCAATTATTATCGGATGAAGCTGCTTAGATACTTCCTTGTCTATCCTGCCGTTCCTAAGACTGTAGTAGGAAGTGCCGTTAATCAACTTATCTCCAAGGTGGCCGTAATTTACATAATTTCTTGCTTCTCCGTACCATAGGTAGGGATCTATTGCCAGCAAATAAGTCTGGCCATCCTCATTCTTGAACCTGCTTTTGAAATAGTCAGATGTGGCTTCAATCTGCCCTTGAATCTGGGCCTTTTGGGATTCTAAGAGGTTGGCAAACTCATTATCTATCAATGTCTGCTTGTTTTGAGCAGGTAAATTTGGGTATTGCGCGTCTATCTGTGCGCTTATCTGGGATTTGTAGGAATTGTAAACGGTTGACTGGGCCCATTCATCTGTTAAAGGCAGGTGAGATGGGTACATTCTGAAGAATATGCCCAATATAACCGGAATCAAGATTACCAGGAAGATACCATATTTGTTCAAGAATTTGCCTACGTCACCTTGCTTGAATATCTGTCTTATTTTTTGTAAATCAAACTGGATTTCCTCTTCATCTAAATCTTCTTTTGCTTCAGAGACCTTGTCCCTTATCTGCCTAAGATCCTTCTGAAGCTCTTTCTTTTCTTTGTCGATGGTCTGCGCTAATCTTTCATCTTTCTCTAATGTTTTTTCTGCTTTTTCTATTTCAGCTTCATCCTTTTTAAGCTTGTCCAGCCTTTGTGTCTCTTCTTTTATCTGGCTTTTTATATCCGCTTCTGTGTGTTTCACTTCTCTTTCGAAACTTCCCAGTTTTTTCTTTCTTTTGAAAAAATTAGCTATTTTCTTGAAATCAATGACAACCTCATCGTCATTATTATCCTGCATCAAACCACCTTGTTTCTAGAAAAAAGGAGTATAATAAAAAGCTTTCTATATTAAATACCTAACAAAACACAGCAGCCTGGGCTCTTGCAGTGCCAGTTGCGGCAGGAAGTGCGACAATCTATCCCTATCAAAGTTCTCTAGTATTCTTTTATTAGCCTTTTTCTTGAAAATAGACGTAAGCATATTCCAGTCTTCAGGCTTAAACCTGTCCAACATATTCCTGATCTTCAGGTGAGTCCAAAGCTCTCTTCCTATCTTCCTTTTCCATCCTTTTTCATAGCCAGCAATAAGACATCTAGCTGCGAGAAGGCACTGTATGATCCCCCCACCGGTTGTAGCCTTTACCTGGGTAGCAGCATCTCCAACCAATAAAGTATTATCCTGCTGGGTTCTGATCATGGGATTATAGATAGGTATCAGGCCACCCTGCCTTTCTATAATCCCCCTAATCTTCTTGGCTTTGAGAAGGCTATTTATGTAATTTGCTGGATTTTTGTAAGAAGCGACGCCTATTCTTGCAATTGTCCTGCTTTCAGGCACAATCCAGGCAAATGCCCCAATATACGGATAAAATTCAACGAAATTTTCATTTTTCATTTTTACCCTGAACTGCAATCCAGTCATGCAGCTTATCCTGCAGTTGTTCATGCTTTCCCTCACAATGCTTAGAGGACCATCTGCGCCAATCAGGATATCTTTTTCTTTTCTGAGTTTTATACCTTTTTTAATATCCTTTATCTCAAAAAAATCATTTTTTACTGCCATGACTTTATGCTGAAGATGTATACGAGCGCCTCTTTCTTCAGCTTTAGCAGCCAATAGCTCATCAAATCTGGCTCTATCCAGAATCAGGTTTTTTGCTTTAAGGCTAAGAGAAATAAAATTATGATCTGGTGAATATATCCTAATATCATCAACCTTGTTTATAACTGCTTCACTAGGTAGCCTGAAATCAAGAGTCTCTTTAAGGGTGCTTGTTACGATTCCAGTACACTGCACTGGATGGCCTATCTTCTTTTTTTGCTCATATACATCCACTGTATTTTTTTTTGAAAGAAGATATGCAGCATAACAGCCAGCAGGACCAGCGCCGATTATGTCTATCATACAGCATCCGGGTAAGATATTGGTTAATATAATTTACTTTTTAACTTTAAGGTAATAAATTAGATTTAGTATTCAATAATAGTAAATATTAGAAATATTTAAATAGTCGGTTTGAATACCACCTGCAATAAGGGGGATATTTTTGCCAGATAGGATTACAAGAAGAGAAGCATTGCAAATTTTGGCAGGAGGAGCGGCAGCAGCTGCTCTGGGCGCCGGCTGTACTGGTAACAGGCGGAAAAGCGCAGATGCTGCTTCAACACCAGTTGAGACAGATCCTTCTTTCTATGCCCGTCAACTGGAATACATGCTTCTCAACTTCCAGGGAGCCAGAACTAAAGTTGTTACTTTTCCAGGAATCGGGACTTTGGATCAAATAACCATGTATGCCCATATGGCTGATCTGGCTGCCCAACAGGCTAGCGGACGAGCAAAAAAGCATATAGAGCTGTCAGGAGACAGAATGGTTGATCTTGCTGTAAGGTCTATGTCATGGGACCTTGTAGGTCAATTCTATGGGGGTGGTTTTTCTTCTTTGTCTGAGGAAGATATGGCCAGGCTTGCGATAGGAAGAAAACTAACAGGCTGCAAGGATGATGAAAAATTGTTCGAGAGAGTCATGGGAGCATATGCCCAGCAGCTCGGGAACAGAGATCTTGGTGCATTTAGGGCTGCAAGAGAGCAGCTTTTAAGATCACATCATCTGGATGATGAATATAAGGATACTCAACTGACATGGACCAAACTTTTGCTTTGGCCATTAAAAGCGATCCATGATGTTGCTCAATTTGTGCTTCCTTTTGATGATTTTGTCTACTGCTACAGACATGACACATCTGCTGCAAGAAAAGCAGGAAATCATGGATCTTACCAAGAAATTGCTGCCAGATTTGAAAGAGATGTAAGAGATTTTGCAGGATGTTCGCCAGTTTTTCAGGTTAAAGAAGCAGAAGATGGGAAATATAATGTCGCTGCTGACATAAACGGTGCGGGACAGGCAGTGGCAGCTTTCCTAGGCCATGTGGACTGCGCAGATCTTTATGAGACAATCATCCTGAACAAACTTCTTAATTATGCTGCTAGGAACAAGCATCAGCCAGAAAGAGGACATATTAGAGAAATGGGAAGAAGACTAAAGGAAGGATTAGCATGGCTCGAGAGGCAGTATGCACTATCGTCTGATCAGAGATACAGGGCTGAGGGACAGCCACAGGACCTGGCTTTGACAGCAGCGCATTATTTCGCAGGCAACCTTATTTCACCAGTCAGGCAGGACAGTGATGTATTCTATCATCTTCAGAAGTACAATGAAAAAAGAATGAAGGGAGCACAACTAACGGACGAGCAAAGAAATTCAGGCTTTGTCTATCCGCTTGTATATTATCTTGATGAAGTCAGAGACATGAAGGCAGCTACCGACTGCAGATTTATTGCGGGTCTGGTTGAGACAGCGATCCTGGCATACGGTATAGTTGCATTAGCAGGATGCGGATGCTGCGGAGGAGATGGGGGGACATCTTATGGGGGCATACAGCCATGCCCAGTACCCATAGGTCCACATCCGGGTTAAGATGAAAAAGAACCTGTTTTTGATGTTTTGTATGATGATCCTGATAGCTGGCGTAGCCAGCGCAAGCTATGATTACACCACAAACTGGTTTTATGAGGGAAACCCTGTAAGTAATGTAAGAGCTATCAATTATATATGTGGTGATTCAGGATGCCATAATCTTGATACAGAAGTATCGGATGAAACATCCTCAACGAACAGTATCGCTGTTTCATATCCTGTTCCAGCCCCTGCACATGGCTACGCAACCTACTGGTTTGCTGAATGCTTGAGATACCAAGAGATGGCCTATAAGCCTGATTGCCATGGAGAGTCTGCGCAGGATGTTATCTTCACAAAATATGGGAACTGCAGAGCCAGCATAACAAATGTGGATGCGCCCGCTATGCTAGATATGGGCGACAGGTTTTCAATCCAGGCGGATGTTGAATCTGCCTTTTCTGAGGCACCACTTGCGCCCTGGGGTGAACCAGATGATCCTGATATTGTCAGGAACTGGCTGTCAGCACAGACTGCTATAGAATTTATTGTTGAAGAGGGCAACGGCACTATTATTTATCAGAGCACTACAGAATATATAGAAAGAGATACATCCCTGGGGGTTGAATTTAACTGGACACCGACCAAACCAGGCAACTATAGGATCTATCTGAGAACAAACGTAACAGACTGCAAATGCAGCAGCAATATACCTGCGGAAATCCTAATACTTCTTGAGGTTATTGCTGAATGCGTATCAGACGATGATTGCCAACACCTTGATAATGAATATTGTTCAGGAGATATACTTATAGAAAAAGAAGGGGTATGTGAAAATTATCAATGCGCTGTGGATAATAGTTCTATAGACTGTGGCGCAAAGAATGGGGTTATGAATGATTGTGGATTGATGCAGTGGAGCTGCAGCGAAGAGCTTAATGCTGCCCATTGCATAATAACAGACATTGTTCCGAATAATGGGCTATGTCTGGACAGGTGCTATAGGGGATCAATATATAGCCAGGTATGCGGCTCTTCATTCTACTGTGAAAGACTAGCCGAACTGCAGGATTGTGAAGACTTAGGTAGAGAATACTGTGATGGAACCGATATAGTCTATGAAGAATATAATTGTGACGAAGTTGGGGGAGTTCCTACCTGCATACTAGATGATATAGACAGGGACGACTGCAATGACGGATTGTTCTGCAACGGCCAGGAAACATGCGCAGAGACACC